>VRUJ01000017.1 GCA_019456165.1 Chloroflexota bacterium
GGTGTAGATATTTTTCTTTTCGCATACGAATGATTTTATCTCCTCATTCGTTGCACTAAATGTCTGAATTAACATAAGAAATAACTGTATTTAGTTGGCCATTCCGCATTTAGGTCAGAAAATAACGGGTGTGGATTATAATTTTTAACAATAGCGTCCACAAATTTAGGAAAATAATAAAGCTCCATATGCCAATTTTTCCCTTGATGTAATCCGGACTTGACCATTAATTCAAAGAAAATTATACCTAGGAAAATTGGGTCTATCCATTTACCATGCTCATCAAAATCTCCCACACTATGATTGTATTCATCTCCTTCAATTAGTTTGTAATGTTCTCGAAAGATTCTAAACATTATATTTCCTAATGGACGCCAAACAGCTAATCGAATAGAGGTATCAACGTCCGAAAAATAATAATTCAGAATAGGTGTTTCATCATTAAGAGTTGAGTGATTTAAATACATCCTAATTTCTCTATGTAATGGACTTCCCTTTGTAATAAGTAGTTTCGTTAATAAAATATCATTAATTTGAGGTGCTTCTCTTATATCTTTCTTGGTTAACCTTAGGCCAAAAATAGGGTTAATTTCAAACACCTTTATAATAAATATCTCTGATGAAATCAATCTAAAAATACGATCTATAGCTGATTTTTCTCGGTCATCATTCTCTGTTAATTGATTACGAATACTAATAATTTCATCTAAATACGAATTAATTATCGAGATTATTTCATAATAACGCTTTTCTATAAATAACTCCTGAATTAAATTACCAAATTTAGACATTTGAGTTATATCCAGATCATCTTTCCTCAGACTAAAAATAATTAACCCAAAATAAATTAAAACCGATATGTATGCAAATTCCCCCAGGTCGAAGAATATTAATATATTTGAAAGAATGAAAATGATTAGTGTAAAAATTATATGGATACGATGAAGTTTAAGTTGTAAATCCAGTTTTCTCCTTTCAGGCATGATTTGATATACCGCAAATAATATCGCGATAATAGCAATTAAAGTATCTAAACTCATCTTGTCTCCAAACTCTCGATGTTCAAGGTGGATAAAAACAAATGTTCTACCCTATTATAATACAAATCTTCCCACAAAAGTAATTAATAAAGAAAAAATTGTGAGAGAATAGAAATTATTGGGAGCCATCCTCCCAGCAAATCCTGAATATATCCCGATCCTAAAGGAAATTCGTGAGAAATATAATATCCCTGAAATCCGACAATAAAATGATGATCTGGTTCAACAATACAGACAAAAACTCAGGAGGCGAACGATTTCCTGTCCGCCTTTTTTATTTAGATTATAGGGGCGAGGCATGCCTCGCCCCTACTTGTTGTTTTAGCAATTAAACCCTAAATTACGATATTCACTAATTTCCCCTCAACCACGATCACCTTTTTCGGTTCTTTGCCGTCCATGAATTTCTGCACAACCTCGCTGGCCAGGGCTTTAGCCTGCGCATCTTCTTTGCTCAAACCAACCGGTACCGTGATACGATCACGCAGCTTGCCATTGATCTGCACAACCAGAGTGATTATCTCCTCCGCGGCAGCATCTTCATCAACCTTGGGCCAGGCTTGGGTATGCACAGAATACGGTTTGCCCAAACGCTCCCACAATTCCTCGGAAATGTGCGGGGCAACTGGGGCTAATAAACGCAGGTAAATGTCTTGGGCTTCTTCCCACTCGGAGGAGCCAACCCCACCCGCTTTCCGCGCCCGATACATCTCATTCAGCAATTCCATCAGCCCTGATATGATGGTATTGAATTCAAATTTTTCAAAGTCACCTGTCGCCGCGCGCACGGCTTGATGCACTTTGCGGCGTAGGCTGCGTTTCACATCTTCGGTTGGTTCCTCGTGTGCTGGGGTTTCATCGGTGAAGAGTGCCCACACCCTTCGCATCCAGCGGACTACGCCTCCGATTCCCTGGCTGTCCCACGGTCCACCCAGGTCCCAACGCGAGAAGAACATCAAGTAGGCACGCACAACATCCGCTCCATATGCTTCGACCAATTTATCCGGGGCGACCACGTTGCCGCGGCTCTTGGACATTTTCTCCGAATCCTCTCCCAATACGATGCCCTGATTGCGCAATTGCAGCATCGGCTCGTTGCCTTCTGTGATGCCCATATCACGCAGAGCCTTATGGAAGAAACGCGTGTATATCAAATGCATGGTGGCATGCTCTATGCCTCCTGTGTAGGTATCCACCGGCATCCAGTAATCATATTCTTTGGGGTCCCAAGGACCATCATGGTAATCTGGGCTTAAGTAGCGCGCGTGATACCAAGAGGAGCACATAAAGGTATCCATTGTGTCGGTCTCACGTACCGCGGGCTCATCACAATTCGGGCAGGTAGTGTGTTTCCAGGTGGGGTGGAATTTGAGTGGGCTTTCTCCCGTGGGGCGCCATTCGATGTCATCCGGCAGTTCTACAGGGAGCCGGTCTTCAGGCACAGGCTGAACGCCGCAGGTCTCACAATAAACCATCGGTATGGGAGTACCCCAATAGCGTTGTCGGGAGATCAACCAATCACGGATGCGGTAGTTGACCGCCCCCTTTCCAGTCTTATTCTTTTCGAGATTAGCAATCGTAGAAGGTATGGCTTGATCGGCTGGTGTGCCCGTCATTTCTCCAGAATTTATCATAGAGCCATAGGCTACCACCGAGGTTCCCATGCTTTCACCATCCAAAGGCTCTAAATCTTCGGGCTGGATCACCGGACGCACTTCCAGGTCGTATTTTCGGGCAAATTCAAAATCACGCTCATCGTGCGCCGGAACTGCCATTATGGCTCCAGTCCCGTAGCTCGATAGAACATAGTCGGCTATCCAGATGGGAATCTTCTCATCATTTACCGGATTTATGGCGTAACCGCCGGTAAACACGCCGGTTTTCTCCCTATCGGTTGCTTCGCGCTCTATCTCACTTTGCCGGGAGGCTTGCTCGATATAGTCATGCACTGTATCGTGCTGTTCCTCCGCGGTGATTTTCAACACCAAAGAATGCTCAGGGGCCAACACCATGAATGTAGCCCCCCACAACGTATCGGGACGGGTGGTGAATACTTCCAAGGGGTCACCTTGCTCGGTTCTGAATACAACACTGGCGCCCTCCGAACGTCCTATCCAGTTGGTTTGCAGTAAGCGCACTCGCTCCTCCCAGTCGATCTGGTCAAAGTTGAGCAATTCTTCAGCATATTTGGTAATTTTGAAGAACCACTGCTCCAATTGTTTCTTAATTACCGGAGTTTGGCAGCGCTCGCATAAGCGATCTTCCCCCCATACCTGCTCACGCGCCAGAGTAGTGTTGCAATTGGGGCACCAGTCTACAGCCGCGTCTTTGCGATAGGCCAGGCCATTTTCATAGAGCTGCAAAAAGAAAAACTGCGACCAGCGATAGTATTCGGGGTCAGAAGAAACAGCTTCCCGCCGCCAATCCCACATTGCGCCCATGGTGCGTAGCTGGACGCGCATCCTTTCAATGTTTTGATACGTCCACTTCTTGGGATGAATGTTACGCTTAATGGCCGCGTTTTCGGCGGGTAAGCCGAACGCATCAAAACCAATTGGAAACATCACATTGTAGCCATTCATGCGCAGGTAGCGGGCGCGAGCATCTGAAGGCGTCATTGCAAACCAATGCCCAATGTGCAGTTCTCCTGAAGGATAGGGCAGCATGGTGAGGGCATAATACTTAGGGCGATCAGGGTCGATATCGGCGTGGTATAACCCGTCGGCTTCCCATTTTTCCTGCCATTTTGGTTCAATATCTGCCGGGTTGTATTTTTCATTCATTATTTCTACTCCTGAGTTCTCTAGGTATTGAGTTGGGGATGAGGATAGAGAAGCCCAATAAGGCGGCGCGCGAGAAGGCCCCGCACACTCCAAATTTGGAATACTATGCAATTATTCATCACGTACCTCCTTTTATTTAGTCAGTTTATCAAATTGTCTTCTAGTCAGGTAGTCGTAACCTTTTATGGTAGAAGCCTATTTGGTAATTGACTCTTAGACTACCAGACTAAACGACTAATTAAACAAAACACCCTCCGCCATACAGGGACGAAGGGGCGCTTCGCGGTACCACCCTGTTTGCCTGAAAAATAATCAGGCCAACTCAGGTACGCGCTAACGGGCGTTTCCCGTCGCCAATTACTAGGTTTTTTCCGTTCGCTGGCGAAGTTTGCCCAAATGTGGTTGGGCGAGCAGGCGAGTTTGATCAGGTAAGCTTAGCTTACGCTGTGCTCTGCGGGCACAATTCCGGGCTTTCACATTATTTACCCGGCTCGCTGGCAGAAGGTCTACTACTCCTGCTGTAACTTAAGCTATTCAATTGTAGGTGGACCCAGTGGGGATCGAACCCACGACCTCCACAATGCCATTGTGGCGCGCTCCCAGCTGCGCTATGGGCCCCTGATTTACGTTTACTGTGGCACTTGTGGACCTGGCGGGATTCGAACCCGCGACCTCATCAGTGCGATTGATGCGCGCTCCCAACTGCGCCACAGGCCCCGATTTCAGGGTTGGAAGATTGTACTTGAGGGCACGAGCGCTGTCAAGTCGGGCACATCCTAGATTGCTTTTTTCACTCTCGCAGCATTTGTCGATTGGATATCTTGAGAAAAATCTTTATCTGATAAAATCAGGCTGTAATTTAAAAAGGCTTATCCAAATGTCAATAAAATTTAGTGTTGTCATCCAGGCTGGGGGTAAATCCACGCGCATGTCCCAAGATAAAGGCTTGGTGCCTTTTATGGGTGCGCCTCTGACGCAGTATGTTTTGCAGCAAATTGATGGTCTCGGAGACGAAAGCATCATCATAAGCAATCGACCAGAATCCTACAAGCAATTCGGTTTACCCATCTTTGAGGATATCTATAAGGATGTTGGCGCGCTGGGGGGATTGTATTCCGCCATTTACCATGCCTCCCACGAATACTGCTTAGTCCTGGCTTGTGATATGCCTTTCATCAACCGCGCATTACTCAAATATTTATTAGATCTCGCCCCTGAACATGATGCAGCCATACCGCGTCTTAATCCTAAAGAATTCATCGAACCCTTCCGGGCAGTATATAAAAAGACCTGTTTAGAACCGATAAGAAATGCGATTGAAGGGGGCCAAAGAAGGGTGATCAGTTTTTTCGATCAGGTAGATATCCGCTTTGTAGAACGTGCCGAGGTCGAGAAATATGACCCTGGTTTAAAATCCTTCTTCAACATCAACACCTCTGAAGACCTTGCTGAAGCGGAACGCATCGCGAATGATCAACCATCCCCTGAGGATAACTGAAGATAGTTTTGATTGCTCTCTTTAGAAGTGAATCTATTTACCAAATGATAGAGAGCAAATAATTCCATCGCGAAAGGTATGTAACCACCATAGCCTAATAACGGCATTTCAAAAACATGCGCAAAATCTAATAAAGGTATTTGGTAAACCCATTTGGGGTAAGAATAAAAATTCCACATTTCCCAGAAAAATCCACACATCAAACCACCCACCCACAAGGAAAATACCGGCCGCCAATTTCCATTGGAGGTATGTCTAACCAGCGAAGTGTTTCCCAACCAGACATTCACAGGCTCAATGATGAAATAGATTGAGAGCCACATCAGCGGAAAGAAAATTCGGGGCCAAACTAACAGCATGGATAACATTAATAATCCCTCTACAAAAACAATAGACACAGTCATGGGTTCGGAACCAAAACGCGGCCCTTTTTTGATGTGTTTAATCCAGCCGAAGGTACTGGCCAATTCCGCGCTGCCAAAGACCGCGGGCATGACAGTTGAAAAGCTGATTGAGGCCAGAATAAAATATTCGAAATCGGTGAAATATTCTCGGCCATCATAAATCCAATTCTGAGTACGCAGGTTGAGGATTTCAAAGAGCCACCACCCCGGTGCAGAAATCAGGAAAAGCCCCGCATATTTAGAGAGGCTGCGGGTCAACAGAGAACTGCCCTTACGCACAAAAACCAGTGCGTCCACTGTGAGGCAATACCCCAGCCATAAGGGGAAAAAGCCCCATTGTGTGCGTAGACCGGCCAGAGACCAATTGAGCGTCCAAAAAACGATCACCAGGCCCAAACCAATCCACCCGTGAATGGGCCAAATCTTATTGGGGGCATTTTCAATCTGAATGGATTTATTCACGCGTGGTTCCGGATAGGTGTGACAGCGACAAATGTAGAAATTTATTTAGGTTATTATTCCCCGTAAAGAAATAATAATCAAGCACTTGGGTGTTTGAGAATTGGAATTTCTTATTAAATCTAATGGTCATAACTATTGAATAATATTCTCAGATATTCGCGGATGAAAATAGATATAGAATAAGGTGTGCCTGATATTTAAAACGAAAAACTATTCTCCTGATTGGGGAATAGTCTAGTGAAATCTTTTTCAGCAAAATAAGGCTAGTTCACATATGAGCTAACGGTTTGGGTAAATTTATCCACGTTATAAGGTTTAGTAAGATAGGTCTTAAAACAGTAAGCCTCCGTCATGCGGCGGACTTCAATTTCCGGCCAGGCGCTAACCACAATCACCGGAGTGTTTGCCTCATCAATTTCTACGCACAATTTTAAAGCGAGCATATCCGCGTCTATATCCGGCAAACCCAGGTCCAGCAAGATAACATCCGGATTATGTTCTCGCACCATTTCGAGCCCATCACCCCCATTAGCCGCTAATAAGACGTCATAATTTTGCGCGTTCAAGAGTCTCTTAGCGAGCTGAGCGCTTTCAGGAACGTCTTCAATAACTAATACTTTAGTCATCCTTGTTTGATGCACCATTAGACATAGATTATACACCATCAGTTTACTTTAATGGTATTACTCAAATGATACCATCCCTTGTTCAATTTTGGAATAACAGTTTTGATAGTAATCCTACAGTTTGTTAATTGGCTGGACGAATCCTCAAATTGATGGTCGAAGCAAGAGAACGGGGTAAGAATTGCAATGTATCCCCCATCAGTAGAGTGAGCGCGGCAGGGCTCGAACCTGCAACCAATAGCTTAAAAGGCTACTGCTCTACCATTGAGCTACGCGCCCAGCGGGTGAGATTTTATCATGCGCCAGGTTGAACGTCAATGAAAGCAGTTTTCAAGCTCACAAATATAAGAATAATATAATATTCCATAAAACCGCTTGACAAATAAATTTTTAAAAAGTACGATTCAAAAAGATAACCCTAATATCCAAACCGGAGGAACAAGTGAGCAATACAATAGAAGTCAATGAGACAAATTTCCAGAGTGAAGTCTTAGAATCAGAAACCCCAGTATTGGTAGATTTCGGCGCCGAATGGTGCGGTCCATGCAAAATGCTAGATCCAGTTGTAGATGAATTAGCAGAAGATTGGGGCAGTTCCGTAAAAGTCGTCAAGTTAGATATCGACCACAGCCCTGATATTGCAATGCAGTATCATGTGATGGGAGTGCCCACCCTTATCGTCTTTAAAGACGGTGAGGCTCAGGACCGCCTGACAGGCTATAGGCCAAAACAGAAGATCGTAGAACAGTTCAGCACACATTTACAGCTAGCATAAGTCATTTTCCCCAAACTAAAAGTCCCGGCCAAATGGTCGGGACTTTTGTTTTAAAATAGACTGAATAAAGTTAAGCGTGTCTATTAAACTGCCTGTTTTAATGCATCCGTCTTTTCGGTTTTTTCCCAAGGTAAGTCCAGATCATCACGTCCAAAGTGTCCGTATGCCGCGGTCTGGCGAAAGATTGGTTTTCGTAAACCAAGATCACGAATGATAGCTCCAGGCCGCAGATCAAAGATATCATCTACCAAAACTGCGATCTTCTCATCCGAGATGGTGCCCGTACCAAATGTCTCAACATTAATGCTGAGTGGGCGAGCAACGCCAATAGCATATGCAACTTGAATCTCACAGCGATCAGCTAATCCGGCTGCAACGATATTCTTTGCCACCCAGCGTAGAGCATAGGCCGCTGAGCGGTCAACTTTGGTAGGGTCTTTGCCTGAAAAAGCCCCGCCGCCATGACGGCCCATTCCGCCGTAAGTATCTACGATGATCTTACGTCCCGTTAGGCCGGCATCTCCTAAAGGTCCTCCGGTTACAAAACGGCCTGTTGGGTTAATAAAAATCTTCAAATTATCGTCAACCATATCCTCTGGCAAGACCGGAACAATGACGTGTTCGATCACACTTTCCCGAATTTCCGCATGGGATACATCCGGAGCGTGTTGGGTGCTGATTAAAGCAGTGTCCACACGCTTTGGTTTACCAAATTCATATTCAACGGTCACCTGGCTTTTTCCATCTGGACGCAGCCAAGGAAGGTCTCCTTTTTTACGAACACTGCTCAATTGGCGCGCAAGATTGTGTGCCAAATAGATCGGCATTGGCATCAGAGTAGGTGTTTCGTTGCAAGCATAGCCGAACATCATTCCTTGGTCGCCAGCGCCAATCGCCTCTACTTCATCTTCGGTCATCTCGCCACTTTTAGCTTCCAGCGCTTTATCCACGCCCATGGCAATATCGCCGGATTGTTGAGAAATGGCGACCTGCACCCCACATGTATTGCCGTCAAAGCCTTTAGCGCTGTCATCGTAGCCAATATCCACAACCACTTTTCGTACGAGTTCATCATAGTTGATGCGCGCTTGGGTGGTTATCTCGCCGAGAAGTAAAACAAAACCGGTTTTAACTGCTGTCTCACACGCTACCCGGGATGTCGGATCCTGTTCGAGGCAGGCGTCCAAAACCCCGTCACTGATCTGGTCACACATCTTATCTGGGTGCCCTTCTGTAACAGATTCCGAAGTAAACAGCAGCTTCGGAGATTGCATGAATGTTGTGCTCATAATACGTTCCTCCAAAAAAAAGAAATTGCCCCTTCACACAGTGAAAGGGCAATCAAATATCAGTTATTTACCCTCTCATCTTGCAGAACTGGGTTCTGCCGGAATTGGCACCTTTGAGCAAATAAAGATTTGCTCCGGTTGCCGAGGTTTCACAGGGCCGGTCCCTCCACCTCTCCGGATAAGAGTACCACAGGGGCTATCGAATATGTTGGCGAATGATACCATGCAGCCTAATACGTGTCAATTCTCCTCATTTGAATTGATCATCCTAATTTTATCCAGACTATGGGTGGCTTGAATTTGCCTTATCGTGCCGGTTTTGCCGCGCGCCACGAAGCTTTCGGTATGGGCGCCATCACCGAAATACTGTACCCCGCGCAAAAATTCGCCGTCGGTTATGCCTGTGGCGGCAAAAATTACATCATTCGAGGACACAAGATCATCCATTGTCAAGATTTTATCAAAATCGTAACCCATTTCATTGCCGCGCTGGAGTTCATCATCATTGCGGGCGTAAAGCTTGCCCTGGATCTCGCCTCCGACTGCTCGCAAGGCGCAGGCTGCTAAAACGCCCTCAGGGGTGCCGCCAATCCCCAGCAGCACATCAATACCCGATTCTGGCTGCGTAGTCATCAGGGCGCCAGCAACATCTCCATCATGGATCAGACGGATGCGTGATCCACAGGCGCGAATCTCAGCAATCAAATCCAAATGTCTCTCCCGATCGAGGATCACGACTGTTAGGTCTTCAACTTTTTTATCCACCTGTATAGCTATAGCTTTGAGATTATCGATTACAGGTTTCTCAATATCCACTACGCCTTTACATAATGGACCGACAGCAATTTTGTGCATGTATACAAAAGGGCCGGGATCATACATGGTTCCACGCGGGGCGATTGAGAGAGTGGCAATAGAGTTCGGACGACCTTCGGCCAGGGGGCGGGTGCCATCAATAGGATCAACCGCGATATCCAATTCTGGATGCCCCCCTGTGCCTAACACCTCACCGTTAAACAACATCGGAGCTTCATCCTTTTCGCCCTCCCCGATTACT
Source organism: Chloroflexota bacterium (assembly GCA_019456165.1). Classification (GTDB taxonomy): domain Bacteria; phylum Chloroflexota; class Anaerolineae; order Anaerolineales; family UBA11579; genus VRUJ01. Next base: position 9,935 of record VRUJ01000017.1, read on the forward strand.
ACTACACCAGTCATTTTAATCCTGTTGAGCATGTAACGCATGCCGTCCACGGCTGCCTGATCACCACCCTCTTTATCTCCACGTCCCATAAATCTTCCCGCCCCTAAAGCTCCAGCTTCTGTCGCGCGTACCAAGTCCATCGCCAGGCTTCGTTCAGATTTTGTTTCAGCCATAAATTTTTTCTCCTGTATTTTAGATTTATGTAACTAACCGTTTGTTTTTAGAATTAAACCTCAAGTTCAAAAACGGTTAGTTCCTTTGGTGAATGCCCACGAGCATGAAACATATTTCAAAAACATTTGGGCATTCACTTTGTCGTTAAAATTTGTGTAATTGATATTTAACAAAGATTTCCTATTAAATGACCCAATGGTCTCAACGTTAGGTTAATTAAAAAAACCATACTATATAAAAGTATCCAATTACAACTGCCCACAACCATGAGTCAATTCGGTCAAAAACGCCGCCGTGACCGGGCAGCAATGAGCCAGAATCTTTGATTCCTACCTGCCTCTTTATCACACTTTCGCCTAGATCTCCCAAAGTTGGGAAAACACCCATCACCAATCCAAGGATGGCTGCATTCCCAGGATCTAGGGGGAAATCGGGGTTTAAACCCAGGCTATGATAAAGCAAAACTAAAAGCGGCATACCTAAAACGGCCACCAAAATGCCCCCAAGATATCCTTCCCAGGTCTTATTAGGGCTGAGTCGCGGGACTAAAGCACGAGTTCCAAATCGGCGGCCAATGAAAAACGCTCCACTATCAGCCAACCAAACTGCGGGTAATATCAGCAGCAGCCACCACTCACCATCCTGAAGAGAGCGCAATGGTATGAAAAAGCTTCCCAGCAAGCCGATGTAAAAGATACCTCCCAATGTTGCCGCGAAGTCGGTGGCAGCCTGGTCTCGACCGCGCTCATAAGCAATTAGGTGGGAAATCATGCTGAGCAAAACCAGTAAAGGCAGCAACCATTGATCGGCTTCGAAATCATTCCAGTAACGGACTAACACAATTGATATTACCCCCCCCACAATCAATAAACCGGTGGGCTGCAACCCGCCGGCTTGGAATAATTGCACGTATTCTGCTGCGGCGAGTCCCAAGATTAGGGTAATCATAGCAACAAACCACAGATCGCCTGCAAGAATAGCCGCCAATCCAAATGGCAGTAAGACTACTACTACGAGTACGCGCTGAAGGAGCATAAGATATTGCAGTTAATTACGGTTTACTAACCCAAAACGCCTCTCGCGTTGGGAAAACTCTCGGATGGCATTGAGCAATTCTTCGCGACCAAAATCCGGCCAGAGGGTTTCTGGGAATACCCACTCAGCATAGGCGCTCTGCCAAATCAAGAAATTACTGATCCGCTTTTCACCAGATGTGCGAATAACCAAATCTGGGTCCGGTATGCCTGCGGTGAATAAATAGTCGTCGACCAGTTCAGGGGTGACTTCATCGGGACTAACCCCATCCGATAGCATGGTTTGAATGGCATATACGATTTCGTCGCGCCCTCCGTAGTTGAAGGCCACATTGAGGATTAGCTGATCATTATCCTTGGTTATTTCTATCCCTTCTCGAATTTTTTGCTGCATAGATGGGCTAATCCCCTCCATGCGTCCAAGATGCCGGAGTTGCGCCCCCTGACGGTGCAGCTCAGCAAGCTCGCGATCAAAAACGGCTTCGAAAATACGCATCAGGCCGCTGACTTCATCCTCAGGACGGTCCCAATTCTCGGTTGAAAAAGCATAAATAGTTAGATATTTGACACCAAACTCCACGCAGGCCTCGATGACACGGCGCAGATTTTCCGTTCCTGCGCGGTGTCCAGCCAAACGCGGCAAGCCGCGTGAACGCGCCCAACGGCCGTTACCATCCATAATAACGGCTATATGGGTGGGTACAATCTCAGGAAGGTCTTGCATCTCACTGGTCATCTCTCGCAATTTTCTGGGAGGTTAGACCTCCATGATCTCTTTTTCTTTATGGTCCCCAATAACGTTGATTTCTTCAACATATTCATCAGTTAATTTTTGGGTGTCATCCTCCCCGCGTTTGAGATCATCAATTGAAATCAACTTCTCCTGCTCAAATTCACGCATATCTTTTATCGAATCGCGGCGCACATTACGGACTGAGACGCGTGCTTGTTCAAGTCGGTTATTAACGATTTTTACCAATTCGCGCCTGCGCTCTTCGTTTAGCGCCGGCAGATTTAGTCGGATAGATTTACCATCATTGTTAGGGGTCAATCCCAGATCGGAAACTTGTATTGCACGCTCGATATCTTTCAAAGAAGCTGCATCAAAGGGTTTGATCAATAATGAACGAGGTTCGGGAACTGATATGCTGGCCAATTGCAACAAAGGAGTAGGCTGCCCATAATACTCAACTGGTATTTTTTCGACTAATGCTGGTGCCGCTCGCCCGGTCCTAATTGCAGCCAAATCATCTTCTAACGCTTGAATGGAAGCCTTCATAATTTCTTCGGCTTCTCTCAGCGCATCGTTTATCATTTAATGCCTCCTTTGTTCTAAAAAAAATCGGGATAGACGAGCATGGAAGTTACCGACTTGCCTTTTGATAATGTATTATTGATATTTGAGTAAATACAATAATAGAAATTTCAATTCGGGAACCTTCACAATTGATAACTGTTAAATTTTATCACCGAATTCGAAAAAGTTGTTTGTACAATCTCCCCCAAAAAGTGTGTATTCAAGCGCATATCAATCTAGGTCGCTGGCCGAATTTCTCAGTGTTTTTGGCCATTTCCTACCAAAGTACCAACCTGCTCGCCGATTAAAGCCTTATGTAAATCATCTTCACTCCATAAGTTAAGCACCAATATAGGTAATTCATTATCCATACATAATGAAATCGCGGTACTATCCATCACCTTTAGACGCCGATTAAGTAATTCGATATATGTAAGATTATCAAAGCGTTTCGCTTTATGATTTGTTTTAGGGTCAGAATCGTAAACCCCATCCACCTTAGTGGCTTTGATTAAAACTTCGGCTCCAACTTCCATAGCTCGCAAAGCTGCAGCAGTATCAGTCGAAAAATAAGGGTTGCCTGTTCCCGCTCCAAAGATCACCACACGATTCTTTTCAAGGTGGCGAATTGCCCTGCGGCGGATATAAAGCTCTGCGACTTCGCGCATTTCAATTGCAGTTTGTAGTCGTGTATCAATTCCAGCGCGTTCAATAGCATCCATTAAGACAAGCGAATTCATCACGGTACCCAACATACCTAAATGATCGGCAGTAGCGCGATCCATTCCAAGGTCTTCACCCATCACACCGCGCCACAGGTTACCCGCGCCAATAACGATTGCCAATTCAACACCCATTTCATGAACTTTAACCACCCGATTAGCGATATCCACGGCGCGTTGTGGATCAATCCCTTGGCCATCTTCTCCAGATAAAGCTTCTCCGCCTAATTTCAACAAGATGCGCTTATATTTCAAGTTATCAGTCATTTATCAGCACCTCATATGCAATTATAATTCGGGAAATAAAAAAGGCCAACCTAATGGTTGGCCTCGGTGATTCTTAATCAAAATCTTCGCCCAGTTCCCAACGGGCAAGTCGTCGCACTACTACGTTTTCGCCAAGCGAAACGACATGGTCACTAATTAGGTCTAGAATTGTTAATTTATCATCACGTATATAAGACTGGCGCATTAAACAAGTTTCATCTTTGAATTTTTTCAGCCGCCCTTCAACTATCTTGTCGATGATATCCTCTGGCTTGCCATCCTTTATAGCAAGTTCACGCGCTTCTTGCCGTTGGCTCTCGATGATTTCCTCAGGAATGTCATCTTCATTAACCCAACGGGGGGCGGCAGCCGCTATTTGCAGCGCTAGTTCGTGGGCAAGTTTGCGAAAACCTTCCGATCTGGCAACAAAATCGGTTTCACAATTTACTTCTACCATTACCCCAACCCGGCCATCACCATGGGTGTATAACTCAACCACACCTTCGGTTACCGCGCGTTCACCGCGTTCGGCAACCTTCTCTAAACCTTTTTCACGTAAATAGAGTGCAGCTTTATCGAAATCTCCGTTAGCTTTCTCAAGAGCTTCACGGCAATCCATAACACCGGCGCTAGTTTTCTCGCGTAATTTCTTAATTAACTCTGTGGATACCGCCATCACTCTTTGTCCTCAGCCTCTGTGGTTTTTTCTTCATCTCCTTCAACGCTAGCTTCAGTATCGCCGTCGGAGCTTTCTTCTTCATCTCCTTCAACGCTAGCTTCAGCATCGCCGTCGGAGCTTTCTTCTTCATCTCCTTCAACGCTAGCTTCAGCATCGCTGTTGGAGCTTTCTTCTTGTTCCATCTTTTCCTTTTCGGCGATCTCTTCCTGCGAGGATTCGGGATACCTTGCGGTTGCTTCAGCTTCCACAGCATCGACCTCAGCTTGGGCAGTCATTTTTGCGAGAGTGGCTTCGCCTAACAGGTCAGCGTCACTAAGTTCTTCCACTTTTGCTTCATCGACTTTAGCGTCGACAGGAACAAAGTCATCTTCGTCAGATTCGTCGCGCATTGCCCGTCCTTCCAATACAGCGCTAGCTATGTGGGCAACTAACAACTTGATCGCCCGAATAGCATCATCATTAGAAGGCACAACATGGTCTATATTTCTCGGATCGCAGTTCGTATCAACCATCGCAACAACAGGAATTTGGAGCAAGTTGGCCTCTCGAACGGCGGTATCTTCACGTCGCACGTCGACCACAAACAACAAATCAGGTAAGCCATGCATTTTACGGATACCACCAAAGCGAGCCTCAAGCTTATCGATCTTACGAGTGAGCATAAGGCCTTCTTTCTTGGTGAGACGCTCAAAGTCTCCTTTCTCACGCATGCGTTCTAGGCGCTCAAGCTCACTAATACGCTCACGCATGGTTCGCCAATTAGTCAGCATCCCGCCCAGCCATCGCACGGTAACAAATGGCATTCCACAGCGCTCTGCTTCATCCTGAATGTTATCTACCGCCTGTCGTTTAGTCCCTACAAATAATATAGTTCCACCCTCGGCTACTTTATCGCGCACAAGTTTGTAAACATCGCCGAGAGCTTTTACAGTTTGTTGTAGATCTATTATGTGAATGCCGTTTCGTTCGGTGAAGATATAAGGCCGCATGTTGGGATTCCAACGATGGGTTCGGTGCCCAAAGTGGACGCCGCTCTCCAATAAGGCCTTCATGGAAATTTTAGGCATATAAAACTCCTTTGCGTTTTTCCTCCGCCTCCTTCATCCCGGCAAACTTCCGTATTTTCTCTACGGTACGCGTATGCTGGTCGGGTAGGCGTGTGATTTAGTTTCGCTCTGAGGATAAATTCTTCTCGCCAAAGCCACGGGAGTATATCATATGGGTTGAGGATTCGTCCAGAGCGTGAGTTGTGGTGGAGTGGTGAATCTTGTGTTTTATTAAGGAACTACGGAATGATAAATCCACTTAATTCACCAGTCCCAGGTGTAGGGGGGGAAGGAATCAGAGACCACAAGAGGTTATCTCTTTATAGACAAAACACCAAAACCATCATTCCAGAGACAATTAAATTACTTTTGCAATAGTTGCAAGCATAAATCCGAAGAAACAATAGGACTATTGCAAACATGTCTTGCACGCACTCATAGTAAAATATACTTATGAACCAATCTACGCTGGAAAAAGCACTCGCCGATCTTCCCCTTGGCCGCATCGAGTATTTGGAAAGTGTGGGTTCAACCAACGATATCGCAGCCAATTGGGTTGTCGAAAAAGCGAAAAATCTATCTTTAGTAGTTGCTAACGAACAAACTGAGGGTCGCGGCCGTTCTGGGCGGGCATGGTTCACTCCCCCAGGTTCTGCCCTGGCTTTCAGTGTTATCATACATATCGATGGAAACCATTCACCAAAGATGGTGGGACGTATGCCCGGCTTGGGTGCTTTAGCTGTCTGTGAAGCTTTAGAAGAGAGTTTAAAGCTTAAGCCAGCGATCAAATGGCCGAACGATGTGTTACTAGATGGTAAAAAAGTTTCCGGGGTATTGGTTGAAGCTCAATGGTTGGGGGAATCATTAGAAGCTCTGATTATTGGAATCGGCATCAATATTGCAACCTCTTCAATTCCTTCAGCTAAAATACTCGATTTCCCGGCTACCAGCATTGAATCTGTGCTTAATAATAAACCTGTAGATAGAGTTTCGTTGCTGGAAAACATTCTGAAAAAGTTGCTTTACTGGAGAGAGCGCTTGGAACATTCGGATTTTATTGATGCTTGGCAGAAACGCCTGGCTTATAATAATCAATGGGTACAAATCATTTCAGACGACCAATCTACCTTTGATGGGCTTGTAGGAGGTTTAGATGAACAAGGCAGGCTCATGCTCTTGAAGCGGTCAGGTGAAGAAATTTCCCTCCATTCTGGGGAAATTCAATTACGCCCACTTGTTGACAGACTGTAAAAATAGGCTAAACTAATAACACCCCCTCGATGGAGGCAATTATGCTCAACGATTTCCAGGATACAGATACATCAGCCGCTTTTCTTGATGAGTTGGACGATGAAGAATTTGATGATGATTTCAATGTCCTGACATCAAGCTCAAGTGGGCGATTATTCGGGATGACACCCCCTCAACGTCTTGTAATATCTGTTTTAGTATTCGGGATAACTTGTATCTTATCCACATTTTGTTTACTGATCTTCGACAAGATTTCACCCCCATTCTGACAACTAACAGATAAAAAACAGCCCCCACAAATTTGCGGGGGCTGTTTGATTCACTCTAACCATCAACAACCTAAACGAAATTGGGCGTTAATTCTTAGCCGCCCCTCAGAGGATTACTTCCCAGAACCGTTTTCTCCCGAAGCACCCACGCTCTTCAGGTCGGCAGCTGCAATACGCGCCAAAGATGCCACACTGTCACCTTCTCCTAAATTCATTACGCGTACGCCGCGGGTTGCCCTGCCAGCTTGTTTGATTGTCTTTACCTTAGTGCGCAGTACAACTCCATGAGTAGATATGATAGTCAGGTCATCAGATTTTTGCACAACTCGCGCGGCAGCAATGCGGCCGACGATAGGAATAGCCTTATTATCTAAGGTCTTTACGCCCATCGTTGCTCGGCCTTTGGGTGAATATTCAGTCAAGGGTGTTCGTTTCCCATAACCATTAGTGGTGACCACGAGCAGGTCGCCTTTATCTTCTACGACTTCCATGCCGGTTACTTTATCATCCTTTTTTAGCCGGATCCCGATCACGCCAGCCGCTTGACGGCCCATCGAACGTACTTTTATCTCGGCGAAGCGTAAAGCTTGGCCTGCTTCGGTGATGATGATAATATCATTTTTTCCGGTTGTTAAACGCACCCAACCAAGTTCATCATCCTCGGTCAAGTTTATAGCGATCAGTCCCGAAGGTCGTACAGATGTAAAATGATTCAGCGAGACCCGCTTAATGCGTCCTTTACAAGTAACCATAACGCAGTATTCTGCTGCCTTAAAATCTTTCACTCGGACTGCTGCGGTTATTGTCTCCCGCGCCCTAATAGCCAGCACGTTCACAATCGGTGTGCCGCGCGCAATTCGGCTGGCGTCTGGAATTCTATAAACCCTTTCGGAGTAAACCTTGCCGCGATCTGAGAAAAATAAGATCGTATCCAAAGTACGGGCGGGTACAAGCATCACTACCTCATCTTCATCCTTGGTGGTATGCCCTTTCACTCCTCGCCCACCACGTCCCTGTGCGCGGTAGGATTTTGCTGTCACGCGTTTTATGTAGCCACGTTGGGTAATACTAATCAACACCGCCTCATCCTTTACCAAATCTTCTTCATCAAGAGATCCTGTAGCATCAAGATCAATGCTCGTCCTGCGGTCATCTCCAAAGGATTCGGCTATCTCAACAAGCTCTTCATTAATAAGTTTCAAAATTTTCTTTGGATGTGTCAACAAATCCTCTAGGCGCTTTATCAGTTCCAGGAGTTCTTTATGTTCATCTTCAATCTTTTGGCGCTCAAGGGCCGCCAGGCGGCGCAATTGCATATCTAATATTGCTGTAGCTTGCAGCTCGCTCAACTTAAAACGTTTCATTAGGCTTGCTTTCGCCACTTGAACATCCGCCGATCCTCGAATAGTTTTAATTACTTCGTCCAGATTTTCAAGCGCAATTATCAGCCCTTCAAGAATGTGTGCCCGGGCGAGAGCTTTAGAAAGGTCAAATTGAATTCGGCGAGTAATAACTTCCCGGCGATGTTCTATGAATATTATCAAGGCACGCTTGAGCGAGAGGACAATTGGCTCTTCATCCACCAAAGCTAAAATCTGTGCGCCGAAAGTTGTTTGCAAAGGCGTATATTTATATAATCTGTTGAGCACAGTGGCAGGTGCCGCACCGCGCTTGAGTTCTAGGATGATGCTCATGCCGTTGCGGTCAGATTCATCACGTAGGTCCGCGATACCACCCAAGCGTCCTGTCCGTGCCAAATCTGCAATGCGTTCAATCAGGTTGGTAAGGTTTATTTGGAAGGGGATCTCGGTGATTACAATGCGATGGCGACCCTTTCCCAGCTCTTCAATATGCGCACGACCCCTGACGATTAAGCGTCCTCGGCCAGAACTATACATTTGGCGAATACCATCATTTCCAACGATGATACCCCCGGTCGGAAAGTCGGGACCTGTGACGAACTTTAATAAATCTTCTACTGTAACATTATCTACATCGTCATAATTATCAATCAGGTGGGTTATTGCAGCTACCAACTCACTAAGATTATGGGGCGGAATATTTGAGGCCATGCCTACTGCGATGCCAGATGAACCGTTTAACAGCAAGTTCGGTACACGGCTTGGAAGCACTAAAGGTTCCTGCATAGAAGCATCGAAGTTTTCCCCAAAATCGACGGTATCTTTAGCAATGTCCACCAACATTTCCTCGGCCATGCGAGTCAATCGGGCCTCAGTGTAGCGCATAGCAGCTGGTGGATCCCCTCCAATTGAACCAAAATTGCCTTGGCCATCCACGAGAGGATAGCGCACCGAAAAGTCTTGGGCCATGCGCGCCATTGCATCGTAAACCGCCTGGTCGCTGTGGGGATGATATTTTCCTAACACTTCGCCAACGATGCGGGCTGATTTTTTGTGAGAGGTATTCGCCCGTAAACCCATATCGTGCATGGCATACAATATACGGCGGTGAACCGGTTTTAACCCATCGCGGGCGTCTGGTAAAGCCCGCGCCACAATCACACTCATCGCGTAGTCGAGGTACGCTGAACGCATCTCGTCGTTAATATCCACCCTTTGAACATTACCGATTTCGGTCATTACGCCCTTCCAATTTTTGGTTATTTTAGATACATTAATAAGTGTGTGTTCTTGGAACACACACCTCTATATTATACCCTGGGACAGCATAAAATTTCCTCATTTTTCCCAAATCGATTCATGTAGTGTCTTGTTAATTACCCAGCTAGGTGCTCCTGGGATTTATTATTAGCAAATCTAAAAAAATTGTCATACAAATACCATGAAACCAATTACGCTTCCAGCACTTAGAATTGGTAAAATAACTCAGCGAGTTGCTTAAGTCCTCAACTCGACGTATACTATTTTAATAAGGATATTCTCTAGAAAACAGGAAATAAAGCGATAGATGCCTCAATTCGAGAATATTATTGAATAATCCAAGAATTGCCCGATTCATAGTGTGAGTAATTTTATTAAGCTCTAGTCAGATATTTAGACTCAAATTAACCTCCGAAATTTATGACAAGCTCGATATCTTGCCCCAATTGCAATCAACAAGCGTCTCCAAGCGACCAAAAATGCGCGCACTGTGGTGTGGACCTTGCTCTTGCAGCAATCTTAGTTGAAAGTTCTTTATCCCTCGACCCCCAAACCTCGGCTGGCTTTTCACTTTCCCCAGAGATTCTTGTGCCGCGGTTAGGGGATTATCTAGTAGAAAAGGAATTATTAGGGCGTGAAAAGCTAGATAAAGCTTTAAATTATCAGAAAGAACAAATAAAAGAAGGAAAATCTCTTCTTCTCGGTCAAGCCTTGATAAAATTAAAGTTAATCGATCGCGAAATGCTTGATAGAGCAGTAACCGAACAAATCCTGGAATTGCAAGAAGCTCTCAGGCAATCCAACAAACACTTAGAACAACGCGTCCAGGAACGCACCTCAGAGTTGCAAGATGCTTTATATAAAATTACCGAGCTAAACCAACTTAAGAGCAACTTTGTCTCAAATATTTCCCATGAACTCAGGACGCCTCTAGCCCACATGATCGGGTATTTAGATTTACTAACTACTGAAGCTTTAGGCTCACTTTCTCACCAACAAAAAGATGCCCTCAACATTTTAAATTCTTCCTATTCTCGCCTGCAGGAGTTGATAGACAATCTGTTAACGTTCTCCTTAGCATCTCAAGGCAGAATGGACTTGCAACTGATTCCCATTTCGTTAGAAAACTTGACAAAAGTCATTGTCTCACAATCCCAAACTAAGGCGCTTGAAGCAAAGGTCGACATTGTTACAAACCTACCAAAAGACCTGCCAAAAATCCAAGCCGACCAGAATAAAATTACTTGGGTTTTATTACAGTTAGTAGAAAACGCAATCAAATTCAACCAGCCAGGTGGCAAGGTAAACATAAGCGCAATTCCCGATAGTCTTAAAGTTGCTATCACAATCACCGATACTGGGATTGGCATCCAAGAAGCCAAATTGGATGAAATCTTTGAAAGTTTCCACCAACTAGACGGCTCTCCAAGCCGAAAGTATGGGGGTACTGGCCTGGGATTGGCTTTAGCGCAACGCATCATCGACGCCCACGGTTCCAGTATTGATGTGACTTCTAAGGTCGGTGAAGGTACACGCTTTACATTTTCTCTCCCGGTTGATGAGGTGCAAAAATGATCAACCAATCTATAACCGGTTCGCTACGCCCACAGGAATTAGATGCCGTTTACACGATCAGTAAAGTTGTGGCCGAAGCTGTTGAAATCGATATTGCTCTTGATGAGATCGTTAAACTCGCCAGGCAGGTTTTTATTTTCGACAACACCGTTCTTTACCTTCAGAATGGCAAGGCTACAAATCTAGAACCAACTTTCGCTAAAGCTATTGGCCGCGGCCGATCATCAGAAGCAGACTTGGCATGGGGAGGTAAAGCTGCACTAGAAGCTTTCAAAACCGGAGAAAACTTCCTTCAAGAGGCAGACATCATTCAAGAAGAAGACCGCTTAGACCAACATTTCTTCCTTGGACTTCCGATGATTGTGGGTGGGGAAACAATAGGAGCGCTAATCTTCATCCGCTTCGGAGGCCCGAACTATTCAGCCGACCAAATAAACCTCGCCGAATTCATTGCTGCCCATGTCTCTCAACTCCTTCAGCATCAAAGATTCGTAGAACGAATCGCCAGGCTTGAAGCGGACCGCCGCTTAGCTAAACTGCAAGAGGATTTCATTGCTACAGTCTCACACGAATTGAACACCCCTCTAGGTTTTATCAAAGGATATACAACAACTCTATTGCGGGAAGACACCAAATGGGATGACCAAACTCGCCAGGATTTTCTGACCATTATTGACGAGGAAGCAGACCGGCTCGGCGAGTTAATTGATAATTTATTAGATTCATCACGATTACAATCTGGCGCGATGGGTATGTATTTTCAGGAATTCGACCTAATCGGGATGATCCACGAGTCATCAAACAGACAAGCAACGCGTTATTCGGATTTAGACATCCAGGTGCAAACAGACGCCAACGAGTTAATCATACAAGCTGATCCGAATCGTCTCTCACAGGTAATAGATAACCTGGTAAACAATACTGCAAAATATGCTCCAAATTGTAGGTTGGAAATATCAGTAGCATACAGCAAGGAACAAGTTGAAATCTCTTTGGGGGATAATGGGCCAGGCATTCCAAGCCAACATTTAGAGCATTTATTTAAACGATTTTACCGTGTCCCTGAACGCAGTGCGGGAGTGCGCGGCAGCGGCCTAGGTCTTTTCATCTGCGAACGAATAATAAAGGCCCACAAGGGCAAGATAACTGTCGAATCAGAAATTAACCAAGGCACCACTTTTAAAATCCTGCTCCCCATAACTCAGGGCTCCGAAAATAATTCTGAGGCTAAAGAGGTGTAAAATGTCTGCAAAAGTTCTTGTTGTTGATGATGAACCCCGTTTTATCCGTCTGGTAGAGGCAAATTTAACCAGTGAAGGTTATGAAGTAATCACAGCCGCCAATGGACAGGAAGCTGTTGAAAAAGTTGCAAGTGAGGAACCCGGCCTAGTGCTGCTAGATATAATGATGCCAATCCTGGATGGTTTTTTGGCGTGTGAACGGATCCGTGAATTCTCTAGCGTCCCCATCATTATGCTAACGGCCAAAGGGGAAGAAAAAAACCGGGTGCGCGGCTTGGAAGCAGGAGCAGATGATTACATAGTTAAACCTTTCTCAGCCAGCGAACTACTCGCGCGTGTAATGGCAGTATTGCGACGCGCGAATGTTTACGAAGCCTCTGCTAGTAAAAGCGTATTCACACACGGTGATCTAAAAATCGACTATGCTCGTGCTGAAGTAAATTTGAACGAAAAGACCATTTTCCTTTCGGCAACTGAATATCGCCTGCTTCTGCAATTCGCCCATAACGTGGGTGAAACCCTTACAGCAGAAGAGTTGTTGACAAATGTTTGGGGACCGGAATATCTAGAAGATAAAGAAATTCTGTGGGTATGCATTTCTCGTTTACGGCAAAAGTTGGAAGAAAAACCAAAACAACCCAACCATATAGTGACCCGATCTGGAATGGGTTACACCATGCCCATCCTCGAAGAATAATCCAGGAGGTCAGAGTGTCCACGAGCAGAGTACTGATTATAGATCCGGAAGAAGCCAGCCTCCAATTTCTGGCAAAAGAGATAAGAAAAGCGGAATACGAAGTGATTACTGCTTCCACTGGTAAAGAGGGGTTAATTTTGGCGTGGAGAGAAAGACCCCATGTCCTGATTATCGATCCAAATCTACCTGATATAAGTAGAGAAGAGATGATCCAAAAGCTGCGCAGCGATCGACGCACCGCGAGAAGGTTATTCATCGCGTTCTCATCCTTGAGTGACCCGCAAGATGTACAAGATACATTAAACCTGGGTTATGATCATTACCTCACCAAAGAAGCGGATGCGATACCTGCGTTGCTGGACGCGATTGCAGGGAAAGAATCCCAGAAACCTGAACAACCGATTATGGTAGACAGGCCTGAGAAGCCAACAAAGAAACCAACCAAACAAGGTGATGGAAAATTGATCGTCCTGTTTAGCGCAAAAGGCGGCACGGGCACTTCATCTATGTGTGCCAATCTAGCCCCTTTCATAGTAAACAACCAACCAGACGCCCGTGTTGTTGTGGTTGACTTGGTTCTTCCAATAGGTTCGATTGCTCATATTGTGGGATATAGCGGTCCATTAAACATTATTGAAGCTGCAGAAATGTCTGACGTTGAGATTTCCAAAGAGTATTTGCAAACATCTCTTCCAGAAACCGGTTTGTGGAAATTTCAGCTTTTTGCCGGATCGCCAAAACCAGATGATGCAAACCAACTCAATATATCTCGAATTCCAGTTATGCTAAACTTATTACAACAGGCATTTGATTATGTGATGGTAGACCTGGGTCGATCCCTATCGAAAATCAGCCTACCTATTTTATTAGAAGCCGATCAGATTTGTTTGATATTGAGTCCAGAACAAGGGACTGTAACCCTTACTAAAATTGTATGTGAATATTTGGAATCTAAAGGTTTATTGAAAGAACAAGTATATCCATTGATCAATCGCGCAGTTGGCTTAGAGGGGTTAACTAAATCAGAAATTGAAGATATTTTAGACATGAATATTACCGGGTCAATTCCATATATGGGGCACAATTTTAGCTTAGCAAATAACCTACACCTACCCATCTATTATAAATTTCCAGAAGAAGTAGCAACGCTTTCATTACGCCAGGCAGCCCAAGAAATAACTGACAGAGCAATAAGATTTAAAGAAAAACGTCTGCTTGCAATATAATTCAATACACCTGAGGAAATAGGATTCTATCCATGACGACCCATTATGACGAAAAAGGTAAATTCTTCACAGATGTTATCTCGAAAGAAACCGTTCCGGTGATAATACAGACAATTACAAATCGCATTCATGGAATGATGCACGTACGCCACGAATCGCGTCTCAAAGATGAGTTGAATGACGAAGAAACATTCATGGCAATAACCAATGCAACTATTTACGACATTGGTGGGAAGGAAGAACAATACCAACGTGGATTCTTAGCTATCAACCGTACTAGTATCGTCTGGTTAGTCTTAGAATCTGAGGCCGAAGTGAAGGCAAAAGTATGACGACAACCGGGCAAAGGGCAAACCAGCCAATTAAGCCACCAGACATCGCCCGTCTCAGAGCCTACTTAGGCACTGCCATCCAGCGCGAGTTAGAAAATAACCCACCACTACCACAAGAACGCAGACAAGTAATCGAAACATATTTACAACAAGCTTACGAGAATACAAAACTGCATCTACCGAACACCATACGTGAGCAGCTCTTTCGCGATATCCTGGATGAGCTTCTCGGTTACGGTCCAATACAACCTCTTCTGGACGACCCACAAATCACTGAAGTTATGGTAAATGGTAATAACAAAGTTTATGTAGAACGGGATGGCAACTTAGAAAAGACGGGTGTCAAATTCGAAGACGACAATCACGTACTCCGCATCATTGAACGCATTGTCCTGCCATTAGGCAGGCACATCGACCATGACTCGCCAACCGTAGATGCCCGGCTGCCCGACGGCTCACGCGTAAACGCGGTGATTCCACCAGTAGCTATTGACGGGCCTACCATCACAATTCGAAAATTCCCTGCCGAACGATTGAGCATCCAAGATCTAATTGAAATGAAATCACTGACCGAGGAAATGGCCGATTTTCTGGAAGCATGTGTAAAAGCCCATTTGAACATCGTGATTTCTGGAGGCACCGGCTCTGGAAAAACAACTCTATTGAACATCCTTTCCAGCTACATCCCGCCCCATGAACGCATCGTAACCATCGAAGACGCCGCCGAATTGCAACTACATCAGGATCATGTTGTGCGGCTAGAGACAAAAGCCGCAAATATGGATGGGCGTGGTGAAGTATCCATCCGCTCGTTGGTCAAAAACTCTCTGCGTATGCGGCCGGACCGCATCGTGGTGGGAGAGGTACGCGGCGGGGAAGCCCTGGATATGCTGCAAGCTATGAACACAGGCCATGATGGTTCACTAACGACCGTACACTCTAATTCGCCGCGTGATGCAACTTCGCGTATGGAGACACTGGTGCTCATGGCCGGGATGGATATGCCGCTAAAAATTGTGCGTGAGCAAATAGCGTCTGCTGTCGATATGATCGTCCAGCAATCTCGGCTTAGCGATGGTTCCCGCAAAGTGACTCACATCACCGAAGTTGCGGGGATGGAAGGGGAAACAATAGTGATGACTGATGTTTTTAGGTTCAATCAGTCAGGTACCTCACCCGACGGTAAAGTGATTGGTGAATTAGAACCTACAGGTATCCGCCCATTATTCATGAAACGCATTGAAGCTGCCGGATTCAACCTGAGTGCTAAAGTGTTTATGAAAAAAACTGGAGAACTTCCCAGGCCGGTACGACGTAGGCGTTAAGCCTCCAGATTTGATATAATTAGATAAAATATCATTTCAAGAAATCAACCGTTACGCCTAAGGCTGAAAGCGGCAAACTCGAGATTGGTTTAGGAGCAGATATATATGACTCACAAACAGGCGATCACCCTGCGGAGCAAAAAACTTGGCGTACTGCTTCTAGATGCACGTTTAGCAGCCGGGAAATCAAAAAAAGAGTGCGGGCAAGCGATTGGAGTCACTTCATCAACTATAGGCTCATATGAACGAGGAGTGAAATCCCCTTCCCTTCCAGAATTAGAAATATTAGCTTTTTTTCTAGGTATCCCCATCGAACACTTTTGGGGAGACGAAATCAAATCAGACGATCCACACCCTACCCAAAACCTGCATGTAGAGCAATTATTGAATTTACGCAAAGGCATTATTGGGGCACTCCTGCGGCAGGCCCGCTCTGATGCAAATCTCTCCCGGAAGGATATATCTCAACAAACCGGTATATCCAGTAGGACGATAAAAAAATATGAGACAGGCGAACGCCCCATCCCTTTACCCGAATTGGAGACCTTGAGCATTTCCCTGAACTACACTCTGCAAGAATTTTCGAACCATCAAGGGCCTGTATCAGATTGGATAAGTGAACAACGGGCAATTCAAGGTTTTCTAAGTTTGCCAATAGAGCTAAAAGAATTTGTCGGAAAGCCCATAAACCATCCATACGTTGAGCTTGCCCAACGCCTCAGCGAAATGTCTGTTGCCCAACTCCGCTCTGTTGCAGAGGGTCTCTTGGAAATCACATTGTAACCAATCAAATATAAGTTATGAAAGTAAGCAACCCCAATGAATTTTCTCAAGCCGGTACCAAAGCATACAATAGCGGGGATTACCTTGCTGCCGCGCAACACTTTGAGGCTGCCTCCACGGGTTTCGCAGCCCAAGGAGATGAGCTCAGCGCTGCCGAAATGGCAAACAACCTAAGCGTAGCACTTCTACAGGCCGGTGAAGCCCAGGCCTCCCTGGATGCCACTCTGGGTACTCCTGTTATTTTTGAAGCTGCTAATGATGCTTTGCGGCAGGCAATGGCGCTAGGTAATGCTGCCGCAGCATTTGACGCGCTCAATCGTATTGAAGAAGCTGAAGAAGCATATAAACGCAGTATAAAACTTTTCGATGAACTCGGTGAGCAAGACCTACGTGCAAATGTGCTCCAGTCCCTCTCCAATTTACAGCTGCGCAGCGGACGCCAACTCGAAGCCCTAGCCACCATGCAAGCTGGCATGGAAGATATTAAACGCCCCAACCTACGTCAGAGAATGTTAAAAAAATTACTAAAAACGCCATTCAAGTTATTTAACCGTTAAACATGCGAACTAGTTTCTGTTAGAGGAAGCAATGATCGTTAAAGCACAAGCTGCCGTGCGACAGGCGGAACAAAAAGATCGGCGCCAACTAACTAATTTGCTGCATTTTGAAACTCAAGTCCACCGCCATTTGGATTGGCGGCCTCCTCTGGATTGGATAGGTCACGCTCCCTACCTGGTTGCTGAAGTAAATAACAAGTTGATTGCCGCTTTGGCCTGCCCACCAGACCCGCCCGAGGTGGCTTGGGTACGCATGTTTGTAACGAATGCAAACACCAGTGCCGCTGAAGCATGGAAAATATTCTGGCCTATCATAAATGAACATTTCAGTGATCAAACTGGAACAATCGCTGCCGCCATCCCTATGCAAGAGTGGTTCAGCGGTCTACTGGCTGAAAATAACTTCGAACACATCCATGATGTTGTAATGCTTAAATGGGAAAGCGGAAATAAAGATATCCCTGAAGGAAAACCCTCAGCAGCTATACGTTCTATGCGGGAAACCGACTTAGAAATGGTAGCAGCGCTGGATGCTGCTGCATTTGGGGCTATTTGGTATGTTTCCCTCGAATCTTTATGGTTAGCTCTGCAGCAATCTGTGATCGCAACTGTAGCGAAAAAGGATGGAAAGGTTGTGGGGTATCAAATCAGCACACCCAGCCCTGAAGGGGCACATTTGGCACGATTAGCGGTACACCCCGATAACCAAAATCAGGGGATCGGCTATGCTTTGCTAACTCACTTGATGAACCAGATGCACAAAGGTAGAGGCAGAAAAATCTCGGTAAATACCCAAGATACGAATTTACATTCACTAGCTCTATACAAAAAGGCCGGTTTCACCCTCACCGGAGAGAGCTATCCAGTGTATACCTACAAGTTTTAATATAATAATTAAATGATGTTTGCACAATGGCCCAAGAAACTCACGTCATGATTAATTTGGTGAAACAGGCTCTGTTGGCTAATGATAATTAAAGACCGTGTAACACTTATTACTGGCGCGACCGGCGGACTTGGCCGCGTGGTTACGCGTGTGCTAGCCGAAAATGGCGCCACTTTAGCCCTCCTGGGTCGAAACCAAAACAAATTGGATACTTTAGCCGCAGGCCTCAATTTATCTGATGACAATCTCCTCACCCACCCTCTGGATGCAGGAAACCACAAATCGGCAAATCAAGCTGTTGGGGCAGTAGTTTCAAAATTTGGGCGCGCGGAGATATTACTTCATTTCGTCGGCGGCTGGGTGAGCGGCCAGTCTTTAATAAATACTCCTGAGGCAGACGTGGTCGATATGCTTGACCAACACTTATGGTCAACTTATCACATGACCCAGGCATTCTTGCCCCACGCATTAGAGAACCGATGGGGGCGGCTTGTGGTGGTTTCTTCCCCCAACGCAACACATGCCGCCAAGCACAATACTCCTTACTCAGTGGGGAAAGCTGCCCAGGAAGCTCTGGTACTGACAGTCGCACAAGAGGCCGAGGGCAGCGGAGTGACCGCCAATATCATCCACGTGCGCAATATTGATACAGAGCACAAGCGCAGTAAGGACCCCGCTAAATACGCTGGCTGGACATCCCCTGAGGAAATCGCCAGTGCGATACTATATTTATGTTCCTCAGAAGGGGGTATGGTCAACGGTATCCGCCTGCCGCTGTATGGCCGAGGGCATCCATAGCATATTAAAATCTTGGGATGTGAGTATCTAATTTACAGCGGTTTGATAGGAAATTTCTAAAGGGGATAACTTAATAAACTCTTCCACAATCTGAGGATCAAAATATCTCCCTGCTTGATCTGTTATGAATTTCAGCGCTTCCTCTTTCGACCTAGCTTTACGGAAAGGACGATCAGAAATCAGCGCGTCCCAGACATCCACAATTGAAAAAATCCGTGCCGCTAAAGGAATATTATCTTTTTTTAGTCTGCGAGGATACCCTTTTCCGTCCCACTTTTCATGATGGTATTGTGCAATGTCTAATATCTCCTTACGAGAACAGATCTGGGAAAGTAGTTCAAATGAATAAACTGGATGCTGGCGGATGGTATCCAGCTCTTTCTCTGTCAATTCGGTAGTTTTATCCCAAATCTTTTTGGGTATGGCGACCTTACCAATATCGTGAAGGATCACACCCAATCTTAGATTCCCAAAATCTTCTTCCGGGAATCCCACCGCAGAGGCTAGGCTAAGAGTTAGGGCGATAACACTTTCAAGATGTCCACCAACTTCCCATTCCTGTTTTTCTAACCAAGATTGAGAATACATTGGGTTTCTGTTGCTGCTGATAGCATTCGCCAAGACTGTTTTAAGGTTGGGGATTTCTTCAAGGTTCATTTTCTTTCCACTCGCTCATTTATACAATGCGGATTTGCTACATGCCTCAAGTGTTAAACAACTATTTAGCATTTAAAACTAAGACGCTCTTATTGGATTTTAGATACGGGTCAAAAGATTATTTCAAAAAAACTATGGCATTGTATCTTTTATTCAGAGATTGAAGTTTGCAACGAAGATCAGAAGATGGTAAAGCTCTTTATTACCAAGAAAAAGCTACCCTAGTATATTTTCCCATCCCCAAAGATAAATTTAATCACCTCATCCACACGGTTAGGCTGCAGCAGCCACTGCAGCAGTAGTGAGGCGATCACGATGATGACTACAATGGTCCTAAGAATATAGCGGATCTTATCACGCAGTTCATCGTTCATTAAACAATCACTTTGAGGGGCGGAGCACAGCTCGTTCCTGTATGGTCATTATTGGAATTGGAATCCTAATAATCAAATTTGATACAGCGCTTATAAAGCCGCGCTTACTTCTGATAAGAATTTGGTTACAAGCGGCAGCGCCAGGTCGCTGCGCCTTAGTCCGTCATAATGATCCAAACCAGGTAAAGAGACGAAATCGGCGTTCGGCATTTTACTTACTGCACGTTTTGCGGCCTTATGCTCATCTGAAGCCTTCCCAGCATAGACCAGGCAAGGAATCGACATATTAGGTAAGTCAGGTTTGAGATCAAGCGTATTGTTTACTGACAGCATGGCGATTAGCGCTTCTGGATCATTGGTCATCAAGCGAGCTTTTCGTTCTGGTGATATACGGTCTCCCCTTAATTTTACATAATGCTCTATCCCAACTTCAATCCCCTGGCGTAACAATGGGATCCAGGGGTGGATTTCATCACTCGCTTCACGGTTAAAGGGCTGCGCGCCCCCAATTATTAATGAGTAGAATCTATCAGCAGCATATTTCGTAATCGCAAAACCTATGCGCCCACCCATCGAATATCCAAAGAAATGAGCTTTATCAATGGATAGGTCATCTAAGACGGCAACGACATCAGAGACCCGACGATCCATTAAGTATGCATTCGGATCGTGAGGTTTATCGCTTTGACCATGCCCACGCGAATCAATTAATATCAAACGATAAGTGTCCTGTAATTTATCGACAAATCCCAATTCATAATAATCTTCCAGGTTGCCAGAGAACGGGTGAAGTAATATCAACGGTGTGCCATGCCCCTCAACTTTGTAGTAAATGTGGATTCCTTGATTATCTGTGAATGGCATTTCCATCACCGAATATTTCAACTATGCGTCAGGGTGCTAATGTTGAACCTCTGCTCTTTAGCGCACATCCTCGTAAACCGCGTCGTCCATCGGCTTCTTGCGGATAACGACAACCCAAACACTGGAAACAAATTCTTTTATGAAGCTCAACAAGCGGCCGCGGATGCGGCGGTCCTCGGTAAAGATGTTCATTTCCGTAGTGAAAATTATCTTGCCAACATCTTTGACCCGCATACTCAGTTCTGCGTCATCTAACTCTTTGGTTATTGTGTTGAAGCCGCCGATTTCATTTAGTGCGGAAGCGCGAATAGCAAAATTTGTGGCCCGAAGAGAATGGTGCCTGCGGAAAAGCCAGAAGATCCACACACTTAATGGCAACAACGTACGTACAGCTAGCTGATAATACCAGGTTGAGTTTATAAAAGTATAAATTCCGGTCACCGCCACAGCTTCTGGATGTGTTTCAAAAGTACTAATAATGGCGCTTAGCCAGGTTTCGGTTACCACACAATCTGCTTCGGTGAAACAAAGGATCTCCCCTTTTGCATTGTCCGCGCCGGTTTGTCTGGCAATGGGTTTCCCCCGCCTGTCATCTGAAATTACCTTTACCCCGAATTTTTTAGCGATCTCTTGAGTTTTGTCCTCCGAAAGGGTATCGACAAGAATAATCTCATAGGGATGTTCAGTGGTTTGATTGGTCAACGAACGCAGGCAATTTTCAATCACACTTTCTTCATTTCTCGTAGGTACAATGATGGTAACTAGGGGTTGCTGGGTCATTTCTTTCTCCTCAAAATTGAGTTTCATTATGAAATTTGATGTCTATAAAAACACAATCAGGCTTCAGATTGTGGATTTAGCAAGGTTAAAATAGAACGTCATATAAATTATAATGGATATAATATAATTTTAGGCAAATCATTCGTAAATGGAAGAAAGTGACAAACGAAACCCATTTCTTCCGAAAGGCGAGATCAAAGTGAAAACAACGCGGGGAATAATTATTAGCGTTATGTGTAGTTTTCTTGTGGCCGGCCTGCTCTTTCTAGTCATCGGGTCTCAACGCGGTGAAGCCATTACATTGCTGCCTGCTCCAACTCCAGCCCCAATAAGTGTGCATGTAACAGGTGCTGTCGCCTCCCCAGGTTTGTACGAACTGCCAAACGATAGCCGCGTTCTGGCTGCTATTGAAGCAGCCGGTGGGTTTTTGGATGAGGCAGACCAGGAGTCTCTAAATTTAGCCGCTTTCCTGCAGGATGGCTCACGATTAGAAGTGCCTTTCGTTGCAGCAGAACAAAGTAACCCTATCCAAACAGTCACATCTGCTCCCCCTACCCAACCAACGTCCACTTTTCCAATCAATATTAACACTGCATCACAAGCTGAGTTGATACTTTTGGATGGGATCGGTCTAGTGAGAGCACAAAATATTATTGACTATCGCCAAGAAAATGGGCCTTTCGAGCGTATTGAAGACATCCAAAATGTACCCGACATTGGGCCAGTAACCTTTAACAATATCAAGGGTTTGATAACAGTAGAGTAAAGTCAATACCATGAAATCTATAACTCAAACCCGCACTACGTGGATAAACTTTCTTCCTTCTGGGGTCGTAACCTTGGCTGCCACTGCCGTTATTGTACTTGCGCCATTCTATGCCATACAGTGGTATCGATCACCCTTCCTGGGAATGCTGCTAGAACCCAATATGGTGGTAGCGAACATGGATGCCACAGATTGGCCGGCAATGGATGCTGGTGTGCAGTATCCCGACAGATTAATTTCCGCAGGAGGTACCTCGGTTCAGACCATAGCCGCTCTGCAGGATATGCTCACCGAGAATGAATTTGAGCCGATTACGCTTACCTTTGAACACCAGGATGATAGCCTACCGTACACAGTCACTGTCACACCTCGCACACCAATACCCAGCGAATTCCTACGCTTATTCATTATCCCCTACTCGGTAGGGTTAGCTTTTCTCCTCACCGGTTTATGGGCTTTTAGATTGGATACTTCCAACCACCCTGTACGCGTTTTCTTGATGTTTGCTGCTTCCACATCTCTCAGCACAAGTGCTTTATTCGATTTGAATACTACTCATAATTTGGCTTTGCTTTGGGTGCTTAGTTTACCTATGGCAGCAGGTTCCCTTGCTCAACTTGCATTGGTCTTTCCTAGAAAAGTTGGTTTCGTAAAGCGTTACATTTTCCTCCGCTTCCTACCTTGGATTCCGGCTATTGCAGTCGCCGTCCCAGGTATGCTGGAATACCTGAACCCAACCACTCCTTGGGCGTATATCTCCACATGGTTGAACAACTACACTTTTGCAGGAATAGTAATTCTAATATTTATCAGCATCCAGCTATGGCGGGCGATCTATGACAACGAGCCGGTAGTACGCCAACAAAGCCGCATCATAGTTTTTGGTGCAGCCCTGGCATTTGGCCCGATCTTCATATTATTTTTCCTGCCCGTTGCCTTGGGGTTCGTGCAGCCATTCCGCGCAGAGGTTCTGATCCCACCGCTGCTGATATTCCCACTTTCGGTTGCTTATGCAATTGTGCGCTACCGCTTGCTAGATATCGACCGCCTGCTGAGCAATTCTTTGAATTATGGGTTGACCACTACTGGCGCAATCGGACTGTTCTATCTATTGATCACCACACTTTCACTTGCAGTCGGCGATAAATTAAACGCGGATGACCCATTTATAGTAGCTATTTTTCTGCTGTTGATGGTGGTAATACTCAATCCTATCCGCAACCTGGCACAAAGTGCCATTGACCGCGTCTTTTACCGCACGCGTGCTGATTACCGCTACGTGCTCAACACACTATCCCACAATTTGGGATTCACAGCAAACCTAAACCAGGTACTGAAATTGTTAGAAGAAGTAATCGATGAGGCCTTCAAACCGGAGAGCTTTGTGCTCTACCTGTTTGACGATGACAAAACTCTCTATATCCCTCACAGCAATCAACCTCACTCAGAATTTCCCCTAGATCCCGAAATCAAGCTGATTCACACATTGAAGGAAAACCCTAAACCAATCTGGCTCCCACCAGAGAGCAAATGGTTAGAAGATAGAGATGCCCAACCTGGGACTGGTGAAATACCAAATTACCAGGTATTCATACCCTTACAATATCAAGACGATCTAATCGGGTTGCTCGCTCTGGGCCCACGACTCTCCGGGATGCCTTATTCAAGTGATGACCTGGATTTTTTGGACACAGTAGCCAGCCAGTCTTCGCTTTCTTTTGAGAACGCACGTCTCCAACAAATCAATATATCTCGCCTGCGGCTTGAAGACGAGCTTGAGGTCAGCCGAAAAATCCAGATGAGTATGTTACCTAAAAGCGTGCCTGCGATTCCTGGTTGGGAGTTTGCCGCTTATTACCAACCGGCACGAGATGTGGGAGGAGATTTTTACGATTTCTTCAAGCTCTCCGGAAATACGGATGATTGGGGATTGGTTATTGGTGATGTGGTAGACAAAGGTATCCCAGCTGCTTTGTATATGGCTTCTTGCCGCACCATGATCCGAACCGCAGTCATAAGTGGAGGTTCCCCATCTGAGGCGCTCATGCAGGCGAACGAGTACATAATCAACGATATCCAATCCAACTTATTTCTCACCGTTTTCTACGCCATACTTAAACCAAAAGAGGGCAGGTTAACCTTTTCTAATGCTGGACACAGCCGGCCTCTATGGATCCATAGCGAAAGTAGTGAGGTCGATGAAATAACGACCCCTGGTATCATTCTAGGCTACTTTGAAAATATCGAATTAGAGCAGCAGGAAATCTACGTTGCTCCGGGTGATTTCCTGGTATTTTTCACCGATGGACTAACTGACGCATCCAACGAGAAAAAACAATCTTTTGATGATCACAGGTTACGCTCAACCGTGGTTGCTGATCTTGAGGTAAGCGCTAAAGATATGTTGGATTCCGTAGTTGAAGCGGTGCAAAATCACATTGGAGAAGTTGCCCAAACTGATGACCTTACTATTTTTGTTGTAAAACGAGAAAACTCTGCGTAGGTAGATTAGCAAGATTGAACATTCTATCCCTCAATTTATTGAAGAAATTAACATAGTATCTAGAGTCAGACCAGAAACCTTTGATAATATCCAGAGTTTGATAACAGCAAAGTAATGTAAAATCAAAATCATGAAACCTGAACCCCAAACCCATGCTACTTGGGTAAACTTTCTTCCTTCTGGTATCGTAACTATAGCTGCTATCGCAGTCATCGTTCTGGCGCCATTTCTTGCACTTAACTGGTATCGCCTACCCTTCCTGGGAGTACTGCTAGAACCAAATATGGTGGTTGTGAACATTGATGCCGTAGATTGGCCGGCAATGGATGCCGGTGTGCAGCACCCTGACAGGTTGATCTCTGCAGGAGGCACCGCGGTTCAAAATGCAGCCGCACTGCAGGAGATGCTCACCGAGAACCAATTTGAGCCTATTACACTTTCCTTCAAACACCAGGATGATGGCCCACCCTACACAGTTACGGTCACACCCCGCAATCTTACATCTGGTGAATTTCTGCGCTTATTCTTCATCCCTTACTTGGTGAGCCTTGCATTTCTGCTAATTGGCTTGTGGGCTTTCCGCTTAGACACTACCAACTACGCTGTGCGCGTCTTTTTAATTTTTACTGCTGCAGCTTCTTTGGGCACGAGCACTTTTTTCGATTTACGCACATCACACAATCTAGCGCTGCTCTGGGTGCTCAGCCTGCCTATTGCAGCTGGTGCTCTCGCCCATCTCGCATTGGTCTTTCCAAGGAGAGTAGGTTTCGTCAAGCGTTACAGTTTTTTGCGTTTCATCCCCTGGTCGGTGGCTGTTGCAGTTGCCATCCCGAGCTCACGACAATACCTGAATCCATCAACCCCCTGGGCTTATATCCACACCTGGCTGAACAGCTATGCCTTTGCAGCTATAGTAATTGTAGCCTTCATGGGCATCTTGCTTTGGCGCGCGCTATTCGAAAATCTACCTGTTGTCCGCCAGCAAAGCCGCATCATAGTTTTTGGTGCAGCCCTGGCATTTGGCCCGATCTTCATATTATTTTTCCTGCCCGTTGCCTTGGGGTTCGTGCAGCCATTCCGCGCCGAGGTTCTGATCCCACCGCTGCTGATATTCCCCCTTTCGGTTGCTTATGCAATTGTGCGCTACCGCTTGCTAGATATCGACCGCCTCCTGAGTAGCTCCTTAAACTACGGGTTGACGACCACTGGTGCAATCGTACTTTTCTACTTTGTGATTATGGCACTATCGTTTGCGCTTGGTGAAAACCTAAATTCGGATGATCCGCTGGTAATGGCTATTTTCTTGCTCGTGTTGATGCTGCTGCTTAATCCCATCCGCAATCTGGCACAAGGGGCTATCGATCATATCTTTTACCGTACACGCGCCGATTACGGTTATGTGCTCAGTCACCTTTCACGCAGTTTGGTGATCACCCCCAACCTAAACCGGGTCTTGAAATTGCTTGAAGAATTGGTTGAAGAAGCCTTCAAACCTCTAAGTTTCGTGCTCTATTTGTATAACGACGACCAAAGAATTTACATACCACACAGCAACTTGCCGCATTCAAAAAAAACCTTGGCCCCTGAAAACGGATTAATCCGCTACCTAACCAAAACCTCCGAGGCTGTTTGGCTGCCTCCGGGTGTATCCTATCCAGAGGAGATTACCCCCGAGGTAGAATTAATAGGTAAATTAGGCTACCAAATATTCGTCCCCCTAAACTACCAGGCGCGTTTGATTGGCTTCTTAGCAATAGGCCCGCGGCGCTCAGGAGAACCGTATACAGGCGATGATTTAGATTTCCTAAACGCCGTAGCCGGACAATCCTCACTGGCGGTCGAAAACACTCGCTTATTCAGCAATCTCGAGCAAACCTTGGATGAAACCCTGGAAATGAAGAACCTGATGGATGATATCTTCACTTCCATGCCTTCGGGTGTTATCACCACTGATCTTGCGGTAAAAATAACTCTTTTCAATGAGGCCGCGCAGAATATTCTCGGTGCAAATGTAACGGCGGTATTGGGTAGATCAATGCCTGAGGCCCTGCCAACTTATTGGCCGGGATTAAAAGATATCACCTCCTCCACAATCGAGCGGGGTGTGACCACTCTGGGACATGAGTATTCCCCTACCAAACCAGACGGCAGCCAACTGCACCTGCGGCTATCTGCCACCCCCCTGCGGGATGCCCATTTGGATACAAAAGGCGCCACCCTGCTGATCGATGACCTGACGAAGCAAAGAGAAATTAAAGCGGACCGCGAGCGTATCCGCCAAACATTTGGACGCGTGGTAGCGCCGCGGGTACGCGACCGGCTGCTGAATGACCCCAGCAGCCTGCAATTGGATGGGGTCAGCCAAACCATCACCGTTATGTTCGCCGATTTGCACAACTTCACTGCATTCAGTGAGCGCACACCGCCTGATGAACTTTTTGAGGTATTGAATTCTTATCTCTCGTTGGCCGCGCAGTCTGTGCTCGAGGAGGAAGGCACCCTGGATAAGTTCATGGGAGATGCGGTGATGGCGATGTGGAACGCTCCAGACAGGCAAAAGGACCACGCGCTGAGGGCAGTGCGCGCCGCGCTGGCCATGCAAAAAGCCATCCGCACACACCGCGCCGAACAAGCCGAGGAACACCAGCTCTACTTCAGTGTCGGAATCTCCAGCGGAGAGGCGGTGGTCGGCAACGTGGGCACCAGTGAATTATTCAACTACACTGCTATCGGTGATACGGTCAACCTCGCCCAACGCCTGGAAGCCTCCGCGGAAATCGGCCAGATCCTGCTATCAGAAACCGTTTTCGAGGCGGTAAAAGGCCACGTCGCGGTTAATAAACTAAAGCCCATCAAAGTAAAGGGCCGCAAACAGGCTGTCAACGTGTATGATCTGATAAGCTTGAAATAACCGATATAAAAATTATTGTAAAACCATATTCCGGATTCTATGGCATACAAAGGATTGCTCGAGCGTTACGCTCATCTACTCGATTTACCTGCCCACACGCGCGCGGTCACCCTGCATGAAGGGAACACGCCGCTGATTCCCGTTCCCAGACTGGCAGAGGGAATGGGCGGCGGTTTTGAGCTTTATGTCAAGTTTGAGGGTCTCAACCCCACCGGCTCGTTCAAGGACCGCGGCATGACCGCGGCGATCAGCGAGGCGCTGGGCAGGGGTTCCAAAGCCGTCATCTGCGCCTCCACGGGCAACACGGCGGCCAGCGCGGCAGCTTATGCCACACGCGCCGGGCTTCGCGCCGTGGTGCTCATTCCCCAAGGAGAAGTGGCCGCGGGCAAACTGGCCGGTGTGGTGGCGTATGGAGCAGAGGTCATCCAGGTGCAAGGTTCTTTTGACGAGGCCCTCAGCATGGTGGTTCAGCTCAGCGAAAAACACCCCCTCGCGCTGGTGAACTCGCTCAACCCTTACCGCCTGGAGGGCCAGAAAACTGCCGCTTTCGAAATTTGCGATACCCTTGAAGCCGCGCCGGATATGCTCTGTCTGCCGGTGGGTAACGCGGGCAACATCAGCGCTTACTGGATGGGGTTCAAGCAATATCATCAAAAGCAGAATACCGATCTGCCCAAACTCTTGGGCGTCCAAGCTGCCGGGGCTGCGCCGTTGGTGGCCGGGCATCCCATAGAGCAGCCCGAAACCGTGGCAACCGCGATCCGCATCGGCAAACCAGCGCGCGGCGAACAGGCTTTAGAAGCTGCCCAAGAATCCGGGGGGCGCATCATCGCAGCCAGCGATGAAGAAATTTTGGCCATGCAGGGGCGTTTGGCAAGCGAAGGCATCTGGGTGGAACCGGCTTCTGCGGCCGGAATGGCGGGGCTGGCAAAGGAAATCCAGGCAGGAAATATCGACCCAAAAGGGCAGCGCATTGTGGCCGTCTGTACTGGACACGGCTTGAAAGACCCAGATATCATCACTCAGCAGATGGAAACGCCCGAGGTCTTACCCCTGGATTTGGGGGTTTTGGAAAAGAGGATTGTGGGGTAGGTAATTAGGAATTAGGTGATCGGGGATTGGTGCAATCTTCTTGAGTTATTCAAAATTGACTGTTTTAGCAAAAACCTTTATTGCCTCTATGTGCGCGGCGGCGGTGTCCAGGCCAGCGTACATGGTGTTTAAGGCTATGTGGGTGGCTCCCAATTCGCGCCATTCCTCCATGCCCTGCGCCCATACATCTGGATTGCCGTCAGCATACATCAAGCGTGATTCCAGGCCGATATCCTCACGTGAGCGGCCAACCTCTTTTAGAAAAGCATCCAGTTTCTCCAGGCCGGGTTTGGCTTCTGCTGCATTGCGCTGGTTTATCAGCCAGCCGTCCCCCATTTTAGCTATGCGGCGCAGCACGTTGGGGTGTGAGCCGCCAAACCAGATTGGAATGGGCTGTTGGATGGGAAGCGGGTTCAGTCCCGCATCCGGAATGGTGTGCCAGCGGCCTTTATAGGTGACCAACTGCTCAGTCCACAGTCTGCGCAGCACCTCCACCTGCTCTTCCTGACGTTTTCCGCGCGTGTGAAAATCCTGGTTGAGGGCGGTGTACTCCACCGGGTTCCAACCTGTGCCAATGCCTAAACGCAGCCGCCCCCCGCTCAACACATCCAGCGCGGCAGCCTGTTTGGCCACCAGGACGGTCTGGCGTTGGGGCAGGATGATAATGCCTGGCACAAATTCGATACGCTTAGTGACCGCAGCCATGAAACTGTACAATACGAAGGGTTCGTGGAAAGGGTGCTGATAGGTATACGGCCCCTGCCAACCGCCGGGGCGCTCAGGGTTTGCACCCAAGACGTGGTCGTAAGCCAGGATGTGGTTATAGCCCAGCTCTTCCGCGGTCTGGGCATAATCCTTGATGGCCTCAGGGTCACTGCCGAACTCGGTTTGTGGGAAAACAACGCCGATTTTCATGATTTTGGCTCCAGTAATCTTGCCTTAGCCCTCCCTCACCGGATTAATCACCATCGACAAGCCCGCGGCGATGATGGCCATGAGCATGGCCGCGGTTTGGAAGCTGATCATGCGGATGGAGAACATCATCAGCAGGAACCAGGCCACTGCCCAATCGTTACGCAATATCAAAAACCCGAAGAAATAGAACAAGGCATAGAAGACCAGACCGCCTATGGCGAATAAAAGCACATCCAGAAGTTTACCCCTGCCGCGCCTCCCGCTGATGAGCAACCAGGCCAATATGGGCACCAAAAAGAGCAGCGAAAAGGGATTATTTACTAATATATAAAACGCTGCCAAGCCCACGATTAACAATGCCAGGCTGTTGATCTGCGCGGGTGTGACCTCAACAAGTTGGACGCTGTAACGGCGGGTAATCCTGCGCCCCAGATATAGGAACAGCCCTGTACCCACCAGGAATATGATGAAGGCCGGCCAGCGGGGTTCAAAGATGACTGCATTTTTTGCCGTGCCAGGGTATAGGTGATACTCATCCATAAGCCCGACGAATACAAGCAGGTATGTCAACATTAGCGAAGCTACTAATGGCAGCCATATGCCCAGGAAATGGGGTAATGCTTTGCGCCAGGTAGCGAATTTTTCGGCCGAGAACTTGCCGCCCTTAAAATACGCTCCCGCGAAGAAAATGCTGGTAAAGGTAATGAATAACAGCCAAAGGGGCAGCCCCTTCAGAACCGTCCCGCTGCTCTCAAAATATAGATAGGGGCTGGATTCATCAGGAAAAGTTTCCATGCTCAAGAGTTGGCGGATGAGCGCTTCGGGAATGCGCCCTGATTGAAAGAGCACCTCGGCAGATTGCAAATCTAGAGTGTCGCCAGGGTTGTGGTAAGTTTCCCAATGATCTTCACGGTACTCGTCCCCCGGAATCCCGGCAAAACCCAGTGCGGGCACACCCGCGGCCACCAACGGCCCTTGGTCCATAAAGGAGATAGGTACAGCCTGGTTAAGCACCTGGTCCAAGATTGAACGAATAGGCGGCACCCATAAATCCCCTTCCACGCGGGCAGCTTCTTGTGTAGTGCGCTGCAGCCACAAGGAGCCATAATTACGGAACTGGCCGACGGGCGACATCTCCAAGTTGCCGTAATACTGTTTTCCCAGGTTATCCAGGGATATCCCAGCAATGATGTTGTCTACATCTGCATGAGTTTCGATGAAACGCCCTGTACCCAGCATGCCGTACTCTTCCCCATCCGAGGAAAGGAAAACCAAGGTATATTGTGGGGTTTCCTCGGATGAAAATATCTCAGCCAAATGCAGCATAATCGCAATCCCAGAGCCATCATTATCCGCGCCATAGATCGTGTCTGGGGATTGGTCGTGGTGGGCGACGATCACGATCTCTTTTGCAGATTGAGCTGCCAAACGGCAAACCACGTTTTGTAATGGTACAGGCTGGCTGTAGTTAACCACCTGCCACTCGTGCATAGCACAATCCAACCCCAAAGATGTGAATCGAGCATGAAGCCACTCGGCAGCCCAGCGGTTGTTGGGCTGGCCGCTGTCCCGGTTCGGGAACTGGGAGACAAATTCGGTCTCCAATTCCAGGGCGCGTTCGCCTGAGAATCGAAGGTCTCCAGGTGTGTTGATCACCAGTGGTGATGAGACGTCACTGCAAGCAGCAGCAAATACCCCTAGGATAATAATCAAGAAATAATATTTTTGTTTGGACTTCATCTAAGTCCTCCTACAATCTTAGATTAGTAACCCAATTTTATACCACACAATAAAAACAAATTATATAATATTCGCACATTAATTATCAAATAATGCGAGGTTTCAATAAAAAATGTCGGAAATTAAAGTGCGCGTCCCGGCCACCACCGCAAACCTGGGTCCTGGCTTCGACAGCCTTGGTCTAGCTTTAGATTTGTGGAATGAAGCTTCATTCTCATTACTAGGGAATGAGATCGTGGTCGAGGTGCAAGGCGAGGGAGAAGATTTGTTAGCCACAGATGCCAGCAACCTGGTGGCTTTATCTGCCTTGTGGGCATACACAGAGGCAGGGGAATCACCCCCAGACGGGCTGCACATACGCTGCAAAAACCAAATCCCCCTCGGCTCAGGCTTGGGGTCTAGCGCGGCGGCCACCCTCAGCGGGTTATTAGGAGGCAACGCGCTGCTAGGTAACCCGTTATCAAGAGACCAGATCCTGCGGTTGGCTGATAAGATCGAAAAACATCCGGATAATGTCACACCGGCAATGTTGGGCGGGTTGACCATTGTGGTTGAAGATGGTGAAAATATCCTCACCAAAAAGTTGGAGACGAACCCTTTTAAGGTTGTCGTCGTACTTCCTGAAATGACACTGCCCACCCAGCAAGCCAGGGAGGCAATCCCTAGAAAAATATTGCTTGAGGATGCTGTCTATAATTTAGGGAGGAGCGCGCTGGTAGTAGCAGCGCTGAGAAGCGGCGATCTAAAACTTTTAGCTAAAAGTATGCAAGACCGCTTGCACCAACCACATCGCCTACCTCTGATCCCAGGAGCAAAAGATGCTATAGAGGCTGCTCAAAAGGCTGGTGCTGCAGCCGCACTTTCCGGCGCCGGGCCTGGAGTGGTCGCGTTTACAGATAGTAATGCACCAGCGATTGCAGAACTTATGGAAAATGCGTTCAAGCAGGCTGGGATGAAAACGCGTACATTCAATTTATCCATAAGCCAAAATGGCGCTGAAGTAAAAGCGGATTAATTAATAATTAGGGAGTTGCGAATCTAGTGGATTTCAATGGGCTAAAGCCCGTTGTCCAAGTGTGAAAAACCCACTAAAATCACCCATCGAAATAATTAACAGGCCTCATATCCTTGGTAATTCTATAGTCTGCTGTTTCTGGTATTTACCCTTTTTATCCGCATAAGATATTTCACACTGCTCATCACCCTCAAAGAATAACACTTGGGCAATACCCTCATTAGCGTAAATTTTTGCAGGCAGCGGGGTTGTATTGGATATCTCCAAGGTCACGAAACCCTCCCATTCCGGCTCAAATGGTGTCACGTTAACAATGATGCCGCAGCGTGCGTAAGTGCTCTTCCCGAGACACACGGTCAGGACACTGCGGGGAATGCGGAAATACTCCACAGTGCGGGCCAAGGCAAATGAATTGGGCGGGATGATACACACATCGCCTTTGAAATCCACCATAGACTTCTCATCAAAATCTTTTGGATCGACCACCGCGGAATATACATTTGTAAAGATCTTGAACTCGTCCGCCACTCTAATATCGTAGCCATAAGACGATAATCCGTAAGAGATCACTCCATCACGCTTTTGCCCATCTACGAAAGGTTCCAGCATACGGTTTTCTAGTGCCTGTTTACGAATCCAATGATCTGGTTTTAATCCCATAATAACACCTCCATTAAGATAAAATCTGATTACTCATTCAAACAAAAAGTCACCATTGTTACCTGGCCTGGTAAAACCTCAACCACTCGCTCATGCAAAGTGCCGGAAACAAATGAGATCCGGTAATTGCCTGCAGGAAGATCACCAAACAAGAAATTCTCACCCCACATTTCGTCACCATTTAGGTTTGTACTGGCATATGTTTCACGAGTTAGAGTTCGATAATCATTCTGCCCAGCTTCAGGCAGAAAGTCTGCAACCACCGTGGGCTGATGAACCCAGTTTCTGAGGGAATCCAAGATAGATCCTGCTATAATGCCGCGCAATTGGTCATCCTCGTATACTCTGGGTTGCAGCCAGGCCTCAGGGTTGCGAGTGCTGTAATAAGAATTTTCGCCCAGGCGTACTTCAAAATGTAAGTGGCTGCCAATCGCGACGCCGCTCGCACCCACTAATCCGATCTCCTGACCAACGTCTACCTGCTGGCCAACTTCTACGTTAACCTCAGAAAGATGCGCATAAAGCGTAAATAATGGAGCGGATATCTCTGGGAAAGCATGTTCAATGATCACCAAATTACCATAAAAGTTATAGTCTGAACCATAAAGCATTTCTGCATCATCCCCAGCCACCAATATTGTTCCATCAGCCGCTGAAAGCACAGGAGTGCCTGCAGAATTATAGAACTCAACTCCAAAGTGGGGTTCAAGAGTGTTGTTGAATGTGCCGCCGTACGGGTAATTTGGGTCTACCCAGTAGCGCCCCTCAGAACCTATTGGACGAGAAAGCAAAAAATGTCCTGGAAGGTTATCAAGGAGTGGCGTGCAAGCATTGGATTGGGGTGTTTCGGTCGGGATATCTGTAGAGTCAGGGGATATCATTGTATCAGGCGTTCCCGATGGAGCCAGTGTACTTGTACCCGTATTTCCGGAAACTTCCCATAAATGTGGAATTCTGGCAGCTGTTGGGATTGGTGGAGCCGTGATCAAATCTGGTAATTTATCGGTTGAGCTTCCCGGTAAAGGAGATCGGCAAGCAGAAAGCAGGATAAGGAACCCCAGCATACTACGAAGAGAGTGACAACGATTCATCCTAGGAATTATAAAGTCAGACCGCCGCGTTCAGATAATGCCGCTCGCATTTTCTTTTCAAATTTAGCGGCTTGTTTATCAAGTGTTTTTATTTCCTTAGAAATCCGCCTCACTTTTGCTTTATCGTTTAGTGATTTCAAATTAATGCGCACGTTAAGCCCTGCCCCGCTTAGAGATGCACGCGCCAGGGCTGCAGCCGAGCCTGCATCGGTAATTGCGTTGGTATTGCCTTCTTCTGCGACTTGGGAAGCTAATTCAAGCACTTCAACAGATTTGGCTGCCACATCCAAGGGCACTTTAGTTGCATGCAGAGTGGCTTGCTCAATAGCCTCATCTCGTACTGCCATTTCTGCATCGTTGCCCTTTGGTAATTTGAAGGCAGTCATAACCCCTCCAAACGCTGCTGAGTCCCTTTCCACCGCGCCGGTCAGGTCCGCACGCAACTTTTCTGCCTTTTCGATAACCGCCCACATGTGTTCCTCAACATGCTTATATTTCTTCTTGCCAACCGTCAAACGGGCGACCATCGCCACCAGACCCGCTGCCATAGCCCCTGCGTTGGCCGCCGCAGAACCTCCGCCAGGTGTAGGTGTTCCGGCAGCCAAACCATCCAGAAACGTTGTCTCAAGTTTGGAGCCGGTTTCCCCTTCGGATTGCTGCGACTGCATACGCACTTCAAGCACTTGGTCCTGCTCGAAATCATTCAACTGCAAATACCAGGCGGCTGAATCAAACAAGGCAGATTGTGGCATCAGGCCGATTAGTTCGCTTTTTTCGATCAGGGTTCCATAACGGGCTGCCTCGCGGCGGATCATTTCAACAACGCGGAATATGGGAGTTTTGCGATAGTTGGTCAGGTTCATGGATACTTGTGCGAGGCCATCCACCAAAAAGCCGGCCCCTTTGACGAAATGCAGTCCACCTGAGGAATGCCGCACAGCCTTGGCAATCTTCTTTGCGATAGAGACATCCTCGGTATTCAAGTAAACGTTATAAGCGATCAACGGTGGGCGTGCGCCGATAACCGTAGCCCCAGCCGGACCTAATTTGCTGGGTCCAAAATCAGGTTTGCGTAACGGTTTTGAACCTATCTCCTTCTTAAGCAGCTCATATTCCCCTTTGCGTACCTTGGCAAGGTTTTTCCGTTCGGGCATAGTGGCAGCTTCTTCATATAGGTACACCGGGATCTTCAATTCATCTCCCACGCGCCGGGCCAATCGACGGGCGATCTCAACACAGTCCAGCATAGAAACCCCAGAGATTGGCACGAAGGGGACAACGTCTGTAGCGCCTAGACGAGGATGTTCGCCAGTATGTTTATTCAGATTAATTAATTCGGCAGCTATAGCGATGCCTCGATACGCGGCTTCTTCCACCGCCTTGGGTGGGCCTACGTAAGTTACCACAGTGCGGTTATGGTCGCTGTCTGAGCTGTGATCCAGTAAGGTAACGCCATCTACCTGGGTAATAACTTCGATAATCGCGCTAACAACCTCTAGGCGGCGGCCTTCAGAGAAATTGGGGATACATTCAACTATCTGATTACTCATTACTACTCCGCAAATTTATTTTGCCAATATTATACCTTGTCAAATCTCAAGCACCGCTTCACCAGCTTCCAAATCCATCCACTGGTATAATCCTGCCAATCTAGAAATGGCGTATAAATTGCAACCTCCCAGATAAATCAAGTGCTCCCTTAACCAATATCAAAGCGATGCATATTCGTAGACGAATTCTTTCTCTCTTAGTTCCAATCCTGCTAGTTTTTGCTTGCAACCTGCCAGAAACTACTTTGCCCACCCTGGCTACCCTGCCTGTAAATGGAGCTTCTACAGCCTTTAGATCTGGCACCCCCACCGTAACCCCTTTTAGACCGCCAGCTCGCGGGCCAAACGACCCGATCCTGACCCCCACACCGGATGCCATACATGTACTGCCCAGCCTGCGCGGAGAGCAAGAAGAGTACTACGTGCAGCTAAACGATACCTTGGGAGGCATTGCCGCTCTTTATGGTGTTCCTGCAGAAACATTGATTGAAACTAACGACCTTACAAACCCAGATATTCTTTCTATCGGCCAAATGCTGCTTATCCCGCCGCCGGTACCCGGGGCGCCAGGCTCGGCATTCAAGATCATCCCCGACTCGGAGCTGGTCAACGGTCCGGTCAATGCGATTTTTAACATCGAAGACTTCGTGAACAGCTACCCTGGATATTTGTCCGGTTACCTAGAAGAAATCGATGGAGAATTATTCAGCGGTGCGCAAATTGTGGCCCGTATCGCAACCCATTACTCTATCAGCCCGCGTTTACTCCTGGTAATCCTAGAACATAACAGCGGCTGGCTGACAATCCCTCAACCGCCTGTTGAAACCATATCATTCCCCATGGGTAATTTAGACCCGTTATGGGAGGGACTCTACAGTCAATTAGCTTGGGCTGCTGATAATCTAAATCGCGGCTATTACCTTTGGCGGGTCAACGCCACCGGTTTCTGGCTCTCAGCCGATGGAACTGTGATACCTATCGATCCCACGATAAACGCAGGCACAGCCGGAGTGCAGCATATGATGGCTTTGATTTACGATGAAGCCGCTTGGCGGCAAGCCGTCGGTCCACAGGGTTTATTCGCAACATATAACGAAATGTTCGGTTATTCATTCGATTGGGCGGTTGAACCTATTCTGCCTCCTGACCTCTCCCAACCAGTCTTCCAACTCCCTTTTGAAACTGGAGTTGCATGGGTGTTCACTGGTGGACCTCACGGCGGTTGGGACAACGGATCTGCCTGGGCAGCGCTAGACTTCGCCCCACCCGGCGAACAGTTGGGTTGTGTACAGAGCGATGCATGGGTTGTAGCTGTAGCAGACGGATTGATTGTCAGATCCAAAAATGGCGCCATTGTCCAAGACTTAGATGGAGACGGAAAAGAACAAACCGGGTGGACCGTGTTATATATGCACATCGAAAGCCGCGAGCAGGTAGAAGTAGGCCAATTTGTAAGGGCAGGAGAAAGAATTGGACACCCTTCATGCGAGGGTGGGATCGCTTCGGGCACACATTTACATTTAGCACGGCGGTATAATGGTGAATGGATACCGGCAGATGGTCAAATCCTGTTCGAAATGGATGGATGGTATTCTGTAGGAAGCGGAATCTTGTACGATGGTTACATGGTACGCGGCGACCGAAGCGTCGAAGCATGCGAATGCCGCGAACCAGATAATATGCTGCAGCGCTAAACAATGTATAAAAATCGTTACCTGTATCTGCTTTTTATTAGCTTTGTTATTACCCTGCTCACAGCAGTATGCAGCAGCGGTTATATCACACCCGGCAGCCTGACGGCCACAGCCAATGCTGCTATGATAGCAGACACACCACTACCAACCGCTTTCTTCATCTTCCCCACCGGCACACCCACGCCCACACCAACTTTTACTACCACTCCCGATCCAGCGTTGTCTTCCCCCACTCCCCGATCAAGTACCCCAACTCCCACCGATTCGTCGGCTCTCACACCCTCGCCTACAGCCACAATTTTGGATGCTAGTGCCCCGCCCATACTGTATTACGCCCAGGCAGGTGATACGCTGCCAGCGATCAGCAGACGATTTGGAGTCAATCAAACCGAAATATTATCCCCAGAAGAAATTCCAGCAAATGGTTTGATAGATCCCGACCAGTTATTAATGATTCCTCAACGCTTAGCCAATACCACCCCAGCTGATCAAATAATGCCAGACAGCGAAATAGTATTTTCTGCTTCCGCTAGCAATTTTGACGTAATCACCTATGTGAATACCCTCGGCGGCTACCTGAGCACCTACCGCGAATATTTAGGTGGTGATGGTTGGGCAAGTGGAGCTGAGATTTTATTAGGTGTGGCTTCCGACAATTCAATCAACCCGCGCGTATTACTCTCTTTATTAGAATACCAGGGGCATTGGGTGTTAGGTCAACCACAAAACCTTTCTGAAACCGACTACCCCTTGGGTTTTGTGGACCTAAATGAAAGGGGCTTACGCAACCAGTTAATCTGGGCGGTGAATCAGCTATCAACTGGCTATTACGGTTGGCGGGCCGGTACGCTGATTGAATTGAATTTTATTGATGGCTCAACCACTCGTCTAGCCCCCGATTTGAACGCTGGTAGTGTGGCTGTGCAATACTTTTTCAACCAAATATACAGTCGTGAGCGTTGGGCGCAGTCTATAGATCAGGAAATTGGCTTTGCAGCCATACATGCGACAATGTTTGGCGGAGATCCGACGGTCCGCGCCAACCAAGTTGAGCCGCTTTTCCCTCCAGGTCTTGCTCAACCAGAAATGATCCTCCCCTTCTTACGCAGACAAACATGGAGCTTCACTGGAGGGCCTCACGGAGCCTGGGAACGTGAAGGAGCGCAGGCTGCTTTGGATTTCGCGCCAGGCAGTATGGAGTCTGGTTGTGCCGAATCTGACCTTTGGGCATTAGCTGCTGCTTCCGGGCTGGTGGTGCGCAAAGAAAAAGGCGTGGTCGTTTTAGACTTGGATGGGGATGGTAATGAGCAAACTGGCTGGGTGCTGCTCTATCTCCATCTGTCAAACACAGGCGGAGTTCCGGTGGGCAGATTTGTAGATCAGGGGGATTTACTTGGCAATCCTTCCTGCGAAGGCGGCATATCTACTGGAACACATTTACACATTGCGCGCAAGTATAATGGTGAGTGGATCGCGGCAGATGGCGCCATTCCATTTATAATAGGCGGCTGGCAAGCTCACGCTGGGGATGAACCATACGAAGGCAGCCTCACGAGAGATGATGAAACAATTCCAGCTAACTTTTATGGGACATTTGAAACCCTAATTATTCGCAGCCAAGATGACCCGTAGATGTATTTTTGTTTGCAAGTTAGTGTCCTTTTGAGACATTCCTTACCCCAAAAATTCTCAAGCATAATCACAGAGATGGTATAACTACCCTTTCCTGTATGTCGACCCCAGAGAAATTTATGCAAAAACCCCGCGATGAATAAACCAAACCTTGTTGCCTGGATGCCAATTTTCACCATTATCACTGGGCTGATCCTCACAGCTTGCGGCACACCTTCTATATCAATCGAAACCTCGCCTCCAACCACAAGTACCCAAAGCGCCCCAATTGAGGCAACTCCTATCGCGTATTCAAGCCCAACTCCCACACCCCAAGCATCTGCAACGCCAAGCCCCCCATCACCCACACCAACTACCGAAATCACAATATTTAATATTTACATCGGCAAAGATACGCTTAGACAACCAGAACTGATTGAAACCCCCCTCGCAGAGATCGTCTCAATAAATACTCTTGAGAATTTCTCAGGTAATTTCATCGATATTTTTCTTGAGGGAAAAGCTGTGAATGGAGAACCGATTAGAGGTAGTTATGAAATGCTTGAGCAGTTAACCCTTTTATTTGAAGCTGCCTGGCAAAATGGGTTTATCAGCCAGACCATTTACTCGTCTTACCGGACACTTGAAGATCAACAATATTTAATCGCTTCAGGAGAGAGCGGATCCACCCAAGATACAGGGTTGTTTCTCGCCCCACCTGGCAGGAGCGAACACCAATTAGGAACCGCAATTGATCTTGGTTGGGGAACCTTATTACTTGATTTCTTCTCAATTTACAATAATCCAACTGCCGGGGAATTCTACAATTGGTTACAGGAAAATGCGCATAATTTTGGTTTTGTGATCAGCTACCCGCCCAAAATGAACGCCGATGGCACTACAAGTAATATTTTTGAAGCTTGGATTACAGAATTTAAAGCTGAACCCTGGCATTTAAGGTATTTAGGGGTAGAATACGCCACTCAAATATACAATTATCAGGATGATCAAAACAGGAATTACCTGGATCCATTTTCGGAGATTATTCCACAACAATTTTATCTGCCTTGATCTCCAGCGGTTGAGATAATGTCAATATCCATAACCAAAAGAATACTGAACCTAATCATACTGCTCATCGCGGTCATAGCCTCATCAGCTTGCACAACTCATAGCGCTCCCGATGAAACACCCAACCGCCTGGCCAATCCAACCAACGTACAAGAAGCTCCAACCCCGGCGATAGTAGGAACTCCTTTGCCCACCCGCCCAGTGTATGATCCGGGTGAATTGGTTGAGTATATCGTCCAGAATGGGGATACACTGCCAGCGCTCGCGGCACATTTCAACACCAGTATTGATGAAATCTTGGAAACCAACCCCATAATACCCAGAGATGTAACCACTCTCCCTTCTGGATTGCCCTTACAAATCCCTATTTATTACCGCCCATTTTGGGGCTCACCTTACCAGATCATCCCTGACAGTCAATTCGTGAACGGGCCTGGAGCAATAAATTTCGACACGCAAGAATTCGTCGACCAGTATGACGGCTGGTTAAGAGATTACGTCGCATACGCTGCAGGCGCCAATCGAACTGGGGCTGGAGTAATAGATTACGTTGCTGGTAATTTCAGCATCAGCCCCCGTGTGCTGCTGGCTATTTTGGAATATCAAACGGGAGCATTGAGTGATCCTGAGCTGCCCAGCGATATTAACACATATCCATTGGGATACCGGAACTATACAAATAGAGGTTTATATCTTCAACTGGTTTGGGCTGCTAATGTCCTGAATAACTCCTATTACGGGTGGCGCACTGGGAGTTTAACGTCTTTCGATCACCCTGATGGACGCATGGAACAGCCAGACCCCTGGCAGAATGCCGCTACTGTAGCTTTACAAATCTATTTCAACCATGCTCTTGAAGCCTCACTTTACCCAAGAGCGATTGGTTATGATGGCTTTGCCCAACTTTTCGCATCCCTGTATGGGAACCCTTGGACTGGAGATATAGCACATATCCCCGGGAGTTTAATACAACCCGAAATGCAACTACCTTTCGAGCCTAACATATTTTGGGCTTTCACAGGGGGACCGCACACCGGTTGGGGCAGCGGGGAACCTCTCGCAGCCTTGGACTTCGCGCCTCCAGCAATGTTGGGCGGATGCCAACAGACCGAACTGTGGGCAACCGCTATCGCAGATGGCTTGGTTGTGCGCTCGGAGCGAGGAATTGTGGTTCTCGACTTGGATGCAGATGGAGACGAGCGCACAGGCTGGGTGATCTTTTACTTACACCTGGAAACTAGAGACCGTGCCCAAGTTGGGGCCTACCTGGGCAAGGGTGAACACATCGGCCATCCCTCCTGCGAAGGCGGTATTACGACAGGCACCCACGTGCACCTGGGGCGCAAATACAATGGAGAGTGGATTCCCGCTGCAGGTGCGCTGCCCTTCGTCTTGGAAGGCTGGGTGACACAAGGTGGCGAGGACCCTTACGAAGGAAGTCTGACACGCTTCGGGCGTACAGTTCACGCTTGCGAGTGTTCACTGCAGGAAAACCAATTAGCCTCCACGGCTAACAGCGTGGATGTTGAAGAAGATATTGGGACGATTGAAACAGAAACCCCTTAAAACAAGACGGATGCATCAATAGCATCCGTCTTCAATAACGCTTTCAACTAATCGAAAAACGATTATCCGCTTTTCTTTAATACTAACAAGCCGGTTTTGGTCTCAGACACTTCATAGCCAGCCGGTACGGCATCCAAAGCGCCTTCTTTCTCTTCTTTCCCAAAAAAATATAACTTGCGTGTCTTGCCAGTACTAGTTGTTGAAGTGCGGCCATGTAAAATATAAGTCTTGCCCTTGGAATTTGTGTGTGTATATGCCATAGATAGGCCTCCTCATTGAATTTGGATTAATATTATATCCCTATTTGTAACACTCCGCTACATAAAAATACAAGGAATATATGGAATTAAATTGGAAATCTAAAATAATTCAACAACCAATCCCCAACCGGCAATCTGCCCAAGCAGCATTACAGCCATAGCTGCCACGGTGGGAAATGGGGAATGCCACTGAGTATATGTGTAGGCGCCCCAAACTGCAACCGGTAAAGCTAATAAACTCCCCCAGATCACTTCAACAGGAAATATGGTATTTACCATTACCAGGACAGCAATGAAGGAACCTGTCCCGGCAAAAACATAAACTCTGCGCAGGCGTTTCACCGACCAACGCGTAGCAAGCGTGCGTTTCCCAACAGCTGCATCAGCCACACGATCTGGCCAGGTTGTAGCTAGCAAGTTGATGAATACCAGCGTGCCAAATGGAATACTGGCCAAGATGACAAAATAATCCACTTGCCCTGCTTGTACAGCATAACTATAAACTGGAAGGGCTACTCCACCCAACAAGGCATTATCCAGTTCCCCCCAACCTTTCCAGGCTAATGCAAATGGACCGACGGAGTACATCCAACCAAAAAATGCTCCAAAAGCAAGAGTAACCAAGGCGGCAAGCTCTAATAAACCTATGAAAAACCCCAGAGCCGCGATCCCAGCCCCTAATAATAATGCCACCCAAGCTGAGGTTAAAGCAATGCGAGGCGGCAAACCTGTTTGCGGCAATACCCCGCTTCCCCCTGAAAATGGAGTGCGCTGGGTCAACGCATCGGTTTCATGGTCGGCATATTCATTAGCATAATGGATGCTTGCACTTACAGGAATGATAGCCAAGTAGCCCCATATAAGGGCAAGCGGATTTATTTGATACCCGTTGGCTTTCGCCATCAAAGTACCTAGTGTATAAACCAGGGTTACAGCAAGTAATTGGGACGGACGGGCCATTCTGAAGAGGGCGACGGAGTAAAACAGTAAGCCAGGTCTTGAGCGCATATTATTTTTCGCCAGGCATGCTGAAATAATCTTGCGTTCTAAAAACAAACATTATCATAAACTTCTACTCGTATATTGAATAATATATTGAGCCTTTAATGTGTACCATCCTTACCTTGTTTTTTGTTGCATTTTGTAATTAGGTATCAAAAAATGATTAATTTGCTTTCTTGGCACGGAGGTTGCAACTTAACAACTTGTTATGGTTATTCAAATATTAGCCCACCAGAAACAGGAATCCAAAAAACTAATACTATGCCTTTAAATAATGCTTCTCTCGGATGGTTACTCGCTTTAGGGATCTACGATTTCGATACCTGGCAGCACTCGCGCCGGGTAGCTAATATTGCCCTATCTTTGGCGCGTCGTGAAGATATTAAAAATAAAACCAGTGAAAATGTTTGGTATGGGGCCTTACTGCACGATATTGGGAAAATCTACATCCCCCAAAAAATCTTGCAAAAACCCGACAAGCTTGTAGAAGAAGAGTGGCAGATTGTCAAGAAACACCCTACTCATGCTCATGATATGCTCTCAACTCAGAACAATATTCCTTCAATCAATGATGTTGTTTATTGTCACCACGAAAGATGGGACGGTGATGGCTACCCCCGGGGCTTACGAGGGAATGATATCCCAATCGCTGCTCGCCTCTTCGCAGTTGTGGATGTTTGGGATGCACTTGGATCAGACCGCCCTTACCGTCCAGCTTGGTCGCAAGAAAAAGTCCGTGAGTATATTGAGAAAGAGTCTGGTAAACACTTTGATCCACGAATAGCCGATATCTTCCTCAAGATGGATTTGGATGCCTTGCATACCACGGGCAAAGTACACTAAACCCCAAAAGTTGCTTACTAACAGCCTCATAACTCATTTACCAGACTAACCTTGTCTAAGGTTAATTAAGATTGGGTTATAATTAATGGAAACATAAACCCTTGGGAGTGTAAGACGACTTGCCTACTCAGGCAAAAGGAGATAGATATGGCTGACAGCATTTACAAAGTTATCGAACTTGTGGGCACCAGCACAGAATCATGGGAGAAAGCGGCAGCGGCAGCGGTGGAAGCTGCCTCAAAATC
The DNA here is from genome assembly GCA_019456165.1 of Chloroflexota bacterium. GTDB lineage: Bacteria > Chloroflexota > Anaerolineae > Anaerolineales > UBA11579 > VRUJ01. The sequence continues at coordinate 53,925 of VRUJ01000017.1, forward strand.
CCTGCGCGACCTTAGGGTCGCTGAAGTTGTCGAGTTTGACATGGCGCTCGAGGACGGAAAGGTAGCCAACTACCGGGTGAAGGTTAAAGTTTCCTTTAAGTTCGAGGTATAAGTAAAGGTTTTCTCGCTTTACCTCCAATACATCTGTAATATCTGCGCCGCGATTCTCAATCTTGCAGGGCTGCATAAGCTCTGACAACCACATCGAATAATTGCTGTAACCCTGCTTCATCCGGGCGGTAAGGGTGAACTTGTTTAAAACCAACTCTATCTGGGGTAATTTCGCATTATTTTTCTTTGGGTCTAGATAAATTATGTGCAACAATTATTATTAGGGTTCAAAGCTTTTCACACGTGTATCGCAATCTTCTCCTGCGAATGGTTTCTACCTCTAGCTCGGTCAATAAAGAAGTGTAGTCGATTAAAGAAGTTTACCTCACTCGTTCCCCCATCAATATCAAGGAATAAAAGATTTAATTGGGTATATTTCTCTTTAAGACGCGTCCCTATTCCCTTCGCAACCACATGATTTGCGATGCATCCAAAAGGTTGTAAGCAGAGCACATCCTGAATTCCTTCATCTACAAAAGCGCCAATGCTGCCAGCTAACATCCAGCCTTCACCATATCGATGGGTTAAAGTCACAATTTCGCTAGCTTTCTTACCAATATCTTGAATAGTATGGCTTGGCCGGTAATACCGAAACCCTTGCATTATTGCGTCAACGTCATCGAGAAATGATTGAATATATCTGTTACCCAATCCAGAAAGGAGCCAAAGGATATCGGGCTTATTAACATTTTCCCTGACAGCTGCTTTCACACTGACAAACCAACCTGCAAATATATCCAAAAAAGGAGGAATTACAACTTCAATATCCTGGTCCATCAACCACTCGGCAACCCGGAAATTCCCGAACGAGCTGTATTTAAGATATACCTCTCCTGTTAATCCTACAATCGGATAGACAAGGTTATCGCATTCCAATGAATTAAAGTCTGCGACCGCTTTTTCTAGAGTTTCAAGTATCTTAACCTTATCCGGGGGTAACGTTCCGTCTTCAAACCTTGCAAGATATCTATTCGATAATCCGAGTGCCCCACCTACATCCAACTCCCTGATCATAGAAGCATGGTACATCTGTGATAATGCATCGCTAAAAACAAGACCCAAGCCAGCCTTAGAAAGAAATTTTTTGAAATCCAGATTGAACCCCGGCTGTTCGTGTTTAGGTTTCGCTCCCGTTGACATGGAAACTATTGGTATATTTTCAAATCCACTCGATATAAGAGCTCTCTTAAGTAAAGGTAAATATGTTGTAGTTCGGCATTGCCCTCCGGTTTCCCACCAGCCGATTGCTACGTCTGAAAGATCGTATACTCCAGATTGCAAAGATTTAATAACATCACCAATCAATACAATTCCCGGATAACATATTTCGTTATTAGTATATTTAAGACCTACTTCAACAGACTCATGATTTGACTCTGGTAGGGTTTCAACCTTTAATCCGAAGTCCATTATTGAGCTTGCGAAAGGTGGGGAACAGAAATCAGCAAATCTGGGTACGATAATAGTCTTATTTATATCCGTATCCTGGTATAGTTTTATATTCTTTGCGGGTGTGTAATTATTATTTGAGGCCTTATCGTCCTGCTGGAGCAACTCAAACATCGATCGAAGGCGGAGTTTGGTGGACCCGATACTCTCCACTTCATCGATCCTGATGACTGTATGAGCTTTCCCAAATTCGTTCAACATACTCTTTATGTTATCCACCACTGAAGCATCTGGCCCGCAACCAAAAGAATTCAATTGCACCACCTCTACATTATCTTGCTGTCCAACCCATTTGGCAGCATGGAAGAGCCGATTGGAGTATTCCCATAGGGTGGCAGCGTAACCAGCATCTAAAGTCTGATCCAATGACACAGGGATAGCATCTTCGGTAATTACGTCCATGCCAAAATTAACCAAAATGTCAGGCACTTTGTGGTTGATGAGCGTATCGATTTGATAGGGACGAGTCATCAATAAAATAACTGAGCGCCCAGCACTCTTGGCGTCAGCAATTATTTCAGCTCCAATTGCTCGAACCTCTTCCTTAAATTCCCGTTGGGACTTAACCGCCCTGGCAAAAGCACGCCTCATAATTTTTGGACTAATTCCAAGTTTCTTAAGATACTTAAAACATGCTTTTTTCAACAATCCTGCCTCGTTAAAGTTAACTGCTGGCATATCTAGCGGGATACCGAATTTCCCTTCGGGATCAATAGCGCTGCGAATAACTTCCGGATAACCTGTAATAATTGGGCAATTATAACAATCCATCGAGTTACTGAATTCACTTTTTTCATTGAATACCATTGGAAAGAAGATTCTATCCACGTCAGCTTCAATAAGATTATAGATATGCCCATGAGTTAATTTAGCAGGAAAGCAAATATTTTCCGACATGATTGTCCCAACCCCTTTTTCACTAAGAGCATTAGTCGAGCGGTCGGAAAGGTGAACTTTGATACCGCTTTCCACAAACAAGGTGTTCCAAAATGGAAAATTTTCGAAGATGTTAAGTGCTCTGGGAATACCCAATGTTAGCACTGGCGTTGAACTCGGGTCAGTTATCCTTTCGAACAAAAGCTCATTTTTAATCTCAGCTAAGTTAATACCAATACGGTCCCGTTTTCCACTATTTGTATATATTTTCTCACAACGATTACCTGTGTAGAACAAATTCTTATTCTGAAAAATTAACTTGGTAACCTCGCAATTATTCTCACAACCGCGGCATCGAATGTGTTTCTTTGTATAATCACCGACACTGTCGAGGTTATCTAAGCCTACAAATTGACTTTCGAATTGCTCAACGCTACTATAGGTGTCCCGCGAAGTCAAAGCAGCCCCATATGCACCCATCAGTTCTGCTATATCAGGGCACAGGACGCGTTTATCCACCAATTCCTCCAAGGCTTTATGGATAGCTGGATTTCGAAAAGTTCCTCCTTGAACAATAATGTTGTCTCCCAAAACAGCTATGTTAGTTATTTTCAACACCTTATGCAACGCATTCTTGATTACAGAATAGGCCAGTCCAGCAGAAATATCACCGACTTGAGCACCTTCTCTTTGAGCTTGTTTCACTTTCGAATTCATAAATACGGTGCAACGCGTACCTAGATCGCATGGAAATTCAGATTTACAAGCTATTTGAGCAAAGTCTGAAACCTCATAACCCATTAATTTGGAAAATGATTCAATAAATGTGCCACACCCAGAAGAACACGCCTCATTGATTTCGATATTTTGGATATGCCCATTTTTCACAAAAATCGCTTTCATATCCTGTCCGCCGATATCCAAAATAAAGGATACATCTTTATCAAACGCTCTCGCGGCGTGAAAATGAGCTAATGTCTCCACCATACCATCATCAAAAGCGAACGCATTCCGAATTAAATCTTCACCATAGCCGATGACCACACTTCTTAAAATGGTTGAGCTCACATGGTTATCTGCAAATGTTTGCTGAATCTTTTCTAGCCCCTCTCTGACCGCTTTTATGGGGTTGCCGTTGTTATTGCAGTAATAGTCAAATGCTATCCTGCCTTGTTCATCGATTAAAACTAATTTAGTTGTCGTTGATCCAGAGTCTACCCCAAGAAAACAATTGGTCCCATTCAATTCCTTAATATCGATTCGTTCAACCTTTTTCGTTGTGCGTGCCTCTTCCCAGCGCTTTAATTCGACCTGATTGTCAAATAAGGGTAAGAGTCTTTTCTGACTGAAAGAATCGTGTTTTTGGAGTGAATTAAGTAAATCAGTAAATTGGGTTAGAGTTATCTCAAGCTGATCAGTATTGTTCGCCAATGCGGCTCCAATAGCTGGCAACATTTCGGAATTTTCTGCATCCAGGATATCATCTTGATCTAAGTTCAACACTCTCATAAATGCGCTCTTCAAAGTTGGCAGGAATGTCAAGGGACCACCACTAAAGAGAATTAATGGAGATGGAGTTAATCCTCTTGATAAAGCGGCTAATGTTTGCAAAACAACGGCGTGAAAAACAGAAGCTGCAATATCCTCCCACGGGACTTCGCGGCTGAGAAGATTTTGCATATCCGTTTTGGCAAAAACCCCACACCGGGAAGCTATTGGATAAATTTTGCTATGTTTTTCGGCTAAACTATTCAATTCTGAAACCTGGATATTCAGTAGTACAGCCATTTCATCTATAAATGCCCCTGTCCCTCCAGCACAAGATCCGTTCATGCGAATATCTGGAGTGCCATCAGGATTAAAGAAGATCATTTTTGCATCTTCACCCCCAATATCAATCAAAGTTTTCACTTCAGGATAAAGTTGTTTGATAACTTCAGCTGAAGCGACAACTTCTTGTATGAAGGGAATACTAAATTTTTCGCTGATTCCCATCCCAGCAGAGCCGGTCACTAAGATGTTTGCTTGGATGTCTCCAAGCGCTAATACCGCTTCTTGGATAAATGCCTGCAAGGTAATCAATGCTTCAGCATTATGGCGGCGATACTTTGAGAATAGGATTTTGTTATTAGGATCCAATATCACTACTTTAGCAGTTGTCGATCCAATATCAATACCCATTCTAAAATATTCGCTTTTCATGGTTATCCTCCTTTTATTCATTGGTGCATGGCATTGCCACTTTTGATTAAAGCATTTTTCACTACATTCGAATCCTGGTTCAGAGTACTAGTAAACCCAAAAAAAGCTGTCAAATCAAGATAATTAACTATCAAATACTATCAATTTAGGATTATTAAGGGTTAAGAAAAAAGCATACGCAGCTAGCGCATGCCTTGATTCCTCTTTCGATGATGCAACAATTTCCGCGATGATTTACACCAACCAAATAAAACATACACTATTTTACCCACAATGTCAATAATTTATTTTTCGCGCTAAACCCACCGCAGGTGGGACAGTCACTAATATAGACATTTGTACTTATATCAGATCATATTGTCAAAGATAGCAAAAACTATTTTTAGCGCTTGCTCCAGACCCGCTTTTAGCGGACGGGTTAGAATATACTCGTTAATGGTGTGCGCCCCACCCCCGTGGGTCAGGCCAATGCAGATTGCTGGAACGCCGCGGCTGAGGGGAATATTGGCATCCGTTGAGCCGATACTCAAATTTGGGGTCACCCCCTGGCCAATAAGAACCTGGGATGCCAAATCTACAAGTTTATGGTCTGCTGGAATTTCACCCATCGGTCGAGCGCCGATCAAGTCCATTTCAACCTGGACACCCTTACGATTTGCCTCACGGATTTCTTGCTGTATTAACTCAACCAAGTTGTTTAATTGGCTTAGATCTGTTGAGCGCAGGTCGAGGTCGAGATATGCTGTAGGTGCTATTGTATTCACAGAAGTACCTCCCGTGATCAGTCCCACGTTAAGTGTTGTTCGCGGCGAATCAGGTAATTGTATTGCCGACATCTTTGTTACCAAAGAAGCTAGTTCGTGGATAGCGGAGGGTTCACCAAAATCCACCCAGGAATGACCTCCCTTTGTTTTAATAGTGATTCGATAGCGCCTAACACCCAATGCGCGGTGGAAAATCCGTTCGTAAGCCATACCCTCAATGACGATATAGGCGAGCGGTCGGCCTCCAAAACGGTCAACTACTGCTTGCATGCCCTGTGAATCACCCAGCCCCTCCTCTCCAACCGTAGCCACCAACCACATATCACCGGGCAAGCTCACATTGTCTTCATACAAAGCCCATAATAAACCCTGTAAACCTGCAACTCCCAAAGAGTTATCACCAATCCCCGCACCTGAAATTCGAGATGGCGAACGCGTGGCTGCTAATTCTAAATCGCCTGGAAATACTGTATCCAGGTGCGCGCTCACCACTATAGGACGTGCAACATTGTTCCCAGGAAGGCGGGCATAAACATTGCCCACATCATCAATGACCAGATCTTTAAGGCTGTCTAACTTTTTAAATTGCTCCAAAACGAACGCTGCTCTGTGTTGCTCCCCAAAAGTAGGCGCGGGAATCTTTTGGATTTCCACAGCTAAGTCTAGGACGCGGTTGACTATCTTCGATTTCATCTAAAGTATTTCATGCCTTACGAACGGCGTCCGGCAACGTTTCCAGACGAGCAAGTTGCAAGCCTGGCAAGGTTTGAAGTGAGTAAAACGCACCGCTGCCCTCTACCGTTAAAGATGCGGATACATTGCCGTGTAATCCTGCTTGAAGAGGATCAAATGTGTGGCGGTAACCGGCTAGAAAGCCTCCGCAAAAAGCATCTCCTGCGCCAGTGGGGTCGACCACCCTCGCCGGATAAGCAGGCAGGATGTATTTGGTCTGGGATTCCGCATCATACAACATCTGACCCTCAGCGCCGCGTTTGATAACAATGATAGGGCAACCATACGAAGCCAATGCCTCAGCCATCTCCCACAAATCATCTGATCGGCGTTCAAAGAGAGCGCGTATCTTCTCCTCTGAAGACAAAAAGGCTGTCAGGCCAGGAAGCAATGCCATGACATCATCCCAGGCATTGAAGTTCATATAATTTGAGGCTGGATCAAGGGTGATGGCTGTAAGGCCAGTTTGTCTGAGAAATGCTGGCAACAGGCTATGGGTAAGATAATCCAAAGGGCATAAATGTGCTGCACTAGAGTAAAGATAATCCTCCGGCAGATCAGATTGTCGTAAAGAAATTGGTGTAAGTTTTATACGCTCGTCAATGACCGTGTTTGGATCTTTATAGCTCAGCAGTGCTTTGGGAAAAGACATTTCCAAACGAGAAAAATGAGTTATTGGGTCATCGGTAAAGCGGGTATTAAGGTCAGTATATGCAATGAAGCTGCGTAAATCATACGCATCTTCTAGGATTTGCACACCATTCGTGTTAAGGCCGTGATCACGAAACTGTTCTAACCAGCTGCGGGGGTAATCCTCCCCCACCCTGGCAACCAGCCCAGGATTTTCCCCCCACAAAGTTAGGCCAGAAGCTGCGTATAAGAGATTGCCGCCGGGTTGGTCCAAGTGCACCTTCCCAGCTGGGGTGATCAAATATTCGCGCCTCAGTTGGCCGAGGATTAGAAAGCTTGGGGAACTGGAATCCACCCTAATATTATAAGGGAGAAAGCTGGCATTATAGAGCTATTTTAATTGCGCGGCATACGAACACAATGCATAATGAGACATCGAAGGAGGCACTCATGAACTCACTTGCAGCCTGGCTAGTTTTGCTCGCATATTTAGCTTTTGCTTATAAACCCTGGCGGGACATACTGGCTCGTTTGAACAACCGCTTCGGAGTTTGGAGCGTGGCAGTTTTCTTGCTGCCATTCTTGTTGGCAACGGAGTTTTCGACAGATCTATCAAGATTGTGGCGAATGGCGCTTTACATCACCTTACCAACCTTGTGGCTGAGTCTAAGTTACAAATATCCACCCTTGAAGGGGTTTTTCCTAAGCCTCACGATTTTGAACCTCTGGCTGCCCATTGAACCCGACCTGTTCTTCATCGCTTTGGATCAGCTAACTCCTGGCATCCAGGTCGACGTAGCAAGTTTGAGCGCACTCTTTGAAATTCCTGACGTAAAAGCCCAACTGGTAAGCGGTGTTGATTTGCCGATCAGCAACCTGACGGGTATTCTGTTGGTGCTGTACTTATTCTTGATCCACCGTCCACTAAAAGATATTGGTTTTACATTCAACTTAGGATTGGATGATCTAAAACAAGCACTTTTGGGGCTGCTGGCATTTATGCTGGTTGGCTTACCTTTGGGATTAGCCCTCGGTTTTTTACGTTATCTCCCAGATGTTCCCCCATTCGGGGAGATTCTACTCATGCTCCTGGCAGGCTATCTATTAACCGCCTTGATAGAAGAAGTATTATTCCGCGGCTTGATACAAAATCTGGTCACTGAGCGTCTGGGTGAATTCAACCAGGCATTACCAATTGCAGCGGTTATCTTCGGGCTGGCACACATAAATAATTCCACGCCGCGCTTTGAGGTACCCAACTGGGGTTACGCGCTCATGGCTGGGTTAGCCGGAGCAGCTTACGGCTGGGTTTGGTGGCGCACCAAGAAGGTGACCGCGTCAGCGATCACCCATGCGTTGGTTAATTTTGTTTGGGGAATTCTATTTACAGGTTGAGCAAACAACTAATTCTCACTGAGGCAGAAAAGTGGAAAATCAATCCATCTCGCGCAGAGTCAGCCGAGCCAAGATAAATACAGCTATTCCATATATTGGTAAACTCACCAGACTGGTCCAATCATCGCTCAGCACGCCGCCTGCGATAAGGTTTTGCAATATCTCGTTAGCGTAAAACAGGGGTGTCAAATAACTGGTGAACTGCACCCAATCCGGTAGTTGCTCTACTGGGGCAATTATTCCAGAAAGGATCACTGAAAGAACTACAAGGGGGATAAAGGGGAATACCTGGCCTTCATTGCGCGCAAAGTTTGAAACAAGTATGCCTAAGGCCATACTGATGACAGCCAGCATCCACATGACCAGATATATTGAAGCTAATCTGCTGGTCTCAAAGCCCAGATCAAATAACAAGTTAATCTCAATTATTACGCCCAAGCTTTGGATGGTACCCAACAATGAGTAAGCCAGCATGTAACCGCCAATGATCTCGACGTGGGTATAGCCGCTCACAAACATACGCGTCAATGTTCCAGCAGTGCGTTCACGCACTAAGACTATGGCGGTCAGAACAAAAGTGATGAAATGCACTAAGAATCCAGCATATGGCACCACATATCTGCTGATGTTGAACCCTGGGCTGGCCAAAACATCGAAAATAACTTTTATAAAATAAACCACGATCAATGGGAAGACCGTGGATAGCACTAATAAGCGCTTGTCGTGTTTTAGCTGCTGGAGTACACGCCCGGTTACCGCGCCGGTGCGTTTTAGTGTTTCAAGCATGGCCTGCCTCCTTGGTTTGCTGCGCCTCGCGTTCATTTATCATGCGTAACACTACAGCTTCAAGGTTATCCTCAGCAATCTCTATACGGCTGATGGTCTTATCCAGGCCGTAATTCTGCAGCACACCGGGTAATTGGTCTGGGTAGTTGGTGATGGTTTGCTTGTCAACCTGCCCGTCGCGCCAAATCTTTACCTGCGCCCGGCTGTCCCACAAGAGTTGATTGGGCGAATCCTCCGCCAAGAGCGAACCCCTGTGCAAGATAGCCAAGCGGTCACAGTAATGGGCCTCGTCCATTTGATGAGTGCTAACCAGGATGGTAACCCCGGAGGCGGCCAACTCGCGGAAATGTTTCCAGAAAGACTCGCGCAGCTTGGGGTCGATCCCAGAGGTTGGTTCATCTAAGAGCAGCACCCTGGGTTGGTGCACCAAAGCGCAGGCCAGTGAAACACGCTGCTTCATGCCGCCAGAAAATTTATATACCGGATCGTGTGCTCTTTCGGTCAAACCCACGAATTCAATGACTTCGTCCACACGCTGGGCAAGGTTCTCAAGGCGGTGGGCGCGACCAAAGAAGCGGATATTCTCCCACGGCGGCAGGTCTTCGTATAAGGCCGGATCTTGCGGCATATAGCCGATCTCGGCACGCAGGGCGCTTTTTTGCTTCATGGGATCGAAGCCAATTACCGAAATACTCCCCCCAGTCGCTTTGGTGGAACCGATCAGGAGGCGGATGAAAGTGGTCTTACCCGCCCCGTTGGGTCCCAGCAGCCCAAATATCTGGCCGCCGGCAATATCCAGGCTAATATCCTTGAGCGCCTGCACAGCCCCGTAATTTTTTCGCAGTTCCTGAACTTCAATCGCAGTACCATTGGACATAGGAGTTTCTCCACTTAACGATTAGTAAGCGTTCATTAGAATAACATTTTACACCAGATTCAGGGCAGAGCAACTCGTGCAAGGTCTAACTTGACCCCCCAACTTAGCGGTACAGCATCCCTATCTATGGGACTGATAACGGCTGGGGTTTGATTTTGCTATTGGATGCCTTAATCCACTATCTAGCTTATCACGAGTGAGAGAGTGGTATTGACAACGACTGCCAGGTAATAGAAAATGCCAATGCTCTCAGCCTTGATATCGCCATCTTCTTCAATGACGACAAAATCAAGCCAAGTTTGAGTCCACCTGTTTGTTTTTAACCTGTAAGTAATGTGAACAAGAATGCTCATGAAGAAGAATACGGCAAAGAAGAGCATGGTCTTGAGCCACCCAAACAAAAAGATATAGCCAGCCATGAAGCCTAGAAGGATAAAGACTTTCAGAACCTTGTACCACTGAGGCTGCAAGGTATGTGCTTTGATAAAACTCAAATCATGCTTGATCCCATCAATCAGTTTGGCCATTTTCCTTTTCTTCTACTTCTACTGATAATCCCTTGTACCTAATTAGTTGGGCCGACAAACGATGTGTATAGCAAGATTATTATAGTAGGGTTTTGGGGGATTGTTGGGGAATTGGCTAATCTAGTTGAATGGGATGCCGACATGGGAGTGATAATGGTTGGGGGGTGGAAGAGGGTTTTGAAGGGGTGAGGGTAGATATTGACGCATAGAGCAAAAAGTTTGATATGCAAAATTCGGAAATATTATGGTATCTTCAAGCTACCTTAATGAGATGCTTTTTATTTATTTATTTATTGAAAACTTACAGACGGGAGTTTAGATATCATGGAATTCAATTGTGATCACATAACTATTGATTCTCGTATGCGGGAATTATCAACCGCGCTCATGGTGATGATTCTAATTTTCATCGTTGTATCGACCGGCGCTTGTACCGGGAGAGAGTTCACGACAGTGGTGAAAATTGGGGAGATCGATGATTTTCCACCAGGTTCTGTGACCCAGATTGATTTACCAGCAAGATTCAATGATCCAGACCCACCAGGTTCTGGTTCGGAAATCCCCAGTGTTGTCACTCAGATGGAGAGTAAGCTAATATCTCCTGTTCCCATTTTTCTGGTAAATGACTCATCCGAGGGGTTAATCGCTCTCTATGCTCGAAACCCATTCTTAGGCTGTACGGTAAAGTGGTGGGAACCAGACCAGCGTTTTATTAATCCGTGTCATGGCGAACACTATTCTATGACGGGAGCATGGCTCCAAGGACCTTCCCCACGCAACTTAGACCGCTTTGGGGTAACAGTGACCGATGCAGGGGAAGTTTGGGTGGATTTAAGCAAGTTTCAATTCGGATCGGCTAGATAACTTACCTGCTCCCTGAGTATATTTGGCTTTTAATGGGATACCTTACACATACGCGGAACTGGGAACGGCTGGGGGTTTGATTCTGCTATCGGCTAACTTATTAAACTATCTGGCTTATCACTAATGAGAGCATTGCATTAAAAACGATTGCCAGGTAATAGAAGATGCCGATGCTCTCGGCCCTGGATTCGCCACCTTGTTCAATGACCACAAAATCGAGCCAACTTCGAGTCCACCTGTCCGTTTTTACCCTGTAGGTAATGTGAACGAGAATGCTCATGAAGAAGAATACGGCAAAGAAGAGCACGGTCTTAAGCATCCCAAACAAGAAGAAATATCCAGCCATGAAGCCTAGAAGGATAAAGACTTTGAGAACCTTGTACCACTGAGGCTGCAAGGTATGTGCTTTGATAAAACTCAAATCATGCTTGATCTCATCAATCAGTTTGGCCATTTTCCTTTTCTTGTTCCAGAACGTTCGGACCTAATTAGTTCGGTGTGGAAAAGGTGTGTTTTGCAACAATATTATAGTTGGGTTTTTTTGGATTGTTGGAGGTTTGGGGATTGAATATGGTTTTGATGCATATGCGATTAGACAATAATTAACGAAATTATTTAATTCTCTGCATATGGTCCCAAAAATCTTTCTCCATCAAAATGGATTAAGTGCGAAGGGTTTTCGGATATCCATACTTCTGTTTCCCAAGAAATATTTGACACGTACCTCGAAAATTCTGCTTTAGTGGGAAATGCCGTAACAAAAATCAATCCCACAGATGAAGAGGAAAACAATTCTGATAATTCTGTGTGTCGTTTAGCATCAACAGGGCCGTGGCTGGTAACAACTTCAACTAACAACAACCAATTCTCTATTTTATGATACAACACTACATCTGGCATTTTTCCATGAAAATCAAGGGAAATACCTAATTTTTGAAATAAAGCTTCATCAAATAATCCCCATTTATCCCCAGTGTCACCAACATAAGCTAATTTTGCTCCAGGTACGAATCTAGGTGCAAAATTCTCAATTACTGACTTAATGAGGACGCTATGCTCACCAGGACTTAACTTCAATTCTTTATTTGGGGTAACAACAACTGGAATCAATTCCTGTTCCCTCCTTTTAGCATACTTCTCCACTAAAGTTTGACGCTCAGATAGATATCCCCTCAACTTTATTTTCCACTGTTTTGATCCATAAGCTTTTAATAATTCTAACATATTTGACTCAATTTGATAAACATTGTACGGACTGTTCACCGAACGTGCCTGGTCATCAGGATTATGCAATGCAATACCTGCATCTATAAATTGATGGATCGTTTGTCTTCTTATCGTTTCCCGTGTATTTGGAGCATAATCCTTATCGTAATGTTCTCTACACCAATCCATGATAGGTGTTATGCCCATCAAAGGAGATTCAGCCCTCAACCATGCCTTCTCAGGTGTAAGATTTAGTAGAGCTAAGAGACATAGAGCTGATCGATCATTTTGTTGTGCTCGCGGCATACCTAATAAGTTAAGAATTTCTATTGAATCTAAGATTCTTTGTTGTCTGCTCACAATAATAATCCCACTTCCTTATCGATTGCTTCCTGATTGATAATGCCAACTGATTTAGCCCAAGTTCCGAGTTTTATCAATATTTCACGATTTGGATACTTCATTAATCTAAGATCTGTAGCATTTACTTGGGTATGCCCATTGAAAAGTCGAAAATATTGGTCAACAACTGAAGAATTCAAATAAACTGCAAGTCCATAAGCTAATTCTGGTAATAATCCGCCTTTATTTTCATGAAATATATTCAAATGATTTTCAAACCCTAATAACATGCTACCAAAAACATGAGGTTCTACTATACTAGCAACTATCCGACGTTTTTCTTCTTTTGATGAAAATCTTCTTACAACGACATAGTAACCATTCGGCAATAGCCACTTTCTTGTTTCCTCATGATTCTGAATATAATTTGACTTGCTCAAATCGTAATTAGGCCATTTGACTTTCATATCGATAAAATGCCCTGGATACAATAACGGTACTGTATTTTCCATTGGCTCATTTCGCAAGAATGATTTCACTCTAAAATCCACTACGGGGCCGGTTGATACCTCGACACTAATCTTTTCGATAGAATGGTATATTGTTTTTGATGTTTCAATAGGATTCATTTCAACCATAGTAGGTATGAAAATTAAATTTTCTTTATCTTCAGGCTTGACAATCCTTTCAAACGGAAATTCATTAATAACATAGTCTGAAAATGTGTCGTCAGTAGAACTAGAAACGGTAACATTTCTTTGCCTCCCTGATTTTATTAAGTGAATAATAATATTTTCTTGAAGAACAGAATCGTCTTTGAAAGCTTTATTTCTCGAACTGAATAAATGTATGTGATTTATAGCAGTTTTGGATAATAGAAAATTACGGAAATGTTTGAAATAAAGTCCATTACAAAAACTTCGTGGAATAATTGCGACTATCTCCCCTTTCGGTTCCATTAATTTAATTGTTAATGCAACAAAAGCTGAATACAAATTTGCTGTTTCAATTCCAACCGCGTGTAACAGTTTTCTATGGCGTGATTTGCTAAGAATCTTTTTATAAGGAGGATTTAATATGGCGTGACTATATTTCACCAAACCACCAAATTGGATTAAATTTACCGTATCTTCAATAAAATCGTTCTCGTTAATCTTGAAAGCATAGCCCATGTGCCTTTCAGTAGCTAATTTGGTGTACATTGATAAAGTTTTATTAAGAAAACCTTCCAATTGGGGATCAATTTCATATGCAATAACATCAATATGGGATGTATAGTCCCGAACTAACCAACGTTCTAAGAAAGATGCTGACAAACTTCCCACACCAGCCCCAGCATCTAATAATCTAATATTCTCAAATTGATCAAACGAATACAAAGATGCCATAAAATTGGCTATGCTTGTAGGAGTAAAATATTGCCCTAATTTAGATTTATGTAAAGGGCTTACCTTCTTGGCAATATCTTTCCTGGTTTCTTCAACATATTCAATTCTTTGAAGCATATTCTCTACCATTCAAAGAAACTTTCATAAACCTTATTAAAGGTTGAAAGATACAAAATCTACACCCCAATCCTCTCATCCTATTTATCATCCCCCAACTGGGCGATGGAGCGCAGCATACCCAGGATGAGCACGCCCAGGCGCAGGCCCTCGCGGGTGGTCAGGGAGGTCTCGCTCTCGTTCCTATCAGCGCGCTGCACCAGCAGGTAGGCGGCCCCCAGCCCGGTGAGTGCCCCAATGATCGCCCCTGCAGCCAACGTTTTGGTCCTCAATTCTGAATTCGTTTCCATCCTTCAGCCTCTCTATTTATGATTCTGCCTGCCGAACAGAGCGTCCACCATCGCCAGGAAGCTCTTTATTTTCAGCATCGGGGCCACGGAAATATCCGCGCCAGACTTGACCTGGCTCTCAATCTGCTCGATAGCCTGCTGTGTCTGACGCGCAAAGGGGGGGATAATGCGCAAAAGTTCTGTACATGCATATATCACTGCCACGAAGAAGGCCAGAGGTACCAGCGCCAAGAGCATGAACAGCAGCAGGATAAAAATGGTGGATATCTGGCCCCAAACTTCGGCGTCACCCACACCCGCCAGGACCAACCAGATCACCAGTGCAGCCAAGAGCAGCACCCCAGCAGTCAAGGGCAGGGCAATCTGGCGCAGCACCTCGCGACGGTGCGCCTGGAGGGTGACCGGATTGCGCTGCGGCATAGGCGGGGGTAGATAGTCGCTCATGATGCGTGTATTTTAGCACGGTTTGGATGTGTTGTTGCGCCTGAGATTCTTTATCACTGAAAGATTCCCCCCCATGTGTCATTCTGATGAAGACGGCGAAGCCATCGACAGAAAAATCTCTCGCAACGGGTATGGGAGTGGCAAAGGTCGGAGATTCTTCGCTTTCTGCGGTCGTTCAGAATGACAAATTAATAATTAGCAGGGCACTAACGGTCTTCATCCGAAGTCATATTCATCTGGGAGGGGATAGTACCTGGGACGCGGCGGCGGTGGCGGCGGGCGGAACAAGAACAGACGCCCCAGAAACAACCCAAATAAGAAGCCGCCAATGTGCGCCCACCAGGCCACTCCTCCGGCAGCTACGCCCAGCGAACCAAACCCAGAGAACAACTGCGATAAAAACCAGAAACCCAGGTAGAAGACCGCGGGTACTTCAATTGTGGTGAAGAGCAGGAATACAGGGATGATGGTGAGCACACGTGCGCGCGGGTAAAGCAGCATATAAGCTCCCAAAACTCCCGCAATAGCTCCACTGGCCCCTAAAATGGGGATAAAGCTGCCCAGGCCGGCAAAGGTTTGCAGCAGCCCTGCTGCAACACCGCTGAGTAAATAGAAGGCTAAAAATCCCAGCGGACCCATGCGGTCTTCGACGTTATCGCCAAAGATGTACAGCGTCCACATATTACTGAGCAAGTGAAACCAACCGCTGTGCATGAACATGCTGGTGAATAATGAGATCAGGAAAAGCAGCTGCCCCTGCTGCAAGCGTGCGGGAACGATACCGAAAACACCGATAAAGCGGTCCAGCTCAAAAGGTCCCAAGCTGAGTTCAAACATGAATACCAGCGTATTAAGACCCAGCAGCAGCCAGGTCATGATTGGGAAATACCGGGAACGGATCGTATCGCGCAGGGGAATCATAGTTTCAACTTATGATTGGATGGTCTAGTTCAATGTGTTAATTCTAAATATACCAGACAAAACTCACAAACTAGTTTAGGGCCAGTTAAGCAAAGAAGCCCCGCAAATTCTGCAGGGCTTCTTGATCGAAACTTATTTGACTTTGATGGTGATCTTCTTTGGCTTGGCAGATTCTGCCTGGGGCACTCGCAAGGTCAGCACACCATTGCTAACTTCAGCTTCCGCCTCACCAGCCTCTAAAGCTGAGGGCAAGCGTAAAACCCGGCTGAAGCGTCCGCTGGGGCGCTCTCGTAGCAAGTAACGGGTGTCCTCATCCTCAACAGAGGTGAATTCACCGCTGATGGAAACCGTGTCTTCCAGCACTTCGATCTTCACATCCTCGACATCAACACCAGGAATAAAGGCCGAGATCAAGTAGCCGTCCTCGTCAGCGATAACGTCAAAGGGGATGTAAACCTCTGTGCGCGAGGTGTCGAACCGGCGGGATGTGCGCAACCGGCGGCTGCGGGGGGAAAGATAGTAAGTCATCATTTGTTAAAACCTCCAATAAAGTTTATACTGTTAAAGTTGTCCTTTTCTTAGCACGCATATATCATAGCGCGTCAATATCAGAGGATGGTAAACAAAAGATTTGCGTTTTATTAATTTCCTAGGTGATTTATTTGCCGACTTTTGCGGTAAAAATAAAATAGGGCATCTCCGGGCTGTAAGGAGCGCGCTCAAAATCCCCGAATGTTTCCTGCACTTTGAATCCCCCTGCCTGTAATTCATTTATGTAATCTTGCTGAGAGGCCAAAGTGTGGTGCACACACATCGTCTCGCGTTCCACTTCGCCGTTAGGAAGCAGATGGTCATAATGCCAGATTACCTCTACAGAATTCTCTCGCCTCACCCAGGAGCTGCTTACCTGCACCGGGTTACCGCTTTTAGGATGAGTAAATACCTCTTCCATTTCTGGGTCGGATTCTTGCGACAATTCAGCCAAACGGGCTGGGTTAAACATACTGGCCGCAAAAACACCCCCAGGAGCAAGATGCCGGCGCACACACGCCAGGGCATTCAAGCGTTGGTCGACGCTAAGCGTGGAATAAGTATTGCAGGGCAGAATAATGAGACTAAACTCCACCCCTAGATCGAAATTTGTCATATCCGCTTCAATCACCTGCACCCTAGAAACCTGCCTTTCTTGCAATAGTTTTTGAAGAAACGCTATCATTTCGGGTTGGTTATCTAACCCAATAAGCTCATGCCCGGCTTCAACCAAGGGTAGAATTACACGCCCAGTCCCGCAGCCAAATTCCAAAACCGTATCAGCCTGGCTTCTGGCTAAATCAAGCCAGAAGGGTAAATCCTCAGTGTATAGATTGTGGTGGGCGTGGTAGAGTTCAGGATACATGCAGCTTCCTTGACGCTCAAAGTAGTAGGCATTATACTCTGTGACCAGGTTCGGGGCGTAGCGCAGTCCGGTCAGCGCACCGCGTTTGGGACGCGGGGGTCGGCGGTTCAAATCCGCCCGCCCCGACTCCTCTAAGGCTCAAAACTCTATGTTTAGGGCCTTTTTCTATTGGGCAAAAGGGGAGTATACCCCCGACGGTGAGGTCGAGTGTTCACATCCTCATTTCTCAGTCTAAATACTAACCATATCGCATATGTAATTTGTAGCCGAACTGGAATGACGCCTCTAACCGTTCGGATATTGGTTCGAATCCTACCAGGCACACCAACTTCTATTATCTGCAAAATCCATGATAAAATTTCCAAACTTATTTAGGAATATCAAACCCGAGGTCGGCGAACAATTCATCTGACCAGCCCGGTATTTTTTATATGCTAAACCAACTATTCAGCAAACCAAAATACGATATAGTAGTGGAAGCTGTGCGCTATCGGCCAGATGGGCAAGTGGAATGGGTGCGCGCTTATGAGCGCCGCGGCCCTACCTGGTCTGACCACGTGCTGATCGACCGAGAAACTTTGATTGAAAAATTGGAAGCTGGGCGGAGAGTCTACTTTGGTAAACGCAAAGAATTCTTGGCCAGCGAGTTTGAGATTAGTGCGCAAATACATTTGCTGCAAACCAAAAATGGGACTGTGCTGGTAAGCGGTGATCTTCACAGTGAGAAAGACCAACTCGACGGCATTCCAGTGATCTAAAAACTGGATCCTTCATATGTAAATAGTACCTACCAAAAGTGACAGTTGACTAGGGTTAAGACACCGGATATACTATAAGAGCCGGGAGGCAAATCCATTATGCGAGTATCAGTGAAAAAACCACACGGAATAATAACCTGAATTCAAAGGCACGCGCGGTAAGCGACGTGCCTTTTTTATTAGATGCAGTAGACTATGAAAAATAGAAAAGGAGATCAATAATGGACAGTGGGATGATCCGAAAATATGAAAAAGCCAAACTTTATGCCGAGCAGCGCGAGAGAATAAACATTCAATCTCTCACGGTTAGTTTTGATGGAAAAAATAATCCCCACATGGTAGAATTGCAGAACGGTGACTGGAATTGCGACTGCCATTTTTTCCGTACACGCGGCCGCTGCAGCCACACGATGGCGTTGGAAATAATCCTTGATGAGATGGTAGCTGAACCGGTGGCATAACCCTAAAATTATTTATCTAGTTCAATGCGTGAACCCTTCTTTAAACCAGAGAAGGGCTTTTTTTACGATTTATTTGGGAGGTCACAAATATTTGGAATGTTAACTAGCATCTCTTAGCAGCTCATAATCACATCCAGTTTGGATGTGCATGTCATCGCTGTTGGCATGGCAAGTCGGGTTTATTCTAGCTTTTCGATATTAACAACGGCTCTCAGGCAGATTCTATAACAGTGAATTCTGGGCTGATAATCGTCGAGAAGTATTTTTAGGTGAAGTGTCGCTCGTTTGAAATCGGATAACTGATTTGAAACCTTCATTGTTGATAATCATATTACCGAATTTTATTACTATTGACTTCGAATATTGAATAATTCATTCATATCTGTTAAACTCTTAGTTAGCTGATTTTGTAATACAGAAAAATTCATGGAGGTAAAGAATTGAAGACCCAGTTAACAGAGCAAGAGATACGTGATGAGGTTAATCGCCTTGCACCGTTCCTTCATAAAGTTGATCTTCCTTATAATTTAAGCACTTATGTTCCTGAGTTATCACATCGAAAGATAGAATACACCCGGGTTTCCAATTTAGTTAAGCACGCCTTCCCCGCATTAGTTGAGGCTTGTGGAGGGACCATGCAAGGGAAGAGAGTTTTAGATGTTGCTTGTAACTGTGGAGGTTTCTCAGTTGAAGCTGCAAAACTAAAGAGTGAATATATCCTCGGAATAGACATAGTAGACCATTACATTGAACAAGCTAATTTCATTAAGCGCGCTTTGGGCTTACATCACATGAATTTCAAAGTGATGGATATTGATAATCTCGATAAATCAACAGTGGGGCTATTCGATGTAGTATTTTGTTTCGGTATACTTTATCATTTGGAAAACCCAATTCACACTATGAGGCGGCTGGCCTCGGTAACCAAGAATATCATGCTCGTAGATACTTCGGTAATACATATTCCAGCATACTTTAGACCCTTTTTTCGTAAACCATTGTGGTTGATGAAATTTCCTGCAGCTCCTAAAGTTGACTCTAATTCTGCTTCCACCAGTCTTTGGCGAAGCAAAGAAAGAGTTGGTCAGTTCCGTCCAAACGAAGTTGCTGTTGTAGATTTGCTTAAGTTCCTAGGGTTCTCAAAAATTGAAAAAATTGAGCCCAATCAAAAAGGTCTTGAGGAAAGATACTATGCGGGAAAACGAGTTACATTCCTGGCAATTCGTTAATTGCATCAAGAATACAATCAACCAAAAAGGTGCTTTGCCGGTAATACCCGAAGCTAGTTGCAGGGTTCTTAGCGGAGAGGGTGGGATTCGAACCCACGGTGGCCCAAAAGACCACAACGGTTTTCGAGACCGCCCCATTCGTCCACTCTGGCACCTCTCCAATTATTAGCCATAATTATACCGCTTGGAAAGCATATATCGGGATTCACGCGATCCTTTCCCTTTGGTCAAAGTTCTACTGAGGAACCCATTTCTGGGAAGTGAATATTCGACATACCTTCAGCGCCCAACACCTCGATTAGGCCATCTGAGCCCCGTTTCTCTCCGTGCACCAAGAAAATATCCTTCACGCGGCCTTTCACCTCAAGAGCATAATCGCGCAGCAGATCTTGGCCGCCATGCGCCGAAAACCCTCGGATGCGCTCTACCTGTATCTTGGGTTCAAAGACTTCTCCATATATCTTTACACTGTCCAATCCATCCAGGAAACGCCGCCCCAACGTGTGTGGAGCCATCCAAGATACGATCAATAGCGTGCTCTTGGGGTCGGTGACATTATGCTTGATATGATGAAGGATGCGGCCCGCTTCCATCATACCGGATGCAGATATGATGATCATTGGGTCCTTACTCAGGTTAAGTGCTTTCGATTCCTCCACCGAACGCACGTAAGTAAGAGCATCAAAGCCCAAAGCGGCGCGGTGTTTATCCGAGTTGATCATCTCGATGGCATCTTTGCTAAAGCATTCTGGATGAGCTCTAAAAACCTCTGTCACGTTTACAGCCAAAGGGCTATCCACGTATACAGGGATATTAGGGATTTCTCCCTTATCCATAAACCCGTGGATACAATATACCAATTCCTGTGTACGTCCTACTGCGAATGCGGGAATGATCACCTTGCCACCCCTATCGATGGTATTTACGATAATCTCACGTAATCTCTCAAAACCATCTTCGATGGGGGTATGCGGTCTATCGCCATAGGTACATTCCATCAACAAATAATCTGCGTCACTAGGCATAACCGGATCGCGTAGTAAAGGCAAAGTTGGCCGGCCGATATCACCTGAAAACCAGAAACGGAATTTGCGCCCTTTTTCCTCAATATCCAATACCACTGCCGCCGAGCCTAATATATGCCCCGCTTCCACGTAACGTGCAATTACCCCTGGTATGGGTTCAAAAGGCTGCTCGTAAGATTGCTCTTGAAAGGATTCGGCAGCCAAAACAGCATCTTCGATGGTATACAAAGGTTCGAATAACTTCTTTCCTTGCTTGGCACGGCGCTTGTTAACGTAAAACACATCCGATTCTTGGATGTGTCCCGAATCTTGCAGCATAATCTCTGCAAGGTGAGAAGTTGCGCTCTGTGCATAGATCGGGCCGGTAAAGCCGTGCTTCACAAGATTGGGTAAGTTGCCGCTGTGATCAATGTGCGCGTGTGAGAGGATTACAGCATCCAGGCTGGCGGGCTCAAAACCAAACTCACGGTTGCGTTTGAATGCTTCTTTGCGACGACCTTGGTACAAACCGCAATCCAGCAATAATTTGTGTCCGTTAACTTCAAGGAGATGTTTAGATCCGGTGACTGTTTGCGCTGCACCCAAAAAACTTATCTTCATAATTAGTTCCTCAACTTACGAATCTCATATCTTAGCAAGGACTGCTTGAATTTCTTTCATATATCTTCCTAGCCGCCAGGGAACCGTAGCCATGATGAGCTTAAGCGCTTTCGAGCTGTCTGGGTTTTGCTTGGCAATTTCATGCATGATGTCGCGTGGTAAGACTACATCAGATTCGACCCCCAGGCTGCGTGCTTTAGCCTTACGCCAATCACGCAGGGCTTCTAAGCGGTCGGAATATCCATCCCCAAAATCAGGCTTTCGCGGTGGGTGCATAGGCTCTCCCTGCAAACCTCGCTTGATAGCCGCTATCAAGTTCTTCCCATGCCGTCGAATCTGTTTAGACGTCATTCCAGGAATCGTGTTTAAATGCCTAATTTCTCTAGGCATTTCGTGTGCGATTGCCAATAAAGTCTTATCCCCAATCACCTTGAAAACTGGTTGTTTGACGGCTTGCCCCTTGGTATCCCGATAGTTCACTAATTCTTGCAGTATGACAGTTTGCTGTGGAGAGAGATCACGCACTCCGTTGATGCGCCAGATATTTTTCCCCACTGGTCCTGGAATTTTACCATTTGCCTTGCTTAGGCGCGTAAAATCCTCCTCCGCAATAGGCCAATAACCGCTGTCCTCAAGTTCTTCCTTGAGCTTGTAACGCAAAGGGATCAGATAATGCGTGTCCAAACGTGCATAAGCTAACATCTCTGATGATATAGGGCGTTTGCCCCAATCTGCACGCTGAAATTTTTTTTCAAGCTTAACTTTATATTCAGCAGCCAAGAGATTTCCAAGACCCACCTTCTCCCGACCAAGGATTCTAGAAGCAACCATCGTGTCGAATAGGTTAGAAAATTTAAACTCATAGTCCCGTTTTAAGCATAGCAAATCGTATTCGGCAGCATGGAAGATCTTTTCTATTTTAGGATTATTAAAAAGCTCCCCAAGCACAGAAATATCATCCAAAGCCAGGGTGTCCACCAGGCAATCGGTTTGCTCAGTCGAAAACTGGATCAAGCATACTTGTTCTTGGTAAGCGAATAAGCTGTTGGATTCGGTATCCACCGCGATTAACGGAACATCCGACAGTTCCGAAGCCATGTCATTCAATTGGGCGGGAGTGGATATCAGTAGGGGATCGGGTAGTTTATCCATAAACGCTGGCTATTATAGTACAGCTTTCAAACTTTCGGCAGGAGGCTTTTAATTCTATGAAAAAAATGAACCGGAATCATCGTCTGTTTGTAATAGATATGAATAGAGATTAGAAAGTTTTTCTATCCAGCTAAAACGATATTGAGAAAGCCTTGGAATTGATTATGAAGGTTGCAAAGGTAAATATCGTATCAAGCAGTTCACCAGGAGTATTCACACTGGCGGCTATATTTGCAGCTCTGCCTCCTTTGGAGACGGAGCGGTGTATTTTGGTAGTTATGGCGGAAGCATATTCGCTTTGCGTTGAATCAAACGTCTAACGCGAAAGTGTTTAGGCTTTCATTAGTGAGACAGGCGGAGTTAGCCTTGCTTAGATGAAAGCAATTGACCCCGCTTCTGATCTCTCCTCCTCCTTACCCGGCAGGTTTTACAGCCTGCCGGGTTTTTATGTTTTATGTCTCAAATACAATAAGATACTGCTGTGATTTAAATGGATGGATAGTAAATGCTGGACTGCCAGAAAAGCGCTTTTACACTAATTTTACAAAATCTTCACTAAGTCTTCCCTCAGCCAGCGACAATGTAGTTAACAAAACACACTATTTTTGGAGGCTACGATGATTAATTTAGGATTAAGAAAAAAACTTGTTTTCCTGGTATGCATATTACTCAGTTTGGTGTTAGTAGGTTGTTCTTTAGGATCAGTTTCCGAGATTCCGAATGACAATCAACCTATCCAAGCAGTCGAGTCCAGTAGTGCGCAACCGGTGCAGATTTCTTCAGGTTCCAGTAGCGGGAGCCAGGCGGCATTCGGGGTTGTGGAAACAGGTCAGGAGAAATGCTACGATAACAGTCAGCAGACCGCTTGCCCCCAGGAGGGAGACACCTTCTACGGCCAAGACGCCAATTATCAAGGCTTAGCTATGGCATACAGCGATAATGGCGACGGCACAGTGAGCGACTTGAACACTGGCTTGATGTGGCAGCAGGCGCATAATTCTGAACGCCTGCGCTATTATGACGCGGTCAACGTTTGCAGCAGCTTATCCCTGGGTGGATATTCCGATTGGCGGCTGCCGTCTATCGATGAACTGTATTCGATAATAGATTTTAGCGGCAGCGCCGGGGTGCAGCCTTATCTCAACACGCAGTACTTTGAGATCGAATTAATGGATGAGGCCGAAGTCACCGGAGAGACTCACAGCGCTGCAATGATGGGCCAGACCTGGACTAGCACAATCTATACAGGCAACCTATGGGACCGTGAAGAAGAATCCGCCTTTTTCGTCAATTTTCTAGATGGACGTATCAAGGCTGGGGGAACCACAAGCCCGGTTTCCCTATTCTACCGTTGTGTACGCGGCGCAGAATACGGGGCCAATGCTTTCCAAAACAACGGAGATGGCACGGTGAGCGATAATGCTACCGGTTTGACTTGGCAGCAGGCGGACGACGGCGTTGTCCGGAACTGGCAGGAAGCCCTGGAGAATTGTGAGACTCTCGCTCTGGCCGGCTACGACGACTGGCGTTTACCCAACGCTAAGGAATTACAGAGCATCGTGGATTACACCCGCTCTGACCCGGCTCTGGATACCAGCATTTTCAGCCAAACAGACTTGGATGGCTGGTTCTGGTCTAGCACTACACATGGCGACGGAGTCGATAACGCGGCCTACGTCTGCTTCGGAGAATGCGTCTCGGCTCAGGGAGTGGATGTGCACGGCGCAGGAGCGCAGCGCAGCGACCCCAAGACCGGTGACGCAAGCCAATGGGCCTCGGGCAGGGGCGGACAACAAGATGAAGTCCGCATCTACAACTACTCGCGGTGTGTGCGCAGCGGCAATCCCGGGACTTTCAGTGGGGGTGAGGTTGAAAGCGGCTCTCAAGCTGGGCAAACCAACCAGCCCCTAGGTCAGAATGGCGGGCAAGGCGCTGGGCTAAACGTTGATCTGGCAACCGCAGCCGCAACCCTGGGAGTTACCGAAGAGGCATTAGCAGCCGCGTTGGGCGACCCCAGCCAGGGGCAGCCAGACATACGCGCTGCCGCTGAGATACTGGGCGTCTCACAAGAAGCGTTAGAGACAGCCTTGGGAATCCCGGTGGGCGGTCCATAAGCCGGGGGCTAGATTGCGATAGTTTTAATAAAAGACCTGTCAGGTTTCAAAACCTGACAGGTCTTAATCGCGCTCCCCCAAGCCACTCCAGGGGAAAAGTGAAATGGGGTATCCTCAATAAACTACCAAAATCCTCTAAACTCCTATCCCCGCTGCAAGCAACGGGGTATTACGGAGTTTAGCCCCCACGGGTACGGATTTTGGAAAAACATGGAACCCTCGTAGCAAGCTACGGGGTATTCAGCAAGAATAATATTACTTGACAAAAGCAAGCATTTAGTAGTTAATGGCAACTAACGAGGTGATTATTAGCAATCTAATGTTACAGGAACGGGTTAACTCCTTCAGGCGCTTCAATCGATTTTTTACGCGCCAAATCGGGGTGCTGCGCGAGGGATTGCTGCACAGCGCGCACTCGCTTACCGAAGCCCGTATCATCTTCGAAATTGCCAACCGAAATAACTTAACAGCCTCCGACATTGGCAAAGAGTTAGGCCTGGATGCAGGCTATTTAAGCCGCATCTTGAACAAACTTGAGGGACAAAATCTGATTAAAAAAACGGCTTCGGACAAAGACCGCAGGGAACGCCTGATTAGTCTAACTAACGAAGGACAAAACGCCTTCACCCTGCTCGATGAACGGCCGAGTGAAGAAATCTCAGACATGCTGGGGGAGTTGGGTGAAAGTGACCAGATTCGCCTGATAGACTCTATGCAAACGATCGAGGGTATTCTTGGCCAGGGCTTTAATTATGCCGAGCCATTCTACATACGCCAGCACGAAGCTGGTGATATGGGCTGGGTTATCCACCTGCACGGCCTGCTTTACAGCCAGGAATATGGCTGGGACGAGAGCTTTGAGGCGCTCGTTGCCCAGATCTGCGCGGATTTTATAACCAATTACGATCCCCAAAAAGAGCGCTGCTGGATCGCGGAAATCAACGGCGAGCAGGTGGGTTCGATCTTTTGTGTGAATGCGGGTGATGGCGTGGCTAAATTAAGGCTGTTGTTGGTTGACCCCAAAGCACGCAGTTTGGGGTTGGGGACACGCCTGGTAGAAGAGTGTATCCGCTTTGCCAGACGGGCAGGCTATAAGAAGTTGACCCTGTGGACAAATGATGTGCTTGTAGCTGCCAGGCATATCTATGAGAAGAATGGCTTCAAGCTGGTGGAAGAAGAAGCCCATCACAGCTTTGGGCATGATCTAACTGGCCAAAACTGGGATTTAAAGCTTTGAAGCTGGAGTGTAAATATTTGCTGACTGAGACGGGGCGAGGCGAGGGAATTAGAGTGTGAGGAAAAATACCTATTAGATAACTACTCTAGTACTCAGTCAGGGTGAATAAGATGGAATAAAACTTGCATCCATGAGAACTAAAAAGCAGGAGGTTCTGAAGAT
>VRUJ01000018.1 GCA_019456165.1 Chloroflexota bacterium
CTGGCGATCCGCTTTGAAGACCGGTGTCCTTTGTGAGTATCCAATTCCCCCATTTACACAAGATTCTTGACACTACCTGGTTAATAGGAAAAAGATTAGTATAGATATTGAGAGCCGTCTTTTACTCAAGTTGCCCATAGTCCACTCCTCTATATTTCATTGTTGATTAAGTGATTAAAATTCATCAACCCCCTGTGAAGGCTCCCCGGTTGTTAGCTTGAATGCTTTGGGTTCACATGGTGTTGTGAAAAATGTGTGAAAATACAATACTTATTGTACAAGAAATCGAATCGAATTGCAATACCTTTTAGATCATTTTTACATATTCGCATGAATCAATTTGACCAAAATACTCGATATCGTTTATTATTTAAATTATCAAAAAATATCATATAATATATTACAACAATAATCGCTAAATAGATGTAGATTGGCCATAATATAATTTTTACAAAGGAGCGTGCCTCGTGGGTGACCAAGATTTTGTTAAAAGCAGTGAAGCACAGATAGCAGTCCATTGGCAAGAAGAGGACAAGTTCTACCCCTCAGCAAGTTTTATCGCCCAGGCTAATATGACGGACGCAGAAATTTATAAGCGTTTCGGCCTGGAGAATTTCCCAGAGTGCTACAAAGAATATGCCGATCTGCTTACCTGGGATAAATATTGGCATACCACACTGGATACGAGTGACGCGCCAAGCTGGAAGTGGTTCGTGGGCGGCAAAATAAACGCCAGCTTTAACTGCATTGACCGCCATCTTCCCCTGCACAAAAATAAAGCCGCCATCATTTGGGTGCCTGAACCTGAAGATGAACCGCACGTGGTCATCACCTTCCAGGAGCTGTATGTGCGTGTGAATGAGTACGCCTCCCTGCTGCAAGACTTTGTCGGGCTAAAAACTGGCGACAGGGTAACGATCCACATGCCCATGGTGCCTGAACTGCCTATCACCATGCTTGCCTGCGCGCGTTTGGGAGTGATCCACTCTGTTGTATTCGGTGGATTTAGCGGTAAAGCCTGCGGAGAAAGAATTGCAGATTCCGGCAGCCGCGTCCTGATCACGATGGATGGATACTACCGCAATGGAAAGCTGCTAGACCACCAGGAAAAAACAAAACTTGCCGTTGACGCTGCAGAAGAAAATGGACAAAAAGTTGATAAGGTTTTGGTTTGGAAACGTTATCGCGACCAGAATAGCTCTGAAGTAGCGATGGTTAAGGATCGAGATTTCTACGTAAATGATCTACTCCCAGAATACACCGGGAAAAGGGTAGCCCCTGTACCTATGCCAGCTGAAGCGCCATTGTTTTTAATGTATACCAGCGGAACAACAGGTAACCCAAAAGGCTGCCAGCACAGCACGGGTGGGTATCTGGCTTACGCTGCTGGTACCTCGAAATTTGTGCAGGATATTCATCCGGAGGATGTCTACTGGTGCATGGCTGATATTGGTTGGATCACCGGGCATTCATATATAGTTTACGGCCCTTTGGTTTTAGCAGCAACTAGCGTGATGTATGAGGGTGTACCTGGTTTCCCAGACCCTGGACGAGCCTGGAGGATCGCGGAGCAATTGGACGTTAATATTTTCCATACAGCACCCACGACTGTGCGTATGCTGCGCAAAGCTGGGCCTGACGAACCCCAGAAATATAACTACCATTTCAAGCATATGACCACGGTTGGTGAACCGATTGAACCGGAAGTATGGAAATGGTATTACAACGTCGTGGGTAAAGGTGAGGCAGTGATCGTGGACACCTATTGGCAAACAGAAACTGGCGGTTTCTTATGCAGCACCATGCCTGCTTTGCAAGCCATGAAGCCCGGCAGCGCAGGCCCAGGCGTGCCAGGAATTCATCCCGTGATCTACGATGAAGATGAGAACGAAGTTGAGGCTGGCTCCGGTATTGCGGGGAATATTTGCATAAGGAACCCCTGGCCAGGCGCATTCCAAACTATTTGGGGAGACCGCGAGCGATACGTCAAGACGTATTATGAGAAATATAACAAAGATCCCAAAAGTAAGGATTGGCGCGATTGGCCATACTTTACCGGAGATGCGGCAGTATTGGCAGAAGACGGTTACTTCCGTATTCTTGGTCGGGTTGATGACGTAATTAACGTTGCCGGTCACCGGTTGGGCACCAAAGAACTAGAATCTGCCTGCCTGGTAGTGCCAGAAATTGCAGAGGCTGCTGTGGTCCCTGTTGCAGATGAGATCAAAGGAAAAGTGCCAGATATCTACGTGGCTTTAAAACCAGGCATCAAACCCAGCAAAAAGATAGAAGAGGCGATTATTAGTGAGATCGAAACATCGATTGGGAAAATTGCGCGGCCGAAGCACGTATATATCGTCCCCGACATGCCCAAGACCCGGTCCGGTAAAATAATGCGACGAGTTTTGGCTTCAATATCAAATCGCGGAGATATTGGCGATGTAACCACGCTGGCCAATCCGGAAATTGTTGATAACATCCTAAAAATGGTTCAGGGTAATTAACTGCGCGCCAAAATCCTGATTTAATCAATTTTGTAAGTACACCGAGCAAGAATAGGAAATCCGCACCTAAATTAACTTAGGTGCGGATTTTTGTTCACTGGAAATATTTTCCCCAAAAGTGGCAAAGTTTAGTTACCCTGATCGCTGCTAGAAATAAATCAAGGCACAGAAACTTCCAACCAATCTACTTCCACGCCAACACCAGCAATATTAAATGTGGAAACCACGAATCCAATCTGACCCTCGCGGAATTGAGAATCCCTGACGGAGAAAATAAATTGCCCATTAATGTAGAAGCTTAACTCGTCACCAATGCACTCGGCCGCAAATTCGTTACTTAATAGCTTTAAGTTGATATAATCCGAGCCCCCATTATAAAGAGTCTCGTATGAATCGGAAGCGCTATCATATATTTGTATGCTCCAAAGCCCATCGCTGCCCATATTGAATTCGTACCAACCTAATTCAGTGTAACGACAGATCAAGCTGATGTTATTACGATTGGGTCCGGCAATTGATTCTGTAGCAATTTCAATACGCACATCAGCAGCATCACGCTGCATGTATAAATCTTCTAAGATCGAGAAAACCCGTAGATACCTTCCATCGATTTGGATGTAATAGTAGCCTTGCCTGGTGGAAGCCTCAAAATTATCGTTGCCGCTGCGCACAAAAGTGTTCCAATCATCCGCGTCTTCAAAATCAGTCCGGTATATGACGCCATCTGCGTCTGGCTGGGAATCTACGCTGGATTCTTGCTCCGACTCACTTTGAGTTTCGGCGGAGGTTTCTTCGGCTGGTTCCTGATCTACCTCAGCTTGGGTATCCCCACCTGAATCTACTGACGAATCCTGGTCAGTCCCTGACTGGGCATCCCCCTGGGAATCCCTTTGAAAACCCATTTCCGCCAGTTGTTCTTCAAGGGCAATTTGAGTGGCATCCATAGCAGTTAGAGTATTGATGATATCACCAGCATCAAGTTCCCCATCTTCGCTTTCTGTCCCGCCCCCGCAGCTAACTAACCCCAAAAGGACGAAACTAAGTAAGATAGTAATTCCTAATAATCTTTTTTGGACAATCATGGCAGCCTCCTATAATCGAAAATGAAATCGTTCACTCTTTCTCGATTATAACAAGATTAACACTCCTATGTACATAATATTCTGGTAGTTTAGTACCATATTTGCATAATTTGCAGTAAGCTATCTAATATAATTGTGTAACTAACCATTTGCTCTTAGAATAGAAGCAAAGGTTTTTAACAATTAGTTCTTCTAGTGAATGCTCACAAACAATAAATATATTTCGAAAAACATTAGGCATTCACTTTAGAACCCTTGCCCAGGAAGCTGATTGAATCCATGTCCATAGAAGTGATTTTGCTTGGCGCAGCCCAAGATGGGGGCATCCCCCAAGCAGGTTGTGAATGCAGGAATTGTTTACCCGCCCAACATGATCCAGGGAGAAAGAAATTCGTGAGCAGCCTGGGGATACTGGATAGGGAAGAAGAAGCATTTTGGCTGGTGGATGCCACACCAGATTTTCGCGAGCAGTTGCATCTTATGCAAACCCATGCCCAAGATTGTAAATTCGAGGGCATTTTTATCACCCACGCCCACATAGGACATTACACCGGTCTGATACACCTAGGCCGCGAAGCAATGCATACTAAAAGCATACCAGTTTATGGCACACAAACAATGCTTGATTTCTTAGCTTCTAATGCTCCCTGGAACCAATTAGTAGAAATAAGAAATATCGAACTTCGGCCTGTGCAAGACAGCGTATCCATCGAAATTTCCCCAAATCTCAGCATAACCCCTATAACTGTCCCTCACCGCAGTGAATACAGTGATACGCTGGCCTATTTGGTAAAAGGATCGAACAAAAAATTATTTTTTTGCCCTGATATCGATAGCTGGGATAAGCTCCAGTTTAATATTAAGGAATTTCTTGAAGAAGTAGATATTGCTTTGGTTGATGGGACATTCTTTTCTGAAGGGGAACTCGAAGGGCGCGTAATGGGGGATGTTCCCCACCCATTGGTGGAGGAAAGTGTTCAAAAATTACAGGGTTTGCAAACCGAGGTTCTTTTTGTGCATTTGAATCACACGAATCCACTTTGGGAGGTAGGTTCAGAGCGCAGTTGGCTTGAAGAACGCGGTTTCAGGATTGGGGAACAAGGACAAAGTTGGGTTTTGTAAGCACGCTCAGTGTTGAAGCTATTAAATGAAAGCACTTGAAGAAAGTATCAAGTGATCGCCAAATAGACTCAGAATGAAAATCTCTCGCAATTGCGGGAGATTTTCTTATTATTCCTGAAAGCTATCGAAATTGTTATGCAAAGGATACACCCAAGTTCATAAATTTACTTATAATTATCTCTAAGTTGTACAAATTCACGCGTAATAAGTTCAATGGTTTAAAGGTCAGAATAGGTATAGATACCACATGAAATTCAAGATGAAATTTTCCAACCGGCAGCAAGAAGAAGATGGAAAAACCAAAAGTTTTTGGCGCACACATACGCTGCTATTATTGCTAACCCTGCTTGCTTTCTTTTTGGCTGGCTGCGGAAATTTGTTCTCAAGCCCCACTCCCACAGCCACAAATACTTCCACAGCCACACCCACCAATACAGCGACAGCTACAGCCACTTCCACGCCCACATCCACACCCACCTTCACGCCAACCCTTACACCCACTGATACCTCCACTCCGACGATCACTCCCTCACCCACGATCACACCCACCCCCACCCTAGACCTCATCGATGTAACTGTTAGTGTCGCGGCTGCATTTTGCCGCTACGGACCCAATACCGCCTACCTGGAAGCCGGGGACTTATATGAAGGTGATCATGGTTACTTGTGGAACCGCGATTATTTCGCAAACTGGTTGTGGGTGCGTTTCGATAAATATGATCATTCTTGCTGGATAGCAAGTAATTTGGTCGATCTGGAACCCGGTCGTGATCCTATGACGGAAACGATCGCATACTTCCATCCGCTGCCGGGGTGGTCAACCTTGTACGGTCCGCCGCAGAATGTACGCGCTGTTCGCCAGGGGAATATTGTCACCGTGTACTGGGACGCGGTCTGGATGACGGAGGACGACGACCGGGGTTATCTGCTTGAGGTGCGTGTCTGCCAGAACGGCTTCCTTATTGATATCCCTGTGCATACCAATAACACATCCTATGCTTTTGACGATGCTCCAGACTGCGACAGCCCCTCATACGGGCAGATATACACAGTTGAAAAGCACGGCTATGTGGCCCCAGTACCAATCCCGTGGCCCCCATTTCCGTAGACAACAGCTAACAATTTGATGTAACTTCCCACCCCACACGCGCTGGCGAGGAGTAGAATTAAAGGGAGAAGGATTTGGTGGAGTCTTTTACTCCAAGTTGAATACAACATAGATTCAATTAACCCAGATAACAGTTTGCATCCACCCTTCACTAAATAATGTTGTTATTCCAGTGGAAATTGATGTTATTGCAGAGAAACGGTAGGCGCCAATAGCTTGTTGATATGAAGAGAAAAACCACTCCCCATCTGGAGATAAAGCGGCATCATTGACTGCGACACCTTCAAAATTGAATAGACCAAGATCATTAACAAAATCGTCGAAATCTTGACGCCATATTATCTCCCCTGATGTTGAGTCAAGCATAATCCAGTCTTTATATCCATCAAGAGTAAGTTTTCCAAAGACCAACACTTTGCTGCCATCAAGTGACCATTGTAAATCACGTCTAGGGGCATCTAATCCACAACACATCGGCGGTTGATATATCAGTGGTAATTCAAGTAACGCCCCATCGTTGGATTCAATAAAAAACCGGTTTTTGTTGGTGGCATAGAGTATCCGCGTGCTATCTGGTGAGAAAGCCCAATCAACAGTTGAAGTTAAGGTGTTTTCCGGATCGGAGGATCGAAAATGCATTGAACCATCACCGGGAATTACAATATAATCTGAACTTTCTCAGTCGAAACACCATAAATCTAATTGTCTAGATTCATTAAAATAACCAATCTGATCACAACTCCCCGATATCAAGTTAGTTTCTAACGTCTCAAGATCTAATATCAGGGTATTAGAATTCATAATCAGGCTCGTAATAATTATAGATTTGTCTAATGGTCCCCAGCGAATTTGAACTTCTTCTCCTAATGCTATGTCGCCCAACCAATTCGTATTATCACTCCATACGCAGGTTACATTAGTTAGGTTCAAATCTGCTATCCATAATTCATTTCTCCCCAAATTAATGATATAAGCAATTTGTTGAGAATACCGCGAAAAAGCTGCCGTAACTGCTTCATCTGGGCTCCGCCCTCGCTCAGATCTCATTCCAATAACCTCAGTATTTTCTACGAAACCTTCATTTGCCTCGAATCTAATGTAATAAGGAGGGTAGTTCCAACTTATAATATAACCAGTGGGTCTAGAGGAAGTCGGAATTTCCTGATATGTAGATCGGGAGGTTGGTATAGATGGAGTACATAAAGATTCTTCCGTTGAGATTAAGTCTCCTTGGGGAGTTGCAGTTAATTCTTCTGGGGTTGGGGTTACAGTCACCGTCGGGGCTTCTGTTTGAGTAACCGTCGCCGCGGCTGGGGTAACCCCCTCCATCAGCACAGCAGTCTCAGCGTCCCCCGCCCCGCACGCGCTGGCGAAGAGGAGAATGAGAATTATTTGAATTAACCTCATATTCATACCCACATTACCTCCAAATTACCCATCTTAGCCCCTAAAAAATCACTAATCTCCCGGCTCGGGAACAGCATCCGGGGGAATCGGGTCCACACCCGCGATGCGGCGCAGCAAGTACTTGCCCAGCACCTCTACCGTGCTGATAATCGGTACGATGATCAAAGCCATGACCACTCCTGCTAGGGTGAGAGCCCCCACCACGCCCAACAAGACCAAGGCTGGGTGCAGATGCAGCCCGCGCCCTAATATGCGCGGCCGCAGCCAATAGTTTTCCAGCGTATGGATCGATGCAAACAATAACCCGGTCACCACCGCGAACCAAAAATTTGTCAGAGGCAGATAACTCGAGCCGGAAAATAGAGCGACGATAAACGCAATCCCCACCATAACCGACGATCCAATCGAGGGCATCACCCCTAATATCGCGGCAACCAAACCAAATACGAATACACCGGGCAGGCCGATGGCGGCTGCGCCAATGCCCGATAATAGCCCTATTATCGACATAGCGAGCAGCTGCCCGCGCAGATACATACGCCAGATATCCCGCAGTTCCCCGGCCAGGATCGTGGCATCTTCCTGGAAACTTTCCGGTACCAGGCGGAAGATCCAGCTTTTCATTTTGGCCCAATCCAGCATAAAGTAGTAGGTGGTGATGAAGATAACTACTATCCAGATAATGTTTTCAGTAGTGGTCTGCAGCACTCCGAATAATTCTTGCGGGTCTAGAAGCGTCCCGAGGATGTTTTCGACATCGATAGGTATGTCACCTCCCGGCAGCGAAATGCCCAGGTTATCAGCTTCTGCGACGATATCCTGAATCACTACTTGCAGATCGTGTAACTGCTCACCTAATACATCTGCTTGTCTAAAGATCAAAGGCGCTAACGATGCGGGAATAGCGACCAGTATCACCAGGAATGAGAAGTACACCACTACTACCGCAGCTCTACGCTGGATCCGGGCGCGTAAGTGCAAGAAATTTACAGCGGGATAAAGCACATAAGCCAATAATGCCGCGATTATCAGAGGTCCTAACAATTCACGTATGTAAAAGATGAACCAGCCCACCAGGATAAAGACAATAACCAAAGCTAAATAACGTCCTTGGGGACTCCATTGCTGATTTTTTATTTGATTTCCCATACTTTTTCTAATCCAGATTTGTGAATTTGTGTTTTATAGT
Source organism: Chloroflexota bacterium (assembly GCA_019456165.1). Lineage (GTDB taxonomy): Bacteria > Chloroflexota > Anaerolineae > Anaerolineales > UBA11579 > VRUJ01. The sequence goes on from VRUJ01000018.1 coordinate 8,413, forward strand.
TAATTTCCGAGATAAGTATAACCAATTTTGGTCAGGTGCGGATACCCTAATCTGACTTTTCAATTTAAAAACATGCACTCAAGTTTCATTATTTATCCTCAAGTGCAATACAGATCATGAATTTGCAAACTATTTCCAGGGGTTTAACATGGTCTGGATTAGAATGGGCGTACCAATTTTAATATTTGAGCGCCGGGAAAGCAACCATAATACCAGATCGGCAATGTCTTCTGGATAAAGACACTTCTCATGATCTAACCCCGAGGTATTCTCGGTCATTTCAGTCACCACCATTCCCGGGCAGATAGTGTCAACACGAATCCCATAATCTTGGTTCTCACGCTGGGTATATTCACTAAGCGCGTTCATAGCGTGTTTGCTTACCCCATAAGCCCCGCTGCCCTGATAATATTCTAATCCCCCTTCGGAGCTAATATTTACAATGTGGCCACTCTTCTGCTGCTGCATTGTAGGTAGCACTGCGCGAGTGAGTAGAAACGCACCGCGTAAGTTGATCTGCATTATGCGATCCCAGGTTTGGATGTTATGGCTCGCTATGCGCCCTCCTCCTCCAATCCCAGCGTTATTCACCAGGATATCTACGGACCCGAAAGTTTCCTCGGTCAGTTTGACAAGATCGGAAATTTCATTCTCTTTAGAAATATCTGTTTGAAATGGTAATGCCACTCCTCCTACAGTGGTAATTTCCTGGACAACCAGTTCCAAAGGTCCTTGTCTGCGCCCACAGATAGCCACTTTACAACCAGCTTTACCCAAAGCCAAAGCAACCCCGCGTCCGATTCCAGTGCCTCCCCCGCTGATAAGGGCAACTTTTCCTTCCAAGTTCATAGTCTTACCTCCAGTCTCTAGGTTGGATACCATTTCCTAATTAAATTGATTATAGCTTAGATAGATTTTCCACCCCTCAAGGTTATAAGCAACTTTTTTGAAAAATGTTAGTGTAACATTGTTTCTGTAATTTCCAAAAAAAGATAGGTCAGGTATCCTTTTAGTGATAAAGCTAGAAAGGAGCTACACATGACCTATCAAAACGATTGTACATTACCAGAAGAAATATTGGAACAGATTGTTACAAATGGATGATTTCGGCACTGGTTATTCATCTTTGGGTACGCTACACAGTTTTCCACTCGATGCCATAAAGATTGACCGAACTTTCATCAGCAACATGGTCGAAGGTGATGATAAATTAACATTTGTACGTACTATTGTGAACCTGGCCCGTGATCTAGGATTGGATGTGATCGCAGAGGGCGTAGAAACAGAACACCAGGTTGAGCAGCTCAAAGCCTTGGAATGCAAATTCACTCAAGGATTCTATTACTCCAAAGCAGTAGATAGCGAAGCAGCTTTGAAGCTAATTATGGAAAACCAGGAAAAGTGAAATCTTCGTAAATAAATATGGGATGGTTTAATAATCCGTTATTCTTTTCCCCAAGCCAATCAAATTAATTCAGCAATATCACATTTAGAACTAACCAGAACCAGGAAAAATTCAAGACATGCGTCAAGCGATATTTACCGGCAAACAACAATACAGCTAAAACCAAACCACATGTAAAGCGCAGCGTGCCTCCAGGTTCACGGAAAGTCGAGAATGGGAGAAATGGAATTACGATTGCGTTCAACATCAAGAATAGGATTACCCCCTCACGCTGTCCCACGAGCCAACGCCGCGCGGATGCCCAGATCCCCCACAAAGCAGGCCAGATTACGAAAGGAGTATAAACGACCAAGATAGCAATTAGCAACGTTATGCTGTAACGGCCAATAAGAAAAATACCCCTGAAAGGAATCAACTCAAAGGACGTCGACATCGCGCCGCCAGAATTGATACCCCACTTGCCGAACACCTGCCAAAGCCATACCTGGAAGAGCATAAACGGTAATAACCCCACTAAACTCAAACCGATTACCTGCCGCCAACGCTTTTGAGATAGATCTAGTAATATCTGGGCAGCCGCAAAGATAATCGTAACTTCTTTGGCAAAGAAGGCAAATCCATATAGCAACCAACTCAGCCGTGGTTTCTGTCGTTCGCGAGCCAAGATTGCGGCAGCTACCAGTCCATAGGCTAATGGTTCGGGAAGATCTAGACGCACAGCTAATAAAAAGCCCACCCACAAGCCGTAAACCAGAGCATACCAGCGGTTCACTCCCCAACTGGTTAATAATTGTGAGACCAACCAGGTTCCTGTGGTGTGGCTGATGATTCCGATAGCTGCCAACACCCATGGCAAGGCATTTAAATTGCCCAAGGAAATAACGCGACCCAGCAATGGCAGCAAAATACGTTGGTAGCGATATGCTGGATTGTCAAGCAGTGGGGCTACATTATCTGGTTGCAGATCGCGCGCAATGTAATAAACAAATTGGCCGTCATAGCCCTGAGTCCCCTCAGGATCACCTTGACTGTATTGGGTACCCAGACGGGCTAGTTCCAACGGGTCTCCTCCCGCTCCCATGATCACGACAACCAAGAGAAGCACGCTCGCCAGCAGGGTGAGGCCTTGAGGGGAGAAAAGTGCAGTTTTGAGATTTAAGCGCAAGTTTGACATCGACTTTAATAATCCTTATGACCTTTTCCGCTGCCATCCGAAACCGAGGAACAACCAGGCAATGATACCGATCGAGGCGCCAAAGTAGAAGGATGTTGGGCGGTAGATGAATTCCACTGTGTGAGATCCAGCTGGAACCTCGACTCCCCTGAATAAATAATCGGCACGCAGCAAAGTACCCGATTCGCCATCCACTTTTACCACCCAGCCCGGGTACCACACATCCGCGAGCACCAACCAGCCATCTTGGAGCGCTTCTACTTTTGCAGTGACGAAATTCGCGCCCTCAGCCAGTAAGCGAACTTCTACGTCTTGGCTATTATTACAAGGGGATATTTCGGAGCCTTCAGCTTCTAAGACAACAATTTCTTGGGGATCAAGTTCTCCAGAAAGGATAAAATCCAAGGCGGCATCCCCATCTTGGGCAAATTGGGCGCAGGGCAGCCAACGCAAACGCGCACCACCTCCAATTTGATCGAAGCGTACACCGAATGCTCTGTCAGGATCAATGTGTTCGACCACGGCGACATCCATCCGCGTGAGCATCTGAGCTTGAATTTGGGCGCTTGTATTATCCAATTTCTTCATCCAACGAGCATATCTGCCTGGGATAAAGGGATCAAAGTTATTGGCCGAGGAGATTCCATCCAATAGATTTGAATTGGGCAGCAGCACTGCGCGCATGTTGAGCCAGGCCTCCTCCAACTCAAAGGTTTCATAACTTAGGAAACGCTCGTATTTAAGATCAAACTCTTGCTCCTGCGAGATATATATTCTGTGGCTTCCAGCGAGGTCCCTTATCTCGTCTGTGTTAGCAGGAGAGGCGGTGTATAGTGAAAGATCCGTACCCGGATTCAATCCCCATCCTGCTGCCAGCATATCAATGCTTACCAACACAACCACCATCCAGACCCACTTCTTGGAGGGTAAAGCCTGGTCTTTAGCAGGCGCGATTAGGTTGATAATCCCAATTCCAACACCTATTAAACCGGCCAGTGCCAGGGCTGGGAATATAGTCGGTTTGGCTTCACCCATATTTCCACTGCTGTTTGAGAAAAGATACCAGCCCAGACCAGCGCCCAATAAAACCGAAAAAGCTCCCGCAGTACCTAAGCGTCCCCAATATAAAGCCCAACCCTGCGGCCTGCGCCATCCTTCTACCCCCAATCCAGCCAACAGAGCTAATGCAAAGACAGCCCAAATAGTAAAACGCGCCGGAGCCTGGAACAAATCGAAGGTTGGGATGTTGCGGTACAACCAGGGATAGAATGGTGTGTTATCCCCCAGAGCCAGGGCAAAGGCAATGACGGCTACTCCCACCATGAACCAGGTAATCCGAGCATGAATGCGCGTCTTCACCCTCCTGAATACCGCTGCCAATGCAAGCAGTAAAGGCAGCAAACCGATATAGACCGCATCCTCCCAAAAGGTTTGGTAGCCCCAATGGTCTCCAGAAACAGGGCTGCCGAAGAAATTAGGTGCGAGTAAAGTCAAGAACCGCCATGGCCAAAAAGAATATACCATTGCATAGTCGAATTCCACCGCCGCGGCGCGTTGAGACTGCAAGAGGTATTCAGAGGTAGGCAGCAGTTGAACCGCTGCTAGGGCGAATCCAAGCGCCACGCTAGCGGAGAATCGCAACCCAATATTTTTTAAACCCTGCCAGTGATCGCTCTGCCAACCCCAGAAAGCTGCCCAAACAGAAGCAAGCAAGAGTGTGTACCAGGCGATTTGCGCGTGTCCCGCCAATAATTGAAGGCCGATCAATAATGCCAATTTAAATATACCCTTATTCCCGGTTTTCTCAGCAGCCAGATCATAAGCGGCAAGTAATATCCACGGCAGCCAGGCCGCAGCCATATTTATGCTTAAGAAGTGTGCTCGTGCTACTAAATAACCGGAAAGTCCAAAAGCCAACCCGCTGACGACCTGAGATAACTCCCCCCAGCCCAATCGTCGCGCCACGCTTGCCATCCCCATCCCAGACCAGGCCAGATGCAATGCGATCAACAAGGCTTGGCCCCAGGCTAGAGCGCCCACGCCTCCCAATGCTGCCAACAGGAAATACAACCAAGTTGGAGGGTAGAGCAAAGCTGATTGGTAATTGGCGAGTAAAGGCGCGCCCATACCATTCAGCGGATTCCATAGCGGTAAATCGCCGGCCAGGATCGTTTTCCAGGCCTGCATCCACCAGGGCACAAACTGGGTAATGGGAGTTCCCCAAAACACAGCTTTTCCGGTGAGCAGAATCGGAGCATACAGGATGAAAGGTGCCAGCGGTATGATTATTAAGGGGAAGCGGAAAAATCGGCGTAAAGAACCTGGCATAGGATTAAATAAAAGTGGCAATCTCTTTAAGCGGTTTCCGGGAGATATCGGGCACGATCACATCTTCAACCGGATAGCCTACGACCAGTATTAGGAAAGGCCGCTCGTTGGAAGGTCGTTTCAGTATATCGTTCAGAAAACCCATCGGGCTGGGGGTATGGGTCAGCGATACCAAGCCAGCACTATGCACCGCTGTGATAAGCATTCCGGTGGCGATACCAACGGATTCTTGGACGTAATAATTAGTAACTCTCTCACCCTCCGGTGTCAGACCAAAGCTTTGGCTGAAGATTACTATCAGGTAAGGTGCAACTTCAAGAAATGGTTTCTGCCAATTTGTTTCAAGCGAGGATAAAGCTTCTTTCCATTCGTCAGATGCTCGTTCTTCGTAAAATTTGCGCTCTTCGATCTCAGCCCCTTTCCTAATTTCACTTTTGACTTGAGGATCGCTTACAACCACAAAATGCCACGGCTGCATATTAGCTCCATTCGGAGCGCTGCCCGCTGCCCGCAAACAGTCTTCTATTATCTGGCGCGGTGCAGGCCGGGGTGAGAAATCTCGCACCGAGCGTCTGCTCTTCATGAGCTTATAAAAGTCGGCAGCGCGTTGCTGCATCTCTTCATGAGAATATTCTTTATAGTCTTGGAGGGGAATTGATTTCGATTTAAGCATTTCTTCTCCGACATGGTTAGTGGGATGGTCTAAGACCATCCCCTACATTTAATAGTATGTATGAGTCATTCTAATACAAGTCTTGATTGGTGTGCCTCATATTTCAAAGCTCTTCATCCAAACCCTGCCAAAGATCAAACCAATATGCCAGGTATTTCCATTTACCCCAGGGTGTATAGATCTCCTTGGCTTCATCATCTGAAGGACGTTCCCCAGCGAAATATTTATTGCTCACAAATGTGCGGAAAACGGTATCAACGGCCAATTCGTCATAGCGGCCCAGGAGCATTAATAGAGTTGCCGCCGCGTAATTACCTACGCCTTTGATCGCCAGAAGTTCTTTTTTTAGCTCTGGGGTTGGGATGGCTTCATCTCGCAAAGCTTCTAGATCCAGCTCTCCTGATGCAACCCTCTGCGCCAGAGTGTATATATAATCTCCGCGGTATCCCAGCCGGACGGTGTCGGTAAAAGTTTCTAGGACGGCTTCTGCCATCGCTTTAGGTGTTGGGAAGGCGCGCAGGTTTCTATCTGCGGGATACGATTGGCCGAGGACATCCACTAAACCCTCGACCATGCGTTTGGTGCCCCCCCATTGTATGTTGGTTGTGCAAATCGTTTTGATTACATCCTCAAAAACCGTTGGCGAACGCAGCATGCGCCCCAAGCCTGCGGTCATACGGTTCCATGGTTTGCCGCGTTTTTCACACATCGTGTAAAATTCAGAAAAATCCTCCTCAAAGCGGAACATAAGCGCAACTGCGGCCTTAATCTCACTTTGCGCCTTAACTGAAAGTTTGCCTGTATGATTGACATCGATAGAAATCTTTGGCTTCGTTACCGAGCCGCTGGAGTTTATTTCCAGGAATACCACTTTCCCGCTGCTCAAACGTTCAACGCGCTGTAATTTGTGGAATTCCTCATCCCAGGAGTTGGGAGCCACCACCACCCAACCGTGTGAATATGCGGAGAACTCAAAATCGAATGGAGCTGGGGGTGTAATTGAAAGCTTGGTGACAATCGCCATGTGTATTATTTTAGGCTAAAAGATAAGCTAATTCAAGCAAGCCAAAAATCCCAAGGGTGGTAAAATCTGAGATTATGCTTCCAACCTCTCTCGTAGAAATATTCATATTTTCATTCTTGTTCGCGATCGGTGCTGTGGTTTCTCCTGGCCCAGTCTCTACCGCCATTGTCAGCCAATCCGCGCGGCACGGCTGGTTAGTCGGGCCTCTAGTTGCTACCGGACACTCCATTTTAGAACTGGTGATCGTGGTCTTGATAGCCTTTGGACTGACCGCGGGCATGGCAGAGCCAGCAATTCAGATATTCATCGCTTTCGTGGGAGGTTTATTGCTCATTTGGATGGGCGGGATGATGATGCTTGGGATTTGGCGAGGTGAGATACGCGTCCCGGGCGTATCGGCTGACACCGAATCGATGACCAACCGCCAAATTGTAATCCTCGGTATGGTAACTACGATCAGCAATCCTTTCTGGTATGCCTGGTGGGTGACCTCAGCTGCGGTCGTGCTTGCCCAAGCGCAAGCTGCGGGGTATCCTTCAGTAGCCGCTTTTTACGTGGGGCATATTTCCGCAGATTACGCCTGGGATACTGTATTATCGGCCATAGTGGGCGGCGGAAAACGCTGGATAACCGATAACATTTATCGGGGGATCATAGGTGCAAGTGGCTTGTTTTTTGTATACGTCGGGGTAAATTTTCTTCTGCAAAGCTTCAAGTTGGCTTCGGGGTAAAGACTAGATTAATCAAGCCTAGCTGATCTGATAACTTCGAAGATCGCATAATCATCCTCTTCATATATCAGATCTAAATATCCTGCTCCATTGGGATCCCAATCTCCCAATTTGCGTTCCTCCGGCCCCCAGAAAACATAACGCACGTCATTCCCTCCTAATAATGCATATCTTTCCGCATCCGCGGTGGTTGAGCGGAAAAAAGCCTCTACGCGCGGCTGCAATTCAGCCAAACCAACGCTTTCAGGACCATGCCCGATGACCACGCGCACATCCGCCCAGGCCGGTAGAACGTTACCTGTCTCGAAGGATGCCAAAATGACCGCGTCCGGTTCTGCATATTCCCCCAGGAATTGGATGGCAGCTACTTCTTCAGCTGGGCGGTATAGCGGTTTTGTGGGCTGAAGGACGGTAATAGATGCACCCATCAGGAGGAAAATCGTCGTTGGAAGCGCTATACTGAGAATAGCCATTCGAGTAAGAGACTTATTCTTCGATTTGACATTTTCAAATGCTATTATTGCTAATACCACGATGGCAGCCCAGACCCCGTCTGCTAAACGACGCTGGATGCCCACAGGCAGATAAACCAGCACCGGCAAGGCCAGGACCCAGGACACCGGCAGCCAACCACGTTGAGCATCACGCTGTAATAACATTCGTCCACCTATAAATCCGAAGGCCAGAAACAGATTGTATGCCAGCAGGTAGTGCAAAGGATGTGGAGAAGTGATAATGTTCTGTGTGGTCCATGCTTGCATAAAAGGATCGACCAAAACGGTATAAACTGTATACAAAACCATCGGTGAAGAGATCAAACCAGCCCAAAAGGCGCGGCGCCAGAAAGCATTCCAGGCAGCCCAATCAACCTGGTCACCTCGCCGGAGTTGCAGAATTAAATGTATTCGTAAAACTGTAAGGTGCAAAACGACCACAATTCCGACCACAACAACGCTGAGCGGCTGCATGAAACCCATCAGCAGCCAGAGCAAACCAATTTTAAAACCCCGCCTGTCGATGGGTATTGTGAAATTGTTTTTACTTTTATCTAATTTGGAATTAGGCGGAGGGATGGATTGTAAATAAGTTGCTAAACCCCACAACATTAGCGCGCGTGCTAAAGCTAGATGAGGCAGACCAAACACCGCCAGGAAGCCAAAACTCTCCGGAGAGTAGAAATCTAAGGGGATTGAACCTAGCCATTCACCTTTCCCAAGCAATACTAATACCCAACCCAACCCGCCACCCAGGACTGCTAATATTGTCGCCCAACGCCGCAAGGAAACTTTGCGGATGAAAACGGAAACAAATTCGTATGCCGCTAAAAAAAACGACAACCCAGCTCCGAAGCGGAATAGATGGTAGATGGCTACCAATTGTATATGCTGGCTGGGCGCGGAGCTGAGTTTACCTAAAAGTATATACGGGAAAAAAACAAATAAGCCATCCTGCGGCATGGCTGTGTAGGGCGTGCGGAATAACCAATCACCATTGGCGCCGCTCAACATTTTGGCAATGTATGAATTGGCATCATCCACCGCAAAGACGAAGCCTGTGAAAACCCACTCCTCATTCTGAAGGGTATAGCCGATCAGGTATGGAATGAAAGTCAGCGCCATAGCAGCGATGCCAAACCACAACACCCAACGGCGTTCCAAGGGTTGTACACCTGAGTGGCGCTTGTTCTGCTCGACTTGCATATTCATGACTTATTCGGATTATATATTAGAGGATAAGCAATAAAAAATAGCAAAGTACCAACGGCCAGAAACGTTCCAAGATACACACTCGTCGGCCGGAAAACAAACTCAATCTCATGCCGCCCTTCATCAAGTTCCACCCCGCGCAATAATCCCAGGGGCGATAACATCTCGGCTTTGTGACCGTCCACATACACCCGCCAACCCGGGTAATTGATCTCTGATAACACCAGCAAACCTGGACCTTCTGTCTCCAGTATTATGCTATTGGGAGAATAATAGGTTACCTCTGCTGGCACAAAATCTTCCCCAGGCGACTGTCCTGCGGGTTGTACCCAGGCGCGCGGCAATGCTGCCTGGTTCTCGTATACAAGTGTGCTGCCTAGCTGGTCCACAAGTAGCAGGCCATCCAGAGTTAACACGAAGTGTGCTGTGATATATTTAACATTTAGTAAAGCTAGAAGATCGAGGTTTGGGAGATAGGCCGCGTTCGCAGTTGCTACATTAGTTTGACCAGCGATTGTATCGATGGGCGGTAATGTGATGCTGTAACCCGAGCGTGGAACACCTGTGGCCATCTCCATGTAAGATGCGTACGCTTCTAACTGAAGAGGGTCAACCCCATCAGCCAGTTCAAGGCCATTATATGCCGCGGTTTGCTGCGGGAGACTGTAGGAGGGTGAATACACCCTGAACAAACCCTCACTATCGCGTCTTTGCGCTAGAAATTCGGCTACCTCGGCGCCTTCATTGAGCACAAGAGTTGCAGGTCGGTGGGAAAATAGGGATAAATCCATCACACCCCAATCCAACAATGAGAAAGCTATCAAGCCCAACAACCAGATTTTAGGAGGCATCCCACCCCTAAACCAGAGATTCAACCACACAAACCCCACCAATAGGCCACCCGCTCCCCAGACGAAATTTATCGGCAACTCACCTGCTGCAACCCAGACAACCAGGGTGAATATCAATCCAAAGAGGCTGAGGGCTGCCAACCCCAACCTGGCGCGCTTAATCTCAGCTTGGCTCACGTTTTCGATTAATCCCTGTAAGGCATAGGCCGCCAGAACCGCTAAGGCAAATCCGGTGATGAACAAAGCTCTAGGCGGAACCCGCAATGCAGATATGCCTGGTAAGCGCGTGAGTATTGATAGAAATGGAATAAACTCACCCAAGGAGATGAAAACTGAAATGACCGCTGTCCAAACCCAAAAACTTACCTTCCGGCGCAGGGAAGGCCACAACACAACCAGGAAAGCCAATGAAATCACCAGAGCACCAGGATAAACTATCCACTCATGATTTCCACCAAAATCAGGAAATAGGAATCCCAGCAAGCGCGCGGGTGGTAATGAATAAGTGAGTACGTCTGCTTGGCTGAGGCTGGCGCGGGTAGAGAGGCGCGAGTATTCCAACAACGGCAATACTAGAGGCGCTGAGAGTAATGCTGCTAAACCGAATTGCTTCATCAACCTCAAGAAAACTTGTTTATTCTTTATATGGCTATGCGCAATTTCCCAGCCTAACCACAAAACACCGGCGAACGCCGCCCAGCGAACATCTGCCAGAAAGATGACAGCTAAAATTACGCCTGGCTGAGAAAACCATTTACGTGGAATGGGATCTTTGGCTTGAATAGCAGCAATCAGCAACCAAGGTGTCCAGCAAACGGCATAAATCAAAGTAAGGTGCCCAGCTCCATAGTGAGCGAAGAGCTTGGGCATAGATTCAAATGCCAAGGCGCCGAATAACGCGGGGAGATTAGAAATATCTAATTTCCTCAAAAGCTTATACATTCCCACCCCACCCCAAAGAAGGTGGGCAATGACCAATAGATTGAAACCCAAGGCCAGCGGCAGGAATACAATCAGCCAACCTGGCAGATACCACAAGCCAGCTAGAGGATTAGCCGCGAAGGGGTATCCGCTCAGGATTGTGGGCGACCATAACGGAAGGCTGCGCCATTCGGTCAAAGCTCCTTTTAGGAAGATAGCGTTGGGATAATGGGAGACAGCCATATCCGAATACGGCGCATCTTGGGAAGGGTATGCGAATTCAGCTAAACCTGGGAGCAGTAATAATACCGGCAGGAGCAGCGGCCAAAGCTGCTTAATTGATCTAAATTTGGTTGTGTTTGTAGATTGCATTTGATCTAATTATGCTGCATCAGGTGTGTTCAATCACCAACCGCGTAAATCGAAACCCCACCAGCCTGATAGACCGGGGGCCAATCTGCCAACCAGGAAACATCGCCCATGGATAATTCACGCGGCCCCACAAAAATGAAATCCACGTCATTCTCAGAAAGAAATCCGGCTGCCTGCTCCTGGGATTGGTCTGTTGAAAAAAAATTGGTCACGGCAGCCTCTTGGGCAACGGCGTTCAGGGTCTCAAATGGATGTCCATACAGGACGCGCGCGTGGGTGTATGCTGGGAGAAATAAACCGCTCTCCGGGCCAGCAAGCACTAATGCTTCAGCTGGGGTATTGGTATCAATCCACTCAAATGCGCTTACTTCTCCTTGGGTCAGGTAAACAGCCAGGTCGAGGGTCGCTGCTCCAAAGAATGACGTAGCTAGAACAATCAGGTTAGTTGGTACTGCCAGGACAATGACCAATACCGCCAAGCGCCTATAGCGTGACAAGTTGGCTTGAGCCAAATGCTCCACACCCAGAGCTGCCAAGCAGGCTATTGGCACGAAGAATCCGCTGAGAAAACGGCGCTGCAAATTAAACGGGACGTAGAGCAGCACCAAACATAATCCAGCCCAGGATAACAGCATCTTGAAGGTGTGCTCCCGGCTCCTCCAAGCCAGGAGAGCTCCAGGCAGCGCAAAGATAAGGGCGACTCCAAGTGAGATCAGTAAATCCCAAATCTGTGGAGAAGGAGTCACATTTTGGGCATTCCAACCTGAAAGCGCTGGATGTGTGTTGATCACCCAGAAATCATATAACAACACCAATCCACCCCCCAATGTGATGTACGCCAAACGGAATACTTCTGATATGTAAGCCTCTTTCTGCAAGATCTTCCAAAGGGTCACCCCTCCCCATACGACCAGGACTACAGGTACGCCAAAGGGATCTATGATCGCCAACAACAGAGCGGCCATTGCAATCTGAACGCCAAATTTCCAGTTTTTCTCATTTGGGATTATTAGTGTCAGCAGCCACAACTGTAGAGCCAAACCAATTGCAAAGTGAGGGGTGGCATATGCAGACAGAAATGGGTATGCCTCCACTACCCAAAAGTCCGAGGTAAAGCCGCCGAAAAGAATTGCCAGCCAACCTACTCCAGAACCCAGCGCGGAGAGCGAAAAAGCCAGCATGCGCGTGCGATCCTCAGCAAAGACTACCTTGCAAAACCTGTAGAGGCTTACCAAAAGCAACCCCGCGCCCAAGATCCGAAAAAAGTGGAAAGTAAATACCAGGGACCAACTCATGATACGAGCCACATGCCCCAAGAAGATATAAAAAAGGAAAAGATAAACCCCCTCGCCTGATTCGGATGAATACGTTAGGTGAAATTGCCAGCCGCCATCCCAGCCTTGGGTCATTTTTGCCAAATAGGAATTACCATCCAGAGGGTTTAGCAAAAAGCCGCCGAAAACATAATCACTCCCGGCTGAGCGTGCTGCAAAAACGTACGGCAAGCTGACCAACACTAACACCAGAATAGAGAACCCCCAGACGAAGAAGTTTTGCCTAACTGATTTCATTAGATTATTTTAGCAGAGAATACGAAACAATCAGTAAAATAAAACACCCCTAACCCTTTTGTTATTCTAGATACTTGCATAAAGCGCTAACCCACCCTATAATCGAAACATGAGCGAACCCTTTAAGCTCTTTCGTCTGCAACAGGTTGACAGCCAGATAGACCAGACCAAGAGCCGGTTAACTGAAATAGAAAACACACTCAAAGATGAGACTGAACTGAGCCTAGCCCAACGAAACTTTGAAGAAACAGAAAAGAAGCTTGTTACCGCCCAAAAAGGACTAAAACGTTCAGAAGATGAAGTCGAAGCAGTCCAAATTAAAATTGAATTAAATCAATCAAACCTTTACGGAGGTAAAGTAACCAACCCCAAGGAATTACAAGACTTACAACAGGAAGCCGCAGCTCATAAGCGTTACTTGACCACCTTGGAAGACAAACTACTTGAAAAAATGGTTGCTCTAGAAGATGCAGAATCCGGCTACGAAGCCTCACAGACCAGACTGGAAGATACTCAGAAACTGATCGCAGAGAGGAATAAAGCGTTGACCATAGAACAAGCCAACCTGCTCAAAGACCTGGAACGTTTGATTGGTGAGCGCCAGGCTGCTATTCCCAGCATCCCATCTGATGATTTGGAATTATACGAAAAGTTACGAGCTAAACGCGCTGGAGTAGCAGTTGCCAAGGTAAAAGATAAAACCTGCACAGCCTGCGGGGCAGTGCTTCCCCATGCCTTAGCGCAAGCGTCCCGTTCACCCAATAAAATTAGCCGGTGTGAAACTTGCGGACGAATTCTGTATAGCCGATAAATATGTTCGAATTTGGTATTGACCGTCTCTCATTTTGGTTTGGTTTCATCGCTGGAATTCTGTTCATTTGGGTATGGCGTACACTACGACCACTCCTGGGAGACTTACGTAAATCTCTCCGTTCCCAGGTATCGAAAGTTCAGGTTGGTTTTTCAGTTAGTATCGAACAGCGCTATCGCCAAGACATCGTACGCCTTGCACAAGAAAACCACATCGCAGCTCCACTTTTCTCTCTGGATGAAGTTGCTATCCATCCTCGTCTGTTAGCTCCTCCCCCACGGGTTATACCTGGGGAGGAACTGCCTCCAGATGACGTCTTTAGCGTGACGATTCCATACCTACCTGATTGGCCTTTACTTGGCACAACCTTCAAAGCAAACACGCTTTCTTTCCACGAAGTAATTGGGAGCGGAATCGATCTGGCATTGGTAGGGAAGCCTGGCGCCGGTAAGACTTTTGCATTGAATTTCCTTGCCTCCCAAATAGCCCGACGGGAAGTTGAATCTATTGAGATTTCGGACCTTATTCCGGTTTTGGTCCACGCGGCTGACCTAAACCTGCCTGCCAAACCAGGGAAGTTATTGGATGTTTTTTACAACGCGTTATACGAGAAAGTATCCGCATTGGTAGAAGCCCAATTGCTTAGTTTCCTTAATACGATATTCGAAAAGAATCTGGCGCTTTTAATGGTCGATGGATTAGATGAGCTGCCCCAGGCTGCACATAAACCGGTGCTCGATTTCTTAGTCGAGCTTAAGAACAAATACCCGCATGCCCGGATGATACTTTCCACCTCCACAGAATATATTCCGCGGGTGGAGGGACTCAACCTAACACCTATACCTCTGGCAGCCTGGAACTCCACCCAAACATCAGAATTCATCCTAAATTGGGGGCATCTCTGGGAAGAACACGTGCTTTCAGAACCTTGGGCAAAAAAACTTCCATCAAAAATTGATCCTATTCTGATGAACGGCTGGCTGATGAAAGACCTTGGGTCAACTAATCCCTTAAACCTGGCACTCAAAGTATGGGCTGCTTATGCAGGCGATGCCGTTGGGCCAAGTCCAGCAGAATCATTAGAAGCTTATGTGCGACGAATGACTGCCGAGGTTGCCAACGCAAGGCCGGCAATTGAGCAACTCGCCGCTCAAATGGTCACATCATTGAAGCCGATGATTCCCCGGAAAGAAGCTGGGAAGTTTGTCGCCCAATTCGAAGACCCCTCAGCACCTAATGATATTAACCCGCCCAAAAAAGCCAGAAAGAAAGTTGAAGACCAGGTTGAGCTAAACGAAGATGATTTTGAAGAACTGAAAGGCATTCAGCTTGGGGATGATGATTTTGAAGAGCTCAGGGATTTGGAAATGCCCACTGCAACGAAAAAAGAGAAAAAGGACGATAAACCTGTCTCCGCCAGACGGGTACGGCGCATGCTGCCGGAGATGGTTAAAAATTCAATTCTCATTTACCGGTCAAATGATAAGATCAGCTTTACACATCCAGTAGTCGGCGGTTATCTGGCTGGATGCGGCATATCAAATTTGGGAGGCGGCCAAGAGCTGCTGTCCCAGCCCGATTGGAGCGGGAAAAAACTATCACTTCAATATCTTGCTGCCAAAGGTGACGTATCTTCAATAGTGCCAACGCTCTTAGAGGGGCAAAGGAATGACGCCCTAAGAAAAGGTCTGCTCACTGCTGGGCAATGGCCAAGTACCGCCCCGAAAAACGCTCCCTGGAGGAGTACGGTAATGCGTAGTTTAGCTACCACGATAAACGATAATGGCTTATCGTTGGGGCTGCGCGGCCGGGTTGTAACTGCCTTAGCCACTTCTGGCGAGGCAGGTGTGGGCTCTTTATTCCGACAGCTATTAGCTTCCCAACACCCTGAAGTGCGCCATCTTGCCGCACTCGGCAGCGGATTAATTCAGGATGAAAATACGGCCAACGATTTGGAAGGTCTGCTGTACGATCCATCTCCAAATGTGAGAAGGGCAGCTTGCTTAGCCCTTGTGGCAATCAACACCACAAAAAGTATCGAAATGGTTGCCGGGGCCCTGCTTCAAGGAGAGGAGGATGTGCGCAGAGCAGCCGCTGAAGCTTTGTCGGAGCATCCTGAAGAAGGTCATCCAATATTAAAAGAGGGCAGCGAAATGGAAGACTTGCTCGTCAGAAGAGCAGTTGTATATGGAATAGTGCGTATCAAAGAACCTTGGGCAAGGGAACTTTTGGAAAAAATGCAGCTAGAAGACAGCCAATGGGTGGTGCGCACGGCAGCTGGACAAGCCATCGAAGATTTGGATAAATTGGGCCATTTCATCCCCAAACCTTTACCCACACCATACGAGACTCCCTGGTTGATTACTTTTGCCAGTGAACAAGGTATGGGCATCGCGCCTGGAGAGGCGAGTTGGGACATGTTAAAAAAGGCTCTCAAAGAAGGCGATGAGGACCAAAAACTAGCTGCCATGGAACATTACCAGCAGTCCCCTAAAGCCGCTGTTTCTGTGGTTCCGGAGCTCTACAATATACTTTATGGCGGCGATCCCGAGATGAGAGAGGCAGCATTTAACACCCTTTGGCAGGTTTCAGCCAGCGGCATAGAGCTAGATTCTCCTACACAATATGGGCTGGGGTAGTTCGTAAATCCCAAAAGCCACACAATTTTTAGCATGTAAGTCCTTCAACCTCGCTCAGGACAAGTCTGAGAGCTGGGAGGTGCCCCAGAACTACGTCTATGTTGGCGCATCTTACGGTTATACGTAGAGTAATTCCCTATTCTTTTATTTACAAAAAAAACGTTCCAACAATCGTGATGTTGGAACGCGAAATTAATTTTCTATTAGTATTTTTTTTGAGGTTAACAGGATGGAATTCTAGGCTAAGTTTTCCAATAGTTTTTTATGCACTTCCTCAGATTCAGCATCCAAAATAGAGACGATCTTATCCCTACCTTTTTCCCCAGCTACAATTTCTATCTTCGAGGTGGGAGTATCCAGAACCTCTGAAAGAAACTTGAGCAAGGCCTTGTTTGCTTTCCCTTCGACTGGAGGCGCAGTTAGGCGAATCTTAACCGTCAGATCACTGAGCACCTCAACAACTTCATTACGACGCGCTCGAGGAGTCACCCGGATGGTTAAAGCTGCCCCTCTCTTGCCATCATGGAATTTATATTTTTTATCAGCCATTTGTCAGCCTCAGTATCCCATATCATACCAAATAAATCAATAACCCACCTATCAATCTTACAAGGAGTAATAGCACAAAGGGGCTAAAATCCAGCCCACCGGTTTGAGGTAATGCTCTACGGATAGGGGTAAGTACAGGTTGAAGTAAGCGATCTAGAGCTAACCTAAAAGGATGCCAGGGTTGGACAACAAAAGATGAAATAATATAAACCAGAACCACGACGTACGTTAAATCCATCAAAAAACCAATAATCCAATCCAAAATAAAATCTCCTTATATTCAAATATTTCCAGCGGCAACCCTGGGACCTAAGATAGCTGTCCCAATACGGACTATAGTAGCGCCTTCCTGGATAGCGGCTTCAAAATCGGCGCTCATTCCCATAGAAAGTTCGCCCCAATGAACCTCAGGGAACTCACCAGCGAGAAAACCACTAAGCTGCCTTAAGCGTTCAAAAAAAGGTCTGGCTTGATCTTGTTCGGTAGTTATAGGCGCCATGGTCATAAGTCCGCGAATTTCTAAGTTCTGCAATTTGATGATCTCTTCAATCTCTGGAAGAAGATCACTCCACCTATCAGGCTCATCTGCCTGAAAGCCAAACTTGGAAGCTTCCCCGCTTACGTTGCACTCCAGCAAGACTGGCAAGTGGCGGTCAAATTCTCCAGCAAATCGGTCCAAGCGCTGAGCAAGTTTGATGCGGTCCAAGGTATCTACATGGTTAAAGTGCTCACAAACCAAACGCGCCTTACGGCTTTGGATGTGTCCTATCATATGCCATTTTACACTAGAATCCTGCGGAACAGAAAGAATTTTTCGACTGCCTTCTTCGGCGTAGTTTTCTCCCAGATGCAACGCTCCAGCGATGATGGCCTCTTCAGCTATACTTAAGGGTTGTCCTTTGGTTACTACTACTAATGTAATATCATCTGGGTCGCGCCCAGCTTTGCGCGCCGCTGAGGCAATCTGATCTTTAACGAACAAATAATTTTCTTGGATATTGTTATTTAATATCAAAATGGATTCAAGCCTATCAGTGCCCCAAACCTGCCAGTATAACCTTGCTCCCCACGGTGCGAAAACCAATCATCCATATGGCACGCGGTGCAAATCTCAGCCACTTCTATTTGCCCTACGCCAGCCTGCTCCAAGATCAAGCGGTTAGCTTTCCAGAGATCAAACTTGACTGAGCCATTATTTGAAGGCAGCAAAGCTGCTGAATCCCCGCCGAAAGTGTTTTGAACTGCCTCGATCACCTCATTGCCAACTTCGTAATGGTGCGCTCCAATCGAAGGGCCTATGGCTGCTAAAATATCCCCTGGACGTGTGCCATATTCGGTCTTCATCGCCTGGATTCCTGCCTGGGCAGCGCGCTTTATTGTCCCTTTCCAACCTGCATGCAGCAGACCAACAACATGGCGAATTGGATCATAGAGCAGAATCGGGACGCAATCGGCGAAACGCATGAATAAAGTGATATTAGATTTATCGGTTAACAGGATATCTGCTTTGGGGGGAATTTTTACAGTATGAGAACGGGGTTCGTCCACGATAATCACTTGAGCGCCGTGAACTAACCAACTATCAAACATTGTTTCTATTTCCCGGCCAACTGTTTTGAAACTACGTTGGCGGTTTTCAAGCACGTTAGAAAATTCATCTCCAACTGTAGCGCCAACGTTCAAATACGCCCAGGGGGCAGGGCTTACCCCACCACGACGGGTGAAGACCGCGTGAGTAAGGGCATTGGTTTCAAATATATCGAAAGTGAAGTAGCGCAATTTATCAGGTTGGTGAAAGGGCATTTGGGAATTATAACCGAACGTTGGGTGAATTTAGATTTTCTACTTTTCTGCCTGACAATTTTAAACCTTGCGAAGGTTTAGTCGGATTTTGTGGTATGAAAACTGATTTTCTGCTTGAAAACATTTATTCAATTGCACCATTGTAACCTTCGCAAGGTTCCGAAATCCCAAGCTATCAGGTGGCAAGATTTTCGATCAACAAGCGAATTACCCTGCAAAGGGGTTGCGCCATTAATGAAAGATTCTCAATGGCGAAAAGCGGATGATCAGGCTGGGTTAGTTTTTTTGAGCCGCGCGATCTTAGCTGCTAACGATGTACGCGTCTCCAGCATAGTTTCCTCGACCAGCGGGAATCCAAACCATGCAGTTGTAAATCCAAATATACCACCGGTCAGTGTGCGTAGAAAAGGAGTGCTTTCGCGATATTCCCAAAGCGAAAAGTTGGGCAACTGACTTAGCAGTTGGCTAAAACCATCCAAGCCAATCGGACCAATCCCGATGATGAACCATACGTACCAGGGTAGCGGTGGAATACGGCGTTTAGAGTATGCGTAAATCAATCCGAACAACAGCATCGCGCCCCAAATGGCAACATCTCGTTCACAAAAAGCCACCTTGTAACCCAGCTGCTCGTTGCCGATATAATTGCGCGCCTCCCACAAATTCTCCTCACTCAAACCGGTTGCATCGCCATAAGTAGTAAGCCCTTCAACCCCCGCAGCTAACCGCGGATAGGCTTCTTGCTCACCAAATAAAAACCAAGAGCGAAAAGCTAGTTGGTGGCAGGCTGCCCCATAGATCGAGTAAATCGGGCGCGCCATTCCGGTTAATCCAGCATTCATCAGGATAGGCGCGAGAAAAGGCAACCCAACGTACAAAAAGATAAATCCATTCAGGGCTTTGAGATAATTCCGGGAAAACCAATACGAAATTCGATCTCCGGTAGAGAGGTGCTGTTTGCGTTCCTGTTGTTTACGATATTTTTCACCTTCGTATTTCTGCTTCCCGGCGCTGCTATCCTGGGCAGCACCCAATGTCACTCGCATTTTTTTACGATCAAAAGGAGCCTCAAGCGTGAATGGTCCCACTACGAGAACAGGAATCTTCTCTTGGTAGGCTTCTTTCAAGTCATCCTCTTCATCTATATCCACAAATGTGATTTTATGGGGGAAATCTTCCTGTAAGGCTTCGAGATGCTCAACAGCCTGGTCACAAAGTTTACAATCCTTGCGGGTATAGAAGGTAATTTGCAGCATCAACCATCTCCAATGTCCATCTCAAGTAGATAACCATCCAATTGTCCCTCGGTCATCATGCCGATATGGATAATTTGTATAACCCCATCGGCATCTACGAAGACGCTCGACGGGTAACCCCGGACACGATACAACTCTTGAGTATCTCCGCCCGGATCAAGCAGCGCCTTGAAGGATAAACCCAACTCCTTGAAGAATGCATCCACTGCTTCAGCAGATTCGTCATTATCAACTGCTAATATTTCAAATTCGGGAGCGTACCTTTCGTAGCGCGATTGTAATGCCGGCATCTCAAAACGGCAAGGGCCGCACCAAGTTGCCCAAAAATTAACCAGGACAACCCGACCCCGATAGTCACTCAAACTTACCAGCTCGCCGTCGAGGCCTTCCAATTCAAAATCCGGGGCTAGCGCTCCTTTCACCGGAGCAACTTCAAGTTCAAGAGCCTTTACGCCATCGGAATCTTGAATAGAATCTACGGAAGAGCATGCTGCCAGGGTTAACATAAATATTCCAACAACTGTTATTAATTGTTTACGAGACACGATACACCTCGGAAAGTATTATGTAATGAGAGGAACCAAAAAGTCTAAAACTCCGAATGCATACAACGCCACAAGCAAGACCAGTGAAGCGCCTGTACCCAAGAACCACCAATCGATGAAATTTTTTCCTTGGCGGCGAGCAAATGATCCAGGGATGAGACCGATTAGAATTGCTGTTAGAAATCCAAGCAGCAGCAAACGTCCCACTAACAGCAGCTCTGTATCACTGAAGAAGAAATTTCCGCTCAGAGGTGCCAAAATGGTCTCAAAACGCCCCAGGAACAAAAGCGCTCCAATCACCACCAGAACAACACCCATGATCTTTTCTGTGATCAGCATTACTTTGTTATAACGGCGCAGGATAGTAGTCACCCACCCTATTTGAGTTGCTGCCAATAAGAAAGGAACAGCCAAGCCTGCTGAATAGGCTGCCAGCAAAGTTACTCCGGTTATGACAGAACCGCCGTTGATCACAAGTGTGAATATCAGACCCAGCACAGGACCAATGCACGGAGCCCAGCCAGCCGAGAAGAAGACTCCCATCATTGCTGAGGATGCATAACCACGTTTGCGGTCAGGTGAGGACTGAGGGCGCAGGTCATAATTCAGATAACTGATCTTTAATATGCGCAACATGTGCAGACCAAAAATAATTACCACGATGCCCCCTACCTGGACCAAAATATCTATAAAGCTATCCATTACGCTGCTGATCGCTCCAATCATGATTCCTAAAATTATAAAAACCACGCTGAAACCTAAAACAAAAGCAAAGCCGTGGCTCAACGTCACCAAGCTATTAGTTTTATCTTGCGATTCCGCTGCTGCCACCGAGCGCCCGCTCAGATATCCAACGTAAGCCGGGACCAATGCAAACACGCAAGGCGAAAGAAACGAAGCCAACCCAGCGAAAAAAGCCAATCCAATTGTTAAGCCAGAAGTATCAACCACTTACAAACTCCTAAATTATTATTAATAAGAACTAATATTCAATATATTTTTGTTTACGAACCTGTTAATAGTTCTCATAAGTTTAATCAAATTAATATTCAACCACTCGGATGAGTGTGCCAGTCTGGCCAGTTACCGTAGCATCTCCAGGGTCGTAACCTACAGAGGGTTGCGTCCAACGGAATAGATACTTGGCGTCCTCTGGTCTCATGTTTACACAACCATGTGAAGTCTTTTCGCCGTAATTATTGTGCCAGTAAGTAGCATGGAAAGCTACCCCATTGCCCACAAAAAAGGTCGACCACCCGATTCCCGGCAGATCCCAGCCTGCGGCGTTCGTACCGCCAGCCATGTGCGTGGAGACCATTTTGCGCCAGATACGGTACCAATCGCTGACCGGTGTGGCAGTATCTTCCCCGTCCTTGCCAGTGGAAACACGTGTAAAAAAGACTTCATTCTGTCCTTCGAAACAAGAAACGGTCTGCCTGGCAAGGTTGATCTCAACACTTTTATCCTCCGCCTGCGGGCTGATAGGCGCCAGTTCTTCAGGTGTCAGGCAGCGAAAAGCCTCAGCCTGACCCCATAATAACTCTCCGGGACCAAAGCGTTCATTGACGCGGTACCACACCTGGCCCTGTTCATCGATATCAATTTGGTCCACCCACAATACTTGACTGAAATATATGCGCGGGGGAAGGCCTCTTTCAGCCCTGTCCTTAAATCCATAAGTACGCGCTGGAGGATTTTCCAAAACCATGTCCAGCCAAGGGATGGTTAACTCCACCCACATACCCTGCCCCAGGCTGGTATCACGGGTTTCTAAAACCGGTTCGTTGGGGATATTCCTTACTGGCTGTAAAAGCGGCGCCCAGATATAACCATCCAGGGTTTCTACCCAACGCTGGTTATAGCGAAACGGCATCGAGCCGACAACTTCCCTCAACCACACAACGACAGTGTCTTCATACAACGTACCTACTTCGGGGCTGTTGTAATCCGGGCGAGCGCGTAACCTAACGGCGCCCTCTGTAACGCGGCCGAGTCGTTCGGCCTGGGGGAAGTCTTCTAAGTAGAATAAATTTTCCCAGGGACGCAAAGCCAAGCCTGCCACACTGAAACTTGCTAGCTTGAGGAATTCGCGCCTTGAAAGTAATTTCTTTGGATTCATTTAATCACTATAGTCAAATTTCTTTTGACAGCTAATAACATTCGGACGTTTTAGTTAATCGACTTCTTACACAACCATAATATCAGAAGACTATTAAGCGTAGAACAGCAGTATGTAAAACTTAAGTTAAGCATACCGACTCTCTACTGTGTGGTCAAGTGCAATAAAATATGTATGAGATTAGAGAAATTTTTAGGCAATTGCATATTGAAATTATGAACAACCCGCCGAATTTGATTTGCAATTTACTCCACAAGTAGTACCTCGTTAAAAGCTCCCTTAGAAATCCTGAAGCACCATCTCAACAGACAATAAAGCCCGCTTCTTGGCACGTTCAACCATAGCTGCATCCACCCCAGTGCGGATTGAGTCCAGAAGAACCTCAATCACCTTCTCGGGGATAAAATCGATGAGCGGAAAAACATTTCTGGGTCGATGTATGGAATTGTAAAATGCCCGGATCTTCTCATCCCAAACTAACCCTATGCTGGGAATTTGGTAGGAAGCTGCGATAATATTTGCATGCAGCCGGCTGGCAATCACCCCAGAATACTTACTAATGCCACGCGCTAAATCGATGGGTTTTGTGGGGCGTGTGGCCAATTTACAAGGTATTGAAAGTTTTGTTTGAACTGCCCGGAATAAACCGTGTGCAAATTCGTAATCATCTGGATTGCCATTTGTGAATATCTCAAACTTTATTCCTTGGTTGTGGAATACGCTAATTATTCCCAGCCAGGCATCCAGTAGATCTGTTTCCAACAATGCAGCTTTAGCGGGACGGTAAAAGTTTACATCCTGCAGATGAATCACACCTAAACCGATCACTTGCTCATCCTGAGGAGTGGTATTGGGGCCGTAAACATCCGCCGCCCACATCCCGGGGTCAAAGGTAACGGAGCAGGCTATACCTGGGATAAGTTCGGCTAACCTTTTCTGGGATTGGTTATCACGCAGAGAAATAGTAACAGCCTGTGATAAAAGGCGTTTGAACAACCAAACTGCAATTGGTGACCAATTTTCTCCTACCCCACAGGCTGAAAAGTGCACAGGTACTCCAAACCTGTTGGCTGCCCTGCGCAGATTATTTAGCTTTACCGGGAAATTCAGGCGGTGATCCATCAACAGCTTTCCTCCCCCAATCACCAATAACTCAGCTTCATTAAGTATAGGTATCCAATCTGGATTGGTTCGCAAACTGTTTCGTATGGTTAACCCGAGCGCGCTAGCTGTGGATAATTGCCCCATAAAGCGATTATTCTTGATATTGGAAGCATCTTTTAGCTCAGCCTCTGCCCAACTTACGCGGCCAGAAATATCCAAAGGTGAAACCAGGATGGATTGGTCAGCCAAGGTAAACAGGTGGCTTAGCGTCTCGAAGATCACCCCATCACCAAGATTCGAACTGTAAGTCTCTCCGGCAATTACGATGCGTTTAGAGGCCATGAAGTCTTCCGAGCAAGCTTATGCATTTTGGGTATTCTGGTAGATATTCTCCAGTCTCCACAAAGATTCAATCAATAGGAGTTTGCACTCATTTTTCGAAACCAGTAAATTAAAGATGCTATTCCTCCCACTTCACTCATCACCGTCTTAGTGCCGCAGACTAGAATTTCAATGTCTCCCGGAGTTTCCAAGACCACTTTCTGATCCCACCTCAAACCGGATAATCTACAACATCATCATACGGAAACATTTTTCTTTTGAGTTGATACATCATCTTAGTAGGAATTAATTTAACAATATATCTATAAGTTCGATCTTTGATTGCTCCTAAAGGATATAAAAACATCAACAAGAGAAATAAATCGAGCTTTTTCTCTTTCTTGATGTCTTTCAAAAAATGTTTTATGTGTTCTCCAGTATTTCGAGAAAACAGCCACCACCTTACAATCTCTTGATATTTCCCCTGGAAATGAAAGGATGTCATTTTTTTCTCAAAACCTACAATTCGTAAAATTATCATCGTTCGTAAGCATTTTTCACAACGGGAGCAATTAAACTTATTTCGCCGCTTAGTATTATTTATACAGACCCTCGCGTAAGCGTGAAATTTTGGCCAAGCGGATAAGACCCTAATTTTATCGCCTCGGTCCAACCAGGCCCCGTGATGGACCACTTCCATGGTCTCATTCGAGTATAGGGGGTCAAACAATGCTGCTTTTGTATCTGCTTTCGAAGCAAAATAACCATCATAAGAAGGCTTACATACCCGGTTAATCAATTTACCTAAAGGCAAAATAACACTCATCAATGTAGAAGTTTGATGATAAATAAATTTTAAATAGAATTTTGAAAACTGAAGGATATTTGTACGGGCTAAGACCAAATCCAAACCCAAATCCTTAAACATTTGTGTGTATTTTTCTCTTAGCCATTCATATATTTCTTTTTCTGAAAATCTGATGTCAAAACCGTGCAGAAATAAACCGTGTGTTATTTCGAATTCCTCTGGGATTCCCCGTTCCTTGAGATGGGACCATAAGGTGAACATAGAATCAACCCCACCCGAAAATGGAATGACAACGCCATCTTGGTTATCATATCTTTCACTAGGTTGAAATTTTTCTACAACTATCTTGAACGGCTGGTCATCGATGACGCGGTTTTCTATCCGAGATAAATGCAAGATCTCGGGTATTTGGAAGTAAAATTTAGGTGATACAACACCCCGTACCTCAATATCCTCTTGAAAGTGCAAAGCAGGAAACAGCATAGCTGATAAGAATCCATCACTGCGGAGAGTAACATATGGTGCATACTTTTCAGGATATGCATACCATAAATAATTGGGAATATTTGAAATTTCGTTCTGAAATTCTACCTTCGCGGATATAATCACTTCCCCATTTTTATGCGTAATTTCTGGTGGATGGATAATCATACGGAACCAATATTAAATTTTGATTTTCTTTATAAATATAATATCACACAAACAATTTCAAATCACCGAGAAATTACACGGATTGCTCCGTCAAGAAAGTAAAACACAAATGATCGAAAGAGTGCTTACATGTCACTACGATCACGCAATACCCATCGTTGATAAATATCTTCCCAATCAGTTCCAACAACATTTCTTTTTTTTACATGATGAATATATGCCAGGTAGTCTACATTTAGGTTTTCGCAGTATGTGCCTTGTATGCTAAAATGGACGGGCTTTTCAATATCCTAAGAAGGATCAGGCATTCAAAGTACTTCTATGATCAAAATCAAAAATTTACAAAAGATTATTGACCAGAACCCTATCGTTGACATCGAAAGTCTGGTTGTGGCTGCCGGGCAGGTGGTTGCACTGGTGGGGCCAGTGGGCAGCGGGAAAGCAGAACTGATCGAACTGCTGATTGGAAAATCACAGCCATCCAAGGGGACTATACGCTTGGCAGATGTAGAGCCTTGGACCGAAAAAAACCTGTTCAGCCAGAGGGTTGGGGTGCTATTTTCATAGGACAGCATTTACAAATACCGCTCCCCTGAACAAAACTTGTTATTTCACCTGCGTTTGCGTGGGTTGCCAAAATCGCGTGCCGCAGAAATCTTGGCCCTGATTGGTCTGGTCGACCAGGCCAAAACGAGGGTTGATAAATTGGCCTCCGGCCTGGCCAGGCGTTTGGCTTTTGGGAGCGCGATATTGCATAAACCCCAAGCGCTGATATTGATTGAGCCGTTTGCACGCTGCGATGAAGCCACAATTTCACTGCTGGGTGATTTGATCCGCCGAGAGGCTGCTAACGACGTTGCGATACTCATCTTAGCCGAAGACGACGCCAATCTGGCCCCAATCAGCGATACGATCTACCACCTGAATAAAGGGCGCATAAGCGAGGCTTTCAACCCCCAAGCAGAACAACCCGCAGCCCTGCCCTTTAAGATCCCTGCACGGCAGGAGGGAAAAGTCGCTCTTGTCAATCCGGGTGATATTTTATTTGCCGATGCAGAAGAAGGGCGCGCCTTCATCACTACCCGTGAGGGCCGCCTGCCCACCCAATTCACTTTGGGAGAATTAGAAGAACGCTTATCGCGCAGCGGATTCTTCCGCGCTCACCGGGGTTATTTAGTCAACTTGCAGCACGTCAAAGAGGTGATCCCTTACACACGCAACAGCTTCAGCCTAAAGCTAGATGACGAGGCCAACACCGAAGTGCCGTTGAGCAAATCCGCCGCGAGTGAGTTGAAAGAGTTATTGGGGTATTAGCACTCGAATATGGTTAATTATCTTATCTGTCATTCTAAGCGACTTTTAGGAGTGAAGATTCCTTGAGAAGTTGTCTTTGAA
Source organism: Chloroflexota bacterium (assembly GCA_019456165.1). Lineage (GTDB taxonomy): Bacteria > Chloroflexota > Anaerolineae > Anaerolineales > UBA11579 > VRUJ01. Next base: position 35,170 of record VRUJ01000018.1, read on the forward strand.
ATGAGCTATACCGTAAAATCGCATGGATTCCAGGGATTCCTCACCCCCTGTGGGATTTCCCCCTATAATTCGAATAAAATCAATCCGAATCACGTTATATTGGTAGAAAGGAACATAAACATCGTGAAGCAGAAGGCAGCGGTAAGCGAGCTGGACGAACTTGAACTTATCGTCCAAGCTCAACAAGGAGATAGGAATACCTTTGGTGAGTTGGTCCGCCGCCATCGAGAAGGAGTAATAAACGTGGTTTACCGGATTATGGGAGATGCAGACAAGGCAGAGGATGTAGCCCAAGATACCTTCATCCGCGCCTGGCAAAAACTGCCCTACTACCAGCCGCGCTCCCCCTTCCGCAATTGGCTTTACCGCATCGCAACAAACCTGACGATGGATATGGTCCGAAGTGAGAAAGAAACCCTGGATGTGGATGCACTACCCTTAGCAAGCGCAAACATTTCACTAGAATCAGCGGTAGAAGAAAAGGAACGCGCCGACAGCGTGCAGCAAGCAATCCTGAGCTTACCGCCGGCCAGCCGCAGCGTGCTGGTTTTGCGTGAGTACGAGGGTTTTTCTTATCAAGAGATCGCCGATACATTAAGTATCCCCAAAGGCACAGTAATGTCGCGGCTGAGTTACGCCCGCAAACGCTTATTTGAATTATTAGCCCCGAGCATGGAGGCAGCATGAACAACCACATAAAAGATGCCTGGCTTGAAGCTTATTACGACGATGAACTTCGCAACGGGCAGCTACGGCGAGTAGAAAAGCACCTCATCACTTGCACAGAATGCCGCACGAAACTGGAAAACCTGGGCGCTCTGACTGCAATCCTGCAGGAAAGCCCTGGTGCAGAAAACCTCACTTCGCCATCCCGGTTCGTTGCTCAAGTTGGTTTACAACTGCCTGATAGACCCAGCCAACCAACCTGGCAGCGGGTAATTGTAACCGTTTGGCAAATGGTGCCTGTTGGGTTGATTGGTACATGGGCATTTGTACAAACTATATTCATCCTTTCAGCTCTGTTTATTGTCATCGGCTGGTTGGGCCTCGGCGGAGAACTCGTAAGCAGCATTGCAGGACTCTCAACCGGCAATTTTCAGCAGAAAATCCTGTTGAACCTTGCTCTGACAACCCTTACCGGGATTTTCTCGCTAAGTTGGCTGGCCAGTTGGTGGGTCAGCCGCAGTAACGGTAAGGAACAAAATTTATTAATCAAGAATCGAGAGATTCACAAAATATAGGAGAAAAATCATGAAACACACTGAAGTACTAAAACGTGCATGGAAAAACTTGGTCAGCTACAAGGCTTTGTTGGTATTCGGTATCATCCTGGCACTGACCACTTCCGGGGGCGGCGGGGCGAGCGGGACATCTTTCTACAGTTTCAACGGAGATGAATTTGATGACAGAGGCACCCGCCTAGAGCTAGACCTGCAACCCGGTGATAACATCCTTGAAGAGATTGGGGAAGCTTTTGAACAAGAATTCGCTGAGGCGGAAGAAGAACTTGACCGTTTCTTCCTGGATGTGCTGGAAACCGAGATCAAGACTGATATTGTAAGAATTCTCACCACAATGCTCTGGATTGGCGTAGCTTTATTTGTTGTGGCTACCATACTGCGTTACATTAGCACAACTGCTCTGATCCGCATGGTAAACATTCGCGAAGAAACCGGAGAGCAGATGGGTTTTCGTAAGGGCTTCCGCTTGGGCTTCTCGCGCACTGCCTGGCGTCTCTTCCTGATCGATCTCACCTTCACCTTACCCATTTTGGTCGTCTTTCTATCCTTGTTTGCAGTTGCCATAGCCCTCATGTTACCCTGGGCATTCGGCGAGAACGTCTCGGTCTTCTTAACAGTCGCTGCAATTGGTTTGTTTTTCCTAACCATCTTGGTGGCTATCCTGGTAGGGGTTGTGCTTGGATTGCTGAAACCGTTCTTCAGACGCGCTAGCGCGCTGGAAGAGTTGGGCGTGTTCGCTTCCATCCGCCAGGGATACCGAGTTGTGCGCCAAAACCTGAAAGATGTCGGTCTGATGTGGCTGATCATGATTGGTTTAGGCTTAGCCTGGCCGATCGTAATAGTTCCAGTTTTCTTGTTAGTGGGGGTCTCCGGCCTAGTTTTGGGGGCTGTTTTTGGGTTGATGGTAGGTGGGTTGGCTGGGACAGTATGGGGAATAGTAGCCGGTGTAATTTTATTTGCACTAATAATAATTATCCCGATAACATTCCTGGAAGGGATGCGTGAGGTCTTCAATTCCAGCACATGGACGATCACCTACCGGGAGCTGCAAGCTATGGGGAGCCTAGAGCCTGTAGAAGAAGTTGAGGCCGAAGCATAAACCCAAAATAGCATAACTAAAAAGATAGAAATGGACCTCCCGTAGGTGAATGCCTATGGGAGGTTTTTTGTATTACCCCTTCGTATTGCACTTTTGTAGTTCGTTTTATGATTTTAATATCTGGGTCTATCCGCGTTCATCTGCGGCTTTTCCCTTCCCAACTAATTTTCGCGAATATTATATAAAAATAACAAATAACCTCAGATAAATACAGATAAACGCGGATTTAGAGTATTTTCAAGGCACATAAACTTGGGAGAAGGGTCGAGCCACAACTTGCTTGATTTACTTGTACCAATTACCAGAATTAATATTTACATAAATAAGCAATAAAACAGTCAAACATTAGAATTTGGGGAGTAAATTCCTGCTCCATTCATGCCTTAAAAACCTCCATTCAACCCCTAGAAGCGCCGTTGGGCGCTTTTTTGTTGCATCGCCTCTTTTATTTTTATATACTGCGGGCAGAAATCAACTACAGGAAAAGCCGAACCACACACTTGAGTTAGCGGATCCCCAGGAGAAAACAGAATTGAATAATAGTAATTCAGGAAAAAAAACGAAAGATGATTACATGGGTATCGGAATTGCCATAGGAATATTAATGTTTGCCCCTGTTGGAATTGCAATCGCTATTATCACCGGGACAATGGGTTTGATTGGTATAGGCCCCGCCTTGGGGATTGGTCCCGGAATAGCCATTGGTGAACGTCTTCTTAAACGCAACCAAAACAAAACCAACTAAGAATAACCCCTTTAGGAAAATCTAAGAAAAATCAACTATCTAAGGAGAAAAAATGTTTTCAAATCAAAAACCTACTCTCACAATCGTCGGTGTCGTAACAGGCGCAGTATTGGCCTTGCTATTCTCAATCATGGGCAGCCCAGGCTTGATCGGGGTGGGTGCTGTGCTCGGAATGTCAATAGGAAGTGGTTTAGCAAACCGTAAGCATTCTTAACCAAAGGAGAATAAATATGAAATCAATCCAAGTGCAAAATCTCACCCGCGACTATAATGGTTTCAGAGCGGTCGATGGCATCAGCTTTGAGGTCGAACCAGGTGAAATCTTCGGCTTTTTAGGCCCAAATGGAGCTGGTAAAACCACCATATCAGTAATTATCGGCGTGGGTCTCCTGATGTTATCAGGTATGGCGCTGCCTTTACTCGTGGGTTTATCCAATGTGCATCGGGCTGCGGTTCAATTTGAAGGTGAAACCCGCTTGTTTACCGATATGCGATCTGACCGTGAATTAGGTCTCATCCCAGTAGATTCTCTAGATAATCTGAAGGGATATATTTCCGAAGGTACTGGGGCTAACTTGGGGCTGGTTATTCCACCTAATTTTGATCAGCTGCTTGACACAAATGGAGCAGTCGATCTTGAAGGTTATTATGTGCACTGGTCTAGCCAAGAAGATGTCGAGGCAGAGCGTGTATTCTATGAGCAGCAGCTCAGCGAAATCAGCGGTTCTGATATTCGCATCAATTTTGGTGAGAACGTGATCTACCCTGAACCAGATGCTGACGGCCAACCCTTCATGACTGCATTATCCGCTACTTTAGCCATCATCACCATCACTATTGTGATTGTGCCATACTTGATAATTGAGGAAAAAGAAACCAAAACGATGGACTCTTTGCTTGTCTCCCCGGCACGCATCAGCGAAGTAGTGATTGGGAAAGCGATTGCCGGCTTGGTTTATGGTCTCTCTGCTGCCGCGGTCGTGATGGCATTCAACAGCAATATGATCGTACATTGGGAAATTGCCATCCTGGCGGCTGTTTGCGGGACTTTGTTCGCCGCTGCATTAGGCCTTTTAATGGGCAGCTTATTCGACAATCCGCAGAGCATGAACCTCTGGTTGGGAATGATCATGGCAGCGTTGTTATTACCCGTGTTCTTGGCTAACTCAATGAAAGCGGATTGGCCCCAGGCTGTGAGATTTTTGCTTACCTGGATGCCTTCAACAGCAATATCGAAAGTCTTCCGCATCTCGTTATCTGGGATTGTTCCTGAAGATCAGGTACTACTTAATTTGGGTGTTGTCGTTGGCAGCGCGACGCTCCTTTTAACCATTGTGGTCTGGAAAGTCCGCCGCATGGATCGGTAGAGGTCATTGATATGATAACAACATTAACAAAAATCAGAAAAAGTGTGCGCATAATTGGCACGATTGCAACTAAAGATATTTTTGACGCTTTGAAGAATAAGTCATATTTGGTAAATTTCGTGATGGTTTTTTTCCTGATCGCGCTCTACAAATGGATGCCCACTCTGTATAACCCCAGCCATACCGACATCGTCATTTATGATGCAAGTAACTCCAGTCTGAGCAGCGCATTTGAAGAAAGCCCCAGCTACCGCATGCGCGCCGCGGGTTCTCCACAAGAATTGAATGATTTTATGAGTGAGGGAGATGAAGGCAGCTTAGGTTTTGCTATCCCTGTGGGTTACGACGATATCGTAGAAATTGGCGGGCACCCTGAATTGGCTGGGTACGTGATGTGGGAGCACCGCTTTAGGGCCGCTGAATTAGCAACAGAATTTGAACAACATATTTTGGAGTTAACCAACCAAACCGTCAGCATCAAAGCGGAAAACATCGTGCATCACAACCCAAACTCAATGGGGGCTATCCGCATGGTTTCGATCACACCGGTGATAATTATCTTCTTCACCGCCCTGCTCTTGGTTCCTAACTTACTTTTCGAGGAAAAACAATCCAAGACATTAGATGCTTTATTGGTTTCTCCAGCCAGCGTTGGACAGGTGGTTATCGCCAAAGCGATTGTAGGCTTGTTCTACAGCTTATTGATTGTTGCTTTTGCGATGTTAATTAACTGGAAATTCGTCACCCAATGGGGACTGATAATATTCGTCGGAATTATAGGATCCTTGTTCGCGGTTGGTTTAGGTCTAATGATGGGAATTTTGGTAGATGACCGTAAGAAATTCGGTTCTTGGATAATGATATTATCCCAACCTTTTCTCATCCCCGTATTCTTATCCGCACTTGATCCCATCTTACCCGCAGCTATGCGGAAAGTCCTTTACTGGGTCCCAACTGGCGCCCAGGCTCTGCTCTTCCGCTTTGGATTGTCAGCCGGTGCAACACTTCCCCAAATCCTGACATCCACATCCATTCTGCTTGGCAGCACGGTGGTGATGTTCTCCCTGGTAATTTGGAGGGTGAGGCGTTTGGATAGGTAAACTGCTTCCACTTTTGTTAAGTTCTCGAATAAACAATTCATCCCCGGTGGATTGCTGCCGGGGATGCGGAGCCAGGTTTGACTGTACTGGCTGAATCGTTCAAGAAGACGAATCTCAAATCAGTTAGACTGATAGCCAATTAGTCTTCCTTCCTAATGCTCGATAATTTCCGCTAGCGCCTGGATGTGATCTGGGGAAGTTCCACAACATCCGCCCACAAGCGAAGCTCCCGCTTTCAAACATTCATGCATACCTTTGGCGAAATCTGCCGCGGACATGTCAAATACTGTTTCCCCATTTTCTAGCCTGGGAGTGCCCGCGTTGGGCTGGGCGATGATGGGCCGCGAAGTGGCATCCCGCATAGTGGCGACGATCTCGGCCATTTCGAATGGATCCAGGTCGCCGCAATTTGTCCCCACAGCCACAGCCCCAGCTTCGGTGAGGGCTTGTGCACAATCTTTAGCCGAGTTCCCCATTATGGTGCGGCCGCCATTATTGGTGGTGTTAAATGCTATGCAGGCAATCACGGGTAACTCAGAGACATCTTTTATGGCGCGCAGGACGACCAAAGCTTCTTGCAGATCGATCATGGTTTCGATAATAAAACCATCCACCCCCCCCTCTTCCAAAATGCTGGCTTGCTCTCTAAAAGCTGCGAAAGCATCTTCTTCTACCAGGTCGCCATATGGTTTGAGCAGTTTTCCGGTGGAACTAACATCCCCGAGCACGTATTGGCCGTTTTTAACAGTTTCTTTTGCCAATCTAGCCCCGGACAAATTTACCTCGCGCACATCAATGCCTAGTTTGTGCGCCTCGATGTAAGCCCGGTTCATGGTCAGCGTGTTGGTGATGAGCAAGTCGATATCTCGATCAACGTAATGTTGGTGCACATCCCTGACGGCTTCCGGATGGAGTACGCTGTTTTGCCCGCCCATTTCCAGGCCTACTTCAGCCAACTGCGTGCCCATAGCCCCGTCTAGCAAGATAGGCTTTTTACTACTTGACAACAATTCTGCGAGGTTCATATCTTCTTCTTCCAATTACATATCGAGGCGCTGGGCGCTGGTTGGGTGAATTAATTACCCTATTATAGTCAGTTTTAGAGATTTTTGGGGTGGTAATTCATTCAAAGGTGTCCCATTCGCCTCGCTATATCTCGTAGTTGCACCGCTGGCTCTAACAACCACTCATCATTCTTGTGAGAAGAATGGAAAATAACAATACTTTATTTGCTTCTCGGCTTGACAATTTAAACTGTACATCGCGGAGAGGGGAAAAAATTCATGCTATACTGCATATATTAATTGGGAGGATAACACCCCCCATTATATTAAATATAATATTGAAATAATTTTGAATTGAACCATGGCTGAATTGGAAAGCATTTATACGTTACTAAAATCGGCGACTTCAGAAACACCCCAATTCCCACCGACGGATTTATTCAACGAGGGTTGGTTGCTCAGGCTGGTTATTGATTGGTTCTCAAAACATGCTATTCAAGAAAACCCTTTTTCCTTTATGGAGAGTTCTCACTGGTTTTCAGAAGCATCATTACCATCTGCGTTTCTTAGAAGAACCGGAGGGGATAATTTAGCCGAAGCACATACCAAAGCAGATGGAGTTATCGGACACATCACCATTGGAAACGGAACCAAAACCGAGCTATCTCTACTTCCAACTGCATCACAATTTATGGTTCTTGAAGCCAAGATTTTTAGCAAGCTGTCAACTGGCGTTACCAATGCCAAATATTTCGACCAGGCAGCGCGCAATGTGGCCTGTATCGCGGAGGTTCTCAAGCGTGCACATCGGCCTCCAACCAAAATTACTCGTCTTGGATTTTATGTGTTGGCCCCTAAAATTCAAATTGATACAGGTGTCTTCGACAAAAATATTGCGCGCACCTCCATCCGTGAAAAAGTCAAAAAAAGAGTAGGTGAATATAAAGGGGAAAAAGATTCTTGGTTCCAAAGATGGGGGGAACCAACTATAGAACGAATCGAATTAGCAACTTTAAGTTGGGAGAAACTTTTCAGCACAATAAGAAAATATGACCAAGAGTCAGCCGGAGCGATTGAAGGATTTTATAAAAAGTGCTTGGAGTTCAACTAAGATTATTTGCTAAAAAAAACTGATCGACATAGGTAAGAATAAGTAAAATGAAACAAAGAGAAGCAGTAATTCAAGTGATGGAAGAAAATGGGGGATATGCTACTTTGGGTTATCTATACGAGCATACACTTAAAGTTGAGAATGTGATATGGCGAACAAAAACACCTTTTGCTTCAATTAGGCGGATAGTACAGAACAATAAATACTTTTTTAAAATTCGCCCTGGTCTTTGGGCACTACATACACATAAGAATAAAATCCCATTCGCAGACCAAGCAGATGAAAAAATCCCAGAAAGCAAAAAACATGAATTTAATCACAGTTATTTTCAGGGCCTATTGGTAGAAATTGGGAACTTGAAAAATTTGGCAACATTCGTACCAAATCAAGATAAAAATAAAACATTCCTTGATAAAACTCTTGGCGAAATAACTACCTTGTCTAGGATATATCATTTTGGTTATGACAATATCCTTAATGCAGCTAAAACTGTTGATGTTAGTTGGTTCAATGAAAGAGAAATGCCGAACACATTCATAGAAGTAGAACATTCAACAAATATGTACAATTCCTTAATTAAATTTGTAGAACTATTAGATTTCAATGCAGACTTCTGGATTGCGGCTCCCCCTCAACGGAAGAAAGAATTTGAGTCAAAATCTAATCGAATCGCTTTCACCCGTTTTAATAATCGCGTCAAATTTGTTAGCTATGAGAATGTTTCTAAGCTTCATTCAACCTTATCTGAGAAAGCAGTGATCGAAAAAAGCATGTTTTCAGGATAAGTTACCGATGATTGATATCTTATATAATTAAACCGCCATCCCCAACCCCCCTCACCTCTCCACCCAATCAGGCGTGCTGACGGAAACGAATGGGGTATATCCTCAGCGAGCAGTTATCCGCCCTTCAACGATCTCCAAACCAGTGAATATTGCAATGCTTTACCTCCCTCCGATATGTTATAAATAGGCGGGTCTTTACCGAGCAGATCATGTCAAAAATTCAAAAACATCTCTATTACTTGAGTTTCGTAATGCTCATTTTCGCAGCGATTACGCTTGCTTGCGGGCAGAGCTTCCGGTGGGATACAATCCTAGGTTTGCAGCTGCCAGCCTGGTCTCCAGATGGAGACCGGATCGCCTTCATCTCTTGTCCGGGGGAGGATGCCCTTAGAGTTCCATGCAGTCTGTATACCATCTTGGTGGATGGCAGCGGCCTTTCATCCATTACAGACGCGCCTGTTGTCCCGATGGATAATTCTCCTCCAAAATGGATGCCAGATAACCACACAATTTATTTCTTCACTTACGATTTCTCCGGCTACCAGGACCGCCCTGTTTACTGGCTTAGTGTGAGCGATATTGATGGCTCTATGTTCTCCAGGATTGACCGTATCTGGGATGGCAGCGCTATATCATCCGATGGCTCGAAATTCGCTTGGGCAAGTGGCTGCGGCGATTGCGCGGATTACGGCTTGAACATTGAAAATTCGGATGGAAGCGGAGAATTGCTAAACTTTTATGTTTCCTCCCCTTCTTTGCCAGTCTGGGCTCCTGGAGATGGGTGCATCGCTTTCCGGGCTTGGTCTTATGATTCTAGTGACTATGGAATCTATTTGCTCGACATTGAAGAAGGAGATCCCTTTCGTCTGGTCGATCACCAGGATGAAACCCCTGCGGTTTGGTCTCCGGATGGGATGCAAATTGCCTTCGCCTCCAGTCGCAATGGTGGGTGGGGAATTTATTTGATCGATCTATCAGATGTCACTCTGGGCACTCAGGCTGCACAGACATGGCAGCTCACCAGCAACGCCGCTGGTTTTGATACCTCCCCAGCATGGTCGCCTGACGGCCAGAAGATCGCTTTCGTCTCAACCCAGGACGGCAATCCCGAGATTTACCTGATAGACGTAGATGGGAGCAATCTAACTCGCCTCACAAATAGCCCTCAGCAGGAGCGATACCCGGTTTGGTCCCCGGATGGAACGCAGATTGCCTTCATTTCCTTTCGTGATAGCGCGGCTGGCGAAATTTACATCATCAACATTGATGGCACTAATTTAACCCGCCTGACCAATTTTATCGGTCTCGAAAGTTCTCCCTAAAATTTCCACCCACCTGAGCGGCCCCAATTGTACCCAGATAATATGTAAGCGATGATTTCTTCCTGAGCTTCTTTGAAGACGCATATCCTATCCACCCACCCCCAAGCCATTCTACTACATAATAAAAAAAACAGCCGGAAGGCTGTTTTTTTGTACCCCCACGGGGAATCGAACCCCGGTCTTAGCCTTGAAAGGGCTACGTCCTGGTCCACTAGACGATGGGGGCAAGTTCGGGCTTACGCCCGCACTTGCTCAGAGTTTATAGTTTCACTATAAACTCTAGGCATGCAATATTGCAAACAAATGATTTCGCTTGCTCGGAGAATTGTGCTACACACACTTCTCCAGGCTTTGTTTGGCACGAATTTGCTCAGAGTTTATAGTTTCCCTATAAATTCTAGGCATGTAGTACTACAAACTTCTGTTTGCACTTGCTTGGAGTTTACGGTAAAGCTATAAACTCAATTATTAAGGTCTGCTTGTAATTGTCACCTTACCAAGCCCCAGGATTTTACCACCCAGATTAGGCAAGGTCAAGTTGTGGATTATGTCATCGGATTGGTATACGATTTCACGGCTGGGTAGTCGCGTAATTGAAGTGTTGGATAAAATCCAAATTCTCAAACGGCCAATAAATAAAAACCGCTTTTCCCAAAACGTCCTTTATTTTTAGATGGGTAAACCACCCCCTGGAATCTGATGAGTTGTTCCTATTATCACCCATTACAAAAATTGCCCCCTCTGGTACCAATGTCTCAGGGAAATTCGTAGCCACCGGCGCATTGATATAAGGCTCGATTAATATTTGATCGTCAATAAATACTTGACCTTCGATAATCCTCACTCGTTCACCCGGTAAACCAATCACTCGTTTTATGAGATCATCATTTGGCCTTTGAGGAGAGGGAAAAACAATAACATCGCCGCGCTCAATTTCACCAAAGCGATAAGATAACTTATTCACGATCACATAATCCCCATTAATAAAAGAAGGAATCATACTACTACCATCTACCCGGATACGTGCAGTAGCGGCGTTGATGACCACATATAAAAGTACTGCAAGAATAATGGTTTCAAGAGTTTCAACTATGAAAGTTTGCAGGCAGGATTTACCCTTTTGCTCGATTTCAAGCGGGTCAACGCTGTTTTCAAAATCAAGGGATGAAATCTCAGGTAGATGATCTTCCAATAAAAAGCTCCTTCCAAGAATCTACGAATTATATAACCGCACCCTCGCTAGAGCAAGGGGAAAGTTCAATTGTGTTTTAGAAAATAGGGGAATTATTCTAGTACATCCAGGTGTACAGAATCGACGATGCCAACGATCACAGAGATCACACAACCGTCAGGATTATTGAGCACCTGCCGGGCTGCATTGCCTTCCCTATTGACCAATACGGTATCCCCAATCCCAGCCTGGGTATTATCCAAGGCGAGAAAATCTCCATCCGGTTTATCTCCAGGCAGAGTCAGAGGCTGCACGACCAGCAAGCGGCGATGCTTATAATGCGCGTGGCTTATTGTTGTGACCACCGTGCCAGTAACTTTACCGAGAATCATGATCAGGTATACCTCGTGGTTCCAGCTTTGAGAGTGAAATCAAACTCGCCATCCGGGCGCACTTCAAGCTCATCGACTATCCCTACCAATGCTAGATCGACAGGCACAAATTTGTGTTCGCGCATCGCTAAAGCCGCCTCACGTGAACGCACCATCACACACAAGTCACCCGGGCCGGCTTCAACCACATCCACAGCTACTTGCAGTTCGCCGGAAGACTCCAGGTGCCTGTCCAGCGGTTCCACGACCAACAGCTTCATCCCTTTTAGATCGGGGTATTTTAACGTTGATATAGCCGTGCCGCGCACGCGTCCAAATAGCATTTTCTTATTTAGTTCCCACGCTGTCCAGTACGCGCCGGATGATGGTATCTAACAACTGCGAATCTACCCCATCACCTAATCTTTCGACAACTGCTTTGTGGACGCGCTGCTGTAAAGCATTTTTGTTCTTTGCGGGTTGTGGACGGGAGGTAGATACCGGCGGCGAGTGTTGTTTTGCAATGTAGGGCCTTTCTGGCGCGCTGGGAGGAGTATCGTGTTCACGCAAGAGTTCAACTCCCAGGCGGCGGGCTTTATCGCGCGCCAAATCGGTTAACACCACGTCATCATCAACAACCAGGGAGGTTACCCCTCTCGCCTTTAGGTCTTCAATATCATGGTCGGTATAAAATGTTTTGGGCATAATGTTCTCCAAATTAATAAGAAAAGAAACTACATCCATCAGCCTTCTGTACCCTCTAGGCTTTCCAGGGCTTGAGTGGCGGCGTCTCTGGCAGTCACCATCTCGGATTCTGTACCTGAGAGCCACATCCGTCCAAAGCGCCCAACCGAAGAAACATGGATGATCTTGATAGTAGCTTTCTTTTCGGCTTCATTACATGCGTAATTAATATACGCTGCGGGTGCCACTTCGACAACCAGCAAAGTTTCATGAGGTACAAGCATACTGCCTCGCCTGAAACGGTTGAGCAACTGAGCCTGGTAAGGGTCCACATTGGTGATCAACTGTGTTGAGGCGATTTTCGGGCGAATGCGGTCTTCTGCCTTCAGACCCAGCCTGTCAAGCACGATGCGGCCAGACTCGAGTACAGCAGCCTGGTTAAGTGAATGTACCTCAAACATACCGAACTCACGCTCAACTATCTGTGCACCCGGCCTTGCTTCAGTAGCTTTCACGGCAATATCTACCGTGCGAAAAACTTCATTTCCGGGAGCCATTTCCACATACAAAGAAGCCATGCCTTCCGTGGGAAGGTCACCTTGTGTGACCGTTCCAACAAATGCGGCGTATTGCGGCTGCATGCGGTCAAGATATGAATACACTCGTAAGGAAAATTCATTAGCCATAGAAACTCCTAGTTATCGATTTAACCTTGCTAAGGTTTAATTATATAAGACTTTCGTAAAACTACAGTAATTTTGTGCATTTATGTTTCTATCGTATATAACAAGGGGTTTAAACCCCTTGTCTTTGACAGACGACTACTAAATTGCTAAAGCCCAATAATTATTTACTCCAAAACTAGATAACATCAAAAAGTATGCTAATCATTTTTCAAATTCCAAACCTTCGCAAGGTTATGGAAAACAAGGTTTTGGAATAATTTCATTAATTGCTTATATCATGCATCGCGATTCCCAGCGGGGTCACAAAGACCGGCCTGGGTGGAACTTCTGCAGGAATTCCAGTGAATTCCTCAACCACCTGCGCAATTCCAGGGAAAGCGCAGCTGCCTCCAACCAGGGTGATCTTTTCGACTGGGAAACCAGCAACGTGACGGGCAGCTATGCTGGCAACCTTTTCCATCACCGGTTGGATGACGGGGAACAATCGTTTTTGCTGATCAGGATCAATCTTCATTGCTTCAGCAGCCTCAAAAGATATGTCATGCGCTCCAGCGATCACCAGGGAAAAATGCGTCCCGCCTGTGGCTTCATCTGCCGTGTAGACTACCTCGCCGTCTTGCAAAATGGCGATTCCAGTCGTACCCCCGCCAACATCCACGATTGCGCCATCCTGTAAACAGAGGACAGCATTGGCCGCGGAAGGCTCGTCCACCATTGCGCGGCATTGCATACCAGCAGCTTCAACCACGTTTGCAGTTGCTCTCACTTCGACCTGCGCTACTCCGGGGGGGTAACCGGTCGCCGCGTGGGTCAGCTCGCGGCCCAGCCGTTCTTCAACCCGCTGCTTCATCTCACTGAGCAAGTCAACCGCTCCAGCGAAATCCACCACCAGGCCATCGCGGGCCACCTGTGCGAATTGGTATTCGCCAACCAAGGGCTGATCATTTTGGTCCAGAACAGCCAGCACGAGGTAGGCAGTTCCCAGGTCTACCCCTACATGTAAGGGTCCTTCTGGGGCGCTCTCTAATGCAGGTGGTTGTGGGTCAGCAATCCAATGAATGACCTGTTCGGCGCGCGCAAGATAATCCGCGATATCTGCGTATGGTTTATTGCCAGCTATTTCTTACCGCCAGCCGAACGTCCGCCAATCGCGCCTTTTGAGGTCTGAGGCAGGATCATCTCTACGTTCTCATGCGGGCGTGGAATAACATGTACGGAAACCAAATCGCCAACGCGTTTTGCTGCCGCAGCGCCAGCGTCGGTTGCAGCTTTCACTGCGCCGACGTCGCCACGCACCATGACGGTGACAAAGCCGCCGCCGGTGTACTCAGAGCCAATCAATACTACGTTAGCTGCCTTGACCATGGCGTCAGCAGCTTCAACTGAGCCGATGAGACCACGTGTCTCAACCATTCCAAGGGCTATTAATGCTGGATCTTGTTCCATATTTCTCTCCTAAAATAAAATATTGGTTAGTTTGTAAGGGTTTTTTATAAAACTCTCTTATTATGCGTGTAAGATTTCTTTCACCGCGGCTTGAACCGCTGCGGCAATTTCTTGCGGAGAAGGTCCAAAGACCTTCCCAGCGGGAACGCTGCCTGGGCGCATGGCGCTCTCTGGGGGTGAGGATGTTTCATAGGCCATGCGTTTGAGGTTGAAAAGATGCTCTACGGTGACGTTATCACCCGTAATGGCGCCTCCAAACCCTCCCGACCCCAAAGTTAACGAGGGGCGTAGTTTCGTGGTCAACCCGATCATGCCTAAAGTTCCCATAGTGTTCACGCCCATGCGGAAGACCGGCTTATCTAAAGCAAACTCCATGATCACTTTTTCATCCGTGGCGTGGATTATGAGGCTGTGGCCGCGGCCGCCAAAGTGGATCAATTCCAAACATATTTCGCAGCACGGTTCCCAACCATCCGCTTCATACCATCCAAGAACAGTGGTTAATTTTTCGCGTGAGAGCGGTTCTTCTGGGCCTACTTTATCCAAACGCACCACGAGAATACGCGCCGATTCTGGCACTTGGATACCCGCCATGGCAGCCAGGTATTGGGGAGACTTGCCCACAGTTTGAGGGTTGATCGCTCCGTTGGGGAAGAACAGAGTATTGCGCAGGGCCTCGGCTTGAGCTGCATTGATAAAGTACGCCCCTTCCGCTTCTACCAACTGTTTAAGTCTGGCCGCAATAGGTTTATCTGCGACGACGGCTTGTTCAGTTGCACAGATCACTGAGTAATCGAAGGCTTTGCTTGCCACTATATAACGGGCAGCCTTTTCGAGATCAGCGCTGCGGTCCACGTATGCCGGGACATTGCCAGGGCCGACGCCGTAAGCAGGCTTACCAGCCGAATGCGCGGCGCGCACCATATCGCTTCCCCCAGTCGCCAGGATCACTCCAATATATTTATGTTTCATTAATTCATCAACCCCCTGCAAACTAACCTGTGAAATGCAATTAATTAATCCTTTGGGCGCTCCAGCTTCCACGGCTGCACGGGCCATCAAGTTGGCGGTTTCCACACAGCTATTCACCGCCGAAGGGTGCGGGGCAACAACTATCCCGTTGCGAGCTTTCACCGAGATCAATATCTTGTTCATCACCGTGGATGTGGGGTTAGTGCTGGGAGTCAGGGCAGCAACCACACCCATCGGCCAGGCAATTTCGTAAACCTTCGTTGCCGGATCCTGGTTCACAATCCCCACAGTCTTGATATCTTTGATGCTCTCCCAGACCATCTTGGAAGCAAATTCGTTTTTTAGCTTCTTGTGCTCCGGCACGCCGTAACCGGTTTCCTCAGCAGCCATACGCCCCAAACGCTCAGATGCTCCGAAGGCTGCCGCGGCCATGGCCGCGCACACACGGTCAACCTGCTCCTGATTAGCTCGCGCCCAAAGGCGTTGGGCATCCCGTGCGGCTACAGCCATGCTGCGGGCTTGTTGGATAGAAAGTAAATCTTTATCAATATCAACCATACGCTTACCTCACTCACAAATCTTGCGAAACTGACACCCAAAGAATGGATGTTGAGCTTTTACAAGGTTTACACTATTACGATTGTCTGTATACTTCTTCTCCGGCGACTTCCAACCAGTCGATGACTGCCATGATGACAGCGTCAACAGGGCTGTTTTTGGTTTGGTTAGTTTGACGCCCGCCGGAACCATGCGCGGTTAGCACCAGATCTCCAACGCCAGCGTCTAATGTATCGACGGCCACATAGGGTTTACCGTTTACCTTTCCGGTCTCATCCGTTGGCCGTAGGATAAGCAGCTTGCGTCCGGTCAAATTCTCATCTTTTATCGTCGAAACCGTGGTTCCGATCACTCGGGCAATACGCATGCCTTACTCCGTTTCTTTCTGAATTCCAGATTGGCGGTAAACCATCTGGCCATCTACTTCCAGCTCATCCAACACACCGATTATGACTGCATCGACAGGGCAATCCTTGGTCAGGTAAGTTTGGCGCGCACTGGAACCTTCCGCCGTCATCACCAGGTCGCCCTGGCCAGCATCCACCAGGTCTATGGCGACAAATGAATCGCCAACGCTTTTCTCCCCAGTGGCGTCCGACTGCCGCACTATCAGCAGTTTGGTACCGCTGATCTTTTCATCTTTCACTGTCGAAATTGTGGTTCCAATTACACGCGCGATCTTCACACAATGCTCCAAATAATATTTCTAATATGCTTTAGCTGCAACCGCAGGGGTAGCGGAAAACACCTCTCCGGATTGCATCTCTTCCTGAGCTATCTTCACACCCGCGCTGGCCCCAATGCGCGTTGCGCCTGCCTCAACCATGCTGAGAGCATCTTCCAAATCACCGACGCCTCCCGAGGCTTTAATGCCCATCTCAGAGCCAACCACACGGCGCATGAGAGCGATATCCTCGACGGTAGCGCCGCCTCCAGCGAAGCCGGTGGAGGTCTTGACAAAATCTGCACCCGCTTCTTTAGCCAGCAAGCAGGCGGTTATCTTTTCATCTCTGCTGAGCAATGATGTTTCAATGATCACTTTGACCAGCGATCCTGCAGCATGCGCCACACGTACCACCCCATTGATATCACGCGCCCCCAGTTCCAAATCACCGGCTTTAAGCGCGCCAATGTTGATCACCATGTCGATTTCCGTAGCGCCATCGCGCAGGGCGGTCTCGGTTTCGAAAGCCTTAACTTCGGGTGAGGATGCTCCGAGGGGAAATCCGATAACGGTGGTGATATCCACGTTGGTATCCCGTAAAAGATCCGCGGCGAGACGCACATGCGTTGGGTTAACACATACTGATGCAAAACCAAACTTGCGCGCCTCAAAACACAGCTGCGCGATTTGGTCTGCGGTGGCATCCGGTTTCAGCAGGGTGTGGTCGATCAGGTGAGCGACACTGGGGTCGTCGGGAATGCCGCCTAAAGTGGATGTGAGGCGGTCGGCTCCCGCGCTGACCACCTGGCCGATACGGTCAAAGCAGGTCTGCACACAGATGCCTTCAGCGCATTCTTTTGTGCAATAAGCGCCCTCTTCAGCAGTTGCCCTATTCTCTTGCTCTGCCATAGCAAGCAATACTTCACGAGTGACTATCTCAACGATCAATTCAACTTGTTTGGAATCTACAGTAACCATTTCATTTCACCTAAGCGATTCAATTTCCATTATTTTATCTACCCGGCGAGCATGCCGCCCGCCGCCAAATTCTGTCTTTAACCAGATTTCTACTATTTGACGAGCAAGATTCGGGCCGATCAATCCAGCTCCAAGGGAGAGCACGTTGGCATTGTTGTGCTCGCGGCTGTTGACTGCGGTTGCGTAGTCGTAGCACATAGCAGCCCGTACTCCGTGAACCTTATTGGCTGCCATACAGCTTCCAATACCTGCGCCATCAATGATTATGCCCCGCCAGGCTTCTCCCAAGGCAACTTTAGCAGCCACCGCGAGAGCCAGGTCTGGGTAATCCACCGATTCGGCGCTGTGGGTTCCGCAATCGATGACTTCATAACCAAGTTCAGCCAAATATGGTTTCAACGCTTCTTTGAGCGCGAAACCGCCGTGGTCGGCGCCAATTGCTACGCTATTGCTGGTTTTTTCTAGTGTAATCGGCTCGATCATTGGTGCAGTAGCGCTGGTTTGCTTTCCCTGTAATTGCAGGGTGCGTTGAACCACACGGTGGACGATCTCTTGGATTTCGGGATCAGAAGGAATACTCATATGCAATTCTCAGGGTAACTCTATCTCTCACCCGCAGCAGCGACTGGCAGCCTGCGGAAGACGGATTCTTCCTTGCTGGAACGCAGCTTCAGGTTTGCATAAAAGCGCACCCTATCGGCGCGCAGCTCTGAATCAACGTACTCGATGACTTGTCCGTTAGAAGTGCGAGTTTCGCGGTGAAACACCAAAACAACTACTGGAGGAGTAAGGCCTAAAAGCCGGGCGACTTCGGGAGTTGCCAGGCTGGCCTCGATCTCCTGCTCGGCATGGTCGGGGCGTTTGCCGTACGCGTTAGACAACGTTTCGTAGAGCGAAGCTATCGCGAAATCATTTTCGAGCAAATCTGGAAAAAGCTGGTGGGGCAAATATGAACGTTCGATAGCTGTTGGTTCGCCGTCCATCATCCGTACACGGTAGAGAAAGACCACTTCGGCGCCCAACTGAATATTCAACCTGCGGGATAGGAACGTGTCTGCGGGGATCAGCCTGGCTTCCAGCACCTGGCTGGTCACCTTTTTTCCGCGCATCTGCATCTCTTGGGTGAAACCGTAAAGGTATTCTGCGGTCTTTGTCATGCGGTTATCTGCAACGAATGTCCCCAACCCATGTACAGTCTTTAAAACGCCCTGGTTGACCAGATCGCTGATGGCATGGCGCACAGTGTTGCGCCCTACCGCGAATATGCGCCCCATTTCGCTTTCCGAGGGAATGCGCTCATTGGGCTGCAATTCTCCGCTTTCGATCTGGCTCAAAATAGATTGGGCCACAACCTGATAAAGCGGGATCGCTTGCTGGTTTCTAGGTATGCTCAAAATTAGAAGAACCTCTAATAGTCACTTGTTCCAACATATACCAACATGTACCACTGAGATTATAGCACATTTTTTGATGGCGAGTCAAGCGTTAAAATTCAATTTAACCGCCGATGAACGCTGATTCTCGCAAATATTAATGATTTTGATGGGATATTATGTATATTTGGGTACCGAAGATGATTAGAACCAACGAATTGAAGCAAATATTGTTATAATTCACCTAACCTATAATTAATTAAAACGGAGGGCCAGAGATGAAAAATCGCATATCCCTATTGGCCATAGTTTCAGTAATAATTATTTCTCTTGCGTGCGGGTCTTCGACCGAGGCGCCGCCTACTGAGCCCGAGACTCCGACAGAAGATTCGGGAGTAGATGTGGTGGCTACTACAGTGGCTGCTACGATGGCGGCGGAACCAAATCAAGAAGTCTCCCCCACCCCCACCTTCACCGACGACCCAGGAGTTGACAACGTAGCAACATCGGTTGCTGCCACACTGCAAGCCGCGCAGCCCAGCTCAACACCAACCATCCCACCCCCGATGTGCTTGCCCGCCCACCCTGGCGCGCAGCCTCCCCCCGCGGCGAATGGTCTAGCAGCCGGTGTTTCAGGCTCTGATGCGATCACCCTCTATGATTTGCAAGGCAGCATAGCGGGAACAAAAACAGCTACAGGTCTAAGCTGGCCGGATGAACTTCAGGTGCACCTCGGAGGCACATCTGGGGGCATCAGCGCTTTGCCAGTGGTTTACAACACTCTCACTGGAGGGGGTGGCAACCAATTAAGCTCGGTGGCCAATGGGCTCGTATCCGGATTGATCACGCTGCCCAATATTGTCGCCATCACCGGCGCGCCAGGAGAGACGCTCTTCGCTTTCAGCACCAGCGACTCTGACGCGGGAGGTTGGCTAAGCAACCTATACGCCACCAGCCTGAGCAACGCAGCCAGCGCCGCGCCGCTGCTCACCCGTTCGGAGGGTGATGGATTTGTATACCTACCATTGGCGGTACGCACAAATTCCGGGCAAATCCTGGGAGTCTGGTATACCCTGTCGCTGTACGGTATCGGAAATATCAATTTCCAACCCTACCGCGGCCTGTATTATTTTGACCTGGGCAGCAGCCTGGTAACAGAGTACCTGGCCTTTGATATGGTAATCGGCGGATTCTCCCCCGACCATTCTTGGGTAGCCTTCTCACCCAATTCTGATTTCGCCCAACCACAGAGCATTTTTATATTGAAGAATTTACTCACCTGCCAGGAAGTATTCCTCCCATTTGACCCAGGCAGCAACCAGAATGGCGGTTACGTGAAATTTTCCCCGGACAACCAACTGGTAGCGTGGATGGAAGCCAGCGGTACCAGCCCGATGGACGCTCAGTTCCGATTGCGCGTAGCGCGCATCGACGGCAACATGCTTGTAGATGCGCCCATCAACACCCTGGCAGGTTTGGCTGGCGGAGAAATCCCCAATTGGCTCTCAACTCTAGGCTGGATTGATAACCATCTTTTAGTGCTGCGCATCGGCGTTTCTAATGGCGGGTCTTTGCTGGTCATGTGGGCTCCAGATCCCAACCAACCCCTAGACCCGGTCTTAGGAGCAAACCAATCCGTGCTGCTCGCTTCAGGCGCGTTTTTAGGTTTTAGCCATCCTTAGGATTTACAATCGCCGAATTAAAGAAACGTATTCCTGACTAATTAACCATAATTCTTCTAGTTTATATCAATCGCGTAATTTTCATCTAAGTGTATCCGCGTTTATCTGCGTCCATCCGCGGTTAATTTATTCATTTCTTCACCCAAACAAACTAAACCTAATCACCCCGCGCCTTGAATATCAAACGGATGGGGGTGCCCAAGTAACCGTAAGCCTCCCGGAAACGGTTCTTGAGAAATCGCTTGTAAGTAAAATGCACCAGTTTGGGATCATTGACGTATAAAAGGAAAGTCGGTGGTTCACTGCGAACCTGGGTTCCGTAATATATCTTTAGCTGTTTACCGTGTTTTGAGGGCGCGGCGTGTTGGTCCTGAGATTTGCGCAGGATCTTATTGACCTGTGAGGTGGAAAGCTTTACCAGGCGCTCTTTTTGCACTTTTAAAGCCATAGGAATCACCTGGTTAACGCGCTGGCCGGTTAACGCAGAGATGAACATCATCGGCACATAATCCATAAAGTTGAGCGCCTGTCCGATCTCTTTTTTATAAACTTCAATTGTATGAGTATCTTTTTCGATGGCATCCCATTTGTTTACAACTACGACGACACTTTTCCATGCTTCGATGATGAACCCTGCAATATGAGTATCCTGCGCAGTTATGCTAGTGGTCGCGTCGATCAACAAAAGGGCGACATCCGCGCGATCAATGGCTTTGAATGAGCGAATAACGCTGTATTTTTCCACTCCAGGCTCGACCTTACCCCGACGGCGAATCCCAGCAGTATCAATTAATGTGATTGGTACATTTTCAAATTCGAGATACGAATCAACCGCGTCACGCGTAGTTCCCGGTATAGGGCTGACGATAGCACGCTCCTCTCCAAGTAAACGGTTGAGTAAACTGGACTTACCCACATTGGGCTTACCGACGATAGCGATCTTTACAGATTCATCTTCCGTTTCATCTTCAAGCAGGTTGGGCTGGGCTTGGAAAGCCGCGATCAGAGCATCTAACATATCTCCTGACCCGGAGCCGTGCAACGCGGAGAGGGCGTGCAGCTCCTCAAATCCCATCTCGTAAAACTCCAACGCCTGATCACGCCGAGCCTGGCTGTCGCACTTATTCACCACCAGCAGCACAGGCGGAAAAGGTACTCCGTCGCGCTCAACCTGAAATCGACGCAAGATATCAGCAACCTCCTGGTCTGCTGGAGTGATTCCGTTTTCAACATCCACCAAGAAGAGAATTGCATCCGCCTCACGAATAGCTGCTTCAGCCTGAAAACGGATCTCACTGATAAACTCCGCTGATCCAATAGAAAGCGGCTTGCGGCCCACCCCACTTTTGACCTTTATTGGATCAATTCCCCCCGTATCAACCACCACAAAATCCACCCCCAGCCAATCAGCTTCAGCATGCAATCTATCCCGTGTAGTACCGGGAATGTCATCAACCACCGCTAAACGCTCACCAGTTAGGCGGTTGAACAGTGTGCTTTTACCAACATTAGGACGCCCGACCAGGGCAACAACCGGTTTCGCCATATGGTATTTTTACTCAGAATTATGGAGTAGGGCTAGGTGTAGGGGTGAGTGTAGGAGTGGGTGTGGGGGTAATTGTCGGTGTTAACATAGCCGGAGGAGTAAGCTGTATAAAAATATCAACCTGAATTGATGGAGGATTGATGGAATCGACTTGCAAGCCGGGTAATACTTCAAATCGTGGTTCACCGATAATGTTGGTACCCTCTCCCAAACCAGACAAATCGATAATGTAGGTACCCTCTGCCAAACCAGACAGATCGATAAATATGTGCACATCGTCTTGGGTGATTTCATCTAAGACCACCAATGGACCAGTTATGAAAACTTCGACACTCTCTGGCGATATTTGAACACCCAAACCATCTTCTAACCCAGTAAACTCTACAGGAAGTGTAATGTTTGTAGTTCCCTCGATAGGAGTGATTCCCACAAAAACTAAAACGCTCTGTTCACCTTCGAGGTCAACGCCAGTGGGCAGATCCAGAGCCAGACGATTGGTTATGTCCGTGTTGTGATCTGTGAGATCTAATGGCAAAGTACTTACATAACCTGGTAAATCTTCTAATAGTTGTGGCAGCGCAGAGGAGAGTGTGACCGTGGGCGGTTGAATCTGTATCTCTGAAAGTTGGAAACCCGCAGCAGGTTGCCCCGTGGTCTCCAAAATGACGATCACAGTTCGATAACCAACCGCTTGAACAATTGGCAGAGTTAGTGTAACAGCTTCAGGATTGAGCGTAACTCCCGATATGACATTGCCGTTCTCATCGATAGGCTCTAGGTCTACATCTTCAGAAACCGTAGTCTGTGACTCATTAATATCTAATTCTGCGAATACCGCCACTACTTGCTCTACTAACGACTGGGGGCCGGATATTTCCACAGTTGGATTATCAATTACCAATGATTCAGCCTGAAAGCCAAGCGCAGGTTCTCCTGAGACTAGGGTTTGAATCTCCAAAACATTAGCAAGTATCGTTTCCATTTCAATGATGACTTCTTGGGGTAATACTTCAATTAATCGCACTGGGTCAAGGAATACATCGATCTTGACAGGAACAGTGAATTCCCCAGAACCGAGTTGAGAAAGATTAATGCTCGCCTGAACTCGATCGGTTTCATTTGCCAGGACTCTGCAAATAGAACTCGGAGCTCTCAATAAAATTTCAACAGTTTCTGGTGGAGCGCGAGTAATCATCAGACCAGGGTTCTGTCCAATTAATTCAAGAGCGACCCGATTTGGGCTGGCACATTCCTCGTTGGGATCATCGGCTACAACAGCCGAAATCCACACCGCCAAGGCTAATAAAAAGGCGAACAAGAAGGTGCTGATATTATTCCACAATCTGCGGTAAATATTTAAGCTCATCGATTATTCCTCTTCTTCGGCTTCAATTGGTGCGAGGAATGGCAAGTATTGGTAGATGTATTCTTCCAGCCCCTTTCTGGGTTCAAATGGACCGTAGAAGGCCTCTAATACGCCTCCTAACCTTTCAACTGCCAAACGGTGAATCATGCGGCCGCCATGGGCAACTGAAATCGAACCAGTTTCTTCAGAGACGACCACCGCGATACTATCGCTGACTTCAGAAATACCTAAAGCAGCCCTATGACGCAAACCCATCTGTCTTTCTGGGTTACCGGCCAACACACCGCTGGCAGAAAGGGGCATCACACAACTAGCGCCCATCAAGTTGTTTCTCGAGATAATTACCGCCCCATCGTGGAGGGGAGTGTTTGGATAGAAGATTTGCAGCAGCAGTTGGGTAGAAACCTGAGCTTCTATGCGCACTCCGGTATCAATATAATCATCCAGGTTGTCTAAACGCCTCAGTATTATCAGAGCGCCGTGTCTTCTGGTTGAAAGGCGTGCCGCGGCATTTACAACCGTGGCAATCACATCTTGCATTTCTTCACGAATGCGGCCGGTAGGTAAAAAAGCGCTCACACGCCCTAGTCGCTCTAAAGCTCTGCGGATTTCTGGAGCAAAAATCACCGGAATGGCGATAAGTAGGGCTGGCAGAGTAATATTCAGCAGCCATGAGAAAGCAGGGAGATCAACAACGACGGTAAGAAAACTAATTAGAATGAAAAATAAAAATACTCCCCGCATCAATACCATGGCCTGAGTATTGCGGAAAAAGAGTAAAAGCCCAAAAAACATCATCGTGACCAGGATCAGGTCAATCACACCTAACCAATCCAGGCGCTGGAAGATAAATAGCAGATCGTTAATTAGTTCGGCCACAAGAAATAGCGCTCCATTTAATTCCAGGGGATCTGTGGAAAAAGCCAGAATACCCTGTTGCGGGGTTCTTCACTTCAAACCCCCATAATTGTAATTTGTTTTCCGCCACCTGACCAACCAAATAATTGTTATAAAGGTTTCAGGACTCGATCAACTCGTAATTGTTTGAACAGCATCACCGTCTGGTCGCTTTGCATTTCACGCGCTGCTTCTTGCCAGGCGGAAACTCTCAACTCCTGGATGGGACGTGTTTCATAGCCTAACTCACTCCAAACTTCAACTCGTTTAGCGAAATCTGGGGACGCAAAAATTAATGAGGCTTCACACTGTAGTTCTCGCGAAGCTTTTTCAACTTCGGTAAAAAGGAACGGCACAACTTCGGCGAGATTCAAGTCTACTTCAAAATAAACCTCATCTATTCGGGCAACTAGATTCTCCACCTTCCAACCAGCTAAGCCGACCAGTTTATCCTTGCTCATTAACAACATATAGGCTTTCTCACCAAATGCAGCCATGACATCAAAATCGGAAATGCTGTGTTTACCTTCACTAACCCGGGTAATAAACGCGGCAATCTCCTTCGCTTGCTTTGGACTGGCGCGTAATATTGTCAAATCTTCTGCGCTCGTGGTGGTTGTTTTACTAACCTGTATCGGGCCACTGATATCTTCAGCCTGATCCGGGAATAATTTCTTCCATTCTTCTTTTACTTGTTTCCAGGTCTCCTCAAAACTGCCATCGTTTTGGATAACTGTATTTGCTGCAGCTACTTTTTCTTCTTGTGAAGATTGAGTATTCATACGTTCCCGAGCAGAAGCTTCGTCCATTCCACGTTTCTCAGCCAAACGAGAGAGTTGTTCTTTTTCAGGGGAGGTTGCAACCCAAATCGTGTCACAAGCAGAAAGTAATGACCCATCTAACAATTTAATAGCTTCGATCACGACTACTTCTCGTGGAGATTTTTTGACCAGATGATCCACCGCCTGGCCTACCAGAGGGTGTACGATCGCTTCTAATTTCTTCAAGGCTTCTGCATCTGAAAACACAAGCTTTCCCAGCTTATCACGGTCAATATCCCCATTCTCATCCAGCAGCCAATTTCCAAACGAATCGATAACTTGTGAGTAACCCGGAGCGCCCTTGGAAATTACTCTGTGGCTGAGAGCATCAGCGTCAATACCATACACACCAAGATGTTCCAACATCTTGCGCACTACGCTCTTACCAGTAGCGATATTTCCGGTCAGGCCGATTACAAATTTTCCTTTCCACTTACTCATAGATAAATCCTAAACCATAATGGATAAAACATCTTTTCTCATTTTAGCCTCACTATTTAGGGTTGTAAAGTGTTTGGCATGTTTATTCTGCTTAGGGGAGTAGTTCTGGAGCCTCCGGTTTTTGTTGAGGGTTATTGTAAAAGCAACATCTTACACCAACCGTCAGAGCACTAATTAACGATGTCTGGAATTACCCAAAAAAGTGTTTTAGGAATATGACAACTAACCCTAGCAAATCGGGACATCTGACACATGACCATAAGGAGTATTGCTAATAAACTATGCTTACAAACAAAAAAACTTGTAGTTGTATATACCTCCTCACCCTCCTTCTTCTGAGTTGGTTTTGTCAATCCCGTGGTTGCCATCGCGGGATTGACGCTTTATAAGACATATAATTCTTAGCCCCGAACGGGGGAAGGGTTTCGGATAATGGAAGTAGGCTCAAAAATACTTTAGCATACATAGAAACTTATTTTCGAGACTCTTCGCTGCGCTCAGAGTGACACTTGATATTATGTTTGTTAGGGTATGAAAGCAAAGTCAAACACATATTTCAACCCAGTTAAAACAATAATAATTTTGAAGGCAGATGAACACAGATAAACGCAGAAACAAACCTTATCTGCGTGTATCCGTGGTTAATTAATAGTGTCCAAAATCAGTCGTCTATCCTAAACGCGAGTCACCCACAGCCGATGAAGAATACAAGTATTTCCCGACGGTCCACGCGGCGTAAATCGTGACTTCTCACTACAATCTGACCTGTCCTGATAATAGCCCAGAGGCGATGTACACCGAGGACCTAGTTCAGCACACCTAATTTCCGGCCGACCGAAGTAAATACTTCTAATCCCTTTTCAAGATCTTCTTTCGAGTGTGCGGCAGAGATCATAACGCGGATGCGCGCCGCTCCTTTAGGCACAGTCGGAAAACCAATCGCCATCCCAAAGACACCAGCAGAGAATAGTCCTCGGCTAAATTCCTGGGCTAATGGCGCTTCACCTAACATAACAGGTACAATCGGGGTGACACTATTCCCGGTATCAAAACCCAAATTACGCATTTCAGCTTTGAAAAAATCCGCGTTTTCCCAGAGTTTGTCTACTAACTCCGTAGATTCTTCCATTAGATCAATTGCTGCCAGGCAGGCGGCTACATCTGGAACTGTCATCGCGGAGGAGAAAAGAAATGGGCGGCCGCGCTGATGCAGCCATTCCACAACTTTTGCGTTGCCTGCCGCTACCCCGCCCATCACGCCAAATGCTTTGGACATTGTACCAATCTCAACATCCACTTTTCCGTGTAAACCGAAGTGATCGACAATTCCCCTGCCGCCCTTGCCCATCACACCCTCCCCGTGGGCATCATCAACCATTAGGATTGCAGAGTGATTTTTTGTGACTGCGTAGATTTCATCCAGGGGTGCAATATCGCCATCCATGCTGAACACACCATCTGTAACCGCCAAAGCGCGGCGGTAATCCTTACGATCCTTTTGTAATACTCGCTCAAGATCAGCCGAGTCGCCGTGTTCGTAAGCTATGATCTTGGCACGCGAAAGACGGCAGCCATCAATTATGCTGGCGTGATTTAGGCGGTCAGAGAAAATCACATCTTCTTTACCCACGAGAGCTGGAATCACTGCCAGATTTGCGCTGAAACCGGATTGAAAACTGATGGCGGAATCCACACCTTTGAAATTCGCTAAACGTTTATCCAATTCAATGTGTAGATCCATTGTACCTGCGATGGTGCGAACTGCTCCTGGGCCTACACCATATTTATCCATGGCTTCTTTTGCAGCAGCCACAAGACGAGGATGATCTGCTAAACCCAAATAATTATTTGAGCAGAAATTGAGTACATTTTCCCCATCTACATCCAGCCAGGCCCCCTGTGGAGAGCCTAAAGTTCGGATTTGGTTATACAGCCCTGCATCCTTCAATGCTGCTATTTCTTCATCTACCCAGGCAAGTTTATTTCGCATTAGGTTAGTCTCCTATGATTTGTCAGGTGTCCAAAATCTTTTCAGAATTCTAATTTGAAGGTCAGTATAAACATATTGTATTAGTATGTCACTGTATATTCAATTTTAGCACGATAGCAGAAGTAGTGAACGCTGATATTATTGCAGGGCAAAGTCTAGTATGGTAGAATTCAAAACGCTCGGGAGAGGAAACCCGTGTAAAAGTTCCCGGAGGGATGGCCGAGTGGTTTAAGGCGGCGGTCTTGAAAACCGCTGTGGGCTTATCGCCCACCGGGGGTTCGAATCCCTCTCCCTCCGCCTTTGTACGTTAATAACACGGGGAGGTCGCATAGTCTGGTTTATTGCGCCCGCCTGCTAAGCGGGTTCCGGGTTGTACTCGGACGAGGGTTCAAATCCCTCCCTCCCCGCCTTGAGATCATTTTAGCTTGTGGAGTTCGCTTGATAAACTCCCTGATTTCTAAGGGTAGACCGTATAAGTTCGCCCTAGTAGCTCAGATGGATAGAGCGCTTGCTTGCGGAGTAAGAGGTCGCGCGTTCGAATCGTGCCTAGGGTACCAATAGTTCATAACAAAGACCGCGTAATGTGAGGAGGACGCGGTCTTTGGCTATTAACAGAACTATTGAAATTTATTGTCGTTAATTCAACTTCCTTAAAGCAATAACAACAACATTATCAATCTGGTCTTTGCCAGGATAGAATGGGCCAATTTGGGTTGCATATACACCCAGGTGCCAGGCTGAACACTCATCGAGGCATCACCCAGGGTTAGATCGGCCTCTCCCTCCACAAAATACAACATAGCGGGTTGTGAGGCGGTGTGCTCAGAAAGCTCTTGTCCCGGGGCAAACCCAAAAAGGATCGTCTTGTGATCACCCTGTTTGTGGATGGTTTGGCTGACGATACTGTCCACCGGAATTTCAGGTAAATTGTCTTTCAGATCAGGGATAAATATATAGTCTTTTTCCAAAGTAGTATTCTCCTTAAATTTGGTTAGAGAATCAGAATAGATGCCCGGAAAATTAGGGCCGCGCCACCCTCAAATTATCAAATGCCACTATCAAACCTCCCTCGTCTGCCGTAGCAGCTACAAGCCCAACCCAGCCTTCTCTGAGCTTGTTATCCCGCACCACACCGAGCAGTATTCCATTTAAATAGAAATCAAAGCGGTCCTCCAGCGCTACTACTCGCAGATGCTGTCTCCCTTCTGCCATTGCGCTTTCGGGGAGGCGAGCCCAACAACCAATTTCGTAATCGGTTGAGTTTGTCAGCGGTATGAAGAATTCATTGTTGGCATAGTATGAACAGTAGGTTCCCTCACTGCCAATCACAAACGCGTAGCGTTCAAAACCCGATACCCGAAACACAACCCCAAAATAATACGCCCCCTCTGGAGGAACTGACAATAGGCTAACATCTACTTCCAGGTCCAGATTCCCAACAACCAATGTTTCGCAATTTGCGTTAATAATTTCGTTTGCATTGCGAATTTCCAAGAAGTAAGATGCATCCTCGATCCTGCCGCGCGCGGCATTATTATCAAAAGTCTCCACGCAGGTAAACTCACCGGAAAAATCTTCGCTCAAACGTATGCTGGGAGCCAACTCGGGAGTTACAATGGGTCCGGAAGTCTGGCTCGGTATAGGTGTGATCGTGACTGTCGGAAGCAGTGGCGCAGATGTCGGTATGCTAGTTGGCGAAGACACAATCGCGCTGGGTTGAACAGTGATTACGCTATCTTGCTCGTTTTGGCAGGCAGCCAAAATTACTAAAATGATCAACATAAACAAATGCACAATTATTGACTTCATGCACTTTCCTGATTATACGATTTTATATTTGCCATGTATTTCTATTCATCCTGGCACATCCCCCGCTTGGTAATCATCCAACTTCTCCAGCACAAAGCTGGAGATCCCTAAATCGATTTCAACGCTATTTTGTTCGAATTCATCTTTTAATTTATCAACATCTAACATACCATCAGACACGAGGATAGGAGATAGATTTTTCAATGGGCCTGGTTCACCTGGATCCACATGATTATGAAAGTAGCCTTTATCTTCACGCCATGAGAAGGCATGTTCATCATCCTGTTTATCGTAGCATAATTGAAAACCTAAAATACTGCCAACATCATGAAACCAAACAATCAAATCAATATTCTCATCGAAAAACCAACGCCGACGCGGTTCGCCTGAAATTTGTTTGACACGCGTGTCTTCTTCTAACATAGCTAATCCTTTATTGAATATTATCAAATTATAGACCCACGCGCTACAACCCGCAACCTAAATAAAGGTAATGTGAGTGGTGGATCTTGTGGTTTTCAATGGGTTGAAGTCCGTTGTCCAAGTATGAAAAATCCACTTAAATCACCACTCTCAAAAGTACTCAACTGCTTTATCTTTGTTGTAAATTGGCTGTCGAAAGTCAACAATATTAAAAGGACGCCCACAAGGGGCTCCCCTTGTGGTTATTTACATGCCGGTTAATACTCAACCCCTGTTTGCGATTCAACTCCGCGGCAACCAGAAGGGGGTTTTCAGTCTCTTTCCACATAATGACCGCTCTTTTCTCATCACAGCTTAATTTTCATTATTTGCAAAAGCAGTGTAAAATACGCCTGCCTTACAGCCATGCGAAATGCGTAAGAAGTGAATAGATATGTCTTCCAACCAATCTGATGATACCCAACCCAGCCGGCAGCCGGATGATCTGGGGGAAACGCGCCCTAGCCCAATCGAACCTGATGATCCAGGTGCAACCCGGCCTTCTCAGGTAGAAGCTTTTTCTTCGGGGACAACCTTACCCAGACGCCAATCCCTTAGAAAACCAACACCCCCAGATAAACCCCGAGTTGTTTTGAATGTGTTAAAGCTGTTAATCCCTGCCATATTGATAATATTATTGATGGTTTCTATTAGCGGAATATTTGGCTGGAATAGCGGGCTGCGGGAGAGCAACTTGAGAAGTACTGCCGAGGCGAGCAGCTACATGCAAGAGCAATACATCTTGGCCGAGCAGGACTTAATCACCGGGGAATTAGGCTTCGCCTTGCAGCGTTATGACTATATCTTCAGCCAAGATCCTTTATTCCTGGATGTGGCTGAGCGCCGCACAGAATTGATGATGATCCTCAATATCACCGCCACTCCAACTCCTCTCCCAGCAACCATAACTCCCACAGCCACACTCGACCCGCGTCCCTCAGAAGAATTGTTTTCGCAAGCCCTGAACCTGATAAACAGCCTCAACTGGGACCTGGCCATTGAGATGTTATCTGCCATGCGCAACGCGGATGCCACCTATAGATTTGTAGAGGTGGACGGAATGTTCTACCTTGCTCTGCGCAACCGTGGAATTGAAAAAATTCTCAATCAAGGTAATTTGGAGGGCGGTTTGTACGATTTCGCCTTAGCAGAAGGGTTTGGTCCACTAGACTCGGAAGCAAACAATTACCGAGTTTGGGCACGCCTGTATCTAATGGGTAACAGTTTTTGGTTAGCATACCCAGACATTGCCGCTTACTATTACGGTCAAGTAGCTGGAGCCGCTCCGAATCTTATGGACGGGTCCGGAATGACAGCTTTCTTCCGTTACTGGATGTCTTTACAACATTATGCTGATCAATTAGCCGGCGAGGAAGCTTGGTGTGAGGCCTCAGAGCAGTACCAATTGGTATTGGCTGCCCGCAGCGAACAGGGGATTTTCCCAACTGCGACATATGCTTTGGAGCAGTGCACGATATTGACACCCTCGGTAACCCCAACCGGATTACTTACAACAACCTTAACGGTAACGCCAACGACCACCATCGGGATAACATATACTCCTCCACCAACCGGAAGCGTCAGCTTGACCCCCACTCCAACCGCAACAGGCTTAGGTGCACCAACTCCTACGGGGACGGGTACAAGTACTCTTACACCTCCCCCGACAGATACCCCTCCCCCGACTTCAACTAATCCACCAACCTCAACTGCAGCCCCTTAAACGAAAAGATGTCATTTAAAAATTTTCGATTACCTCCCCAACTTTCAAAATTCAACGGACCCGCAGCCATCCTGGTTGGTATTTTCCTCTGCGTAGTCAGTATACTTTCTTTTCTCACCTATAATTTATTGGCAGATATAGGCTCGGGAAATTATAGTGTGTTTTCTGGATTATTAAACATAGAACAGGGAGAAACCACGCCTGGTGCAGAGGGTGACCCAGATGCAACCCCAGCCTTATTTGAATCCGGACCGATAGGAATACCCCTTCCTGACCCTTGGGATGGAGACACGCGTGTTACTATGTTGATAATGGGTATTGATTACCGCGATTGGATAGCAAACACAGGTGCCTCACGCACTGACACTATGATCCTCTTAACTGTTGATCCTATCGCTAAAACAGCCGGGATTCTTTCCATCCCCAGGGATTTATGGGCAAATATCCCTGGCTTCAACCCAGGGAAGATAAACACCGCTCATTATTTAGGCGAAATTTATAATTTACCAGGAGGCGGCCCCGGTCTTGCTATTAATACAGTTGAACAAACCATAGGCGTACCTATCGATTATTACGCCCGAATAAATTTTCAAGCCTTCATCGACTTTATCGACTTGATGGGTGGCGTAAAACTCACCATTCCGGAGACAATCCTGGTGGATCCCTTACGACCAGATTGGCCAAACAAAACCCTCCAACCGGGAGAACAAGTATTGCCTGGAGAACTAGCACTGGCGTACGCGCGCGCCCGTCACACAGAAGGCGGTGATTTCGCCCGGGCTGAACGCCAACAGCAGGTGGTGATAGGTATTCGTGACCGCATCCTCGAATTTGATCTTCTACCGCAGTTAATCAACAATGCGCCAGAAATATTTGCAACTTTATCATCCGGCATCGACACAAACATGCCCCTCGAAGATGCAATCAGATTAGCTGTACTTGCAATGCAAATCGAAAGAGAGGACATAAATCGAGGCGTCATCGATGAATCTTACGTCACTTTCGGCCGCTCGCCAGATGACTTGGCTATCCTTATTCCAATCCCTGACCGCATCCGTGTACTGCGTGATGAGATTTTCACCAGCACAAGTTCACTCTCTCCCATAACTCCCGGCAGCTCTCAAGAGCGTATGCAAGTGGAGGGCGCCCGAATTTCAATTCTAAACGGAACCCAAAACCCAGACCTCGGTTCACGCACCGCTGAATACTTTACCAGCCTGGGTGCAAATATCATCAACATTGGTGCGGCCGAACAAGCGTATACTCAAACCACAATCATTGATTATTCAGGAGCGCCATTTGGGATGCAGTTCTTTGTGGATATGATGGGAATTCAACCTATTAGGATCAAGCAGCAATTTGACCCCAACAGTTTGGTGGATATTGAAATTAAGCTGGGAACAGATTGGTTGAACAGCAACCCAATGCCGTAGTTTTTCCATTCAAAGCCAATCATAATCTCATCCAGTACATGTTTGGTGTCGTGGTGAACAGATTTAGTCAACCTTTAGATAATGATAACAATACCTCATAAACACAATACAGAAGATTGGTACAATTGAAGTTGAATGTATAAGTAAAGTGGTTTTATTTCAAAGAGGAGATGCATGACAAAAAAAGAACCCCAAATCCTATTGACCAACGATGATGGCATCGATTCCCCAGGACTGTGGGCAGCCGCCGAGGCGCTTGATTCCCTGGGTTACGTCTGGGTTGTGGCCCCACGCGAACAATCTTCTGGTGCCGGACGCAGTATGCCGACCAACTCTGATGGACGTATAACCAAACAAGTACAGACCATAAATGAGAAAGAATGGTCAATATTTGCAGTTGGCGGTTCGCCGGCACAAACTGTACAGCACGCTATTCTTGAGATCATTCAGGATAAACCAGATTTGGTTGTTTCAGGGATAAATTATGGAGAGAATCTTGGCGTAGGAGTCACGGTATCTGGAACAGTGGGAGCAGCTCTTGAAGGCGCTGCCTGGGGAGTTCCTTCTTTAGCTATTTCGCTCGAAACAGCCCAAAACTATCACCTCTCACATTCAAAAGATGTAGACTTCACTGGCGCTGGTCATTTCACCACTATGTTCAGCAAGTTATTACTCGAGGGGAAAATGCCCGCAAGTGTTGATGTCATCAAGGTGGACATCCCTTGGGAGGCAACTCCAAAAACTCCGTGGGAGGTAAACCGTCTCTCACGCACACGCTACTACCAGATAGTACCTCCCAAACGAGAATCTTGGGATGAACCAGCCAGTGTGGGTTACAGCGTCAGTGATGGAAACGAAGGCCATGCAGAGGATTCAGATGTCTATGCTGTCCGGGTAAAACGTGTTGTTTCCGTCACCCCGATATCTCTAGATATGACATCCAAAGTTGATCTTGCAGACCTTGCAAAGCAGCTGCGTAAGTAACCTAATCTCTTAATCCGCCTGCAACACTTCCAATATGCGCGCGTGTAAACCCGGATTCGCGGCCACAATTGACTGTGGAACCGAGATGAAATCATCACCAGCTTCTATGTTGGTCACCAGACCCCCAGCCTCCTGCACTATCAATCCTCCCGCGGCTACGTCGTAGGGTTGCAGCCGAATCTCCCAGTAACCATCAAAACGACCAGCGGCAACATAACACAAATCCAGGGCGGCTGAGCCCAGGCGTCTCACACCCTGCGAGCGTAGTAAAAAGCGCCCAAAATAATTCAGGTTGTTGTTTGGATTCTCCCAGGTATCGTATGGAAAACCGGTCACAAAAAGGCTGTCGGCTAATTCCTGAGTGGCAGTGACTTTAATCTGCTCACCGTTTAACCATGCACCGCGACTACGTTGAGCGCTGAAACATTCATCCCGCATTGGGTCGTAGACAACTCCCAGTTTTAGCTCCCCTTCATCCTCGTAGGCCAAGGAAACCGAGAATATAGGGATATGATGCACATAATTCACCGTGCCATCCAAAGGATCCACATACCAGACTTGCTGCCCATCCCCTGGCAAGCCGCCAGTTTCTTCCGCAACCACCCGCTGGCCTGGGAATTTTTTTTGGATAGTTGCGAGTAAATATTCTTCAGAGCGTTCGTCTATCTCGGTTACTGGGTTAATTGATCCCTTGAAGTCAATATCGTGCCGCTGACCGTAACCCTGGCGTAATATTTCCCCTGCTCCACGAGCCATACTTTCCAGGTCTGAGAGAGTCGGTGAGATTTTGTTCATGACGATATCACTCGCTTCAATAAAACTCCCCAAAATAATCCAAATGTTTTGGTTTGTGCCACTATTGAAGTTTATCTAAATTCCCAATAATCTCGCGCAGCTCAGCCTGGATCTCATCCCGTGATTGCCTGACATCGTCGAGCAATTTTTGGAATGCAGCTTTCTGCGCTTCAGGCAAGGTCATCAATAGTCGTTTTGTGCGTGAGAGCTGCTCCGTCTTTGCCCGAAGCTTGGCCTCCAACCTGGTTTTATAACCTCGGAAAAAAGTTTGATCATCTAAAACCCCTTTAGCAGCGACAGGTCCTTGGGCTAACATTTCCCCGATTTTAAGCAGGAATTCTGAGATATCAAAAGGTTTCTCCATAAATTCTTGAGCGCCTAAGATGAGGGCGAACTCTTTATCCTCACGCGAAACATAAGTGGCAGACAGAACCAGGATAGGGATGTGCCTTGTCTCAGGATTACCATGCAAACGATATAATAAAGCATATCCATCCATGTTGGGCATTAAGAGGTCGGTTATGATTAATTCTGGCGGCTGCTTAGATATTTTTTCTAACGCCTCTTCTCCATCCTGGGCAGAATCTACTGTATAGCCTTGAAACCGCAAAGTGGCTTCCAATAGCTCCCGTATCTGGTGCGTATCTTCAACAACCATTATTAAACCTTGTTCTTTACTCATCCTTCCCCCGTGTAAGCTCACTGATTTTTCGGAGTGTCTGGTCTAACTCAGCCTTAATCGCTTCACGATGCTCGCGCGCATCATTTAGCAAAGTTTGAAATGCTTCTTGTTGCTCATCAGGCAAAGTTTGCAATAATCTCTCTGTTCGTGCGATCTGTTGGTTTTTTTGGCGCAGTTTTACTTCCAATCGACCTTGATATCCGGAATAAAAAGTTAGATCATCCAAAGAAGAGGCTGGAGCAGCCACTCCTTCCGCTAGGATCTCGCCAATTGATAATAAAAGCTCAGGGGTATCCACCGGCTTTTCCATGAATTTAACTGCTCCAAGGCTGAGAGCAAATTCTTTGTCCTCACGGTCCACATAAGTAGCAGAAAGAACTACGATGGGTATATCGCGGGTTTCAGCTTTGCTGCGCAGATGGAATATCAGAGAATAGCCATCCATCTTGGGCATGAGCAGATCAGTGATGATTAAAGCAGGCCGCTGCTCGATTACTTTTTCCAATGCTTCAGCCCCGTTGCTGGCAGTTACAACAGGGTAACCTTCAAATTTTAATGTGACTTCAAGAAGCTGCCGGATGTGCTGAATATCTTCAACAACAAGTATTGGACCTTGAGGAATGTTCATCGGGTTATTGTAGCTTTATTCCTAATTCAGGGCAAGATAAAAGGACTTTGCGGATTTGAAATGATTTTATATGAAGAACAAACAAATTTGCTTAGGCAACATTGAGGATTTTTGAAATATTCAGGTAAAATTACTTGTCTAAACAACAAGGAGATAATTCATTATCATGGTTAAACTATATAACGAATTTGAACGTGTTCTGGTGGATGAGGATACAATCCAATCCCGTGTGACGGAATTGGCAGCCCAGATCTCGGCAGAGTATAAAGATGCCGGTAGTATCGTTTTGGTTGGGATTCTAAAAGGCTCGTTTATGTTCATGGCTGATCTAGTGCGCCAATTAACGATTCCACATTACGTCGATTTTATGTCTTTATCCAGCTATGGCACTTCGACAGAGAGCGGCGCTGTACGGGTGTTACTCGATTTGCGGGCTGATATATACGGCAAAAATGTCATCATAGTAGAAGATATAATTGATACTGGCAACACGATCAATTATTTGCATACGATGTTGAACACCCGCCAGCCAGCTTCGCTCAAGACTTGTGTTTTGACACGAAAAGAAGACAAGGCAAAAGGGCTGCCGGTAGATTATCTTGGTTTTGAAATTCCAGATGTTTGGGTCGTGGGATATGGACTAGACCTTGCTGATCGCCATCGCACTTGGCCGTTCATCGCGGAATTGAAACCAGAAGTTTACCAGTAGTTGGTTGATAGTGGATAGCAATATTCTTGTCTTCCATGCTCTTCAACCAGAGAAAAAATAATACGATCTTTGACATTATTTTCCAGATTTGGGAACCGCACTTATATATCCAGCTAGCAAATATTCACTTTTAGTCATTGTTACCTTATTTTGTGTTGTACAGATATGTCCGAAATTTATTCAGCAGACACCAAACTAACGTTTTCCCTCCACTTCAGCAGCTAATTGATCATAGAACTCGATCAAGAACTGGTGGCGCGCCGCGGCAAGCCTTTTACCCTCTGTGGTATACAAGCGATCTTTTACTTTTACTAGTTTGAATAAATATTCGTGATAGGAACTGTGGGCTTCTCTGAATTCTTTTTCTCCGGACTCCAAAAACTTCGCGGAGGGTTCTGAAAAAATCGGCTCTCCGGCTAATACCGCATAAGCTACGGTGCGCGCCGCTCCAATCGCCCCCAAGACGTCTAATTTGTCGGCATCGAACAATATCTTTGCTTCGAGGCTTTGCGGCTGCTCCGTTGAGCGGTACCGGTGGGCACGGATGCAATGCTCTACAGCCAAGATGCGCTCCTCTTGCCAACCTTCCTTTAGTAAAACTTGCCTGGCGAACGCAGCGGATTTTTCGTGGTGGTCAGTACGAGTTTCCCCTACTTCAGGTGAGCTGCCTTCAACATCGTGCAGCAAAGATGCGGCACGCACGATCTCTAGGTCTGCTCCTTCAGCTTCTGCGATGCGCTCGGCCATTTGGCAGACACGTAAAACGTGGCTAAAATCGTGGACTGGGTCCGCCTCGCGATACCAGGCCTGCGCCTGCTCTATATTCGGCATCTTCAGGGAAGGGTTACATAATTGCTTACGAGAAAAATTAGGCTCCCAAGGAAAAGTATGCCTACACAACCCAGCACAAAAACCTGCATTGCCAATTTGAATACAAGTCGTAGCGCAATCCAAATTACCCCAAGAATTAGTACCATACACATGGTTGTAAACAGAGCGGTGCTAGATATATTTGAAATAAAATCCATTTATTTATCCTTTTACTGCAAAGATTTCGCCTTCTTTGATGATGGATTGTACAAGATTTATGCCGAAGCGGTACCCCAAATGCCGGAAATCAGGTACATCTAGAACCAGGAGATCAGCAAGCTTTCCGACTTCAATCGAGCCTATCATTTCATGGCGCTCTATCGCTGCAGCGGCATTAATTGTCGCCGCGGCGATTGCTTGAGCAGGGATTAGGCGCATATAGCGGCAGGCAAGAGCAATCGCAAATTGCATGCTTTCACCCCAGGCCGTCCCAGGATTAAGGTCGCTTGCAATAGCCAATAACCCCCCAGCTTCTAATATCTTTCGGGCGGGAGTATATTTGCTCTCGGCCAAACCGAAAGGTGTTCCAGGCAAACCAACTGCGACTGTATCGCTCTGAGCCAGAGCTCGGATATCTGCGTCTGATACGCTTACTAGATGATCTGCTGAGGCCGCCCCCATTTCGGCGGCCATTTGTGTACCGCCTAAATTATCAAATTCATCAGCATGTATTTTGAGTGGAAATCCTAAATCCTGAGCTGTCTCTAATATACGCCGCGACTGCTCCAAGTTGAAAGCCCCCGTCTCGCAAAACACATCCACAAAAGGCAAGGGGTTTTGACCAGGTTGGGTCTCGCTCCAGCGCAATAATGCCGGCAGCATGCTCTCGCAAACAAGCGATGTATATTCGTCGGTCTTTCCAGCAAATTCGTTAGGTATCGCATGCGCACCCAAGAAGGTTAACGCCAGATCCCAGGGGCCTTCCGAGTCCAAAGCTTGCAGAGCATCCAGCATGCGCAGCTCCGTTTCTAGCTCTAAGCCGTACCCGGTCTTCGCCTCGGCTGTGGTTGTCCCGTGATAGAACATCTGCCAAAGACGAGAACGCGCTGATTCGATCAATTCTTGCGTTGAAGCCTTGCGGGTCGCGTTCACCGTTGAGAGGATTCCCCCACCAGTCTCTAATATTTCCAGGTAGGTCTTACCTTCCAGGCGCATCTCGAATTCTGCGGCCCTATCTCCAGCCCAAACCAGGTGCGTGTGGGGGTCCACAAACCCAGGCAAGACCACTTTTGCGGATACATCTAGCGCTTCTTCGGATGGGTATGCACTTTTTAACTCTTCACTGGTGCCTACTGCTGCAATTTTCCCATCCCTGATAAGCACTGCCCCATCAGGTATTATCGCGAGACGACCGAGTTCCTGCCCACGTTGAGGTGGGCCAGCCAGAGTGAGGAGTTGGGAAGCAGAATGCAGCAGCATAATAAATTACCTGAGCGGAAATCACGTAAAATAATGGTCAAAAATATCCCAAAATTATAGCATGACACTTAACGAGATTGAAAGTTGCTCTTGTAATGATAATGATACGTCCACAGCTTGACACAAATCCGGCCCTGTGCTAAATTTACTACATGCCGATGAGGGCGTGACAGCAGGACGAGTCTGTTCCCCTATTGATCAAATTTTGATATTATTTTCACTACAAAATGTCCGCAGGAGCACGGTTTTGACAACGTCACGCACCCAAAAACTGGTGGATCGCCTAAGAGATTTTCAAGCATCATCCCCAGATATCGAAGGATCGGCGGTCGTCAGCGTTGATGGTCTTCCAATTGCTTCAGCTCTCAGCCAGAATATCGAGGAAGACCGTGTCTCCGCCATGTCTGCTGCTATGCTGTCTCTTGGAGAGCGCATTGCATCCGAACTTGGGCGCGGCAAGCTTGACCAAGTCTACATAAAAGGTAAAAATGGTTACGTGATGCTGATGGCTCTTGGCGATGAAGCGGTACTAACCATAATGGCACGAAAAGAGGCCAAGCTCGGCCTCATTTTATTGGATATGCGCAGAGCGGTAGAGGACCTAACAAAGCTAATCTAGGCAAACAACGGGCAGAACATTATGGACCCAATTCCAAAAAGTGGCTACTTTTATCCAAACAAGATCGCAGGGATCATTCTGACCGCGCTTGAGGATGTGATGGGTAAGAATGGCATGAATGCGATCCTAAACTTGGGCCACGTTTCAGAGTTGATTGATAATTACCCTCCAGATAACTTGGAGCGCGCCTTTGACTTTGCGGATATGTCTATCCTCAGCCTGGCGCTGGAAGAAATGTACGGGCCGCGCGGCGGGCGCGGCTTGGCTTTACGAGCTGGCCGGGCTGCTTTCGCAGGCGCCTTAAAAAACTTCGGCGCTATGGCCGGAGCAGGCGACCTGGCTTTCAAGGTATTACCCTTAAACGCTAAGTTGAAGATCGGTGTACCTGCTATGGCTAAGATTTTCAGCCAGGTAAGCGACCAGGAAACCACAGTCGAAGATAAAGGGGATGAATACCACTACATCATCCACCGCTGCCCGGTATGTTGGGGACGCAGCGGTGAAGATAGACCGGTGTGCTTTATCGCGGTTGGGCTGCTCCAGGAGGGGCTCAAGTGGGTGTCCGGCGGGCATGAATTCCGCGTAAATGAATTGGATTGCGTCGCCAAAGGGGACGATGTTTGTAAATTTATCATCCAGAAGGAACCGGTTGGCTAGGGGCGCTAGTAAAAAACCACCCGCCTTCAATTAGCCTTATATATGTAAAACACCCCCGGTAACTTTGTCTACCACTATCATCATCCCCATTTATAACGAAGCGAAAAACCTGCCTAGGCTGGTTCCAGCCCTGCTCTCTTTAGCGCTCCCCGATCTTAATATTTTATTTATTGACGATAACAGCCCGGATGGAAGCGGAGAGCTTGCTGAGAAGATTGCCGCAGAGAATCCAGGACGCATCCAGGTTGAGCACAGGCAGGGGAAAATGGGTCTAGGCTCGGCTTACGTGCTGGGATATGGCCTGACCCTGGAAACCGATGCCCAATATGTCTGCCAGATGGACGCAGATTTCTCGCACCCGCCGGATAAAGTACCCGAACTGGCCGCCAAGCTGGAAGAGGGCTGCGATTTGGCGCTCGGTTCGCGCTACGTGCCTGGGGGGGCGGTGGCGGAGAACTGGCCCATGTGGCGCAAGAGCCTGTCGCGCTTCGGCAACTTTTACGCCAGCGCGATCTTGAGCCTGCCGCTGAGCGATTCCACGGGGGGTTTCCGTATGTGGCGGCGCGAGGCTCTGGCAAAGATGCCCTTTGAGCGCGTGGTCTCCAACGGGTATGCCTTCCAGGTGGAGGTGGCCTACATGGCGCACAAGCTGGGCTTGCGCATTGGCGAGGTGCCCTTCTACTTCGCAGACCGCAAATGGGGGCAATCCAAGATGTCTTTAAGCATCCAAATTGAGGCAGCCTGGCGCGTCTGGCAGGTGCTGTTTAGGAATCGGGGTTTGAGGCCGGGGGGAGATTAGGGATTCGAATTTAGGAATTTTGAGTTTATTTAGAATTCCAGGTATTTGCATTAAGGACAATCAGATAACAAATTTGATCTATTTATCCTTCACCCCACCTGCTCCACCAACCTGCCCCACTCCTCCAGGCTGAGAGTTTTGGCGCGGCGCTGGGGATCTATCTATGCCGCTTTCAGTATGGATATAGCGCGCTCCTTGGGCCAGCCCATGCCCGCGGCCAGCGAGTTGCGAAGCGTTTTATGTTTCTGGTTGAAACCCGCTTTTGCCAAGCGGAAGAAGCTGTCCAGAGAGGTAATTTTATTCTTCGCTGCACTTGTCGTTCTACTCATGGAGCGGATGCTTGCCCCTTCAACTAGACAAGCCACTATTTGGGTACGCTTGGAAACATTGAGGTTATTCATACTTATATTATATTTGACCGCTTAAGCATTTTTATGTATAAAATTGTCAAATTGTGAAATTTCACTATTGCACATAATCTTGTTTCGTGCTAAAATAGCGGTACATGAAATTCGAGTTCGATGATCCCGACCTAGAAGAGGTCTACTATGACCGCAGCAAGTCGCTAGGATACACACCAGCGATTGACAAGGGATTCCGAAAAGTAGTTGGCTTTATTGCAAGCGCACATACAGAACTCGACCTAAGAAAGATGACAGGCCTACATTATCACAAACTGAAAGGAGGAAGAAAGCATCAACGTGGTCTCGACATAACTGACAAATGGAGGCTCATTGTAGAGCGTGTCCGAGAAAACGGTGAACTAAGCCTATTGATTGTTTTAGTTGAGAATTACCACAAATGAAGGAGCAGCCGATGAATATTCGTAGACCCGCAGAAGTGTTTCCCCCTGGTGAATATCTTCTTGATGAACTAAACGCCCGCAATTGGTCTCAAGTAGAGTTTGCCGAAATTATCGGACGGGACAAGGCACTTGTAAATCAAATAATAAAGGGTAAGAGGGGTATCAATCCTGATACAGCAAAAGCGATTGGGGCAGCTCTCGGTACGAGTGCTGAGCTATGGATGAACCTCGAAAGCGCATACAATTTGTGGAAAACCCAAGCGGATGATGACCTTGACCAGATCAAGGCTCGCGGGAAAATGGCTTCCTTGTATCCGGTCAGGGACATGATTCTTCGCAATTGGTTGGTCGCGTCAGAGAATTCAGAAGTTCTCAAATCGCAGTTGCTGAGATTTTTTGAAATCCCCGACCTAGATTCCACACCAAAATTAGCTCGGAAGATTGCAACTCGAAGATCAAATTCCGAAGATGAAAATATGACACCAATTCAGATTGCTTGGCTATACAGAGTTAAGCATATTGCGGATAGCATGATTGTTCCAAAATATAATGCCCCCAAGCTAAAAGATGCCCTTGAGGAGTTAAAGAAATTAAGAAGTCATGCAGAACAGAGTAGGCACGTACCAACCATTTTAGAAAAGTGTGGAGTTCGATTTGTCATTGTTGAGTCGTTGCCTTCCTCAAAGATTGATGGGGTTTGTTTCTGGATTGGAAACTCACCCGTTATCGGTTTGACACTAAGGTATGACAGGATTGATAATTTTTGGTTTGTGCTAATTCACGAAATTGATCATGTACTAAATGAGGACGGAAAGGAGTACGCTCTAGTTGATTCGGACGTATTTGAAAATTCTAAGGAAAGTTCCCTGTCTGAGCAAGAGAACCGAGCAAATGAAATTGCCGCTGAATTTTGCGCGCCTCAAGATCAACTCAATAGATTTATTGCGCGTAAAGGAGATTTCATCTCAAAGAAGGATTTTTTGGGGTTTGCAATGAGGCTAAATATCCATCCTGGAATCGTTGCTGGACAACTCAGGAGGAATACAGGGCGATGGGCGTTGTTCAACTACATGAACGACCCGGTTCGAGACCAGATTACTCCTGTATCAATGACTGACGGCTATGGACAAACGCTTCCTGTTCAAATATAAAAAGAGAGGTAAGTATGACTACAAAAGCAAAACAACTTCAAAAACTGGTACAAGAATATAGAGACGCAGGGGAGTCTTGGCCTGCAACACGGGATGAAATTGCTGATTGGGCTGTTAGAGAGAAAAGATACGATCTGACCGCTCCGTCCCTAAAAAGATTAGTTGCAAAAGAACTCGCCCAGGCCATGAGTGAGGAATACTTTACAGATGCGAAGGGGAGGCGCGTCCGTGCAAAACATCCGGCAAGAGTACGAAGAGGCGGGAAACAATTTGTGTTTTGGGATGACATGCGCACAGCTCCGCGCAACCATATGAAAAGAGCTTTTCAGATGCGCAGAAAGAGAATCGCCTCCGAGTGCAAGCAGGTCAAGACAGACGTGGATAGCTATAACGATGCACATTTGGAAGAACCACAGATACCGATGGTGTTAGATTTTACTGATGATGTAAGAGAAATGGAGTTAGCGGAACAAGCTAAGGCTAATCGCTCGGTAGTGTCAAGAATCTTGTGTAAATGGGGGAATTGGATACTCACAAAGGACACCGGTCTTCAAAGCGGATCGCCAG
>VRUJ01000019.1 GCA_019456165.1 Chloroflexota bacterium
AAGGATCTTGTCTAATGGACTTCATCTTAGAATTTCGTTC
This sequence comes from Chloroflexota bacterium, assembly GCA_019456165.1. GTDB lineage: Bacteria > Chloroflexota > Anaerolineae > Anaerolineales > UBA11579 > VRUJ01. Next base: position 41 of record VRUJ01000019.1, read on the forward strand.
AATTTATCTCTCTGTAGTTAAACTGTCTGGTGGCTAGAATGTATAATGAAGTAAATCATAATGGCCATAGATTCGGAAGGTTTCTTTCAAGCTGATCACTCCACCCGAAATTTCAATAGCATTAAGATTTTAGTCTAGTAATTAATGAGCAGATAGAAATGGTCACCCAGAATTATTTCAAATCGCGATTTAGAACCCACTTTTTATTGGCATCCCTGGCCCTATTGATTGTGATGCTGACAACGGCTGCCTGCGGTGGAGGCGGTGCGCAATCTGATGCAGTGCAGGTTTCAGCACAAGCCGGTGGTACCGTCACTAGCAACTATTGGGGGCAGGTCATGGGCATGATGAAGAAATATCGCAGGAAATTACCCATGGCCTCATCGATCATGCCAAGCTGGAAATCTTTGTCATCAGCTTTGATCTCCCGCAGATAGGCACGCGTCATTGCCTGGTTGAAGTTGGAAGCAGTTTCAGTGACAGTAGAAGAGATCGCTCCGTAATCGGAGTAAACGCTGGGCTGGTTTTTATCGAAGTAGTAGCTGTGCATGGAATGGCCCAGCTCATGAGCCAGGGTGCTCAAGCTGGAGATTGTATCGTCATAACTCATGAAAATGTAGGGTGGTTTACGCCCGACCTTGCGGTTTGATGCTGCACCCCCTGGCGTTTTTCAATATTGGGTGCCCAATCGACCCAGCGATCTTCCAGGCAGCCTTTACGCATGATGTTGACGTAATCATCCCCTAGCGGCTGCATGGCGTCACAGATCCAATCAACAGATTGTTTGTAGGAGATTGCAGGCGGGTTTTCTTGGATTGGTGCCCAGCGGTCGTACGAATTGATCTCTTCCAACCCCATCACCCGGCGTTTGACATCCCAATAGCGCTGCCATAGAGGTAGATTCTCTTTAAAGACATCGATGAGATTATGGAATACTGTGGTTGGGAGGTTGTTGCCAGAAAGGCGCAGCTCCAGAACGCTGTCAAAATTGCGGGTTTTCGCCAGGAAAACATGCTGCTTAACATTGGCCAGATAGAGTGCGGCGAAGGTGTTTTGCATGGAAAGATAGCCGTCATTGTAATTTTCCCATGTAGTCTGGCGACGTTTGCGGTCTGGGCTAGTGCGTGAGGAAAAGATTGAAGCCTGGAAGGTGGGGTGTTCCTCTCCTTGGGAGTCAACTGCAGGTTGGAATTTGAGGTCTGTGTTTGCCAGTTCGCTGAAAGCCTGGTAGACCCCGCTGAAGGGTTCGTCCACCAGACTGAGCAGCTGCTCGACCTCTTCAGAACGTTGGTGTTTTTGCAGGCGCAGAAGATTGTCAAAATAGTGAGTATATATCTTCAGGCGAGGTTCTTGATCTGCCCAGGTGTGCAGAGTTTCTCCAATTTCCAGTAGTTGTGGGTCCATGAAGGCTGCGGCGGCGCGGAATTGGCTTTCCAGGCTGGAAGCCTGACCAATGAAACGTTTTGCGTCTGGGTCGCTGCTGTCCACGTTACTAGCCCAACGGACGTACGAAGTCAGGATCATGACCCGCTCCCAGTGTTTTTGATACAGCTCAAACCAGTCGGCTAAGACGCTGGGTCCTTCTTTAAGGCGTCCATTGTATTCGGTAAGTTGGGGCAGTTCGGCAAGGGCTTGCTCAAATTCCTTTTCGCACTCATCCCAATTGGCATATACGGTTTCTTTTTTCCAGGTGCTCTCAATCGGTGCGTCTTTTCTTTCTAAAACGGTCATGGCGGCCTCCGCTTGGGTGGATTGGGTATTATGATTTTAGCATAAAGTTGACCGCAAGCAGGCAAGAGAAAGGCTATCAACCATCTCACTGCGCTCTGCGGTGTTTACGCGTGAGTCGTCCAAATCCACACGGCTCCAATTGGAATCCAGCACAACAATGGAACTCTCAAATGTGTCTAATTCCAATTCAAACCAGATCTGCACAACTTCAGGGGACTCATCCACTATTTCCCCGTCTGAGGGTTTCGATCGTGTAACAGATGAATGTGCCTGCGTGGTACCATTTGGGATCAAGACAAACAGGAATGTAACCAAAAATATTATATTAATTAAGATGCGACGTTCTTTTAGAAATAATCTCATTGCACTTGCGATCATAACAACACTTTTATTGCTGGGATATTTATTAGCGGGAGTTTATAGCGATTTGAAACGCCGGGCCAGAGTGGCCCCATTCTGCCTCATTTCAGCCATCAACTCTGGGGTAATAGTGCTGAGATTTTGAGATTGGGCAAAAGCTTCCACACCTTTCTCTATCATCGGCCGCAAGGCTGCTGGCACTCTAGCGAGTCTTTCTTGAGCTTCTTGGGTCCATATTGGCGAATGGTTATTTTTGGATGTTTGGCTTTCCTCAATAAAGATCCTTTTTGAGGAATCTGGCTGATAATCACACCAAGGATCTTCGGCCATCAAATTGTTGGTTGCTGCTAACGCGCGGGCGCGGCAGCCGCCGCAAACCTTGTCAAAATCGCATATTCCGCAGCGACCTTGTAGTGAAGGCTGGCGAAGTTGTCGAAAAACAATGTCATTTTCCCAAATTTGCGTAAAATCTTCAGTGCGCAAGTTGCCAAGTGTTTGCGGTATGTATGGGCACGGCGTGATATCGCCTTCAGGTGTGATGCGGCAGTAAGACTTACCGGCCATACAGCCCACCGCCTGTGTCGCGAAATCATTGTTGTTAGCGAATGCAAGACGCTTGAAATGCGGCGCACAACGCGCACGCACCAACATTTTGCCTTGATATTCATCTTGAGATAACACTAATTGTTTTAGAGCAGTCTCATATTGGGCGGGTGTTATGTCGCTCATTTCTTGGCCGCGGCCAGTACACACAAGAAAGAAGAGGTGGAAAGCAATTGCTCCCCGTTCTGCAGCAAAGGAGATCAGTTCGGGAATGTGACCATGGTTTTCGGCGGTAGCAGTAGTATGGATTTGTACAGCAATTCCGTGCTCGCGGCACTTATCGATTCCCGCAATGGTTTTATCCCAAGCCCCAGGCATTCCGCGGAATGCATCGTGTTTGTGTGAGTACAGAGAATCAACACTTACCCCAACTGCATTCAGCCCAGTATCAACCAGCTTTTTTACTCTTGCTTCGGCCAGCAACGTTCCATTGGTCCCTAATACTGGAAGAAGGCCGCGACTAACAGAATGGGAGATTAAATCATCCAGATCTGCTCTCAATAAAGGCTCACCCCCGGTTAAAACCAACATGGCTCCAGGGCAGTAATCCGCTAGTTGGTCAATAAAGCGCATGCCTTCTGCGGTGGTTAGTTCCCCCCGGTCGGAACTACGTGCATTAGCATCCAGGTAGCAATGGCTGCATTGCAAATTACACTGGCGGGTCAGGTTCCAGGAAACCAACCTGGGGGCGAATTCGTTCATCAACCTGCCAGCGCTCGTTTGGCATTATCCATGAATTCCAATGTGATCTCAGCTAACCCCAAACTTCGGGCATAATCATTGTATGTTTTACGGATAACCGGTTGCACAAATTTGGGATGTTGAGCCAGACGTTCTTCGGCTTCTGAGGTCCAAACTGGTTCAGGTAACGTGGAATCTAATATTGGTTGTTGAATTTTAGATTGGGTCAACGATGAACGCAATGTTGCCATTGGTTTATAAGAACTTTTATCTTTTCCAAATTGAACCCCCAATGATTTTACAAGTTGTGCTTCTCCGCTGTTTGTAAGCATCGAAACATTGTGCTCGCACTTGGGGCATTTGAACGCCAAATTCAAGCCATTTCCGTTTTCGGAACCATTTTCTTCCAGTTTCATGGGTTCATTGCAGGGGATACACAAAAATTTCATGGGTTTTTCCTTAAGATAATTCTCTAAGCTTATTGGCCAAAAGCTTGATCTCACCTACAGAAGGGGAATTTGGGTGAGTCAGTACAAGGGGCTTGCCCTCATCGCAACCCAACGCCAGCCGAGGATCAAACGGAATTGAGCTTAGTAAGGGCAGCCCTAAAGAATTGGCCATGCGCTGCCCTTTTGGTTTGGAGTTAAAAAGTGGGCTGATTTGAGAGCATTCTGGGCAAACATATCCAGCCATGTTTTCTACCAAGCCCAACAGCTTTCCGCCAGACTCTTGTACCGCACGTACAGATTTCTTCACGACTAATTGAGATATTCCTGAAGGTATTGTTACAGCCAGACCGGTGATGCCTGGAATCCACCTGGCCAGGGTTGATAAATGGTTTGCTCCAGGGGGAAGATCAACTAGTAAATAATCAAGCTCGCCCCAAATTGTGTCCGCTAAAAATTCTCTGATCGTGCTTGTTTCAATAGTTCCCCGCCAGACAAATGCATCTTCCGCCAAACCAGTCGCGTGCTTCCAGGACAAAGCGGTATCATAAGATTCAAGGAAAAGATCCATGGACATTACTTTCACACCTAAGACCCCGATTGCAGGCTCAACACCGTCTGGTTTTAGATATAGATTCTGATTGCGAGCATCAAGCATTTTCGTTAAAGTGGGGCCATTTAGATCCGCGTCTAATGCACCCACACGAAAACCTTCATCAGCTAACGCAGCCGCCAGGTTTGAGGTAAGCGCGCTTTTACCTACCCCACCTTTACCGCTCGAAATTGCGATCACCTGCCCAATTTCTTTCATTCTTTCAGCGAGGCGTTCTTGTTGGGAAATCACCTGGCCTAAAATATCAGAGCCACCATCCCCTTCTATGTCAGCATATTTTCGTTCCATTACATTCCTAACCTTTCGCGTGCTTCAAGCATGAGATCCACATCTACTTCCGATAAACCTTTTTCACGCGCATAATCATCTATCGATTTGCGTGCAAAACTACGCGCAAATGGAGGTACGTTCTCCAATCTTTTTATAGCTTCGGGAGCCCAGGGAATTTCCTCAAAATCATCTGTGTAGACATCTTGTTGTTGAGATATTGGAAAGAATTTTTGGGCGGTCAAAAGCACATTGCAGGGAGCCAAGCGCAGCAAATTCTCTGCAGTTGCTCCTAAATCAAGCCCCTCGTCAGCGTGGACTCCAAGACGCCCTAAAATGATTAGAGAAGGTTGGTCTTTTTCAATGTAGTCGAGGATGGTTTGGAAAGGTTTGCCTTCTAGTAAAGTGGTTGTGATCTCCATTCCGTCATCGGCTGCAACGGTTTTGGCCGTCTCTAAATGGCCGCTGTAGATTTTGGCTATGCCCTTATCAATGATCTCATCATGCAGTTTTTCTTGTTCTTTGAAGCGGAATACTTTACTAGCCTCAGGGGTCAAGACACCCTCCAAACCTCGGAAGGCAACCGTGTGAAAATGAGGGTCGTAAGCAGCCACTGCTTCAACTGTCGCATTTGTGGCCTGGGCGAGAGCAACCCCTAAGCGCACTCCTGCAAACGATTGCGGGCTTCCATCTACAGCAATAAATATCTTCCCATCGATTGATTTGTCATTTTTGACTATCAATAGATTTGCTCTAGAACGACGCGCGACGCGTTCGGTTACGCTGCCTATTTGAGCGCCTGGCACCGCACCAAGGCCGCGTGCTCCCATAACCACCAGGTCGTAATCAGCCTCCTCAATTTCTGCGATTAAAGCTGCATAGTTCTTTCCCTCCCGCCTTTTACCTACAAATTTTACATCTGCTGATTTGCTGCTCTCTGCAAGAGCTTGCAAATAAGAGTCGGAGATCAACTCTAGACTTTCTGTGATTAAAGAATCGTGGATTTTTCGTTGGCGTTCTAATTCTATTGGTTCTTGATATTTTGCTGGCAGTCCGCTTTCCATTTGTTTAAAACGGTCATCGTGGAGTTTGGCTGCGTAGACATGTGTACCCGTGATGGTGGCATCGAATTGTCTGGCTATTTGTAGGCCTAGATTGATGCAGAGATCGGAGTATTTCGAATTATCAACGGGGATGAGGATTTCTTTAATTTCAACAGGCGGTGTTTTAACCTGTTGTTTATCAAACTGCCTTCCCGCTCTCCCATGAAAAGGGGATTTATCATATACCTCTTGCACCCAAACCAAATAACCAAGTGGATAGTTAGGTTGGTGAATGTGAAAACGGTCGTGTTCAAACAATTGTCTCGCAAGATAAACGAATTGGAAACTTTTATCCTCCGGGCCGACTATCTGTGCAAGCGCGTTTATCTGAAAACTGGGATAATCGGGGCCATCCCCGGTGTAATGCAAAGTTATACGAGGGTCATCCATGAGATTCTTGTAGGTCTGACCTTGAAAGATTTCCAGCAAACCTAAACGCCTGAAATCAATGTGGTCTGGGTTTTCATAAAACTCACGCGCCACCGCTATGCGCTCTCCTAAGGTTTCCTTCCAGGGTCTCCCTTGACATTTATCGAGGCAGTTATCGAATAACGCGATGTAATGATCAAGATAATCATCTTTCGGGGTGAAGCCAGTGCCTTTAGTGGCCGCGTGGGTTATGAACTCAGCTGCATGTCTCAGTGTGATAACCACCGGAAGGTGAGCGCTAAACCGAGCAGGACGTTTACCTTTGGCAACATTTGCATAAGCTCCCCGTCTGGCAGACATCTGCCATTCAATAAATTCTTTGGGCAGTTGAATAGCTGAAGACTCTCCCCTGGGTAAAGTTGCTTTACCTCGGGAGTGATCTTTGATAATTATCTCACTCATAATATAAACCTTCCAAACTCAACACCGTCTGTACTCTAAATACTATTAAGAATTATTATTCACTCCGCTTCTTTATCCAAACCGATACCGCCAACCAGGGAACCCGCTGTACCAGCGATAATTTGAGCGAGCGGCCAAACGAACGAGAAAGTAGAATCGTCAGCTGCCAAGCCGGGGAGTGGATCAGGCAGTAGTTCCAATGTTTGGCCTACGAGATAGATCACCGCGAAAGTTCCAAAATAGAGCAGCGCAATCATGGCTCCATTTAGTGGCTCACCCGTTTTTGCCTGGCGCGCAACGAGTAGCGAGCTGATGAAAAGTCCGGCAACCCCGACCCAGGCAAGCCACCAAGAATTTTCAAAAGCAATAGTTAAGGGAAGCCCAATGACTAAACTAATTACAACACTAAGACCATAACCCAACCATATTTTTCTCCAGTGAAAATCTGGCTCAACTGTCGAGGTTGTCATTATTTTTTCCTTTATTTAAGTGATAAGAGGTAAGCTACAATATCTTCAAAGGGTTCATCTCCGATAATTTCAGCTAAGCCTGGCGGCATTATCGGTTCAAAACCCTCGACGACGAAGGCAGTCGGGTCTTGTATTGATTGGCGGATATATTCCTCGGCTGTCAAGCCTTCTACCTGGGTAGCTGCGCGTGTACCAATTTCAGCCATATCAGGACCACGCGTACCGCCCTGCCCATCTACCGCGTGGCAAAGTATGCAAGTAGTGGCTGAATTCAGAAATTGCGCTTCACCGCGGGCAACAGGATCGTCTATGATGACAAGTTGCTCCTCAGGGAGTTGGAATTGTGGGAACACCATTCCAACCAAAACCAGAAAGCCAACCGTCGCGAGAAAAACAGCGCTTATACGAAACCAGATACCGAATGTGGTTTTTGGAGTACTCGGTGTTGGTGATTCAAGCAAATAGAAAAACACTGCTCCTAAAATTGCGATTGCTGTATAGAAAACCTGGAAAGGTAACCCCAAACGCCAACCTGACTCCTCTGGCAAAAACACGGGCAGTATCCAGATAGCTGCCAGGAATATAACAATTGTTATCAAGTGCCACTTTAGGCGAGCAATTAGACTTTGTCGATTGAATGTTTTTTGATCAGACATTTCAACTGGTCTCCGTTTTACCCATTTTGAAACCCAGCCAGAAAATGAGGGCAATGAAAATAAAGAAGATGAGGGTCAAAACTCCCGTCACCTGTGAAGTGTAAGCTAATGGTGGGATATACCAGTACGGGCTGGGATCAGCAGCTACTCTGAAAATAAAATCGCCACTGCGAGCTAATTCTCGAATCGCTCCCATCAACCCCATTGTATAGATTGCCAAAGCAGGAAGAAAAATTAGTGTGTATTGGGCGCGCACATCAATTTTCCCCCAAGCAATTTTCCCTGTCGCCAGCGCCCTACGGTAAACTAAATATGTTACAAAAGTTAGAATTACAATCGCTGTTACGGCAATTGCCTTTGCCATCATCATGCCTAAAAACGCGAAATTGGCTGGAATTGCAAGCTCTGTGATACTCATATTCCCGGTAGGAGAAGAAGTCAGATCGGGCAAGAATGCTTGGGGAGTAATCCAGATTGCTGTGCCGATGAACATAATAGCAAATGAAGTTTTCATCAGCTTAGCGAAACGCTCGCCTCCCTGGATGCGTTTAATGCTCAACCACATATAATAGTTTGCACCCAAAAACATTAGACCGACCAATACACCCTGTATTTCAAAGAACCAGGATAATTTATCCGCCATAAGTAGGGTGCTGATGGAGGCGTCGTAATGGAATAATTCTTTGGCATAGATGTATCCGGCAACTGGTATTATCATCATCGTGCCCGTCCCAATGAAATTTCCTATGTACCCCATCCAGTCATAGAAAGCTTTATCCTCATCGTTTTTAGCAGAAAGGAACATAAATGCGGCAAATAAAGCGACCACGAAACCACCAAAGGTGAGGTTGCCTATAAAGCGGTGGAGATTTAACCCGCTCCAACTTGGATTGTTTACCAATTCCCAAAGAGAAGCTCCCGACAAATCGATATCTTTCGGTGGGGTTAACATGAAGGAAGCTACTGAATTCATGACCAGCATCAGTACAGTGCCTACAATATTTAGCAGTACGCCTAAAAGAATGTGCCATTTCTTCTTTATCCCAGAATTCAAGGACCCCCATGAGTAGTAGTAAGTGTACATTACTGCGCTTTCAATTAAGATCAGAAGGCCATATGCTCCAAAGATAGGGAAAAACAGCTCCATCAGATAATTAGTGCTGGATTGGAAAGGACCCATGAGGATAAATGCAAAGATGACACCAAAAGCGGCTGTGAAACTATAAGCGATGCTCACAGCCTTCATCATTTCTCGAGCCAATCTTTCAAACCTGGCATCCTGATTACGGAAACCAAGATATTCGGAGATAACGATGAAAATCGGCGCTCCGAGGATAAACGCGGCAAAAAAGAGATGTAATTGGGCTGCCGCCCAAATAACAGTGCGGGCGCCTAAGATAGGGATGTCTATAGTCATTATGGAACCACCGTGAGAGTGCCGACCATTCCGCGGTCAGAGTGATTGCTGATTGGGCAGGTAATGACATATTCACCTGGGGCTAGCGTGATGATCCAATCGTATGTACGTCCAATGCCAACTCGGGGGGATTTCTCATCGAAATCTTCCCCTTCGATACGGAAATCGTGAGTGTACCGCCCGGCGTTGATTAATGTAAAAGTTACCTCACCAGCGGTAACTAGGATGTCAGCAGGGGAGAGTTCGAAATCCTTAAGTTCGATCTGAACTGAATTCCCAGTTGAAACTTGTTCGCCAACCGATGGTGATGCCGGTGCACTGCTGCCATCTGAGGCAGCCAACTGCCTCGGCACTCCAGGAGCCTCTCCGCATGCGAGAGTAACTAGGAGTATTGTGATAATTACTGTTATTATGAATTTTACGGATTGGTTTTGCAAGATAGACCTCCAAGTATATAACTGGGACTGACTCCCTCAGTGAGAGGAGAGTCAGTCCTTCTAATAACTAACCCTATCTCAATACATAGGAGGATGGAGAATGGATTGAGATAGGAACAAGGTTAGAATTAGTTTAGTTGGGCAATGACAAAATGATCATGCTCATCGTGGGTTCGTGCTCATCACAGTGCAATGTGTAGTAACCGGCCTGGTCGGCAGTGAAGCTGATGTTGTATTCTCGGCCACGGTTCATGGTTAATTCAGTACTTGCAACGGTTGAGCCATCCGGAGCTTCCAGCCAAATGGTGTGTTCGTCGCCATTGATTACGAAAGTTCGCAATGTGACGCTATCTCCGACTGCAACGGTCAGAGCGGAGGGGCTGAACAGATAGGTTGAAACTTGCCATTTGTCGGGGTTATCTGCATCGTATTCTCCAGCGGGTTTGAAGCGATAGCCGTCTGAAAGCGTGGTCGGGTCTACGCTCGGCTGTTCAATCCCATCTGTAGCGCCTTTGATCTCGATGATGCTGATGTCAAAGGTTACTGTACTGGCATCTAGGCCCAATCCAGTGGAGGCGGGCACATCGCTGGATTCTAAGTCCGATACTCTGGCTTCTAAGTCGGCATCCCCGCCACATGCGGAAAGGATTGCGCCGACAAACAACAACAAAACACTGGTAATTAGGATCTTCTTCATCTTTTGTTTCTCCTTATTATTAAAATTGTTGATTAGAAAATATACATAGATTATGGTGGACGGGCTTGTAATTGCCAACGTACCAAAGTCGGAAAATCTTTAAGACCAAGGTCTAAAGTTCCTTAAGACTAAAGTCTTAAGGATTCTTAGACCAAAACCTATATTATTCCGGAAGATTCAAGGGTACAATAATGCAATCCTTGCCAAAAGTGCTATTATGTTTTCCTTGCCACAGCTCACACTTTCGCGTCAGTTTATGCTGGTCAGTTTTTTGATTTTGCTGTCTGGAATGTTGATAATCGGCATTTTCCTGACACAGCAAATCGAAATGAGGGTCATAAACCAAACTACAGCAGTAACAGCCTTGTACGTAGATAGCTTTGTCTCCCCCAGGCTGCAAGGCCTTGAAGAAAACAGCGTATTAGAAATCCAACAGATCATAGAGCTAGACCAACTGTTGTTGGAAACACCTTTAGGGCAGCAAATCGTGGCTTTCAAAGTGTGGTCTCCAGAAGGTCAGATCATTTACAGCCAGAATCGAGATTTAATTGGGCGTCGTTATACAATCGACGAAAATCTGGCAAGCGCTTTTGCCGGTCATGTAGAATCAGAGATCAGCGAGTTGGATAAGCCAGAGCATGAAAGTGAAAGCCGCTATTGGGATCGGCTAATTGAAACATATGCTCCCGTAAGAGCAGACAGCAGTGGCGAGGTGATAGCAGTTTCGGAGTTTTACCGCTTACCTGATGAACTGATCGCAGATGTAGAGGTGGCGCGCATTCAAAGTTGGGTTGTTGTGGCTGTTTCAACCCTGATTATGTATTGGCTATTGACAGGTTTGGTTGGCCGGGCGAGCAAGACAATCCTTAAACAGCAGGATGAATTGAGGGATAAGGTTACTCAGTTAAGTGAAATACTGGCACAGAACCGGCAGCTGCACAGCAGAGTTAGACGAGCTGCAGGGCGTACTACTGCATTGAACGAGCGTTTCTTGCGCCGTATCTCAAGCGACCTGCATGATGGACCTGCCCAAGACCTATCCTTGGCTCTTTTACGGATTGATGCCCTTGCTGAGGCGTGCGTAAAATGTGAGGTATTGGTTGCAGAAGGGCGGCCGGTTGCTGAGGATTTCGAAATAATGGAGAATGCCCTCAAGTCAAGCATGAAGGAAATTCGCACTATCTCAGCGGGACTGCGACTACCTGAGCTTGAGACCTTTAGCCCGGCAGAGGTGGCCGCTCGTGCAATCAGAGACTATAAACGCAAGACAAACCGTCCGGTAAAGTTAGATGATGACCATGCACCTGAAGCTGCCCCTGAACCAGTCAAAATTACGTTATATCGTATGGTTCAAGAGGCTCTGGTAAACGGTTTCCGCCATGCAGGTGGGGATGGCCAGTCAGTCCGGATTTGGGCAGAGGCTGGAGACTTGCAAATAGAAATAGCGGATACCGGAAAAGGGTTCGATTCGCAAACTGTTTTAGGAGAAAGGCATTTGGGATTGGTCGGGATGCGAGAGCGTGTGGAGGTGTTGGGTGGCACTTTTTCTGTGAATACATCACCGGGTGGAGGCACCCACGTGCATGCAATAATCCCACTAGATCTCGTCGAGTATGCTCAAGCGATGGAAGATGGTTGAACCAATTCGTTTAATTATAGCCGATGACCATCCCTTGTTTTTGGAGGGGATCGTGCAATCGCTGAGCAGCCAGCCAGACATGAGCATTGTTGGGCAAGCCTCAAACGGCGAGGAAGCTTACGAATTTGTTGCAAAGGACTTACCGGATGTAGTTCTGCTGGATATCACTATGCCCGGTCAAGGGGGTATCGAAACTGCCAGGAAAATCTCAGCTGCATATCCCATCGTGCAGATAATTATGCTGACCGTATCAGAAGATGAAGATGATCTGATGGCTGCGCTTAAGGCAGGCGCGCGTGGTTATATCTTGAAGGGAGTTTCCGCAAGAGAATTGGCTAACGCGGTACGGACGGTTGCCAACGGTGAAACTTACATCTCCGCGCTTTTGGCTTCAAACTTGCTGGTAGAACTTTCCCACTCCGATCAACCTGATCCTTTGAGTGAATTAACTATTAGGGAAAAGGAAATATTAGAATTAGTCGCCGAAGGGTTGACAAATATTGAGATTGGCGAACGGCTTCATCTGGCAGAAAAAACTGTCAAACACTACATGACCAATGTGATGCAGAAACTACACGTGCGCAGCCGCGTGGAGGCTGCTTTGCTGGTCCATAAAAAAAAACGGGATGATGGTTAAGCAATTAGTTTCAAAATGATTGGCATTTTTGGGAAGATATTAAATCAAACCAGCGGTCAAAATTCCATATTTGTTAAACTGTAGTGCAACAGGGGAAACCCTGATGTAAATGATTTCCCCAAGGACTCGTTTTGAAACTCCAAAAATAGCCTGATTACAAGAGATCATTAAAGATCTGACTCTGGTGACATTCGATAATTGCCCCAAAGAATGAATTATAATCAAATGATATAATTATTCAGAGCCATTCCTCCACGAGGCCATACTAGATGACCCAGGATATCGCCCTTACCCTTTTTATCATATTAGCAGCCGTAGTATTGTTCGCCACCGAAAAGCTGCGCGTGGATATGATCGCCATGCTTGTTCTGCTGACGGTTGCGCTCACTGGCCTGATTGAGCCAGGAGAAGTTTTTGCTGGATTTGCAAATACTGCCGTGATCACAGTTTGGGCTGTTTATATCGTCTCGGGGGGATTGTTCAAGACGGGGGTTGCCGATATTTTAGGCCAGCTCATTCTGCGCATCGCGGGGGATAAAGAAGCCAGATTAATTGTTGTGATCATGCTGACTTGCGGCATAATGTCAGCATTTATGAACAATGTGGGCGCCACAGCCATATTACTCCCTGCGGTGGTGAGCGTCGGCCGCCAGACAAATATTCCCGTATCAAAGCTTCTGATCCCACTCTCGTTCTCGTCATTGCTGGGTGGCACCATGACTCAAATTGGTACCCCAGCCAACATCCTGGCATCCGGCATCCTCGTTGATCGAGATCTGCCCACTTTTGGTTTCTTCGAATTCACCCCCATAGGTATTATCGTTTTGGCGACCGGTGTTCTATATATGCTATTTATTGGCCGGCGCCTGCTTCCAATACGGGAGGCTGCTGAGGACAGGGTAGATATATCCCAATTGCGCGAGTACGTCAGTGAGGTACGCGTACCGGCCCGCAGCCCCCTTGTTGGAAAAACCCTGGCTCAATCTGGTTTAGGCGCTAAATACGATCTGACGGTAATTGCTATTGAAAGGGATGATGAGACTCCCATCGACCTGCACCGCGACACGGTCATCCAAGTCAACGACCTGTTGATGGTGGAAGGGTCGGTGGAAAACTTGATGCGCGGACAGAGCAACCTGGGTTATACAATCGCTGCAGATCGACCGGCTAGCCTTGACCGCGTCGAATCAGAACAAATGCATATTATAGAAGCGACAATTGCTCCACGCTCAGGGATTGTTGGCAGCACTTTATTTGAAGCCCGTTTTCGAGACAAATTTGGTTTTATGGTATTAGCTATTTGGCGTCAAGGTGAAATTATCACCCAACGCTTACGTGACGTAAGGCTGCAATTTGGAGACGCGCTACTCTTACAAGGTCCTCGCAGGCTTCTGAACAACCTCCAAACTGGGGCCGATTTCTTGGTTTTGGAACCTGTACCTTTAGAAAACCTCCGCCAGAAAAAAGCTCCTATTGCCATTGGTGTCCTGGTTTTAGTGCTCGGCTTAGTTATTTTTACTTCATTACACATCTCCACAGCAATGGTTATCGGGGCAATGCTGATGGTGCTCACGGGCTGCCTAACCATGGATGAAGGTTATGAAAGCATCGATTGGCGCACAGTATTCTTGGTTGCCGGAATGCTTCCCCTAGGCACGGCCATGCAGAATACCGGTACAGCCCGATATCTCGCTGATCTTGTCCTCAACCTGGTTGGTGATTTAGGACCGATAGCCGTTCTTGCAGGCATCTACATCCTTGCCGCGGTAATCACCCAGCCTATGTCGAACGCAGCTGCAATGGTCCTGGTTGTCCCCATTGCGCTAGATACTGCCATGGCTCTAGATGCGAACCATCTCACCTTTACGATGGCTACAGTTATAGGCGCGGCAACCAGCTTTCTAACCCCTGTCGGGCATAAGGCAAATGTCTTGGTATTCGGTCCTGGGGGTTACCGCTTCTTCGATTACACCCGCGTGGGCGCGCTTCTAACTCTAGCTTTGTTTATTGTCTCAATGATCGCGCTGCCCATCCTTTGGCCGCTATTTCCCTAGAAACAATGGAAAAAACCTGCTAATTCGAAGCCAGCAGGATGATTGAATAATTCTGCCTCAGGGTGGAAATTAATCGAGACTTCTCCTAGCTGATAATGCAACCAATATCTCTCAACCTACCGTATAATCTATGCATACACTTATCGAAAATAGGAGAAATTGCGGGTGAGAGGTAAGCCTTTAACCCGTAGTGTAGTTATGGTAAAAGCGGACAAAGACAATCAAGACGAGAAAGCGAAGTTCCCGCCGTTGAGCCTGGGTGAACTGCCAGATGTGATGCAGGCAGCGGTGGCACGCGTTGGCTGGAAGGAACTGACGCCGGTACAGGCTGGAGCGATCCCGTATATGCGCGCACGGGTGGACTTAATGGCGCAGGCGCGCACAGGCAGTGGTAAGACTGGTGCGTTCATCCTGCCTATCTTGGAGCGAATCGATAGCAGCAAGAAGGCTTGCCAGGCGTTGGTGATGGTGCCCACACGTGAGCTGGCACAGCAGGTAAGCAGGGATGCCAAGAGCTTAACTGGCGATGCCGGTATGCGCACTGTAGCAGTATATGGCGGCAGCAGCTATAAACCCCAGTTGGAGGGATTTAAACGCGGCGCGCATTTGGTGGTTGGCACTCCTGGGCGCGTATTGGATCACCTAATCAAGCGCAACCTAAAACTTGACCAATTGCAAATGCTGGTCTACGACGAGGCCGACCGCATGATGTCGATGGGCTTCTACCCGGATATGCTGCAGGTGCAGGAGTTCCTTCCGAAAAGACGTGTGAACGGGTACATGTTCTCGGCTACTTTCCCGGCAGCGGTAAAGCGGCTGGCGCAGCAATTTCTGGATCGGCCAGAATTCCTCAGTTTCAGCCAGGACCAGGTGCATGTCGAGGATACGCGCCACCAATATTACCTGACCCCAGGTATGGACAAAGACCGCGCCCTGGTGCGCATCATCGAGATCGAAAACCCCAACCAAACTCTCATCTTTTGTAACACCAAGGACCGCGTATACTATGTGACCCGCGTGCTGCAGCGTTTTGGCTACAACGCCGACCAGCTCAGTTCTGATCTCTCACAGAATGTGCGCGATAAGGTGCTGACGCGCCTGCGTGATGGTAAGCTGCGTTTCCTGGTGGCTACGGACGTGGCCGCTCGCGGTCTTGACATCCAGGACCTTTCACACGTGATCCAGTACGAGCCGCCTGATGATTTGGAAGCGTATATTCACCGCGCCGGGAGGACAGGCCGGGCAGGAGCTAGCGGGGTGGCGATCATGCTCGTCAACCACAATGAAAAGAAGCATATAAATCGCCTCAGCGCGCATTACAACATTAAGTTCGAGGAACGCCCGCTGCCTTCAAACGAGGATGTGCAGAATTTGGTCTCACAACGCTTGACCGGCCAATTAGAGGCGCTCTTGCGAGGACGCGACCGCCTGCAAACTGAACGCATGGCCCGCTTCGCTCCATTGGTGAAGCAGCTCAGCGAAGATGAAGACGGGCTGGCGCTGCTCACGATGCTGCTGGACGATACTTACCACGCCTGGATGCATAAGCCGCCTGAGCTGCCGCCGGTAGGCAGCAAAGCTACAAGGAAGAAAACGGGTGGCAGGCGTGGGAGAAAATCTGGGGGTAAGGGTAGTCGCAGCAGGCAGGGGCAGCGTCGCAGAAGCAGTGGAAAGAGGAGCTAAGGGGGAGAGTGGCTGCACAGGTTCAATTAATTGTACAATTGCTCAATGACCCGCGTTCCTACCTGCAACTTCAGCGCCCCCTCGTATGAGAGCCGTAAACGAGTCCTATGGACTCATCCGACACTCACAGCCTCGCTACGCATTGGGTAGTCGGCGTCTTGAACGCCGACACGCGCGCAACTTCGGGCATCTCCCGGACGCTCTGCCCCGGTTGCGCCAAAAGTGGAAATTATTTAATTTTCTAAAATCAATATCAATAATCCCAATATCACTATCCCCATCAACACCATCACCTTCTTAATCATATGCTAGATAAATCTAGCACTTTTTTTAAATTTTTACCACCATCGTGAAACCCATGATTGACCGGCAATAACTCTTTCCAGTTCTTCTGGCACCTGTCCTGATTCAACCCAATCATGCATTAAGCCTTCAAGCTCGTCCTTGTAAGGCAAGTTCATCGAACAAACTACATCTGTATATAAATCAAAGTATGCTACTGAATCCCAATCGCAAAAATCCCCAATTCCAGGATCAAATAAGGGCATATACTTTAAATTAATCTCATTTTGCCAATGCTCTGAATTATTCTCAATAGAATCAACATCATTAGCCATGTGTAAAAAACTTACTGTTCTATCTGGATTCAAGTACTGCATTGTTATTAAAACTCCAGTCTGATCTTCAAACATCACTTTATAAAAAAAGGGTAAAGCCAATGGCAGTCTATTATTCACATCACCATATAAATTCAAATTCCCAAAAACACCGCTATTTATTTGCTCATCACTTATATCTGGCAACACTCCGTCCGATAAATCACTATATTCAAAACCAATCATTTCCACCTCATCTGAAAAACTGGGCGCTTCCAGTCTTTCTGCTTCAGCTAATCTACCTGAGGTAACATCATCCGGATAAATCTCTGGCAATATATTTATATTCTCCCCGCTTGTTTCAAACTCAATATCCAGTAATATCTCTCTCCAGCTTCCATCTCTATAAATCCAGCCTACTCTCTCACCAGTATCTATCAATAAATTTTCTCCCTTTTTAGGCTCAACTTGCAAAACATCCATTGACACTTCTATCTCCTGCCTTTGAGAGTCATTTACTCCATCAAAAGTAGTTGTTTCCAGCCCAATACTGCCATCCTGATTAACCCTAAATACTTCCTCCCGGGATTCCCCTTCACCTACCTCCACTAACATCGTAGCTATGCCAGTTTCTCTATCATAACTTATCTCTTGGTTGTTATCTATCCAAGCCTGCACCTCTGATGGCAAATCAGGAAGTGGGGTAATAGTTGGCGTTGGAGTTAAGGTGGGATGAAGCGTCGGTGAAGGTGTCGGTGTTTTGGTTGCTGTTGGGATTGGAGTCAAAGTGGCAGTTGAGGGAGACGACTCTGTGGCTTGTGCCGGACTACAGGCTCCCAATGCCCAGGCGATTGAGATCACTAACAATAAAAACTTTCTTGAGCGCAAATCAAACCTCCCAAACCGAATGAAATCCTTGAGAGTGTAGAATAAATTGTGTAAATGGATTATCCTATCAGACCCAAAACGAAAGGAATAACCATGACACGCAAAAAGAATACCACATATGGGGTGTTTAAGGCGCACCCGCCAGGACTTGAACCCGGAACCTACTGATTCGAAGTCAGTCGCTCTATCCATTGAGCTACGGGTGCGTATGTACCAATTATACCGCAGAGGGTTTGTTTTTGAAGGTTTTTTCCTATTTTTGGATTGAATAAATTGGAATTATGCTTCCCGGTGTAGTTTGGGTGTTGTTTTCCCAGATAATGTGTGTAACTTTCTCATCCATATTCTCTGCGAATAGTTTCAGCTCATCCAGCCGATACGTTCTAGAGTTCATCTAACGCCTTTCTCAAAGCCGCAACCAGCCTATCCGCATGTTCCTTCTGAAATACGATCGGTGGGCGGATTTTAAGAGTCTGGGCGTGTTCCCCGGTGGTACCAATAAGAACTCCATTTTCGCGCATGTGATTCATGATATTGTCAGCCATTTCTGGGTCAAGCGCGCCAGCAGAATTAACGATATCCATTCCCTGGAGCAGTCCTGAACCGCGTAATTCACTAAGCATGGGATAATCTTTCTGAACTTCTGCTAAACGATCTCTCAGATATTGACCAACTTCAAGCGCATTACGCTGCAACGCTTCCTTTTCGATCACTTCGAGAACAGCCAACCCCGCTGCACAGGATACCGGATTGCCTCCGAAAGTATTGAAGTAACCGCTTTCAAGAGCGAGGGCTTCGGCAATCTCAGGGCGGGTTAGCACTGCAGCAAGAGGATGTCCGTTGCCCATTGGCTTCCCCAAGGTCACTATGTCGGGTATCACATCGTCGAACTGAAAGCCCCAGAAATGCTGGCCGAGGCGTCCGAAACCAGCCTGGACTTCATCAGCCACACAAAGCCCCCCAGCGTTGCGTGTCTTTGCGTAGAGCGTATTGAGATAACCTTTCGGAGAGGTGTAAATGCCATCGCTGACGAAACCTGTGTCTAAGATCAGCATTGCCGGTTGATGCCCTTGCTCGTTTAATGCCATGAGCGCACTACTTAAGCCGGAATCCGGCTTGCGGAAAGTGGAGTCTGAGGTGGGCGCGAATAGTGTTTGTACGTGCGTTGGCAATTTCTCTTGCGATATTTTTTCGGTGCTAAACTGGGTGGTGGCTGCAGTGCTGCCATGATACGAGAATTTGGTTATCAGAACGCCTGTGTTACGTGAAACAATTCTCGACATCTGCCAGGCAAGCTCGTTTGCTTCCGATCCGGAACATACAAACATACACACGCTCAATGGCTCAGGCATCCGATTGGTAATTTGCTCCGCCAGCTCAAGAATAAGCCTATGCATATAGCGTGTGCTGGTATTCAGCCGCCGCGCCTGGTTGGCAATTGCATTAACTACATGCGGGTGACAGTGGCCTACCTGGGCGACATTATTGTATGCATCCAGGTAGCGGTTGCCATCATTATCATATAACCAGACACCTTCGCCGCGCACAATATGCAGCGGGTGTTTGTAGAACAGGTATGTGCAAGGGCCTAGCAGACTAGCCCTGCGCGAAAGATGCGTTTGAAACGTTTCATTTGCTTCCTTAGGCATCGCATCTACTTCTTCCAATTCCCATAAACCACAGACCCGGAAGAATTTCCTGGTGACATCAGCTGAATCCTGCGCGCGCCAGGTCTCTAGTGTGAGCCAAATCTCTTCGATATCCCCAAAAATGTATTCTCTATTATCCGGGTGGATAGTCACTCGCCATGATGCGATTACTGCCAGCATGGTCAAACGCGCCGCTATCAGGTCGTAAAGTATACTCAGTTCTGCATCTTCAAGTGGGACCAATTCGTGGTAACCGGTGATAATCTCTGCAGCTTTTCCAACAGGCTCTGAATGACCGACAAGCATTCGAGCGCTTGTGGTGGCCAAATCAACGATCAGGAGTGTATGAGTCAAATCCCCAAAGTCAATAATACCCACAATGCGCCCGGGATCGTTCTCTGCCACAAGTATATTATCAGGCACGAAATCATTGTGAACGATCTGCGCGCGTAGTTTTGTTATCAGGGGGAGTACATTCCGATCGAAACGATCCAGGAAGTAGGTGGCCAATTCGCGATGATTTGCATCATTAACATGGGGCAAATACTGTCTGAGCTTCGAAAAATGTTTCACATCCCATAGCAGTTCATAGTTCGCTGCAGGGTGAAAGAAACCTCGCAATGCTAGAGCGAGCCGTGCCAGGCATGCTCCCATCGGACGGAGCAGCGCAAGGTCGGTGGGATATTCCATCGGAGGTGCACCCGGTAAGTAGCTGAGTACGCGTATATAATGTTTTGTGCCATTCTCAGCTTGAACCTGCTCAATAGCCGCCCCGTTCCGCGACAGTAAAACTTTAGGCACAGATAATTCAGGGTCTACATTGGCGATATATTCCAGTGCTTTGAGTTGCATATCGATGACCGCTGGATCCTCGGCGCTGTTGGCAATTTTTATTACAAATTGATCCCCGACTTCAGTGCTGATTCGGAAGTTCTGGTCTCGCTCACTATTGAGCGGGAATAGTTTGCCAGTCAGCCCAAATCGCTCGTTAGCGAAATCTTTTACTTGTTCGATTGTAAAGCTTGGAGATTGGGTCTCCAAAAGGTCGTCTCGATAATTTTCATGTTTCGCGTTAGTCATCCAAAATCTCCAATTAGTAAAGATGTCAGCTAGCAAATTCTAGTACAGTCTTGGAATAGCCGGTAACCTCCCTATCATAACCTTAATTTGCGCTTAATAATTAAATTTGTACGTCCACTAACAACTCATTGCCCCAAAGTGCTGATTCGTCATAATTATATGAATATTATTGCCGTTTTGTTGTTTTTTTCTTGTATATTATGCCGTATTGTGATATATTATTCGCAAATTATGCAATATTAGTATATAGGTAAAATGGATTATCAAGAGCTTAGCTTTCAGGCAAATATTGATGATATAGATTTACAGATCATCAAAATATTGAACAAGGATGGGAGGACTCCATTTGCGCAGATCGCGAAACAATTGGAGGTCTCTACTGGAATGATACGCCAGCGTTACCATCGCCTTGTTCGAGATGGCGCTCTTCAGATTGTGGCTGTTACTAATCCTTTGCTCTTGGGTTATTCCACAATGGCAAATATTGGGGTAAAGGTAGACGTTAACCGTTTAGAAGAAATTGCAGAACAGATTGCATCTTTTGAAGAAGTTGTTTACCTGGTTCTGTTAACTGGCAGTTATGATCTACACATTGAAGTCGTATGTCGGGATAAAGCTCACCTTTTGAATTTTCTTACGGAAAAACTGCACTCCGTAGAGGGCATCCGAGATACTGAAACTTTTATTTACCTGCGTATTGCCAAGGAGGTTTACTCCTGGGCAGGAAATATGAGTGTCAATAAATAACTGCAAGAAGAAACAAAAGGAAGTGGAGCCTTGGATTCAAAGAACACCAAAGATCTTCGTATCGTAGAAAAAAAATTACTATAAACCAGTAGTTGCGTTACGCTTTGATGAATATCTCAGTTTGGAATTAAAGCAGAATAGAGCATAGATCTATGAATAAAATGTATATCAATGGAGAGTTTTCATCAGGTCACGCTAAAGAAGCTATTCCTGTAATTGATCCAGCCACAGAAGAAGTGATTTCTGAGGTACCTCAAGGTATTGAGAAAGATTCTCTCAACGCTGTGGCCGCCGCCAAATCCGCGTTTGATATCTGGCAGAAAATGCCCGCAAACGAACGGGCAGAGGCTCTCCATCTGGTGGCCACAAAAATCCGTGATCATCATGACGAATTAGTTAAGCTGCTCATTAGAGAAGAAGGGAAACCAATCCCCGAATCCGATGAAGAGCTGTGGTGGGTGGAAGAAACCTTTGATTACTACGCGGAGATTGCACGTCATGATCGAGGGTATGTAATTCCCCCAGGCGATCCTGACCAATTCAATTTCGTGTTGAAAGAGCCGTGGGGTGTGGTTGGTTGTATTGTCCCTTGGAATTTTCCCCTGCTCTTATTAGCCTGGAAAATTGCACCAGCGCTTGCTGCCGGAAATACTGTCGTTATCAAACCTTCCGAGTTGACGCCGCTCTCAACTCTGCGAATGGTAGAAGTCGCCTGCGCTCATCTGCCGCCTGGCGTTATTAACGTCGTGACCGGTTATGGCCCAGAGGTTGCCGAGCCGTGGGTAACTCACCCAGATGTCAGAATGATCGCATTCACTGGCTCTCTAGCAGTGGGACAGCGTATCGCTGGGCTGGCGGCACCGATGATGAAAAAATTACACCTTGAGCTAGGTGGAAAAGACCCAATGGTGATTGCCCCAGATGTTGATTTAGATATCGCAGTGAGTGGGCTGGCTTATTCTGCTCTCTTGAACACAGGCCAGGTGTGCACAAGCACGGAACGAGTTTACGTTCACGAGAGCATATTCACACACTTCAGTGAGAAATTAGTTGATTTTGTCGGGAAATTACGTTTGGGCAATGGGTTGGATGAAAATACTGATCTCGGTCCAATGATCCGGGATCGCTTCCGAAAAAAAGTTGAAGACCATGTAAAAGATGCAGTTGAAGCTGGAGCCAAGGTACTTATCGGTGGCGACTGCCCTGCAGAGCTTGAGCGTGGTTTCTTTCTCAAGCCTGCTGTTATTGTGGACGTCGACCATTCCATGCGCATAATGCGAGATGAGACTTTTGGCCCGGTTATCCCCCTGATGGCTTACCGTGACTTCGATGAAGCCATCCAGCTCGTTAATGACAACAAGTATGGTTTGGGCGCTTGCCTCATGACCCAGGACGCGAAACTGGTCAAGCGCTACTTTGAGGAAGTGCATGCCGGTACCATCTGGATAAACGATCCACTCACCGATAACTTTGCCGGTCCGTTTGGCGGGATGAAGATGAGCGGTTTAGGGCGAGAGTTGGGCCAGGAAGGTTATGATGAATTTTGCCAGGTGAAACATGTTCATTGGGACATTGAAGGTAAATTTAAAGATTATTGGTATCCATATTAATGGAAATTTATACAGCAATGAATAACGTTCCCAAATACCAAAGAAAAGCAAAAAGGATATATAAAAACCGTTAATTGGAGGAATACATTTATGCCCACACCGAAAGAAATTCTTTATCTCACCGAGAGCGATGTCCAACAAACACTGACTGTGGCAGAAGCTGTCGACCTGGCCGAGAAAGGCATCAAAGCAGATGCGGCTGGTCAGGTAAATGGTGATAAGTTCTATATGGACGTCAATCAGGACGGCTTCATCAAACCATTCTCAGGTTATTTAGCTGGGGAGGAGTTTGCCTTTGTCAAAACATTCAGCTACTTTCCAGACAACCCTGAAAAAATCAACAGACCCACCACTTCTTCAATGGTCATCCTTTTCGAGGCTGCTAGCGGGCTTCCGGCCTGCATCATGGAAGGTGGCTGGGTGACGGGCTTGAAGACCGCTGCCTCCACAGCCATAACCACTGCATATCTGGCGCGTCCAGATTCGGACACGGTCACCATTTTCGGAGCTGGAAACCTGGGCCGGATGCACCTGCGCGCCCTAGCTGAACGCTTCACTATCAAACAAGCCTTTTTCGTGGACATCCTGCCCGAAGCAGCGGAAAATTGTGCCGCTGAACTTGAAAAAGAATTGAGTTTCCCTGTAGAAGCGATCAGTCTAGAAAACCGAGAGAGCGCCGTAAGAAAATCTGATGTCATCTTCACCGTCACCACGGGAAGTCAGGCCCTTGTTGAGCTTGATTGGTTGAAACCTGGGGTTTTCATCGCCCGCTTAGGTTCATACCAGGAAGTGGCGCTGGATGTCATTACCGAGGCAAACAAAGTCATAGTTGACAGTTGGAAATACGTTAGCCCGCGTATCCCTGAGATAATCCAATTAATCCAGGAAGAACGTTTTAGTCGAGAGCAGGTATACGCAGAATGGCCCGAAATTGTGGGCGGGAAAATACCGGGTCGAGAATCTCCAGAAGAAATCATTGTTTACATCGCCTTGGGCATTTGGGGCGAATATGCTGCCATTCTCCCAGAGGCTTTCCGCAAGGCAGAATCTTTGGGCTTAGGCATGAGATTGCCTTCTTCAGGCTAATAAATAATTGCAGCGGAGGCACTCATAGGTCGAATTAAATCTATTATTTAGAGGAGATCGTAATGAAATTACAAGGACCAAAGACCAAATCACTTTTTCAAAAAGCGAAAGCTGTTATTCCTTATGGCGTCAATTCAAACTTTCGGTATTGGGGCGAAGATAACACATTAATCATTGATCGCGGTGAGGGGACTTACGTTTGGGATCTGGATGGAAATCGTTATATTGATTACCGTCTTGCCTTTGGGCCGATTATTTTGGGGCATGCTTATCCCGCAGTAGTCGAACGCGTCCAAGAAGCAATCCAAGGTGGCACTCTCTTCGCCTGGACCACGCCTTATGAGGTCGACCTGTGCGAGCGTATCACTCAAATGTGTAATGTAGAGAAGGTGCGTTTAACGAATTCAGGTACAGAGGCATGTATGTATGCCTTGCGCATAGCGAGAGCTCACACGGGAAGAGAAAAGTTCATCAAGTTTGAAGGACAATATCATGGGATGGTCGATTACTTTGTGTATTCCACTGCATCCTCAAATCTCGGCGATCTAGGTTCCAAGCGCAGCCCAATCAATTCACCGACAACTTCAGGTGTACCCAAAGCGATAAACCAATATGTCATCAATCTGCCTTTTAACGACATTGAACGTTTAGAGGAAACCGTTAGGGCAAAGTGGGGGGACATAGCAGCTATCTTCGTTGAGCCTTTGCTCGGTAATGCTGCCAGCATCATGCCTCAGCCTGGCTTCCTAGAGATAATTCGCGAGCTTTGTGATGAATATGGCATTATGCTAGTTTTCGACGAGGTGAAGACTGGCTTTAGGATCGCCAACGGTGGTGCCCAGGAGTTCTTCAATGTCCAGGCTGACCTGGTGACGTATGCAAAATCATTAGGTAATGGCTTTCCCATCGCTGCCATAGCAGGGAAAAACGAGGTCATGATGACCATTGAGCCTGGTGCAATGGCCCACAGCGGAACATATTCTGGGAACGTCGTTGGCACAGCGGCTGCAATTGCGACCTTAGAAACACTTGAAAAGGAACCTGTCATCAAAACAATCAATAAAGTGGGGACGAAACTAATGACAGGAATAGATGAGATCTTGACAGAAGCTGGCATCCCACACGTTCTCACCGGAGTTCCAACCATGTTTGGGCTGATCTTAGGCGAAGACCAAAAACCTCATGATTTCAGAGAATATTTTAAAGGGGATGGTGAACTTTACGAAGCGATTGCTATGGAATTAATAAAAAGGGGTGTGCAGCCAGATGCAGATGGGCGCGAACCTTGGTTTCTATGCTACTCTTTGAGTGATGAGGATGTTAGTGAAACCCTAAATGTGTTCAACGATTCCGTAAAAGCTGTAAAGGATACACGCTAGTTTCAAGTTTCAAGGTCTCGTATTTAGTTTTTGCGTATTATTTGCCTTTCAGACCTTCAGGTCTTGGCAAGATAATTGAAAAATTTGAAATAACTACACATTATGCTATGAGGAGAAATCTATGCGTGTCTTAGTTCTTGGCGGAGCAGGTGCAGTCTGTAACGAGACCACTCGTGATCTGGCTAGAAATAGCGATTTCGATGAAATCGTTGTAGCAGACTACAATCTAGATGCCGCTAAAGAGTTAACCGAATCGATTGGAGATCAGCGGTTGAAGCCAATTTTCTTTGATGCTGGAGATTACGATTCCATGCTAAAGCTGTTTCCTGGTTTTGACGTGGTTGTCAATGGCCTTCCCTGGAAATATGACATGCCCGTTACCAGAGCATGCGTTGAGGTTGGCGTAAACGGCCTGGACGTTTCGACCGAGGAAGAGCAATGGGATTTCCACGATACTGCCAAAGAGAAAGATATTATCTTTATTCCCGGCGTCGGTGCGACTCCCGGAATCACCAATGTTATGGCCCGGCGTGCCGCAAATCTAATGGACCATGTAGAGGAAGTCCAGATCAATTTCGCAGCCTTCCGCTGCCCAGCTCCGGCTCCAGGTTTGCTGATCACCTTCTTGTGGGAGTTCCACCCAAATACTGATGAGCGCTTATATTACAAAGACGGCGAGTTCGTTCTGGTAGGTCCTTTTGAGGGCTTGAAGATGGTGGACTTCCCAGGCCAGATTGGAGAACAAGAGGTCTGCTACATCCCCCACCCTGAAACACGCACGATGCCCAAAAGTCTGGGAGCAAAGACCGTCTCTGTGCATGGTTGTTTCCCTGCCCACGCTATGAGGCTTGCCAAAGCAATGTTGGAATCCGGTCTTTACAGCGAAGAACCGATCACCATAAATGGCAAAGAGACTACAGCATTAGAGATGATGCACGATATTCTGCTGCAACTTCCTGAAACCAAGCAAACTCCGCTCTGGGCATATGGATTGGTTGTCGAAGTCTTTGGCAAGAAAGACGGCAGCGACGTCAAGGTCAAGTTATGGAACCGCCACCCGCCAATGGAAGAATGGGGAGGCAAATCAGCTTACTATAAAAACATTGCAATCCCCTTGAGCATAGGCGCCCAGATGATCGCGCGTGGTGATATTGGTGCTAGAGGCGTCTTGCCCCCAGAAACTGTGATCAACCCCGAAATCTTCTTCGCCGAATTGGAGAAGCGGGGTATTACGATTGAACAAGAAATGAGTTAAACCAAAAACCCAGCGCCAGAATGAGAAAGGTATGCATTCCCGATCCCATATCCTACCAATATCGGAATAATTAATATCCTGGAGATATCTATGATTACTAAAGAAAATACGATGACAGCCGAAGAGATTGTGCAGTCAAGCAAGAAATACACTTTCTTTTCTTGGGCAGTACAGTCTGAAGTCAACCCAATTCCCATTGACCGGGCAGAAGGCGTTTACTTTTGGGATGCAGATGGCAAGCGCTATATTGATTTTTCATCCCAGTTGATGAACTTGAATATCGGACACCAGCACCCCAAAGTAATCGAAGCAATCAAAGAACAAGCCGATAAATTGTGTTTTGCCCATCCAGGTACAGCAACCGAACCGCGTGGACGCCTGGGGGAAAGCCTAGCTGAGATAACACCAGGGAATCTGAATAAAACCTTCTTTTGTTTAGGAGGCGCGGAAGCAAATGAGAATGCGATCAAGATGGCCCGGATGTATACTGGCCGGCACAAAATCCTGGCTCAATATATTTCTTATCATGGTGCGACGCATGGTGCAATAGCATTAACCGGCGACAGCCGTCGTTGGGCAGTTGAACCCACTATGCCTGGAGTAGTGCATACGCTCAACCCGTATTGTTATCGCTGCCCCTTTGGTTGGACGCGGGATACTTGCCATCGAGAGTGCATTGACCATATCGAGGAAGTGATCCAGTACGAAGGCCCAGAGGAAATAGCCGCGATCTTTCTTGAAGGTGTTGTCGGCTCTAATGGGATTATTGTGCCGCCCGACGACTACTGGCCGCGTATGCGAGAGATCTGTGATAAATACGGGATTTTGTTGATCTCAGATGAGGTCATGAGCGGATTTGGGAGGACTGGGAAGTGGTTCGCCGTTGATAATTGGAACGTCGTCCCTGATATCATTACTATGGCCAAGGGAGTCACAGCAGGCTATGTCCCATTGGGAGCAGTCGTTGTATCAGATGAAATCGCCCAACATTTCGAGGACAATAAGTTGTCGTGTGGGTTAACCTACAGCGGCCACCCTCTCTCATGTGCTACCGGAGTAGCTACAATTGAAGTGTATAAACAGGATGGATTAATCGATAATGCGGCTGAAGTGGGGGAACATTTAGGGCAGCGTCTTGAGGAGCTAAAATCAAAACATAATTCTGTTGGTGCTGTGCGTTATATCGGATTATTCTCGGTAATTGAAGTCGTAAAAGATAAAATGACAAAAACTCCGATGGCCACGCGAAATGCAAAGGGCGCTGAACTGGCTACAATGAATGAAGTGGGAAAGTACCTCCGTGAGAATGGGTTGTTTACGTTCATTAAAGCGAACATGATATTTATCGTACCCCCCCTCAGCATCACAAAATCACAAATTGATGAAGGATTGGAGATAATTGACCAGGCCTTGGACATTACAGACGCTGTTGCCAAGGCTTGAATTGGTGAGTGAATTAAATTATGGTAATATCTTTTATTACAAAAAAGGAGTAAATTATGAGTGAACCAAAGAACTTGGGGTATTTTATTAATGGTAAATTTGAGCAATCCACGACTGAGAAGTATTATGACATCACGGACCCGAACACGGGTAAAGTTATTGCCAAGGCCCCAAACTGCACGGAAGAAGAAGTTAATCTCGCTGTAGGAGCTGCCCAAAAGGCATTTCCTGCCTGGAGAGATACGCCTGTCATGGAGCGGGTTCAGGTGCTGTTCAGATATAAAAAGATCCTGGAAGATAATTTGGATGCGCTGACCATGTCCGTGGCCCGCGAAAATGGTAAAGTCTGGGAGGAATCTAAAGGTGATGTGCTAAAAGCTATAGAAGTTGTTGAGCTTGCATGCGGTTCACCATCTTTGATGATGGGGGGAGCCCTCATGGATACATCTAGGAACTACGACACGGTGATGTACCGCGAATCCTTGGGGGTTTTCGTAGGGCTGGTTCCATGGAATTTCCCCGCCATGATCCCCTTTGGTTGGATGGTCCCACTCTGCATCGCGATGGGTAATACTATGGTTTTGAAAGCCTCCAGCACCACACCAATGACCGCAATGGCGATGGTCGAGCTACTTTACGAAGCAGGATTGCCTGAAGGCGTAGTGAATGTGATGACTTGCAGCCGGCATGAGGCGGAGCTTTTCCTCAGCCACCCTGACGTAAAGGGAATAACCTTTGTCGGTTCAACCTCAGTTGGTAAGCATATTTATTCTACAGCGGCAGCGAACGGGAAGAGAGTGCAGGCTTTATGTGAAGCCAAGAACCACGCCCTGGTGCTTGAAGATGCCCCTATACAAAGGACAGCAGCAGGGATCGTGAACGCAACCTACGGATGCGCTGGCGAAAGATGTATGGCGCTTCCCGCCATTGTCGTGCAGGAATCAATCGCTGACGAGCTGGTAGCTGCCATCAAACGCATGGCTGACAAAAGAGTTATGGGACCCTCGTATGATCCGGAGACTGAACTTGGGCCGCTAGTTTCTGCCGGGCATAAAAAGTTTGTTACAGATTGGATCGAAAAAGGGATCGAAGAGGGCGCTGATCTGGTCCTCGATGGCAGGAACGCGAGTGTCGAGGGATATGAAAATGGTAATTGGATTGGACCTACGATTTTCGACAACGTAACCCCAGAAATGTCTGTTGGCGATGAAGAAATTTTCGGACCGGTCACCACCATAAAACGCGTTAAAGATTTCGAAGAGGGCATCCAGGTAATGAACGCGAACCAGTTTGCGAATGGGTCTGCGATCTATACTCAAAACGGGTATTTCAGTCGCGAATTTGCCAAAAGGACCCACGCGGGCATGGTAGGAATAAACGTAGGTATTCCCGTCCCTGTGGGAATGTTTCCCTTCGCAGGTCACAAGAACTCATTCTTTGGAGACCTCCACGTGTTGGGTAAAGATGGAATCCGGTTTTACACGGAAGCAAAGTGCATTACCACCCACTGGTTTGACGAAGAAGAGATGAAGCAGGATAAGGTTGACACCTGGGACGGTACAATCGGAAAGATTTAATAAATCCGGAACAATCCAACGACCACGCCGTAGCGTTCTACACCCAGACAAAAGTGGTTGTAGGACGCCGACTAAAGGATTGGTCACGGAAATTTTGAGATCTGATACCAAAATATTTTTCTACTTTACCCGAACGAATATTTGACTTAAAGGAGCAAACACTCCTTTATCTTTACGCCTTTGCTATTAGATAACTAGAGAAGATTATTGCACAGGCAGATAAGGAATTTTAGGTATGGATAAGTATTCGGAAACCCCAGATATTATTTCTATTTCCTCACATCATAAAGCAGACGTGCTAAGCTCCTCTGAATTAGAGACGCTAAAGAATGGGACGTTGCAGCTTTTGTTAGAGGTGGGTGTGCATTTCCCCAGCCAAAAAGCGCTGAAAATATTTGACGACCATGGCGCCAATGTGGATTGGGACAGCGAAATAGTCCGCATCCCCCCTGCTTTGGTGAAAAAGGCCATGTCAACAGCCCCGCGTAGTTTTGTATTGGGCGGGCGGGAAGAGCGCTTTGATCTAACCCTTGATGGTAGAAATTCATATCTCGCGACAGACGGGTGTGGGGTACATGTAATTGATCTGGAGACTCGAAAAAAACGGCCTTCTCGGAAAAAAGATATCGCCATGATGGCCAGGGTGAGTGATGCCTTACCCACGGTCAGTTTCTTTTGGCCTCTGGTCAGCGCGCAAGATCATGGAAAATGCGCTCCGCTGCATGAATGCCATGCGGGTTTGACAAACACCTTGAAGCATGTGCGCGGCGGCACAACCGTTCACCCTCGGCTGGCTCCATATATCGTTGAGATGGCTACAGTGGTTGCAGGAAGCGACAAGGCTCGGCGCGAGAGAGCGCCAATTAATGCCAATATCTGTACTATCGCTCCACTGGCTCAGGATGCGGACGGAATCGAATCGGCTTTGGCTTATGCAGAAGCGGGGATTCCTACGAGTTTTATGGCCATGCCCACTATGGGATCCACAGCTCCATCTTCAGCCCTCGGCGCAATTGTAGAAGGTGATGCCGAGGTTGTTAGCGCTATGGTTTTGCTGCAATTGGCGTACCCTAGTGCGCCCGTGTACCATTCAATTATCACTTCCCTCATGGAACCGCGAACTGGGGGGTATATAGGTGAAGTGCCCCTCCCGGTATCGAAGATAGCGGTCCAGCTTGCCCACGCCTGGAATGTTCCCAGCTTGGGCGGAGGTTCTGTAAGCAGTGATGCACCGGATATCGGTTGGCAGTCTGGCATGGAAGCTGGATTTGGCGCTTCATTAGTGCCGTTTTCAGGTGGCGAGGTTTGTGGCTACATGGGAATGCTGGGGTCTTCCATGATCCTTTATCCAGAGCAGATCATTTTGGATCATGAAGTATGCATGGGAGTTTATGATTATTTCAAAGAGTTTGAGTTTAATGAAGTGGATATGGCGCTAGATGTGATCAAAGATGTTGGGCCGCGGGGTCATTTTCTGCGCCATAAACATACTCGCGAGCACGTGCGAGACTTTCGGTACTCATCAATCTTACGAGAACAAGATGCTCAGGGAAATTTACGCCCACCCCGTGAAGTGGCTTTAGAGGAATTCAAGCAGATATATGACAGCCACCAACCTCAGCCTTTGCCTGAAACAATTCTAAAAGAAATGGATATAATCTTAGCCGCCGCTGACAAAGAAGCTGAGCAAATTAATAGTTCTGGGTGAGTCCATTCATTCTAATTCCTGAAATCTGAGTAATTTTGAGAGACTAATCTCTAAAACTCAGCTAAAGTAGTTTGCCATGAAAGACATTCAACAAGACAAGATGCCAACTCATGCGCAAGTTGTGATCATAGGGGGTGGTGTGATGGGTTGCAGCATCGCTTATCACCTCACCAAACTTGGTTGGAAAGATGTCCTCCTTTTAGAGCGAAAACAACTCACCGCAGGTACTACGTGGCATGCCGCGGGTTTGGTTGAGGCAGGGGGATTTTTTGACGAAACAATGCTTTTAATGGCAAAATACACCCGTGAACTATACCAGCGCCTGGAGGCAGAAACCGGCCAATCTACAGGCTACAAGTCTGTCGGCTACCTTGAATTTGCCAACTCCCCCTCCCGGTTACATGAACTCCGCCGAGTGGCGGCTTTCGATCGTATCTTTGACGTTCCTGTAGAAGAGATCTCCCCAACAGAAGTCAAAAAGTTTTGGCCCTTAGCCGAGACTGAAGACATACTTGCCGGTTTCATCACTCCTGAAGATGGGCGCTGCAATCCTGTAGACACCACAATGGCTCTGGCGAAAGGCGCTCGCATGGGTGGCGCACTGCTCTACGAGGAAACCAAAGTCACTGGGATCAAGAAGGAAAATGGCCGCGTGACTGGGGTTGTCACTGATAAGGGAGAAATTGAAGCGGAATACGTGGTCAACTGCGCTGGGATTTGGGCACGCGAACTGGGGAAGATGGCGGGAGTTAATGTCCCACTGCAAGCCGCGGAGCATTACTACTTGATCACAGAACCGATCGATGGAATCAATCCTGATCTTCCTGTTTTGGTGGATCTCGACAGATTTGCCTATTACCGTGAAGAGACTGGTGGACTGCTGCTGGGTTTGTTTGAACCCACCGCGGCCCCCTGGGGGATAGACGGCATCCCAAAAGATTTTAGCTTTGGTGAGATAAACCCTGATTGGGACAGGATGATGCCGTATATTGAAGAAGCTATGAAACGAATACCAATTATGCAAGATGCTGGCGTGCATAAGTTATTTTGCGGCCCTGAAAGCTTTACCCCCGATTTAGGCCCAATGATGGGTGAAGCGCCTGAGTTAAAAAACTTTTTCGTTGCGGCAGGATTTAACTCACTTGGCATTCTCTTGGGCGGGGGCGTGGGTCGAGTAATGGCACAATGGATCGTCGATTCCTTGCCAGATGTCGACGTGACTGAGATAGACATTGCACGTATGCAGCCGTTTCAAAACAATCCGGTGTATCTACGTAATAGAACCGCAGAAGTTCTCGGTTACATGTTCACTCCTGGATATTTCAACAAACAGTACGAGTCTGCTCGCGAAGTTAAAAGATCAGCTTTCCATGATAGATTGGCCGAAGCTGGGGCTTATTTTGCCAGCTACGCTGGGTGGGAATATCCAGACTGGTTCGCACCAGAGGGGGTTGAACCTAAAGTGGAATACAGCTGGGGGCGGCAGAATTGGTTTGAGTACAGCGCGGCAGAACACAAGGCAACTCGTGAAGGCGTGACGATCATGGATTACTCCGTGATGGCTAAAATCTTGGTGCAAGGGCGGGATGCAGAAAAAATCCTTAACCGCATTTGCGCCAATAACGTGGCTGTGCCGATTGGTAAAATTGTCTATACTCAATGGTTGAACGAACGCGGCACGATTGAGGCTGATTTAACCGTCACACGTTTAGCAGAAGATCAATATCTTATTCTCACGGGGGATGGGACGACCATGCAGGTTGGCGCGTGGCTGAGGAGACACATTCCGCCCAATGCACACGTCTTCGTAACCAATATAACCTCTGCCTACAGCGTGTTGAACATCCAGGGACCAAAATCGCGTGACTTGTTTAGCCGCGTGACGAATGCCGATATGTCGCATGAAGCTTTTCCCTACCTTAGCATGAAGGAAATAGAGCTTGGATATGCCCTGGTCAAGGCTTTTCGTGTGACCTATGTGGGCGAATTGGGTTGGGAGCTTTATATCCCCACCGAGTTTTCCCTGCATGTCTTTGATACTATTGTGGAGACGGGAACAGAAGTCGGGTTAGTGCATATGGGATTGCAGGCTCTGGAATCGCTGCGGCTGGAAAAGGCCTATCGTGACTACGGTGGAGATATCGATAATCTTGATTCTCCCCTGGAGGCAGGTTTGAGTTACTTTGTAGATTTCGATAAACCCGCTGGGTTCATCGGCAAAGAAGCGCTTTTGCAGCGTAAAGAGGCGGGGCTTAAATATCGCATGGTGCAGTTCCTGTTGGAAGATCCTGAGCCTTTGTTGCATTATGGTGAACCAATCTATCGGAACGGAGAACCTGTAGGTTACATAATGTCGGGCGGCTACGGCCACACATTAGGGGGAGCGGTAGGCGTAGGACCGGTAGAGAATGAGGAGGGGGTTAGCGCCGATTATATAAAGAGCGGCGCTTATGAGATTGATGTGGCTGGTGTGCGCTATCCTGCGAAAGCTGCGTTACGACCTATGTATGATCCCAAGCTAAAGAAAGTGCGCTGTTAGACAGATTTGGAAATGAGGATAACAGTTTTCCAAACAAGGATAAGAAAATGTACAGTGAAACTCTCCCAATCCAACCAATCAAACCGACCTTCAAGACGCGGATATTGGATGACGGCCAACTGAATGATCTAAAATCAGCAACTTTGGAGATTTTAGAAGAAGTTGGAATTCATTGCCCTTCCCAGAAAGCCCTTGAAATATATGCTGCAAACGGAGGCCTCGTTGATTTTGAGAGCCAGATAGTTAAATTACCTCCAGAAGTAGTGTTGGATGCCGTGTCATATGCGCCGCGCTACTACACACTGGGGGCGCGTGACAGCTCCTTCGATCTGGTGCTTGATGGGACAGCAACCTACTGTGCTACAGATGGTTGTGGTTTCGAAACCATCGATTTCAGGACTGGTCAACGACGGGGCTCAAAAAAACACGATGTCGCACGCATGGCGCGGGTTGCAGACTACTTGCCCTCAATAGGGTTTTACTGGCCGATGGTCAGCGCGCAAGACCATAATATGACTGCTACATTACACGAATTAGACGCATCATTTAACAACACAGTTAAACACGTCCAGTCCCCGACAATCATCAGTGAACAAGATGCGCGAAACGCAGTCGAAATGGCTATGGTCGTGGCTGGGGATGAAGACACAATGCGGAAACGTCCTCCAGTATCATCCCTTATTTGTACTATTGCCCCACTGGCACAGGATAAAGAAAGTATGGAATCGGCGCTTGTATTTGCCGAAGCAGGATTACCGGTAGGGTTTATGTCTATGGCATTAGCCGGATCAACCTCTCCTGCAACCCTTGCGGGGACAATTGCTGTCGGTGATGCTGAGATTGTTTCAGCAATGGTGTTGATTCAGATGGCACATCCAGGTGCTCCGACCTACTATTCGCTTATGCCGGGAATCATGCATCCGCGGACTGGGGCCTTCTTGGGGTCAGCAAGGGAGGCGGATATATTCTATTCAGCAGGAGTAGAACTGGCTCATATGTGGGGTGTGCCTACACTGGCGGGGGTGGGTACGGAGGCTGCTACTTCTGGTTGGGAATCTGCGATGGGGATAGCTGCAAATATGCTTCTATGTGTTATGTGCGGAGCAGATACAGTAAGTGGACTTGGGTTAAGGGAGACCTGTACATTACTCACACCTGAAGCGCTGCTCCTTGACGTTGAGATTTATCAGCAGGTTCGCTCAGAGGTGGCCGGATTGGATACCAGCCCTGAAGCGTTAGCCCTTGATTTGGTAAAAACAGTGGGACCAAAAGGACATTATCTAAACCAACCACATACTCGCGAGCACATGCACAAGCTCGATTTTGGTGAAATGATCTTGGAACATAAACCAGGTGGGGGCGAATGGGATGCGATCGAATATGCTCAAGAAAAGACCACCTGGATTTTAGAAAACCATAACCCAAAGCCGCTCTCTGAAGCCCAGCAAGCTGAATTCAAACGTATCATCCAGGCAGCTGAGAACGAATTGGGATAAAAGGCAGCAGTAATTAGACGAATTCAAGAGCTACCGCAAGCTCATTATCCTATTGCTCAGGCTATATATTTCTCCCCCCCAATAATATAGTATCTAGGCGTCAAAGCGCACTGCCAGCATGTTAATCAGCGCTGACTACAAATACCTTATCCCCTGGTTGGACTGAGACCTGTTCTTGGTTTTTACCCAACAATAATAGGAAACCACGGCGACCATTACCCAGGAATTGTAGTATGGCTTTTAATTTATCCACGGGGAGTGGTTCGGACTGGCTTTGAGCGGCGAAGTGGCTGAACTCCTGGCACGGCGCGGCGAAGCTGACCATATCCAACAGAGCCAATTGTCCTGAGTCCGCGTTCTCAATGCCGATTCGCTGGCCGAGGTCCTCCGGCCAGACCTCTTCCTCAACATCGATGATGATGTTTTCACCAGCGATGCCATCCACCATATGCTCCCCAAATCGGGCGCGCATCGCAGCGTAGTGAGATGTGAAGCCGATACAGACAAGGTCGTCATCATCGTATGCTTTGTCGGGGTGGTCAATGTGATGGATATCAAGCACATGCTCAGCTTCGAGTGTGGTGGCCTCGATACCCAAAGGCGTGATCCGTAATCGGTCTACTTCAACCCGCCGGGAAGGATCATAAAAGTGGCCCGAGGGTGTTTCGATTATCAATCCGCTTGGTTGCAACTGTGTCAGTTTGACTCGGCCCAGTTCGCGCAGTTTTTCGACCATGATTGAATCTCCTATTAATATTGCAGGATTATTGATCGGCGCGTGATAATCTCCAAGCCAGGCTCGAAATACCAGTTTTTATAAAATGCGCTAATCATACTATGTGCCAATTAACTTCCATAAATATTCTCTACTTCACGTTCTGCCGCCTCGAGGATGCTGTCTAGTTCTACAAGGACCTCTTTAGGCAGCGGTTCCGGTTTGTGGGTTTCAAGAATGTGTTTGAACTTTTCTAATGCTATTTCTCGAGGATCTAGCGGCTTGCCATCGGACCCCTTTTGCCTTAGCAGAGGCGACAAATTGAAGCGACGGATGTTTTTCGCGGTATGTTTTTGGGCCAAGAAATGGCCGCGTGGCCCTACATGTTTTATTATTTTGAGAGATGAATCGATTTCATCTAATTTTGTGCTGTTCAACATATCATATACATGCTGGTAAGCATCATGATCGAGGATCATTTCTTCGTGATAAAGAGTCGTAGCGCTGCCAACTAAACCCATCAAACCGCAAATTTCACCTCCGGCCATTGCAGTCATCGCCGCTCCTAATCCAACCTCATAACCTGATTGCCAACCCAATTCTGGCGCATCACCGCTCACCCTGGCTCCACCCAAACAGGGTACATTCCAGGCATGCGCGAGCTGCATAGCCATCATGTATGACGCGGTTGGCATTCTGCTGATGTAACCGCCTGTGCGCGGGTCCATTAGAGATGTGAAAACGGCATGAAACACCGGAGCGCCCGCAAAAGCAAGCTGTATTAATACCATAGCGCTGATCACTTCCGCATCCCCCATGACAAGCGCCCCCAGCGGTGTTGCCGGCGCGGTAGATCCCATAGTAGGCATAGCCATGAAACTGATCGGAATCCCTGCCTCAGCATAGATCAGCGCGCTCTCTATGCCGTGTTTATCGTGACTTAATGGGGAGATTGTACATATGTTGGCGCAAATTGGCGGTCGTTTAATTCGTTGCTCGACACTACCCGCTACAGTTGTGGCCATTTCCACAACAGATTGGGCTAATTGGGGAATTAATGTAGTCCCACCACGCACGTGCTTCAAAGTGTTTGTCAGGCCAGCATGGCAATTATGCAGCGGAGCCGTATGCCCGTACTCTTTTGAGCTGACCATAGGCCAGTAAAAACTTACGAAGGGCAGAGCGTCACACACGCGTGCCATTTGTGCTACATCCTCCTTGCAAGAGGCACGCTTCTCGCGTGTCTCCAGGTCAATCACATGCACCCCGGTGCCGTCGGTCGAGAGGTATGAGCAGCTGCCGTCCAGGAGCAGGTCAAAGCGCGGCTCCCGTCCACCCAGAATGAAGGAACGCGGGGCTGTAGACATGGCCTTTTTTACCAGGTCCGGTGGGATGCGCACAATTTCTTCGTCCATATCCACACGCGCGCCATGGTCGGCGAAGATTTCCAACGCTTTGGTAGAAGGAAAGTGGGCGCCGACTTCATCCAAGATGTACAGCGTCTTTTCTTTCAAGGTCTCAAGCTCGGCCTGGGTCAAAATCTCTTTCTTGATGGGCGAGGTGAAAGGAATAATATCCGGGGTTTTAGTGAACAATATTTCTCCTGCTAGAGGGCTGTTGATTTCATCCAGGCGCTATAATTTGCTAGCTGGCCTGTCATTGCACAGCGAAAGCCTTATGAGGAAACATCCATATCGCTGTTGTTCTCCCGATAGGTCTTAAGGCACTCAAAGCATACGCAAGTTTGGCGAACCGCGTTTTCGGGAATTTGGGCAAGCAGCCCGGGTGGAAACTTCTCCTCGCTGCACCAGCATTCAGTAGCGGAAGGATTCGCAACCATAGGACACAGATTAGGTTTACCGCAAAGTGGGCAAAGGGCTGTATCGATGGAACGGCCTTCTTCAATATTCATAAGCTAAGCGCCAATTTCTTTTTCGGCTGCTTTAAGGAGAGCCTGCAATTCTGCTTGAATTTTTTCATCCAAAGGCTCAACCTCGTGTTCTGTCAGAATTTTATCAAATTTCGCCCTGGCGCGCTGGCGAATATCAGTTGAAGGCGGATCGCCCATTGATGGGCGCGGATGGGTTAATTTCGGGATCCATATATCCCGTATATGTTTGCGTGTGTGTTTCTGGGCCAGGAAATGTCCCCCGGGGCCGACATCTTCGATAACATCCAAGGCCAGACTATCAACGCCTGTATCAATCCCTTCAGCCAGGATACGGTGTGTGTGATAGATTTCATCATCAAAGATGATCTGCTCGGGCACTAACAGAGTGGAAGCCTTGATCATACCAAGACCCTCGGCCAGGTCTGCACCGGCCTGAGCAACCATCAAGGAGGTATAAACACTATCCCGCCCCAATTGCCAGGTTGCCGGTTCAGGGCTGTCCATAGCGAACGCTCCGGCCAGAGCAGGGACACCCCAATCATGCGCTAATTGAACCCCAGCAGCATTGCAAAGGTATTTCTCAGGTATACCGACAATATAATCGGCGGTTTGCGGGTCCATAACCGAAGCGCACAGAGAGTAAAAGATCGGCGCGCCTGGAGAGACCAACTGCATCAGGACGATAGCGCTGATTAGTTCTGCGTTTCCAATGACCAGCGCCCCACCGGCTGTGGCTGGCGCAGTCGATCCAATGGTCGGCATAGTCATAAAACCTACCGGGATACCCGCTTCAGCATAGGCCATGGCTGCCTCGATCGCCTCTTTGTCCTGACTCAATGGCGCGATGGTACAAATGAGGGCTGAAAGCGGCGGCGCAGCGCGCATCTTTTCACGATCTCCAGCCACAATTTCAGCCATTTGGATTGCGTAGCCTGCCAAAGTCTCGTTGACGGCCGTTACAGTCTGCACGTGCTTAACTGTGTTGTTGAAACTGGCTTCTATTTCATGCAGCGCAGCTGTATGCCCGTGATCCTGCGCACTGACCATCGGCCAATAGAAAGCGATGGATGAGAGTGCGTCCGCCACTCGGGCCATGTTGGCCACATCTTTTTTCGTGGAAAGGCGCGCTTCTCTGGTTTTAAAATCAACAGTTTCTACACCAACACCATCCGTTCCAAAATAGGTGCTGGTACCGTCCAGTACCAATCCAGCCTTGTTCACACGTCCGGCTAATCCATAAGTACGCGGCGCATGACCAATTGCCTTCGTGACCAAGTCTGGAGGGATATGTACGATCTGGTTGTCTTTGTCTACCTTTGCACCATGTTCAGCAAAGATGCTTAGCGCTCTCTCAGAAGGGAAGCGCACACCTACGTTCTCCAGGATTTGCAAGGTTGCAGACTGTATGGACAAAAGTTCGTCAGCACTCAGCACCTCCAGGTGGTGCTTGGCTCGAATTGGTTTTATATCTATCATGTTTTAATCCAACGCTTACAGTCCTAACTGCAAACTACATTTATACCTCAATGTATTCCATCTTGAATGGTGTTGGCACAGAGACCTTTTCGTCAAACTCAGCAGCAGCCAGCCAGCGGAATAACGAGCGCTCCCCAACGTCGGCCGCCTCAGTTGCTTCTTTTGCAATTTTATTTTCTAGCAAGACCGCCAGGGCCTGCGCTTGGTTTGTTCTGATCTCGGCCATATATTTATTAACTGCCGGCTCTCTACCGTTGTGGGGTAAATAAACCATAGCCTTTTTATTTGGTGTGTTTACCTGGTTCAAATTTTCGCCGGTTTCAGGTTCAAAAATAACAGTACTTTCAATAATGTCTCCAAAGACTAATTCTCCTGACTCAATTCTCGCTCTGCCGCTTCAATAATACGAGTCAATTCACTTTGTTGGTTATCGCTCAATGGTTCTGGGTGGTGATTTTCCAAAATCCAGTCGGTTTTTTCTTTGGCGACTTCAAGCGGGTCTCGGTAACTGCCACCTGTTTCTGGAATATACACTATCTCCGAAAAATTCAATTTGCGGAAATAATCTCGCGTGTGCCTCTCCCTGAGGAAATGGCCGCCCTGCCCCACTGCTTGAATGACATCCAGGGCCATTTGGTCGGGGTTGGTATCCAATCCCCCTACAGAATTGCGAACACTATGATAAGTATCCATATCCAAAACCAGGGCCTCCGGGTATAGTAAGGTGCTGCCTCGCAGCAATCCCATTCCGGCGCCAGTTTCCGCGCCACATAGCGCGCTCAGCATATGACTCTTGCCGCCCGCCATGCCGCTTTCCCAACCCAGCCCGTGTGCGTCCGAATTATCCGTGCAAGCCAGGGTTGGAACACCCCACATATGAGCCAACTCAACACCAATCGCATAAACGTGGCTGTCATGGCCATAGTAGGCGCCGGTGCGTGGGTGAGTCATGCCGGGCATCAAGGAGTGGTATATCGGTGCGCCGGGATACGCCATTTGGATCAGCACCATAGCAGAGACAATCTCTGCATCGGCAAGAGATATGGTTCCTGCCAATGTGGCCGGCGCAGTAGAGCCAGTGTTGGGCATGGCCATAAAGCCCACCGGAATACCTGCCTCGGCTGCCACCAGGGCGGCGTCCATACTTTCAGGATCCATAGCCAACGGGGCAATCGTGCAGATCAGTAATGAGAGGGGGGGGCGTTTCCGCATTTCCTCCTCGCTGCCCGCCACAATTTTCGCCATTTCCACTGCGTAGCGTGCCGTAATTTCCTCCACCACAGTCGGAGTCTGGACGTGCTTGAGGGTATTGTTGAAGGAAGCCTCTAACTCATGCAGTGAGGGGGAAACAGGATGGTCTTGCGCGCTGACCATAGGCCAATAAAAACCGATCGAAGACAGGTAGTCGGAAACCCGGGCTGATTTTGCCACATCGTCTTTGATGGAAGAGCGTAATTTTCGCGTCACAAAGTCGACAGTCTTTGTCCCGGTTCCATCAGTAGATACATACATGCCTCCCTTCGACAAATCAAGATCGAATGCCTCAGTGCGCCCACCCATGGTGTAGTAACGCGGCGCATGAGAAAGAGCCTCCAGGATCACATCCGGTGATAGTTTTACAATCTGAGTGTCAAAATCTACCACAGCGCCATGTTCTGCATAAATTTTCAGTGCCCTCACTGAAGGACATTGAAAACCTGTCTCCTCCAGGATTATAAAGGTGTTTGATTTGAATTTATCCAGCTGCTCATCGCTGAGAATACGAACACGATAGGCTGGAACAATCGGTTCTAATTGGGGTGTTTGACTGATCATATCTTCTCCGTAAATAATTTAATTATTTATTCAACTCTACAGATATACTCAATACCTGATGATTAGGAAAATCACCTCATCTGTCTCACATTCGCACTCTTTTATTCGATGGGTCGTATGGAGCTTTAAGATAAGCTTTTGCCGGAATAAGTTTGCCCTCAACGTCAATTTCGTATTTACCGGATAGGATCCACTCGGAGCTAATTCCTTCGGGGTTTTCTATATAGCCCATGCCCATAGCACACCCGAGCATATGAGCGTAGGCGCCATGGGTAACGCTGCTGGCCAATTCACCATTCCGGTAAATTGGCTCATCATGGTAGAGCAACGGTTGGGGGTCTTCGAGGGTAAACATGACCAGCTTCCGGGTAAGGCCTGATTCCTGCTGGCTCAGCAGAGCTTCCCGCCCGATAAAGTCTCCCTTATTCAGCTTCACGGCGAAACCTAAACCAGCCTCGAAGGGCGTGTCGTCCGGTGTGATATCCGAACCCCAGTGCCGGTACCCTTTTTCTAGGCGCAGTGAATCTACTGCGTGTAAACCGACGAGGCGTAAGTCGAACTTTTCACCTTCGGCCATCAAGGCATCGAACACACCGGAGGCAAATTCAGATGGAACGTAAAGCTCCCAACCCAATTCACCTACGTAGGACATCCTAAGGACTAGCGGCCTGGCGTAGGCAATATCAATGTGCTGTGCGGTAGCGAATGGAAAGGCGTCGTTGGATAGGTTGGCGTTGGTCAGGGTAGAGAGCAGGTCTCGGGATTTAGGCCCCATTACCCCCAACATGGCATAGGCTGAAGTAACATTTGTCAAAACTACATGGCTGTCTATGGGGATGTGACGACTTAGCCAGTCAAAATCACGCACTTCAGTCGCCCCGGCTGTGACGATAAAAAATGTGTCCCCGGCCAGTCGGGTGACGGTCAGATCAGCTTCTATACCACCGCGCTGGTTAAGCAGTTGTGTATAAACTACCTTGCCGATTGGCACGTCAACGTCGTTGGCACACACACGCTGCAGAAAATCTTCGGCATCTTTTCCTTGACATTGAAATTTTGCCATAGAAGTCAGATCATATACACCAACACTATCGCGGACTGCCATGTGCTCTACCGCGGCGAATTCAAACCAATTTTGACGTCCCCAGCTGTATTCATATTTCGCTTCGACTCCCTTTAGTGCAAACCAGTTGGCGCGTTCCCAACCGGCCAGCACTCCAAAACACGCGCCCCGCTGCTTAAGCTGGTGGTGTAGAGGCGAACATCGGACTGGTCGGGCTGTCTCAGGTTGTTTGAAGGGCCAGTGGTCGGCGTATAAAAAACCGACGGTCTCGGTGATGCGGTCTTGTAAATACCGGCTGTTGCTTTGCCATCTGTGGAAGCGCCTTATATCTACTTCCCACAAATCTTCCGATGGATGGCCTTCAACAATCCACTCGGAAATTGCCTTACCTGCGCCTGCCGCACTGGCTATACCCACCGAGTTCATCCCAGCCGCAACGAAGAAGTTTTTGACTCCTGGTGCCTCCCCAAGCATGTATTTGTTATCGGGAGTGAAGCTCTCAGGGACAACAGTGAAATGCATAATTCCGGCATGCTCCATGGCAGGACAGCGCTGAATCGCATTCTCCATGAACAACTCGAACTGATCCCAATCCTCCGCCAGTTCGGTGAATTCGAAAGCCTCTGGAATGCCCTGCATTCCCCAGGGTTTGGCCGTGGGTTCAAAGCCGCCCATCAGAAGACCTTCACCCTCTTGCTTGAAGTAGATATACCCATCCATGTCGCGTAATACGGGCATATCGTGATATACCCCTTCTATAGCAGTGGTCGTGATGTGCATGTGCTCGGCTGCATGCAGCGGAATGCTGACACCTACCTTTTTTCCAATTCCTCGGCCCCACATACCGGCGCAGTTGACAACATACTCACAGGCAATATTGCCCTGGTCTGTGTTAACTTGATGAACCGCGTTGTTTTTCAAAGCAACGCCTGTAACTTTGACCCCCTCGAATATGCTGGCTCCGCCCATCTGGGCCCCTTTTGCCATCGCCCGGGCGGTATCCACAGGCGAGGTATGGCCATCATTCGGTTGGTAGTAAGCGGCGACTACGTCATCAGTCTGCATGGGGGGGAAAATCTCGCGCGCTTTTTCTAAACTAATTTCCTCAATCTCCACTCCAAAGGCGCGCGCCATCCCAACAGCCCGATCATACTCACTCTTGCGGGCTTCTGTCCGAGCGACTCTCACGGATCCGCTGCGCACAAAGCCAGTTGTTTGTCCGGTTTCTGCCTCCAGGCGTGAATACAACTCCGTCCCATATTTGGCCAGCTTCGTAAGTGCGCTGGATGCCCAGAGCTGACCAACCAGGCCAGCCGCGGCCCAAGTGGTGCCGGAGGTGAGCGCCTTGCGCTCGAGCAGCACAACGTCTTTCCAGCCGAGTTTGGTTAAATGGTAAGCCGTACTGCAGCCAACCACGCCTCCTCCGATGACCACAACCTGGGCGTGAGTAGGTAGTTTTATTGACATAAGTTAACTCGCGAAATGGTTTAGGAACGGATCCTTATGCCTTTGGGATCATACATTGGACGAAGGGATGCTTTAGCGGGAAAGCATTCTCCAGCAATATCAATTTCGAATTTACCACTCTTTATAAACTCAGAAGTCACTCCCTCTTCATGCTCAATAAAGCCAAGCCCGACAGCTCCCCCAAGGGTGAACCCGTATGACCCAGTTTGCAAATGACCCACAATCTTTCCATCTCGGTATATAACCTCATGGCCGAACAGAAGCGGTTCTGGGTCTTCCAATAGGAATTGAAGCATGCGTTGTTTGAGGATACCTGATTCTTTTTGGCGCAAGAGAGCTTCCCGGCCA
The DNA here is from genome assembly GCA_019456165.1 of Chloroflexota bacterium. Classification (GTDB taxonomy): domain Bacteria; phylum Chloroflexota; class Anaerolineae; order Anaerolineales; family UBA11579; genus VRUJ01. The sequence goes on from VRUJ01000019.1 coordinate 44,194, forward strand.
ATAAATCCTCCCGGCTTGTCGAATTTTACAGCAAAGCCCAATCCAGCTTCCAAGGGTGTATCCATGTTGTCCATGTCATGACCATATTCACGATAGCCTTTTTCGATCCTTAATGAGTTCAACGCCTGGAATCCAGCATGCTTTAGCCCAAAATCTTGAGCATGTTCCATGATCGAATCGTAGACGTGCACGGAGAACTCGGTGGGCACATACAACTCAAAACCCAATTCACCCTCAAATGTAACGCGCATAGACATTACACTAGCATAATTGACATCAATCTCTTGCGTAGACATATATGGATATGCTTCATGCGAGAGATCTGCTGTGGTAAGTCGGCTCAATAGATCGCGAGATTTTGGTCCTTGAATATTAATGAGTGTGTAGCCAGAGGTTACATCTGTTACTACTGCATGGGCATCCTCAGGGATATGGCGATCCAGCCAGAACAGATCATGCGTGTAAAAATCTCCCGCACTAACAATGAAATATTTATCCTCAGCTAAACGAGTTACAGTTACGTCTGCTTCCATCCCGCCGCGCTCGTTCAACCATTGTGTGTATACAACCTTTCCAACGGGCACCGCAACGTCATTGGCGCAAATATTATTTAGCGCTTTTTCAGCATCGCGTCCCTGCACCAGGAATTTGGACATCGAGGTAACGTCCATCAGGATCACATCTTCTCGGCAGGCTTTATGCTCCGCGGCATGGTATTCAAACCAATTCTGCCGTCCCATGGAGTATTCAACTTTAGCTTCTATCCCCGCGGGGGCGTACCAATCGGGGATCTCCCAGCCCATACCTTCAATAAAAAATGCTCCTGCTTTGGCAAGCCGGTCATGAATTACGGTTTTTCGGACATTGCGGGCAGACTCCATACTCAAATTTGGATAGAAAAGCCTGTATTGGAATCCCAGGGTTTCTACCGTGCGATCAGCCAGAAATTTTTGATTCCCCTGGAATGGGAGCGCCCTGGCAACGTCAAAATCAGTAGCATCGACGGGAGGCATTCCATCGACGATCCATTGAGCCATAATTTTTCCGACACCACCCCCCATCAGTATCCCCAGTGAATTTAAACCTGCTGCGACGTAAAAGTTTTTCAATTCGGGGGCTTCACCCATCATAAATCCGCCGTCCGGTGTGAAGCTTTCTGGACCGCAGAAAAATTTAGAAATACCTGCATCCTTGAGAATTGGGACGCGCTCCATCGATTTCTCAACATAAGGCATCATGCGGTCCCAATCAGGGGGTAACTCGGTAAAGGCGAAATCTTTTGGAATGCCGTCCAATCCCCAGGGAGCGGCGACAGGCTCAAAATAGCCTACTAGTAAACCCTCGCCTTCTTCTCGAAAATATGAATAGCGCTCAAAATCCTCAATGATGGGTAAGTCTGGATGTACACCTTCGATTGGTTCGGTAAGCAAGTAATAATGCTCGGCGGCCTGGAGTGGGACGTTAACGCCCGCAAGTTTGCCCAACTGCCGTCCCCATAAACCCGCACAGTTAACTATATATTCTGCTTCAATTTCCCCTTTATCCGTTACAACGCCTGTGACGCGGCCATCCTTTTTATTTATCCCAGTCACCTCTGTTTCTTCAAAAATGGTCGCTCCACCCATGCGAGCGCCTTTAGCCAAAGCCATGGTGACATCCACAGGATTAGCGCGGCCATCTTCAGCAGTGTAAAATCCAGCGATAACATCTTTTGTCTCAGCAAGGGGCCACATCTTTTTTACTTCTGAGGCTGATATTTCCTGATAATTAACACCGTGTTTTCTGGCGAAAACTCCTATTCTGCGTCTTTCCTCTAACCAATCCTGAGTGCATGCGAGTTGTAAGTAACCGATCGGTTTAAACCCGGTTGATTGGCTGGTTTCTTCTTCAAGATCCAATAATAGATCGCGTGTGTATGTCGACATCTCGATCCCAATCTCAGAAGAGCTTGGAGTCACAACTAATCCAGCTGCATGCCATGTGGTTCCAGAGGTGAGTTGTTTGCGTTCTAATAACAAGACATCCTTCCAACCAAGTTTGGTCAGATGGTAAGCAATACTACAACCTATTACCCCTCCTCCAACTATCACAACCTGAGCGTGGGATGGTAATGAATCGTTTGGGTTATTTGATTGTGTATCCTCGGACATTGCACTCTCCTTATGAGAATGAAAATATTTGGATGGAATTAATTATTTTGGGGCAGGGTAATATGTATGATTATCTGAATAAGGACTTTTACGTAATTTTGGGTAGAAAGGGCGACTCCTTTTCTTCATAGGAGTCGCCCTTTCGTTATGCTATTTCTTGGTGCGGAAATAAGTGTTTAGCTTACTCCGTCTTAATTTCCGTCCACATGCGAGAGTAAATATCTAACGCATCGCCGACAGTTCCCAGGTATTGCAGTCTTTCAAAGGTTTCATCGTCGGGATAAATGGCTGGGTAGCCGAGGATTTCAGGATCAATCCCTGATTCAGCAGCGGCGTTGGGTGAAGCGTACCACACCCAGTTTGTGTTCTGAGCTGCGATGTCCGGGCGATTAAGGTACTCTAGCCACATATAGACCCTTTCCAATCTTTCGGGATCTGCTGCGGCATCGACCGTGATGCACAAATTATCCACCCACATTACCGCGCCCTCCTGCGGGATAATGTAGTCGATATTCTCATCCTCAGCTTGAGCGACAAAAATATCTCCACTCCAGCCTTGTGCCAATCTGGTCTCCCCGGTCAGCATCAAGTCTTCATAGGTATCTGATTCGAAAGAGTATAGATGTTCTTTCATACCCAAAACCAGGTCCCTCGCTTCGGCCAGTTCGGCTTCGTCGGTCGTCCCAGAGCTATACCCGAGGTAGATAAGCGCAGCGCCAAACACCTCACGCATGTCGTCCAGCAACGAGATTTGACCGCTGAAATTTCCAGCTAACTCTGGGTCGAAGATGTATGCCCAGCTTCCAGGCGCTTCATCCCAATCCTCCCAGTTAAAGCCAATGCCTGTGGTCCCCCAGAAGTATGGCAAACAGTGTCCCATGTTGGGGTCAAATGGGGGGTTGGTAAAAGTCGGGTCAAGGTAACTGATGGTTTCTTCGAGGCGGCTGTGGTCAAGTTCTGCAATCATTCCTTCTTCGACTAACATCGCAACCATGTAGTCGGAGGGCACAAGCACATCGTAACCAGTTACGCCAGCAATCAACTTGGCATACATGTCTTCATTGCTGCCGAAAATGTCTTCGACAACTGTTATGCCTGTCTCTGCTTCAAACTGCGCGTAAATATCTGGATCGATATATTCGCTCCAGGTATAGAAATACAATGTTCCTCCTACCTCACCATCCCCGCCCTCTTCCTCACCACCCCCGTCTGTCTCAACTTCCCCGCTGACGTCAGTAGCATCACCGTTTCCACATGCTGCTACACCAATAACGAATAGTATAACGAGCATGCCAATTAGAATCTTCTTCATTTCTAACTTCCTCCTTATTAGGGAATTGGATTGTTTTCTCTGCTTGTAAAATATTGGAAATTATTAAACATCATGACATATCTTCTCTCCTTTGTAACCATAAGGATAATGGGACGAGTAGCATTGCTGTTAGCAGCATCATAGTTGATAGTGCATTTATCTCCGGTGTGATATTTCTTCTTGTCATCCCGATGATTCGAATAGGTAATGTGGTCGATCCAGGCCCAGAGGTAAAGTTTGTGATCACGTAATCATCCAGCGAAAGAGTGAAAGCAAACAGAGCTCCTCCAAGAATGCCTGGAATTAGTAAGGGGAAAGTCACACGCCAAAAAGCATTCCACTCGTTTGCATAGAGGTCGCTGGCTGCCTCTTCCATCGTGGAGCTAAGGGAGGCCATCCGTGCCCTGACGATGATCGCCACAAAAGAAATGTTAAAGGCGATATGTGAGATAATGATTGTGTATAAACCCAAATCCATGTGGATCAAATTGTAAAAGACCACCAGCATTATCGCCATGGCGATATCCGGAATGATGATGGGCATGAAAAGTAACCCGTCTACGGCGGATTTTGCCCGGAAACGATAGCGTTCAATCCCCACAGAAACCATCGTCCCGATGATTGTGGCAATAATAGTTGAGCTGATCGAAACGATAAGCGTGTTTTTTAGGGCGCTACCAATCAGGTGGTCGTTAAATAATATTTTATACCATTCCAGTGTGAACCCAGTCCAGTAAGTGGGAAAGCGAGATTTATTAAAAGAATACAAGACCAACACAAATATCGGGGCGTACAGGAATAGGTAAAATAGGCTTGCATAACCATTGAAAAGCCACTGCTTCAGCCGGTCCATGAAGCTGGTATATTCCGCGGCCTGATAATCGAGTTTTATTTGAGTCTGACGAGTTTGTGGGGGTATTTGAGTTGTCATTAGCGTCTCTCTAACTTTGAGCTTCTCCGCTGCGCAGACCACGGAAATAAAGTAGAGTGCCAAAAAGCATTACGATCATCAGAATCGCAGAGATTGCTGAACCGAACGGCCAATCGAGCGATTCTCCAAACTGTTGTGAAATCAAATTGCCGATCATATCCGCCTTACCACCACCCAACATATCGGGTGTAACGAACGCGCCGAACGAGGGTACGAAAACTAAGATAGATCCTGAAACGATTCCTGGGAGAGTTAACGGTAGGGTGACACGAAGAAAGGTACGCGCCGGATTGGCAAACAGATCTTGGGCTGCTTCCAGAAGTGATCTATCTAATCCGGAGATGCTGGCAAAACAGGCCAGAACCATAGCAACTACCCAAATGTAGATCAGACCCATGATAACCGCTGCATTTGTATTTAGAAAAGTATGCACGTTATCCTCATCTATGATTTTCAGAGCGATAAGCAATTGGTTAATTTGCCCCTGCCTTGCTAAGAGCATCTTCCACGCGTAAGTCCTGATTACGAAATTTGTCCAAAATGGCAGCATAATCAGGAGCAGGAAAGTATTGCGCTTCTTGAGAGATTGGTTCGCCATCCAATAAGCCATTGGATAGCCAATTAACAAACAAATAATCGTAGTAATCAAGGCAATAAAAAATGAACGTATAAATATCTTAATATAAAGCTGATCGGCAAATCGAATGTAATTATCAAGCTGAATATTCCAGACAATTCGTCCATTAGGGGAGTTATCCAAGAAGCTTAAAATCAGGATTATTACAAGCGGAATTGCGAAGAAAAAGATCAGCCAGAACAAGGTTGGGCTGAGTAGAATATTTAATGTTAGGCGCTCACGTCTCGTGCGTGGTTCAATTGCCATGTCTGTCTCCTACTCCGTCAGGACAAGCGCGTGCGCTGGATCCCAGTTCATACCCACTTCGTCACCCCTTTGATATTTATTTGACTGGATTCTGTTGAGGTTCTGTTCGCGGACTGTAACGCTAGTATCATCTTTTAAACGGATAATGTAACGTGTATCAGTACCGATGTAGATGATCTCCAATATTTGCCCTTGGATCATGCCAGTTGAAGCCAGGCTTATTTTCTCTGGACGAATAGCCACTCCCACTTTCTGCCCTTTATGGGCTGATGAGTTGCTGTGAGCTTTTACAATTGTATGCTCATCCAACGAGACATCAATTGTTTTTCCATTAATCTGGTTAACTGTGCCTTCAAGGAAATTTGTCTCTCCAATAAAACCTGCCACGAAACGATTAATCGGTTGTTCATATATTTCTTCTGGGGAACCAATTTGGAGTACATTGCCATCATGCATCACTGCGATACGGTCAGACATGGTAAGGGCTTCTTCCTGATCGTGGGTGACGTAGATGAAAGTGATGCCGACTTGCTCTTGAAGCTGTTTCAATTCAATCTGCATGGCTTTGCGGAGTTTGAGATCAAGCGCGCCAAGCGGCTCGTCCAGCAGCAATACCTCCGGGCGATTGACTAGGGCGCGCGCCAGGGCGATGCGTTGTTGTTGCCCTCCGGAAAGTTGATTTGGCCGCCTTTTAGCCATATCCGGCATACGCACCATCTCGAGCGCCTCGACCACGCGGGTCTCGATTTCCTCTTTGGGGATCTTTTTCATTTCGAGGCCAAAAGATACGTTGCGCTCTACATTCAAATGCGGGAACAATGCATAATTCTGAAATACCGTATTCACTGGGCGCTTGAATGGCGGAATCCCCAGCATCGTCTCCCCACGCAGCAGGATGTCGCCCTCCGTCGCCGTTTCCAATCCAGCAATCATCCGCAGGGACGTGGTCTTGCCACATCCCGAAGGTCCGAGCAATGAGAAAAACTCACCGTCTTCAACTTTCAGACTGACGTCGTTTACGGCAACCACATCGCCAAAACGTTTAACCACATCAACTAGTTCAACTGCGGGTTTTCCCATTCACACTCTCCTCTTGTAACTGAATACGTGCACTCTTATTTTTTATTGTGCGGATTTTACCGGCTGTTGCCGTCGCGTGCGTCAAGCACATTCGGGGGCAACCAGGTATCGAGGTCTTTGATCTTGAAGGGCAATATATGGGACTGCGTTCGGCGCACACCAGATATTCTGCCTAACTTTTCGTTGACAAAGTCGAAAAGCTCTTCGATAGTGCGCACCCGCAACGAGATACTGACATCGTTCTCACCAGTGGCAGCGGCAACGTAGCTGACCTGAGGGAGTTCGGCAACTAACGTGGCTACCTCACGGACTCTCCCTGGCTCGACCTCAATGTACACATCGGCCAGTACCCTGTAACCAACCGTTTCCGGGTTGACGATTGCACGGATATTGATGATGCCCTGCCTTATCAGTGTATCAATACGATTGCTAATAGTGCGCGACGAAACATCGCCTATTTTCCGTGCAATTTCAGTACTTGTCATGCGCCCATCATCATTGAGGAACGAAATTATTTGCCAATCTATTTGATCAGGTTTATACATAAGACCTATAAAAAACGAGCCAGATTATTGAATATAAGTTTCAGTATATCTTGTTTTTTCCAAAATGTCAACGTATTATTAAAAATGTTTCGTATTCAGAGTTATTTATGGAAAGCGTTGGAATTTTCCGAAGTTATTGTGCTATAATATGCCCATTATGGAAATGAATATCCTTAAACAGGAGATTATTGATTCAGTCTGGTGATTGAAAATCAAGTGAATGAGGAGTGTTTGGAATGACTGCGGAAGATAAAAAGCGATTGCTTGATAAGCTGAACGGGACTCTTTCTACCACTCGTGAAACGCTAGAAGAACTCGATCTGGAGACGCGCGTTTATACGGATTCGGACTGGCGGATCATAGATATTATCGGGCACATCGCCACCTGGATTCGTCAGGTGAAAAAATCCTTGCTAGCCTTCCAGGCAGGAAAAGAATATTCTATTCCTGATCTGGATGATGATAAATTCAATAAGCAAGCGGTCTTGGAGCTGCGAGAGTTGACCAATCTACAGATTTACTCAGGATGGGAACAAGCCCATGAGGACCTTAAAATAACTATCCAGGATTTGCCAATTGATAAATTTCCAGGCGATCTACTCTACCCCTGAGGAGGTGAACGCGGCAATATTGCCAATATAGTTCAATTTATTGTTGAACATGAAGCTGAACATCGGGATGAGATCGTGAAAGCAACCCAGGCATCGCAAGCGGAATAACATTCTCAGCTAATAACGAGTAATCCTTTCAAAGATGCAAATCTATCTAAATCTTTATTCCAATTTACGTTAGTAACTGCCACCTGAGGCTAAAGGGGAAACTCAACTAGAATTAGAAGATAGCGCCGCCCTGGCCGTGAGGGAAAACGGAACTGGACACTTTTCCCCCTGAGATTATCCTCGAAGCTGGGCTGGAATTCGAGACCATCTTTATCCACAGCGGCAGCAATCTTCCTAACCTGATTCGGTCATTAATTGCCGCAGATATTCCAATTCATGGTCTTCATCCACATCGAACGCAAGCTCCGCATAAGGGGAGAAGATCGCCCGCCCGGAAATCCCCATACGCTCTTCAAGTACCGTTGTCGCTTGCTCAACCGATAAGCGGCGCAATAAAACTTTGATCAGGTTAGAAATTCCAAATGTCAACCCTTGTTTCCATACGCTTTTCCGCCCAGCCGTTATTTTCTCCCAAAAATCCACATCGCTTGTCATTAGCTTGGTCGCTAAAATACCTAAAGTTCCCCCGCAAACCTCAACGTCCTTCATCCATACATAAGTGCGGTTTGAATCCGGGTAGCGTTTTTCGAATACATCCCGCAAAACAAGGTAATAATAGGCATCGTGGTGTGTTTTCAGCGCCTCATTTATTGCCCAATCGATCATTTCCGGCATATAGGTAGGCGTGTCAGAAACTCCGATCAAAACATGTTCTGCATCAGGATTTAATTCAAGCACCTTTTCTGTCCCTGCCAGGATGTTTTCTACCATTCCCCCCTGGTGCGGTACGAATGCAAGCGGCTTTTTACATTCAACTCCGCTATCCTCATCCACACTCACCAACACCACCCGTTCGATGTGCTCCGCCTCACCGATAGCATCCAAGGCATACTGCACCAACGGCTTCCCGTTGATCTCTAAGAACGCTTTCGGTTTCCCCTGTGTATATTCATACAGAGGTTTTCCAGGCTTGGGTGTGCCTCCCGCAGTAATGATGGCGTCCATTACAATCTCCTCATCTAATAATCATTGTTCCCTATTTTAATTCAAACTGGCTCTCCAGTGTTGATTCTCGTTTATTATTGTAATTGGATTCCATAACACAAAACAAATGTACTTATTCCACCCTTGAACAAATTATTGGTATTTAAGCGATAAAGCCCACTAATAGCTGGCTTTATCTTTTTTCACTAAAAGACTAATGGTTCAGGTAAGTTTACTCAAAGGCTTCAAATACAAGTGGGAAGGTGAAAACCAGGCCAATCCCGAGTAATATCATTGTGATTTTGAAGGCTTTTCCTAGATCATATTCTTTATTCTTCATAATGGAATTAAGGATGAACCAACTGACCAGCCAAGCAAGAACGCCCATTGTGGTTTTTCCGGTAAGTGGGCCAGCAGGATTCCATAAGTTGAGGAAATCTTTTAAGCCTGAGCTAAGAACAGCGCCAGTGGTCATAAACCCGATGATCATGCTTCCAATCCCGCTTGAAATAATGGCTGCTGAGATTGATCCAGTTTGGATGTTTGTATCTTGGTTTTGAGTAGTCATTTTATATACTCCTATTTTATGCAATTTGTGAAATATGTTATATGATTGGAGCCGCTTTGGTGATCAGTGCACCGAACAAGCCAGCAATTCCAGCAGTTGCAAATGCAAGCAAAAATAACACCATCACAATTTTTCTAAATTGTTGGTTTTTGATTAACATGGGGCCGTATCTCCAAACGAGATAAGCAACGGCGGTAGCTAATATTGGGGAAATCCAGGCAACGTGTTCTTTCCATTCCATACCGAAAACATGCCAACCAGATAATGCCGGATCTGCTTTAAGAAAAGAGCGGGGGTACAGAGACATATCTGCGCCCTCCGGCGGCGTTGCTCGGTACCATGGATAAACAATATAGGTACCGGTTATAACGGTCAGCCATGAAATAAGAGCCATAATGGATGTGCCCCACTTTAGACGTACCAGGCGTTCCTTTATACCTTCGGCAGTAAGTAGTTCAGACTTTAAACTGTAAAGCCCTGCATACCCACCAGCAAAGGCAAGCAAAAATCCCGCTCCAAGAATCATGCCATGGATTGCTGTCCAAAGTTCACGGGTTGTTAGAGACATTTTAACCTCCTGAGAATATAGTGAATAAATATTATCCTTACTATCTTATTATATAGTTTTTACATGCAAAACTCAAGAGCATAATTCTCTATTTTGTATTGGGAGTTTGACCGCTATATAACAACAATTCCTTTTTCATCAACCTGCAACCAATGGGCTACTTTGTTTATCTTCCTTATGTATTTTCTAACTACAAGTCTTCTGGATAGAAGTCCACAAGAAAATATTTCCTTTGAGGTATATATAAGACTTTTCTATCCTTAAAACTCCCCCAGTGATCTCCACCTAACGCCTACTCCTCATCAAGCGTAGCGCCCAGAGCTAATGGGGGAGCCAAACGCAACTGTCTACGCAAAGGATCCTGAACTGATTGCGGCATATATGCAATCAGGCGTTCTGTGAAATCTCCGCTCACCAGGATCAATACCATGATCATTAATATCCAAGGAAGTGAATTTAAAGCCTGTATGGATACCCCCGGAAATGTACCTTGCAAGTAGGTGGCCAAACCTTTGGTAACCCCGAATAAGATCGCTCCAAAAGCGCCTCGAACCGGTGACCAACCGCCAAAAATCACTATGGCTAGCGCAATCCAACCTAATCCCAGAATGTGATTGTCGCTCCATCCAATTTTGATTCCCAATGAGTAGGATGCTCCTGCGAGGCCAACCAGTGCCCCACCGACAATGGAGTATAAGTAGCGCACGAGATTCACTTTCACCCCTCTGGCAAAAGCAGCTTCTGGACGCTCGCCAACACTGCGCAAGTGTAAGCCTGGTTGGGTGCGGTTGAGCCACCACCAGGTCACTGCAACTAATACAAAAGAAAAGTAGACAATAATATTTTGGTCGAAGAACAGAGGTCCTAATATTGGGAGATCTGCTAAATACGGAATACTAAGATGGGCTACAGAAGGACCAGGAAGGCGAGTGTGGTTCTGACCCAGAAAAGCGCTCAAGTCAGCCCCCAGCAAAGTTAACACAAAACCAATCGCAAACTGGCTTTGCTTTAATCGGATACTGCCGAAAGCGATGATAAGAGCGAAAAAAGCCCCCACTGCAGCTCCAGCAAAGAAACCAAGCCAGATATTGTCCATTTCGTAAGCAACTATAAAACCGGACATGGCCGCCATCAACATACTGCCATCCAAAGATAGATTTACGACCCCAGCTCGCTCTGTTAGCGTCTCTCCGCATACAGCGATAATCAAAGGAGAGGAATTTAATATTGCTGAAGCAAAGAAACTTACGATATAGAGGTCATTCATCTTTTTCTACCTCTTTGCGAAATCCTAGCTTACTCGCTTCCCCAAAAAGTAAGATAAATAAAACCATCACCCCGGTGAGGATGCCCCCCAATGAAGAATGCAACTGAGTCTTCAATTGCAGCGTCAGGCTGCCATTAAGCACCAACGAGAAAAAGAATGAGATAAACGGCACCAAAAGAAGTCGGTAAGCGGCTAACATAACCACCAAGATGGCCAAATATCCAATACCCCCTGAAATATTCTGGCGCAGACTGTCAAACCAACTTAAAACTCTCACCGCACCGCCTAACCCAGCCAACGCTCCACAAAACATCATCGCGTAAATTGTTTCACGTTCACTGGATACGCCTAATAAAAATGCTGAGCGCGCATTCTTACCAAGCGCTTTTAGTTTAAGTCCCCAGAAGGAGTTGTTTAATGCGAAGAATACCAATCCAATAGCCAGGATGGTCAGTACAAACGAAATTGGGCTGAAACGGGATTCTGCAAAACGGGGTAACAGTGCAGCTTCTTGGAATGGCGGGGTGCCGCGGAAAGAGCCGCCTTCCGGTGGCTGCCAGGGTCCCGCGATGAGATATAGCGACAACATACTAGCCAAGTTATTTAGAGCTAATCCGCCAAATATTTCGTGCACTTTACCATGAGTTTTCAGGAATCCCGTTAAAGCTCCCCAAAGAGCGCCGGCGAGCATAGCAACAATAATTTCAAGGAAGATCAATACAAATGCAGGCGCGTCCACCGTTAGCGCGATCCAGCTGGCTCCTAAAGAACCCAAGATCATCTGGCCCTCAACCCCAATGTTCCACAATCCGCCAGTGAAGGTAACCAATAAACCCAGAGCACATAAAGTTAATGGCACCCAAAAAGCCATAACGCTCAACATCTTTGCTTGATTCTCGAAAGGTTTGAGGAACATTATATTTAATGATTCGAGAGGGTCTGCTCCAAATAAGAACAATAAGGCGATGATAAATAGCAGCGCGCCAATGATGGGGACGACAGGCCAAAATCTCTCAGCCCAACGCGGCAGTATCATGCCTGCCCTCCAATCATGTGCCCTAGTTGATCCACAGAAACTTCTGAAGCGTTTACTACGCGAGACATGACTCCTCCCGAGAATACCGCGATGCGGTCGCTGCGTTCAAGGATTTCATCCAGATCTGCGGACATAAAGACTAACGCAGTTCCATCTTCCCTACGTGCATACATTTGCTCCCAAATCCAATCCATAGAACGCACATCGAGGCCGCGTGTAGGATGCTCTAATAAAATAACTTTTAACCCCGGGTTGAGTAAAGCAAAAAGTAAACGCTGTTGGTTCCCGCCTGATAGTTGGTCAGCCGTAGATTCGGGTTGGCCCACGACTTGATATTGCTCAATGCGCGAATTGGTTCGTTCCCGAGCTGCAGGCCAATCGATCATAAATGTGTGCGTAGGCTCAGCCAACAGCATATGCTCTGTTAAAGATAACTTTGATACCAAACCCTCTTCCAACCGGCCTGCAGCACAATAAGCCACTCCAAAGTTTCTGGATTTATGATAAGAAGATTTGGTCAGGTCTTGCCCCGAGACAACTACCTGGCCGCTTTCTGGTTGGATCAAACCAGCAATTGTCCTGAGTAATATTCCTTGTCCGCTGCCTTCCAATCCAGCTAATCCGATCACTTCTCCTGCAAATATCTGAAGATTAATATTGCTTACATTTAAGCGATAAGTGCTGATATTTACATTGATAAGTTCCAACGCAGGGTTGCCTAGGTCGAAAGGAAGTCTCTCTCTACGCGTCGGGACTTGGCCAAACATCATTTCGACTAATTTCTCATTTGGACAAGGAATAGTAGATTGGCCGACCAATTTCCCGCGCCGAAGTACAAAAGCATGATCGCACAATTCCTGAACTTCATCCAACTTATGGGAAACTAAAATGATTGTCTTTCCTTCTTCATGGGCCAGCTTGCGCATTGATGAGAATAGAACATCTTTTTGTTCCACGCTGATTCCGGTAGTAGGTTCATCGAGAATAAAAACCTGCGCACCCCCGGCCAACAAGCGTACCAGTTCAAGCTGTTGGCGTTCACCCAAAGAAAGTGTGTCAATGTGCGCATGAATATCCGCTTCAAATCCATAGCGGGTAATAATTTCATTCATTTCGGCTATTACGGTACGATAGTCTAAACTGAGTCTATTATCCCGGCCAAGGAGATAGTTGTCTATGATACTAAAAGGGGGAATATCCAACGGGTCTTGGTACAGCATACCCAAACCTGCACCCAAGGCAGCGGCTGGAGATGGGAAATCGACAGCTTTGTGGTCTAACAATATTTCCCCACTATCTTGTGGCTGGTAACCGGATAATATTTTCATCAGGGTGCTTTTTCCAGCCCCATTTTCACCCAAAAGCCCGTAAATTTTCCCTGGTTCTAGACTAACACTGATGTTGTCATTAGCTTTGACCTCTCCAAAGTATTTACGGATTTCTTTAAGTTCTACGTGCATCTATTTTGTTATCTCTTACTAATTGGTAAATTAACGACGTGAAAATTGGATTGGGAGCGACCCAGATTGAGTCGCTCCCATTTGTTTTACACTATTGAATTAAAAGATGTTTTACTCGCTTGGACCAACCATACCTTCTATCAGTTGGGGCAGGTACCATATTTCGTTATCAGTAGCAACTGAGCCATCTGCAATGTAAGTTGTGCCGTCCTGTAAGTTTATCGGTCCAGACCATACGTTGATATCACCGGAAGCCAGCCCGTCAATGAAAGCATTCAAATCAGCTTCCATATCTGCTGTTAATGCTGGGCCATTTACCCAACCAGCGGCTGTTCTGGTGTTGTCAGTAAGATCATCCCAATATGGCGCGTTCCAATCCCAAGACTGCACCCAATCACCTGCTTGTACAGCTGTAACGAGATCCAGATAAGCAGGTCCCCAGTTGAAATATGGGGTGCCTAAACAAATTTCAGGTTTTTGGTCACACGCACTTTCGTAGTCGTAAGGGACAGCCCAAACGGTATCACCAGTATCAGCGCGCTGGCCGGTAACATCGATGCCTTCGGTTGTATCAATTCCGCTCAAAACTACATCCACGCCGCTATCCAGGAAATTGGTCGTGACTTCTGTGGGATCGAGAGTGAAGCCGGGGATATTGAACCAGAAACCAATCCAGGTTACGGTGAATTCAAGGTCGCCGGCATTCATACCGCGATAATTTTCATAGCAGTAGCTTGCTCCCAAATATGCTGAGGAAGCTAAGCGTCGCGTCTCAAAGTTGATCAGCGGTCCAAGATATCCGAGTTGGCCTGTTTCTGTTGCTATAGCTGCGGCACATCCGGCGATGGCTTTCATATCTTCCATACGTCCCATGATATTGCCCAGGTTTGCTGGAGCTTCTCCGGTCAACACATCATCACCTGAGATGTTAATAAAGGTCACTTCCGGATATTTCTCTGCTACACCAACGGTATCTTCTTCGAATTCATCCGAGGTAGTAATGACTAGGGTGGCGCCTTCGGCCACCATGTCGTCAACCACTCCTTCCAGAGTGGCCTCAGGTTTATCTGCTGGGTTGAGCAGTTCAAATAAAAGCATTTCTGATCCAGGTAAATTCTCTTCTACATACAAACCACCTTCGTAGTGTGCCTGACTCCAACCGTGGTCATTTTTCGGACCTACTAAAACCATCCCGAATACAATCGGTTCAGGATCGGATTGAGGCGCTTCGGTCTCCTCGACAACTGGGGCAACGGTTTCTTCGACTATTGGGGCACCGGTTTCCTCGACCACTGGGGCATCGGTTGCATCCCCCCCACAAGCTGTTAACAACATAGCTAAAATTAACACAGAACCGAGAAGGCGCCAATATTGCTTGATTTTCATTCTTCTACTCCTTATTAGATTAGTGAAATTTTTGGGATTGGTAATCCACATATTATCTTATCACTTGCCTCCTTAATAAGCCCTATAATTTTGAATATTGACCTAAGATTATTTATCTCGATATTCATAAGTGAATACCAATTTTACTACATGTTAGCTTATATTTTCATATTCCAAATTCTTTATTCCAAGCCTTTCCGCCCTACTGCTCAATCACTGGAATAAAGTCGAAGGCGTTCACATCCACCAACCCCAAATCGGAAATTCGCAATTCAGGGATTACGACCAACGCCAAGAGGCTCAACTGCATGTTTGGGTTGTTTAAATTGCAGCCGCAGGCATTAAAACCTTTTAATACTGTTGCCGTTTTATCAGCAACAACTTGCGCCTTCTCGTTAGACATCAAGCCGGCGATAGGTAATTCCACTAAACCGATAACTTCGCCATCTCGAACGACTATCTGCCCACCACCGGTACGACCCAATTCATTAGCGGCTTTTGCCATATCAACTTCCTTTGTACCGACGACGATCATGTGATGGCTATCGTGGGCTACTGTGGTGGCTAATCCACAAGGCACATCAAATCCAAACCCCTGTACCAATCCGACTTGTACAACTCCAGTGCCTTGATGTCGTTCAACGAGAGCGATTTTGACCAGGTCGCGTTCCATATCTACCAATATCTGCCCATCCTTGACTGGCACTTCCAACTTTAAATGTTTGGTAGGCGCCTGGTTTTCGATAACGCCAATCACATTTACGGTCACATTCGCTTCGCCCGAAACAAGAAGCTGAAAGTCTTCTGCCTGCAACTCTCGCCCTAAGTTCACAGATTTCATCGCCCATTCAGGATACGTATAATCAGGTAATTCCACCAAGAGATTTCCGCTCTCAGCAACGGTTTTTCCTTGTGCAATTACCTGATCGATGCGTATATCCTCCAAATCGTTAATTAACAGGATATCTGCAAACCGCCCGGGAGCGATAATACCTACATCTTGGGAGACTCCGAAATGTTCTGCGGTATTAATTGTTGCCATCTGGAGCGCAGTGATAGGTTCAAGACCTTGTTCAATTGCATGGCGCACCACTCGGTTCATATGGCCTTCGGTAACTAGTGTTTCAGAGTGGGAATCATCCGTGCAAAGCAAGAAGTGTCTTGAATCCAAACCCAACTCCGTTATCGCACGCACCTGCTCTGCTACGTCGAACCACGCCGAACCCAAACGCAGCATGACTTTCATGCCTTGGCGCACGCGCGCCACGGCGTCTTCCATACGCGTGCCTTCGTGATCATCTTCCGCCCCCCCAGCAATATACCCGTGGAATGGTAAACCCAAGTCTGGGGAGGCATAATGTCCGCCGATAACTTTGCCTGCCTGGCGAGTTTCCGCCATCTCGGCGAGCATTTTATGGTAATTATTAACCACGCCAGGGAAATTCATCATTTCTCCTAGGCCGATGATGCCCTCCCAAGACATCGCCTCAGCCACCTCTTCAGGGCCAATACTTGCCCCCGGCGTCTCCAACCCTGGGGCTGAAGGAACGCACGAAGGCATCTGCACCCAAACGTGGATGGGTTGCTGCGTGGCCTCCTCCAGCATTAATCTGACCCCTTTCAATCCGAAAACATTAGCGATCTCGTGGGGATCGATGAACATACCCGTAGTGCCAGACGGTATGACTGCGCGTACGAATTCGGTAACTGTGACCATTCCCGATTCGACATGCATGTGGGCATCTAGTAATCCCGGCGTCAAATATCGACCTTCAGCATTAACCTGCTCAGTCTTAGGTCCCAGTGTGTGCGCGGCATCTTTTCCCACGTAAGCGATGCGCTCTCCCTTGATAGCAATATCAATATTGGGAATGATCTCCCCGGATTGAACGCAAACCCAATGACCGCCGCGGATCACCAAGTCCGCGTGGGAACGCCCCATAGCTACATTGATCAATTCCTGCCTTGATTGCTGCCACAAAGAGGTTTTCATAGGAACTCCAAAGGATAACTTTCAATGAACCTGATTTTTGGTGATGAGAAAATAATAGTTACAATTTTTATAAATATTAGCTAATTTTATTGCAGTAAATCTTTTATGTAAATAACTAAAATAAATTTATTGTATTATACATGAGTCCAGACCACCTTCAAGCAGCCTGGACTACTAGTTAATTTATGTAGTTGAAATTATCCCCCGCTGATAATATCTTTCAAAATATTACCGCCCAGGCCAGCCACACCCCTTTGCTCGCCGCCCCTCTGGGTGAATGTAATACCACGTTTAATGCGGTCTACCAAACGCGAAAAGGGGAGGCTTTGCAAGAAAACTTTTCCCGGACCCTGCAAACTTGCAAGAAAAAGCCCTTCGCCTCCGAAGAGTGCATTCTTAAACCCACCGATAAATTTGATGTCGTAATCTACACTGGTTGAAAAAGATACCAGGCAGCCGGTATCCACACGCAGGTGTTCCCCAGCAGCCAGGTTTTTCTCAATCACTGTGCCACCAGCATGCACGAATACCATGCCATCGCCAGTCAAGCGCTGGAGGATAAATCCCTCACCGCCAAAAAATCCGGCTCCCAAACGTTTGGTAAAGGCAACTTCGATCTCGACCCCCCTAGCTGCACACAGGAAAGAATCTTTTTGGCACAATACTTCGCCTCCAAAATCGTCGAGGTCGAAGGCAACGATTTTTCCTGGGTAAGGTGCTGCGAAAGCAACTCTACTTTTTCCTCCTCCGTTATTCAGAAAAGTAGTAATGAAAAAACTTTCCCCGGTGATCAAGCGCTTAAAGCCCTTAAATAAGCCTCCGCCGGTATCAGTTTGCATTTCGATGCCGTCTTCCATGTAGGTCATCGTACCGATTTCAGCGCGTATGCCCTCACTGGGGTCTAACTCTACTTCCACAAGTTGTAAATCATCACCATATATCTGATAATCAATTACGTCTGCCATAGTCTGCTGCCTCCTTTTTATAGGTGTATACTTGATTTTACTATGAATTGGATGGAAAATTGGTAAAATTGGTTGAATAAAATTTTGTAGGAGCGCCGCATGTCAAATAAGTCACAAGCTCGAAAACATCTTTCTCCCGTTTGGTCTCGATCTGCTGATTTTTTTGTTTCGCATGGTGAAGGGGTTTATCTCTACGACTTGGAAGATAACGCCTATCTAGATTTCACTTCCGGTATCGGCGTGACCAATACCGGCCACTGCCACCCGCGCGTGGTAGAGGCCATTCAGAAACAGGCTGAGGCGCTGCTCCACGGGCAGGCGAATATCGTCATTCATCAACCTCTGCTCGAATTAGTTGCTGAGCTGCGCAAGATTGTTCCACCAGAGTTGGATGGATTCTTTTTCAGTAATTCGGGTGCCGAAGCTGTAGAAGGCGCGATCAAATTAGCTAGAATGGCAACTGGCCGGCCAAATATTGTTGTCTTCCAGGGCAGCTTCCACGGCCGTACAGTCGGAACAATGTCCCTGACCACATCAAAAACCATTTACCGGGCGGGTTACCAGCCATTGATGCCGGGGGTATTTATTGCACCTTACCCTTACGCCTATCGTTATGGTTGGGATGTAGAGCAAACCAGCCAATGGTGCCTGGAGGAAATACGCCTGCTTTTCCAAACCCAAACAGCGCCTCAAGAAACTGCTGCAATTCTTATCGAACCAGTATTAGGTGAAGGCGGCTACGTCGTACCCCCGAGAAGTTTCATGCAGGCCTTGTGGGAGATAGCCGACGAACACGATATTTTACTTATTGCAGATGAGATCCAATCGGGGTTTGGCCGCACAGGGAGTTGGTTTGCCTATCAGCATTTCGACATCATTCCGGATATATTAACAATTGCCAAAGGGCTGGCTTCTGGAATGCCCCTCTCCGGTGTGATCGCGCCTCTCTCTCTGATGGAAAAATGGACGCCTGGTTCGCATGGTGGAACATATGGCGGGAACGCGGTATCCGTTGCAGCTGCGGTTGCCACCCTCCAAGTAATTAATGAGGAGGGGCTACTGGCAAATGCAGAAACACGCGGCAGCCAATTAATGACCGGACTAGGTCATTTGCAAGAGAAGTATCCTGCTATTGGAGACGTGCGCGGCTTAGGCTTGATGGTTGGGGTAGAAATTCGAGACGCACAAGGTATACCCGACAAGGAATCAGCTAAAGCCGTGGCCAAAGCCTGTTTTAATGAGCGCTTAATGCTGCTAACCTGCGGCCCTTGGGATAATACCATCCGCTGGATACCTCCCCTTATAGTCACAAAAGAACAAATCGGAGAGGCATTAGAAATCTTCGATTCTGCATTGGAAAAAGTGTTAAACTAAATTTGGAGAAATTGAATGCACATTTGGCGAGTAAATGTAAACACACAAAGCCTATCAAAAGATCCAGTACCAGATGCCTGGGACCGCCTGGGTGGGCGCGGTTTGATCGTCCAGATGCTCCTTGATGAGGTGCCCCCCGATTGCGACCCCTTGGGTCCAGATAACAATCTGATATTTGCACCCGGACTTTTAGTAGGGCATAAGCTTTCAAGCTGCGACCGCATTTCTATCGGCGCTAAAAGCCCGCTCACCAAAGGGGTTAAAGAGAGCAACGCAGGAGGTCGTACAGGGCTTCATCTCACCTATCTGGGCATCAAAGCATTGATTATTGAAGGGCAGCCTGCAAAACATGGTTGGTGGGCGCTGCACCTCAGTGAAAAGGGAAGCCGCTTCGAACCAGCAGATAACCTGGTTGGATTGGGAGTCTATGCAGCTGCCGCTCTGTTAAATGAAAGGTATGGCGAGAAAGTCGCCATCGCGCTCATAGGCCCTGGTGGAGAGATGTTAATGCAAGCAGCAGGCATCCAAAACACCGATAATGAGAATACTCCCTCCAGGATCAGCGCGCGCGGCGGTTTGGGCGCTGTTATGGGGTCAAAGGGAATCAAAGCTATCGTAATCGACGCGCAAGGTGGTGAAAAACCCCCAATCTCCGATCAAAAAAGATTCCGCGAAGCTCAAAAAGCCTACAACGCAGCTTTAATGGGGCATCCGCAGACTCAAGTCTACGCCGAGTACGGCACCGCTGGAATGACTAAAATCAGCAACGCCTTTGGAGGCTTACCCACGCGCAATTTTTCTAGCGGTCAATTTGAGGGTTCTGAAAACATCAGCGGCGAGAATATGCGTGAACTTCTACTCAAGCGGGGGGGTGCCTCCAAAACTACACACGCTTGCATGGCAGGTTGTACGATACGCTGTTCAAACGTATTCGGTAGTGATGATGGGGATAGCATAGTATCCCCGCTTGAATATGAAACCATCGGCCTGATGGGTTCAAACTTGGGGATAGATGATCTAGATGCTATCGCGCGTTTAAATTGGGAACTCAACGATCTAGGCATAGATTCGATAGAGATCGGGGCTGCTCTGGGGGTTGCTGCTGAAGCAGGTATGATGGAATTTGGAGACGGAGAACGCGCCCTGGAGCTAATAGCTGAAATACGCTCCGGAACATCGTTAGGAAAGGTTTTGGGTGACGGCGTAGTATCAACCGGAAATGAATTGGGCATTGAGCGCGTCCCTGCAGTAAAGGGGCAGGCCATGTCGGCCTACGAACCACGCGCAATCAAAGGCACCGGAGTCACTTATGCAACCTCACCTCAAGGTGCAGATCACACTGCCGGACTTACAATACGCGCAAAAATAGACCACATCGATCCACAAGGACAGGTTGAGCTTTCTCGCAATTACCAAATCAATATGGCTGGATATGATTCTCTAGGGGCGTGTCTATTTTCCGGCTTCGGGTTCGCAGCCGCTCCGCATACAATCCCTGATTTACTAAACGCCCGCTATGGCTGGGATGTCCCGGAAGATATCCTTCAACAACTTGGCCGGGAAACACTAAAACTGGAACGCGAATTCAACCGCCAAGCCGGTTTTACTAAAGTTGATGACCGCCTGCCCGAATGGATGAGCCGCGAGCCGCTGCCGCCTCACAACACCGTTTTTGACATTCCAGAAGAGGAATTAGACGGATTATTTGATTGGTAATTTATATTGAATAGGACTTACCCAATTGAGTAATTTTATGTTTATCGACAAGGGGTTTATTCCCCTTGTTATATACAAAAGAACATAGATGCACAAATTTTACTGTAGTTTTATGTAAGTCCCAATTAATTAAAGGCAGCACATTTTTTAAGAGGTGAATTTCTTGAAGGTTACCGCTCACCTACACACGATTTTACAACGCCACACTCCTGAAGGCTTAAAAGGCCGTCTGGATGTGAACATTCAACCAGGCAGCACTGTGGAGGATCTGATCAAACACCTTGAAATAGATCTGGAACCGGATTATCTTTTACTGGCGGTTAATGGCCGCGTGGCCCCGCTTGACCAGGTCCTAGAGCAGGCAGATCACGTCAATCTAATGCTGCCCATTTCTGGTGGTTGAGGTTATGATAAGAATCTTCTGCATGGTTGGGTATAGAATCTCATAAAATGCTCGTGATTTATCTCTTGAATGGGTAAAATCTGTTACACTATTTGCAGTAAAAATTAAACTAATCACCAAAAAACGGAGGCAATCATGCCCAACGGCTACCACGGAAAAATACTTCACGTGAATTTGAATAATCTTTCCATAGAAGTAGAAACCCCTTCTGAGGCTTTCTACCGTACTTACATGGGAGGCAGCGCCCTGGGGCTATACTACCTGCTAAAAAACACACCCCCCAATGCTGATCCGCTAGGCCCGGAGAACACTCTCGTCTTGGCCCTCAGCATAGTAACGGGAGCACCGTTCTCAGGGCAGAGCCGCCTAACTTCAGTGGCTAAATCTCCGCTCACCGGCGCAATTGGGGATTCTCAAGCTGGGGGGTTCTTCCCCGCCGAACTAAAGTTTGCTGGCTATGATGCCATCGTGATCCACGGCCAGGCTTCAGAACCTGTTTACCTGTGGATCAATAATGGTGAGGCCGAACTGCGGCCAGCAAACCATTTATGGGGGAAAAACACAGGAGAGGTAGACGATATTTTGAAGGAAGAATTGGAGGATAAAAATATTCAGGTATTACAAACCGGCGTGGCGGGAGAAAACGGCGTGCGATTTGCGGCCTTGATGAACATGGCCAACCGCGCCAACGGTCGCACAGGTATGGGTGCGGTGATGGGCAGCAAAAACCTGAAAGCCGTCGCCGTGCGCGGCAAAATGCGCCCCACTATTGCAGATAAAAAGGGATTGAACAAACTGGCGCGTTGGGGGGCGGATGAGTTTCCTGAATCAGACGTTTACGGTTTAGGGCTTTATGGTACAGCCGAAGTATTGAAATATCAGAATAAGGCCGGCGGTTTGCCAACTAACAACTGGGACAGCGGTGCATTTGAAAATTGGGAGCCAATCGACGGAGTAACGATGGCCAATACGATCCTCAAAGAGCGAGATACTTGTTATGCCTGTACCGTGCGCTGTAAACGAGTAGTAGAAATCACTGAGGGTCCTATCAAAGTGCAGCCTAGATATGGAGGCCCGGAATACGAAACCCTTTCTACTTTTGGTTCCTATTGCGGGGTGGATGATTTAGCGGCGATTTCATATGCCAACCAATTATGCAATATGTTTGGAATGGATACCATCTCCTGCGGAGCCACTATCGCATGGGCAATGGATTGCTTCGAGCAAGAATTGATCAGCACGGAAGATACTGATGGTATAGAACTGCGCTATGGGAATACTGAAGCAATGCTTGAAATGGTTGAGAAGATTGTCCATCGGGAGGGCTTCGGAAATATCTTAGCAGAAGGTTCTGCCCAAGCCGCAGAGATCATTGGCCGGGGAACTGAAGACCTGGTTGTTGCGGTGAAAAAAATGGAGTTACCCGCCCACATGCCACAAGTCAAACGCTCCCTAAGTTTGATCTACGCGGTAAATCCATTTGGAGCTGACCACCAATCACACGAGCACGACCCATCCTATAAGGACTATCCTGAACGGATGGCGCAGATCGGGCTAACAGACCCGCAACCTAACAAAGTGCTCAACGAAGAGAAAGTGAAATTTGCTCTGACCACCCAATACATGTACTCTGCTATGGATTCAATCAATGTATGCCAGTTCGTCTTCGGCCCGGCCTGGCAACTTTTCGACTCTAGCCAACTTGTGGATGCAGTCCGTTTGGTTACCGGCTGGGACGTAACGATAGATGAAATCTTACAGAACGGCCAACGGCGGTTAAACTTGATGCGCGCCTTCAATGCACGTGAAGGAATAGGCAGGGAAGCAGATAAACTCCCCAAGAAATTGTATAAAGCGCTGGTTGGCGGAAAAAGCGATGGTATCGTCTTGGAAGAAGATGAGCTTGAGACTGCTAAAGATAATTATTATCGGTTGGCGGGTTGGGATGTTGATAGCGGTATTCCCACGCGGGGGACGTTGGAAAAGTTAGAGCTTGGCTGGGTGGCTGATTTGTTAGAAACGTAGAGGCTATTTGGGGCTTGTTCATGCGCACTTAGACGTTAGTTTTGAGGTTTATAATAGCGAAAACCAACCCCCACGCTTCAATCCATCAACCATGTCACTTCATAAACTTCGCTTAGGATAGGTCTGAGCGCAACGAATAGTTTCACAAATGGTGTTGGTTCTCAAACCATATCACGTTTTTGACACACCGCAGAATCACATGGATACGGTGCAGAAAAGTTTTCAGATAATATTATTATTAAATCACCAAAAGGAGCATTAATATGCGCATAATCGTCCTAGGCGGCGCAGGAAAAATGGGTTGCATCGCGGTTCAAGCTTTAGCCAAAGACCCCCGAGTTGATGAGGTTGTAATTGCAGACATCAATCAAGACCAGGCGCGGATCGTCACTGATTATCTGGAAAACCCAAAAGTTAGTTTTAGACAGGTTGATATCCAGGATAAACGGGGCTTCGTAAAGTCATTGGAGGACACAGATGCCTGCTTGAATGCTACCGTTTATTATACAAACCTGGCGGTAATGGAAGCTTGCCTGGAAGCAGGCACGCATTACACAGACCTAGGCGGTTTGTTCCACACTACGCGCAAACAACTTGAATTGAACAAGCGCTTTACTACCGCAAGTCTGAGCGCTGTATTAGGCATGGGTTCGGCACCGGGGATACCCAATATCCAAGCACGCTATGCTGCCGACCGCTTGGACAAGCTCCATAGTATAAAGATTTTCGACGGCATCAAACCTCCACCACCTGACGATGTGCACTTTACTTACGCTGTACCAACCATTGTGGACGAGCTAACTTTTGAGCCAATGGTTTTCGATAATGGGGAGTTTGCTTCCCGTGAGCCTCTAAGCGGGTTTGAAGACTACTGGTTCACCGAACCAATTGGTTTGCAACCAATGCACTTATCACTACATTCCGAAGTGGCCACGCTGCCAATCTCCTTCCAAAATAAAGGTCTAAAAGAGTGTTTTTTCAAGATCAATTATTGGGGTATGGCCAAGGCAACAATCGAAAAGGTGCGCGTTTTAGCAGATTTTGGTTTTGCCGATGAAGAACCTGTGGAGGTGAACGGTCAATCTATCGTGCCCCGAGAAGTCATGGTCTCAATGCTCTCAGGCAACGTGCCTCCAATTACGGATTTCCTGGCTCCACCTAAGAATAAACCCCCAGATTGGGTAAAAGAGATTGTTACTGAAATTCAGGGAGAAAAGGATGGAGTAGAGATTACCTATCGATTGGGGACATTAACCTGCAAGGGCGCCCTGCCAACCGGCGTCGCTCCGGCTATAGCAGCAATTTGGCTGGCAGAAGGGCGCATTGCCGCGGGTGTACTGCCACCCGAAATTGCGTTGGAACCCGAACCGTTCTTCCACGAGCTGGAACAGCATGAAATAATCACTAAGGTATCAGTGACAAGTAAAATATAGTAGCTTGTTGAAAAAGTCGGTGTTTTTGGAAATATAATCGAAAAAATCGCCGGATTGAAAAATGAACAAAGATCGCCAATTTTGCTTTCGATTAGCCTTTTAAGGTTTTTTTCCTGCTGCTACCATCAGGCCTTCGATATTGACTTTCAACAAACCCTGCAAGCGAAAAAGCCTCAAACATGAGTAGATCTTGATTGCGTCCTTGACCCCGTAAAATTTTTTTTCCGATCACGGATCGGTTCCACGTAATTCATAATCTCCCAAAATCTGGTGAACTCAATATTTCAAGGATCGAGATATGTTGACTAAAAACAGATTAGCACTTTTGGTAGAATAACACAAAGGCTGTCAAATCGAACCTTTAAACACATCAGTGAACACAAGATGGATATTGTTTCCCGCTAAGTGTAAAATCACTTATAATGGTTATGAGAGAAACTCAGCACAATCATAGGAATGTGTTGTTTCATATCCCGAGTGTGATATGGAAAATCGTTATTTATCAGAAAGGCGCATAAAGTATTAATCTTAGGCAGCATTTTACCCAAATTATTTAGGATTTTATGCAGCGCGCATATAGTCCGTTTTGCAAACCTCATAATTACCAGTTCGGCGGCGCTGCCAAATCCTGCGGCCGCTAGGAAATAACATATGGTAATTAGAAGTGACCCAGAAAACAACGAAATCCGCGCCTTGTTTGGTCTGGCGGACTTCACGGGGAAAAATGTCCTGGAGATCGGCTGCGGCGATGGCCGCCTTACCTGGCGCTACGCGGACGTTGCAGCACATGTCACGGCCATTGATGCATTCGAGGTAGGGATCAGGCGGGCTAAGGAAAACCTGCCAGATGCTCTGCGGGATCGCGTGGAACTCCGCCACGTCTCATTCGAAGACTTCGCCACTGCAAGTGAATCGGCAGTCTTCGACATTGTAATCCTACCCTGGTCGCTATGATGAATGGATTATGAGGGCATGGTTCATGCCCTGGAGGAAATCCGGCGTCTGCTCAAGCCTGGTGGCATTCTGGTCGATATCCACCCTATTTCAGAAGGTTCCTTCATTGAGGCTTATCAGGACGGCAGGCTCCTATTCTCCGAACGTAAGCGGGAGACCTGCAGTGAGGATGTGCTTCATGCCGAGAAGGCACTCGCGCAGGCCGTTGAGCGGGAGTTCTTTTTTGTTGACGAGCGCGCCGAGTTTGACTTCCTGACATACGCCTCGTCGGTACGCGAACTCCGCGCCTATTGGGAAGAGCAAGACGCATACGAAGATCAATCCAAGGATGAGGCCATCGTTGCGCGGGAGGAATATCTGTACGCTCAAGTTGAGGAGATCCTGCAAACGTCCGGAGCAGGAGCAGAAGTCGTAACTAATGAGAGGGCTCGCATTGCGCGGCTAAGACCGTTGAGATGATGACCTAGGCGACGTTGCCATTAGCGCCGCTTAACAATTAGGTGCAGCGGATCCAACGGGCCGAGGTCTTAACTCGACTGGAGCTGTCCAGGTAGATTGCCATTGTGGTGCAGGTAGAAACGCGAGTCATTGAGCTCGCAACCAATACTTTTTCAACAGCCTGATAGAATATCCGAGGGGATAATCAAAGCATATCCCTTCTGAATGGGAAATACTCAAACCCAACCCATGCTAGAAATTACTAACCTCAAAATCGACAACGAAAGCAGCTTTCACAAAATCCAAAGCTGGTTTTGTACTCAAAAGAAATAAAAACAGGGCAGCCATGATAATAGCTGCCCTGTTAGCGGTCAGATTCAAGCAGTTAATCTATAGTGCGATAACTTCTTGTGCTTGAGGTCCTTTTTGACCTTGAGTGACGGTAAACTCAACTCGCTGGCCTTCGTCCAGTGAGCGGAAACCCTCAGTCATAATTGCGCTGTAATGGACAAAAACGTCTCCACCGGTTTCGCGCTCGATAAAGCCGAAGCCTTTGGAACTATTGAACCACTTAACAGTGCCTTGTTCTTTTTCAGACATGATTTGGAACTCCTTTCAAAGATTTTTTGCTGAGATTATACGTGGGTTCCAAATCTAAAGATGTGTCTTTATTATTAGAACTTCTGTTAACTAGCGCCGCATTATAGCATCAAATTGACCGTAATGTCAATCATCTTCTTTCGCACTTATTACTAATCTTTACCCACAAAAACCAAAATAACTGCTAGATAGCACCTTGGCAACTTTTAATGTGGAAACAAGCCAAATTCGATTAAAGCGTACAACTTTGGAAGTTCTAAAAATCCAAAACTCGCTTGAAAAGATTAACCTTAAATCACCAATTTATGAATTTCCAATGGGAAGAAACTATCTTACTCATGCGGATCACCATCAATATTTGTATCTCTGGCTGGGAGGGGGTAATCTCCAGCAATACCAAATGCCGTATAGCCTATGCCATATTTGTACCACCTGCCATTTGAGGGCCTGTATATCGTCTGATCCCAGCTCCCATCCCCATCATAATCTCCCGGTACTGGTATGTCTCCAGGTATCCCCCAGGCCACGTAGCCTTGCCCTAACACATACCACCTGCCATTGCTCGGGCGGTAGATGGCAATATCAAAATTTCCATCACCATCGTAATCTCCGGGCACGGGTATATCTCCAGCGATCCCCCAGGCGGCATAACCCTGATCCTTAACGTACCACCTGCCGTTGCTGGGGCGGTAAATGGCTACATCACAATCCCCATCCCCGTCATAATCTCCGGGTACCGGAATGTCTCCAGCAATGCCATATGCTGTGTAGCCTTGCCCAGACACGTACCACCGACCATTGCTAGGCCGGTAAATGGCGATGTCAGCATCCCCATCTCCATCATAGTCGCAAGGCATAGGGATATCACCAGCAATACCAAAACCCGCACTGCTGCCCCCATAAAAGTACCATCTGCCGTTGGAGGGGCGGTAGACGGCGATATCAGTATCCCCATCTCCATCGTAGTCTTGAGGTACGGGGATATCTCCTGTGGTCCCATAGGCGGCAAGAAGGCCTGCGGTGGATGTGTACCAACGCCCATTGGATGGACGGAAGACGGAGACGTCCGTGTCGCCATCGCCGTCAAAATCAGCGGGGGGTTCGCAGAAAACGTTGGTGCTGGATACGGTCGTCACTCCGGTAAGCCAGGTTTGGAAAACAGTATATGAGGGTTCGCATAGGTTTGTGCTGCTAAACCAAAATGATGCCAAACTGACCAGATTGGTCAGGCTCGCGGGCAGCCTTCCGGCCAGGGAAATATTGTTATTAATCGATAAGTAACTCAGATTAGTCAAGTTGCCCAGCTCAGTTGGAACGCTTCCGCTCAAGTTGTTGCTGCTCAACGCCAGGAACGTCAGGTTTGAAAGATTGCCCAATTGTGAGGGAATATACCCTGCCAGGCTGTTGCTCCCCAAATGGAGAGTTTGAAGGTTTGTGAGATTACCCAACTCATTGGGGATGGTTCCCGTCAGGCTGTTGCTGTTCAAATTGAGCTGTGTCAAGATGGAAAGACTGCCCAATTGTGTGGGGATGCCCCCCGTCAGGCTGTTGCTGTTCAACACCAGGTCCGTCAAGTTTGTGAGATTGCCCAACTGTGTGGGAATGCCTCCCGTTAGGCTGTTGTTACCCAAATAGAGATATGTTAAGTTTGAAAGACTACCTAATTGTGTGGGGATACTACCTGTCAAGCCGTTGTTAAACAAATAGAGATACGTCAAGTTTGTGAGATTGCTCATCTGTGTGGGGATGCCCCCCGCAAGATTATTGCTCGCCAGGCTTAACATAGTCACAACCCCGCCGGCGCAGGTCACCCCATACCACGAGCAGGGGGTATCGGTGGTTTTCCAACCCGTTTTGGTCGTCCAGCTTGCTCCGGTGGTGCCGTCATACAAAGCCACCAGCGCCAGGCATTGCGCCGTTGGCATGTCGGTCTGGTCGCCTGGATTAGTGCAGCCTGTGTAGGCCCCAGCAGCAGGCTCTGCCTGGGCATTGCTGACTCCGCCAAGCGCACTAACCAATAAAGACAACATATACACCAGCGCGATTCCTCGCCGTGAAACCCTACGTTTTTGCGACATCTTCTTCCTCCTCCATATTCAAGGCTCAGATGGCTGCAATGCGAGAAATTTATTTGTGTTGCTGAGTTGATCTTAAAATCTCTTCCAAATGGCCAACCAAATGTTTCATTATCGGGTTGATACATTGATTATACAGACTAGCCTATTGGAAGTCAACTCTCGAAAGTATAAGACCACCCTCGTGGGCACCCGTAGGGACTACTTGTAACCTACACTAAACATTACCAGCTGATAGTTTTAAGATGAAATTAAGATATCTTACTCATGCGGATCACCATCAATATTTGTATCTCTGGCTGGGAGGGGGTAATCCCCGGCAATGCCAAATGCTTCATAGCCTATTCCATACATATACCACCTGCCATTGGAGGGCCTGTATATCGTCTGATCCCAGCTCCCATCCCCATCATAATCTCCCGGCACCGGGATATCTCCAGGTATCCCATAGGCCACGTAGCCTTGTCCTAACACATACCATCTGCCATTGCTCGGGCGGTAGATGGCAATATCAAAATTTCCATCACCATCGTAATCTCCGGGCACGGGTATATCTCCAGCGATCCCCCAGGCGGCATAACCCTGATCCTTAACGTACCACCTGCCGTTGCTGGGGCGGTAAATGGCTACATCACAATCCCCATCCCCGTCATAATCTCCGGGTACCGGAATGTCTCCAGCAATGCCATATGCTGTGTAGCCTTGCCCAGACACGTACCACCGACCATTGCTAGGCCGGTAAATGGCGATGTCAGCATCCCCATCTCCATCATAGTCGCAAGGCATAGGGATATCACCAGCAATACCAAAACCCGCACTGCTGCCCCCATAAAAGTACCATCTGCCGTTGGAGGGGCGGTAGACGGCGATATCAGTATCCCCATCTCCATCGTAGTCTTGAGGTACGGGGATATCCCCAGCAATCCCGTAAGCAGCCAATAATCCTGCGGTGGATGTGTACCAACGCCCATTGGATGGACGGAAGACCGAGACATCCGTTGAGCCATTGCCATCAAAATCTGCGGGGGGAACAGTGGAGAGCAAAGTTTGAACTTGAAATGGGTTGCTAGTGGCAACCTTTGTCCCATTTCGGAAGAGCCTAAAGTTATACCAACCTGGTTGTGCTGGCGCTGTAAAAACAAGCGAACCTGATGCTCCTGGGGCATACTGCCAGGACAGGTACGAGGAATCCGGGTCGTTGAAAGGATGCATGCTAATCCAATCATTACCCGTAGGGGTTAACCCCAACCAGGAAGCAGTCACTGATTCGGAAGGTGCAACGATGGTAGGGCTGGAAGCTAATAAAATTTGTGTCGATACTTGGATATAAGCAATTTTAGTGTGTGTGTCGTTATTCCCAGATCCAACAACAGATAAACTTACCGTGTAGTCCCCGGGGGCGTTATAGTAGTGGGTGGGATTCTGAGCGGTACTCGTTGATCCATCCCCAAAAACCCAATTCCAGCCTAAGATATCTCCAGTCGATTGATCCGTGAAATTTACCAGATGGGGAGCATTACCGCTTATTGGGAAAGCTGTGAAAGCAGCCGTCACCGGTGGCCATACTGGTACACGTATTGTGTTTGAGATACGAACCTCGTCGATATCGCCATAAAAACGGCCAATACCTTCTGCCGCGCCAATCTCAACTGAAGTATTGCTAGAAGCCCAAACACCGGCCGTGGTAAGGGTGGCGACCAATTCATTATCTAAATAGAGTTTGCCTGTGTTACCACAGTCGTATGAAAACATCACTAAATGCCAGCTTGTATCAGCGATGTCTAAATAACTAAATGCTGATTGACTTCCACCTGCCGACCATATCTCGAGTTTTAGCTTGTTTCCTTGTAGCTCGAGGAGCCATTTATTCTGTCCTGTGTTCCCCCCGCCTCCCAATTGGCCAGCAATACGACCTCCTGTGGAACCAGCGGATTTTCTGAGCCAAAGCTCAACACTCATTGGGCAAAGATTGAAAGCTGCTGGAGCGCCGAGATCAACACCTCTCCCATCAGGGGGATTTGGGAAGGCAAGGCCACTGCTGAATTTTCCAGATATCCAACTCACTCCGTTATCTTTACTACCATTCACAATTCCACAAGCATCAATAATTGCGTTATTAGTACCTTCATCAAAGTGATACAGTGACACAGTTTGGGCATCACAGATAAAAGGAATCGTTGGAAGAGGTGGTGGTGGTAGCGAGGCAGGTTCCAAATTCACACTTGAAACATTTCCACCCACGGCTTTTTCCTCCCCACTCTCGACCACTCTAGTGGTTCCCTGGTAGTCTACACCGTCATAAACCCATGCCTCGTAAGGCCCAGTTACAGAAACCACCAGATCGCTTCTGTCAGCCCAACCAATGGGTGCAAGGCCCCTTTGGTCTTCAGTTAGACGTATACAATCCCCTCCTGATCTGAGATAGGCCCCATCCCCACCATCGCAAGTTGCAATACCGCTGCGATTGGGTGAGAGATAATATTGTTCCTCATAGAGGAGTGCATTACTCCAGCTACCCCCATCTGAGAGTCTGCGGTATTGGATGCTTAAGTTATGGAAGCCATCTGACCAACCATTAGTATTCCAGGTATAGTAAAGTTCTGTAGCTGAAGTCTCCTGGCAGTTCGATCCATCGAAGCAGATACGGAAAGCGTCGAAGTCACTTGTCCACTCAACACGAATGTGAATGTCAACTTCAAGAGGTGGCTGCTCTGCCTTTGAGAACTCCAAGAGCCACCAGTAGGGGGGAGGGGGGGTTGGTGGTGGTGGAGTAGGAGTACATACATCACCATCCGCGTAGCCAGCGCACAACTCACTAAGCGATATATCAGGGGCTTGTTGGGACATAAAGAGAGTGTAGAATAAATTGTGTAAATGGATTATCCTATCAGACCTAAAACGAAAGGAATAACCATGACACGCAAAAAGAATACCACAGACCAAGACAAACCGAAGAAGATGCCAAGCGCAGAAGAAGTAGCGCGAGAGTTAGGCAAAGCCAAGTCAATCGATGACTTCTACGGTAAGGATGGCATCTTTGCCCGGTTGTTTTCTGATACC
>VRUJ01000001.1 GCA_019456165.1 Chloroflexota bacterium
CGTGGTCAATGTGCCCCATTGTGCCCACGTTCAAGTGCGGTTTATTGCGTTCAAACTTTTGCTTACCCATAGGTTTTCTCTCCTTAATTTATCTAAAAGTTCCTGGTTACGAGAGCCCTCAATGGGGATTGAACCCATGACCTCATTCTTACCAAGAATGCGCTCTACCACTGAGCTATGAGGGCGTGCAATTGGCTTTACCAATCACATTAGATAACGCTCAAAAGCACTTCATGTCCAGCTTTCAAACTGAGCATGCGGCGGCGCCTCTCCGCGGCGCCTTTGTTAGTGGACGGTGGAGGATTCGAACCTCCGAAGGCATTCGCCATCTGATTTACAGTCAGACCCCTTTGGCCACTTGGGTAACCGTCCAAATAATTTACAAGCATCCTCTTGAATAAAGCCGACGATGGGGATCGAACCCATTACCTGCCGCTTACAAGGCGGCCGCTCTACCATCTGAGCTACGTCGGCGTATCCAGTTTTAAAAAGACGCTTGTCTCCAAGCGCGAGGCATTATACCAAAAACCATACCTTGCGACAAGGTATAAGAGCCAAATTCTTTAACAAACCGAAGGAGTCTATCAGAACATAAGGCGCGCGTCAATGCTCCCAGCCACGCGCCTGCCAGGCCATGTAAAGCACTATGGATCCGGCCACAGACGCGTTCAGTGATTTGATATGCCCGCGCATTGGCAGACGCAAGAGTAAGTCACATGAATCGCGCACCAAACGCCGCATGCCCTGGCCCTCACTGCCTACCACCAAACCAATTGCACCCCCCAGAGCGATATTCTCTGGAAGCTGAGATTGTTTACCAGCATCCAATCCAACCACCCAGACTTCATTTTCTTTAAGAATTGAGATCACCTGTGCCAAATTACTTTGTGTTATTAGTAAATGCTCACTGGCGCCGGAAGAAGCGGCTACGACTGCCGGAGTTACCGTTGTGGTATGCCGCAGGGGTAGAATTACGCCATGCACCCCAACTGCTTCGGCTGTTCTCAGTAATGTGCCGAAATTTTGGGGGTCTTGCAGAGTATCCAGAAGCAGGATGAATGGTAGCTGGCGGCGCGTCTGGGCCAATTCAAATATTTCTTCCAATGAAGTATACTCAAAACCGCCAACTTGCAAAACCACCCCTTGATGATTTTGGCTTATCTTATCCAACTTAACCCGCGGCAACTGAGTAACAGCAACCTGTCGTTCCTTGCAAAATCGAAAAATCTCCTTAATGCGGCCTTTTTCCTCCACCCCTTGGGCTACATTCAGTTGATAATATTTGCGCCGGCCAGCACGAAGCGTTTCGTAAACCGGATTGCGTCCATATAACCATTCTTTCATATTTGCTTACGAAAACAGGTCGCTAGGCAATGAGAAAGATAACCGATGAATGTTTGTCGGCTTTCCCATTCACCTAATTCTATATACTTACCCGTGTTTTTATTTCCAACGCCAAGATGTCGCATCCTTGGTATCTTCAAGCACGATACCCAATTCGGCAAGTTTATCGCGCACTAAATCAGTTAACTCCCATTGTTTGTCCTCGCGCAGCCTTTCACGGATTTCAACCAACAACTCAACAAATCCATTAACTTCGCTTGACTGAACTTCTCGATGTTCCAGACGTAAGCCTAAAACACTGGTTAGATCACGAACCTCAGTCTGGGCAGGTTTTAATTCTTCATCAATTGCCTTGGCATCGCGTGCTTGGTTGATGATTCTCACCAGATCAAATATGCTCCCAAGCGCGCTGGCGGTATTAAAATCATCTTCCATGGCTTCTTTAAAAGCGTTATGCGTATTTTGCTTCTGGTCTTTGAGAGCCTGCAGCTTTTCAGCTGAGGCCCCTTTTGCATCTGAAAACGCAGGCCGCAGAGCAGCCCGCATGCGTTCCAGGGCTTGCTTGGATTGTGCGATGACATCCTCACTAAAGGTCAATGGGTGGCGGTAATTAGAACTCAATACCATCAAGCGGAGCATATCTGCTTCATTTTCGGCTAAGAAATCAGAAATTGTTATTAGATTTCCAATGGATTTCGACATCTTTTCACCTGCAAACCGCAACATGCCATTATGCATCCAATATCTTGCGAAGGGTTTTCCCGTTAGGCTTTCAGTCTGAGCGATCTCGTTTTCATGGTGGGGAAAAACAAGGTCGTTTCCACCTCCGTGGATATCAATCTGTTCACCGAGGTGGTGCATGCTCATCACTGAGCATTCAATATGCCATCCTGGCCTTCCTTTACCCCAAGGGCTTTCCCAAGAAGGCTCGCCAGGTTTTGCACTTTTCCAAAGAGCGAAATCCATGTGGCTCTCTTTACGATCATCAACTTCTAAACGTGCACCGGCTTGCATATCTTCAGTTTTTTGACCCGAAAGTTTGCCGTAATCTTCGTCCCGTTCAACTCGAAAATAGACATCTCCATCTACCGCGTAAGCATACTCAGCTTCCCCCAATTCTTGCACCATTTTTACAATTCGGCTAATTTCTTCGGTAGCGCGCGGATAGACCGTGGCTGGGAGAATGTTGAGTTCTTTCACATGCTGATCATACTGGTTGATGTATCTTTCCGCCAGTTCAATTGGATCAACCCCTTCATGGTTTGCTCTCTCGATTATCTTATCATCCACATCGGTATAGTTCATAACATGTCTAACTTCGTAACCGCTGAATTCGAGATACCTCCGGATGATGTCAAACACTAATGAGGACATTGCATGGCCAACGTGTGCGGAATCGTATACTGTTGGCCCACAAACATACATGCTAACTTTGCCTTCTTCTAAGGTTTCAAATGTTTCTTTTTTTCGTGAAAGTGTATTGTAAACGCGCAGCGCCATACTTATATCTCCAGAGAAATAATTTCAAGCTATGCTTCATCTGGGCGTGCAAAGATCATTCGTCCCGCCGCAGTTTGTAATACTTTAGTTACTACCGTCGCTAATTCCATTCCTTGGTAATCATCACCATTCTGTACAACCACCATAGTGCCATCCTCTAAATAACCAACACCTTGTCCAGGTTCGCGGCCTTCCTGAATGATGAGCACATTCAGTTTCTCACCAGGCAAGTAAACGGCCTTCACAGCATTTGCTAATTCATTAATATTGAGGATGCTAACCCCCTGCAATTCGGCTACACGATTCAAGTTAAAGTCATTGGTCATTATGGGGGCGCGTAACTGGCGTGCGAGAATTACCAGTTTATCATCCACTTGAGTTGCTCCTTCAACATCAATATCGCTTATGCGTACAGGAATGATAGGGTCTTTCTGCAAATTAGCTAATACTTCCAACCCGCGGCGTCCACGCTGGCGTCGTAAACTATCTCCTGAATCAGCAATGTATTGCAGCTCATTAAGTACGAAACGCGGGATCAATAAGATCCCAAAAATAAAACCTGTACGCGCAATATCGGCGATGCGCCCATCAATGATAACGCTGGTATCTAACAATATTGTGCGTTCTTCTTGACCTTCGGATTTCACCCCCTCGCCCGAACGACTCGGGAGAAAACTTGTTATGGAGAAAAGGTCGTTTTGGCGGGATACAAAAACCGAAACACCAAAATAGCTCAATATCATTGCCATAACTATCGGTAAAATCTGACTTAAAGGTTCTGGCAATAAAGATAGCGGGAAAGATAATAGGCCTGAAATGATTAAACTAATCACTAGTCCTAAGATACCGGCAAACAAGGTACGAGCGGAGATCTGTCCTAAGACTGCGCGCGCTGACCGAATTGGGCGAATCGAAATTATCGGTGATATCACTAATCCAAGTAAGACCCCTACTAAACCGAAAACCAAGATCCAAAGTTCAGGTTGTTCACCAGCATAACTCTCAAGGCGATTCCCTAGCATGACACCCCCAGCGCCAAATACAATCATGCCAATCAAACGGGAAAAAAATTCTATACTCATTGAATCTACTCCTACCAATACTTTCTGGCCTCTGCGCCAGCTTTTAAACAACAAAAGCGCAGAGATGCCCGCGCTCGCCAATGTTTTTAGCATGTCCGTAATCGCTAGATGTACTTATTCCCTGATTACGGTAATTATCTATTTTTATAATGACATGATAATATAATAATGATTGCTGCTAGATCCTCTTAGGGATTTAGGCGAGAGGCAATAAATCATAATTAATAAATATATATAAGATAATAGCACGGCAGACCTGATGAGTCAATATTTTTAAGGTTAAGTAAAGGTTAATTCTTTAACAGTCATACTGATAAATTAATTAAATCTATGCAAACCTAACAATAGTCGTCAAAATAAGGCTTCGCAACCATTAATAATTATGGCTGCACCTCAAATATCGTGCCTGCGCTGTTGCCTTGCACTTCTGGGAAATATAGCTGCCAGGCGCGCGCTGGCAAGACACGGAATTCACCAGGGTGCACAACTACAAGGATATAAGTCAATTCATAAGTCCCAGCCGGTAGATAATCTGCTGTCCATGAGATCCCCGCATCACGAATTAGGGGAGAGTTGAAGTACCACCAACCCCAACCATCCTCAAAAGGATTACGAGGATTAAACTGGGGTTCGATGCCTTGCTGACTAGTATTCAAGCTGGTATCCAAGATCTCAGTACCCGCTGGAATATAATCCTCTAATACCAAAAAGAATGCGTCGTTTGGGAGAATCAAAGTAAGATGCGTTTTTATCAGATCTCCAGCTTGAGCAGATTCCACTGGCGAGCAAACATCTTCAGAACAGTCTGTTTCAGCTGGGTAATATGCGCGTCTTACACTCAGACCACGTTCAAGAGGACCCACTAATTCCACCAGTTGGCTCACGTTCAAAAAGGCGCTGTAATACAAGCGTCCTGCGCCTGGTTCACGCTGAATTCGGAGAGCATTCGGTAATTCAGGGAGCAGACTATCTAACCCTATCGTCGCCGTAACCGGGTTGAGTTGGCTAGGTCCACCAGCCTGACCGCTCGCCACAGAGATGTCATTAAGGCTTGCCGAAAAAGTAAAATCGCCACCCAACTCCCCTGTGCCGCGCATGGTCTCGATAAGAGCCAAGCTCGTCCAGGCAGTTGCGTACGAAGAATGCCAGCCTCCAGTCGCCTGACGATGTGCCATAAGGTAACGGACCGCGTCAGGAATTACAGTAGAAGCTGGGTCTCGTTGTGCCAAGGCATAGGTTACAACTGCACTGTTAAAGATGGTCGAACTCATATTCTGATACCCGGAATCCAACTCCTCCCAATGGGCTCCGGTAGCAGAACGGACAGCCGTTGCCTGTAGATCAGAAATTAATGTCCGCCCACGCTCATCCCCTGGCGATTGTTTTTCTAGGGTCAAAGCTAATAAGGCCTGTGCCCAGGGATCTAGTTGGTCTCGCATTGCGTACAAGCTAGCTGCCACACCTGGCGACTCGAAGCCAGCTTCTGAAAGAGCAAATATCTGGAACGCAAGGCGGTTCAACTGGTACGCTTGTGAAAACATATCCGGCGGAGCTAAACCAGACACTAAAAAGTCCGCAGCATCTTCGATCATAGTAAGGTTGACAAACACACCCGCATCTTGCGCTCTACTCAGCGCGAATAGAACGTATGAGGTTACATAAGTATCACTGCGATTACCCGGCCACCAGCCCCAGCCCCCATCGTAATTCTGGCGTACACGTAAGCGTTCCAAACTGTCATCCAACGTGCGGGAGAGGCGAGACTCTAAATCGGATGAGGCCAGGCCAAAATCTTGGATTACACGCAAGGCTTCTAAGTTTGGCAAGAATCGAGAAACGGTTTGCTCGGTGGATTCGTAAGGGGAGTGTTCTATTGCATCCAGACCGTCCAGTAAAGCAGCCGCCAGCGAGGGGGCTAATTCCAGATGCACCCCACCGCTATTGGGGTCAAAGGAACGCGGCAAACTGATCAATTCTAAACGTTCTCCGCCTTGGTCCAATGTGCCCGCGGTGGCGAAAGTTTGGGGGGCAATGTATCGCAGCACAGGCAGATCACCTGTGGTTGGGCGGGTCAGATCGCTGAAGCCCTGGCCGTCTGCTCCAAAGATTAATTCAACATTCTCGACATCTTGCACAGTCCCCCACCATTCTACGCGTGTGCGGCCAGCGGCTGGAACAAGCGCTGTTTGAATAGTAAAGTTTGGGTCATCCAGGTTGAAGCCTGTCGCCTGGAGCGAAACTACGACTTCAAGGTCTAAGTCGGTATTATTGTGCACAACTGCGGCCAATTGAATGTGATCGCCAATCACAAAGAAACGCGGTGTGACAGGACGCACTAAAAGGTCTTTGGTGATCACAACCTCAGAATAAGCCTGCCCGACACGCGTATCAGCTGTGAGGCCGCGCACTTCAACCTGCCAGGTTGTCAGGTTATCCGGCAACGGAACCGACACCTGCGCAAAACCATCCGCATCAGTGATGATCTCAGCATTCCAATAGGCAGTGTCTTCAAAGTCCTCCCTCAAACTGGGGGCTTCATCCCCACCGCCGCCACCGCCCATCCCATCCGCATCTAATTCCGCGGCTATCTCCGCTGAAGCTGTCAAAGGTATATTGGTGCGCACACCCAAAGGTTGTATCCCGTAAAAAGCAGGCGCAATGTCCAAGGAATTAGGGTCCGCCAGGGCGAGCACGGCCAGGTCTACTACGGAAAGTGAAAACTCGCCTTCCACAGGAGTGCCCGCAGCATCAGTAACCAGTACACCAAAGGTTACAGTTTCTCCCGGCCCTGTACGTTCGGGTTGGCTGGCTAACTGGACTTTCAATATCTGATCTATAGGTTCGACTTCGAGGTTTACGAGGCCTTGCCGGAAATCCGCATTCCCGGCCGCATCAGTGTTAAACAGAGTCACAGATACATAAACATTGGGGGCTTCTTCACTGGTCAACGGCACTGAGATAGTTGAACCCGAGCCTTCTAGCGTGATTAGTCGATGGCTGAACACAATACCGCGTTCAATACTTACTAATGCCTGGGTGCCCTCCCCCAGTGGATTGGGGATGAATATCTCGGCGGTGTCCCCGGGCCGGTAGCTATCCCGATCAGCGGTAAGCTCAATGCGGTTATCCTGCAAGCTTGGCCAAAGCACTTGCCCTGGGCCTCCCACCCAGATCAAGGCTTGGGTTAGCGCCCCACCGCCTTCAATTTGGATCATGTAGGCGCCTGCTTCGGGTGGGGTAAAAGCTAAACGCGCCCGGCCAAAATCTCCGGTTGAAAAGCCTGCGCTGGAGATCAGAGTATATTCTGGCGTATAGCTTGGGAAACCTGATTCTTCATCCACACTGCGCACCCAATCCATGCGCTGGAATTCAGCCCTGAGGGTTCGTTCACCTGCTGGAACCTTTTCCCAATCCACCACTTGAACTTCAAAGCTCATTTCCCTTCCGGCACGGCCGATCCAAGAATCTGGTTGAACACCAATATAAAAATCGGTGGGATGTACGAGTGCTTCCGCTCTCCCGCTCACGGGAAAACCGCTCTCATCAAGGATGGTAACTTCCAATGAATAACTCTGTGTCATTTGAGATTCGTCTACCGGTAGTACTAAAGAGAATAGGCCTTGAGGGTCTGTACGCCCTTCGCCGCTATCTACCAAACCGAAGCCAGGATAACTCCCGAACGGTGAAGGGGCGCTCATCCATCCTAGATCGAACGGACCTACAATGTAACCAGGCAGACTGAAACGGCTTTGCTGTGTGGTTAAACTCCACGTTAGAGGAGTATTTCCAGAGGGTGCATCAAAGAAATAGCGTGCTTCAAGTTGACCCAGGAGTGTTTCACCAACTTCAATATCCTCGGAGAGGAATTCAACTTGCAGTTCAATTTCAGGTTTGCGGTATTCGGCAACCTGAAACCATACGCTACTGAAGCGGTCGTCAACTTCTGATTCTAGGCTATAGTAACCTGGAGGCGCTTCCTCAGATAAAGTGTAGGAACCCTGTACCGTGCCAAACTGTGAGATAGGCAGACTCAGTTCCTCCAATTCTTGCCAATCTCCATCTTTCACTATCAATGGCAAGCTGCCCAGGTCTGGCAAGGCATAACGCCCGTTATAGGCTTGCCGCACCACGCCGCGGAAATAGATCGTATCTCCAGGGCGGTAAATTGGCCGGTCGGTGTAAAAATATGTTCTGATAGTAGGCGCTGAAGAATCTGAAGAATATCCAAAATCATAACTGCGGATTCCATTCGTCCATGTCGAAGGCGTCAACGAAAATGTTCCCTCTCCTGGATTGCCCAAGACGGCATAACTAGTGCTGTAAATATCTGTCTGATCTGGAATCAGAGTGCGAAATACCCCATCTGCATCGGTCAGGCCACTATTTAGCAAAGAGCCTTCTTCATCAAAGAGTACGACTTGCTCTCCAACAACCGGTGAATTATCACGCATATCTACCGCCCAAACCAAGGCATCGGTGGCACTTATTTTGTACGTCAGATGCACGTTGCTGGCTACAGCAAAGAAGGGGGAAGGAGGATAACGCCCTTGGGCGATCAATTCAGCAGACTTAACCGATACCCAATAGATGCCTGGTGAAAGGCTGCTGCCCGCAGCCAAATCCACATTGATTGTTTGGTTGCGATTAGATTCCAGGATAAGAGGTTGCCGCCATTCCTGTAAGTCGGTGGGACGATACACCTCGCGTTCTGCATAACTATCTGGTCCATTTAGACGGATAAACTCATTTACAGCCAGACTTCCCAGGCCTACATCGACGGAGCTGATATTTACCGCCTGCCCGGATACTCTTGAATCCGCAGGGTTAATAAACAATACTCCCGCCCCAATATATGCATTTAAATACAAATTGGGGTCTAATGGGGCTGTACGGAAATTAAGCACAAATTCACTACCCAGAGCGCTTCCCCAGCGGTCAAATATCTGTGGTGAAATTGTTATCCGATATTCCGTCTCAGCCTCAAAATTTCCATTCAACCGCAAATCACGGCCAATCTGATTTGAGGATAGATTAACATCTGGCTCGATGTCAATATAATCTAAGGGATCGTCAACTCCTAATGGAGAGCTGAAAGTTATTAGGACCCCAAGATAAACTGATTTTTCCCCACCTTGACTCGGTGTGGTTTCTTCAACCGCTAGGTCCCGAATGGAACGAATAGTGTTCCAATAATCAGATCCAATAGCCGTTCCGCCACGCGCTTGAGCGTTGCCGCCTAGATAAATTCTATAAAAGGTGCTACGTTGAAGTAAGCCCGAAGGGATAAAAGTAAGCTTAGTGGAATCATCTTCCCAGGAAAATTCTCCGAGCACTGATTCCCCGCTGGGATCAATCAAAGAGAAGTTGGCTTCTACACTGGCTGCATCCATAGATTGGTTGAATTCCAATTCAACCTGGGAATCCAAGTATACAAATCTTGCTCCCTCCTGGGGATAGACGCTTACAAGACGCGGTAAAGCGGTTGTGAAAGACCATATCTCTGCTTCCTCAAGTGGGACGCCGGATGCAGCCACGAGATTGGGCATCAAACGAGCGGTGTAGGTCTGACCGCCATCCAATCCGGGCTGCGGGTAGAATATATATGTGCTGGTGTTGAGCCACTCACCACGCCCCAGCGCGGGTGGGTCGAGAGTAAATGCCGGCGCCATACTCTCTGGTTCTGCGCCCAACGGAACAATGGGGCGCGTGAAAGTGGCTACTACTGCTGAAGTAGGATCAACTTCATTGGCCCCATCTTCTGGTAAATTCTGAGCCAGCCGCAAATAATCCGCGGTCGTGTAGTTCAAGGTGGTAGGTTCAAGTAAAGTCAAGCCATTCAGCGCCTGGGCTGTGGTGCCAAGAGTGATTGTCAGCATTGTTTCTGGCGGCCATGGGGTTACCGGCGTGAAAGTTAGAGTTGAGTCGTCCACCCACTCCATGATACCGGCTAAATCCGGTTGGCTGCTTAAAGCTCCTTCTACGGAGGCTCGGTCCATCGGTTGATTAAAATAGAAGGTTAGCGATCCAGAAAGGGGAATCTCGCTGCCAGCCATAGGTGTGGTTTCTACAATTGCAGGCGGCAGCGGGCCAGTCGAAATTGGCTCAAGGGTAGTAATTTCAGTGGCTTCAGGAGTGGGGGTACTTGAACCTAAGAATTGGCATGCCAAGGTCAACCCAATAAAGAAGAAGAATTTTGAGAATTGCCTAACCCCGGACGAGAGACCCACGATATTCATAATTATATTCTAGCATAATTAGATCGGATTGATATAACCCAGAAAAAAGCGAAATCATGCAATAAATTCAATAAGGATTTTTATTAGCTAATCCCAATGCAATTGATAATAATTATCTTATAATCTTCTGGTAGGATTAGAGTGTAACTTTATGTCTTACAACAAATGTAAATCTGTCCAGTTTGGAGAGTATGGATGATGTCCACAAACCACATAATCGACGTTTCTGAAGCCACCTTCCAGCATGAGGTAATCGCCTATTCCTCCCAGGTGCCTGTAGTTGTAGACTTTTGGGCTGAATGGTGCATCCCTTGCCGTACTTTAGGTCCAATCTTAGAAAATTTAGCAACGGAGGCACAGGGCGCTTTTCGTTTAGCGAAAGTAAACGTGGACGAAAACCCCAAGCTGGCGATGCACTACCAGGTCAACAGTATCCCATCCGTAAAGACTTTCCAGGCTGGGGAAGTGGTTGGTGAATTTCTAGGCCTTAAACCAGAACCAGAAGTACGCCAATTCCTGCACAGGCTTGCACCCAGCGCAAGCGATCTAGCATTGGAAAAAGGCCAAAGTCTGTACCTTGATGGGCATTGGGAAGCCGCATCTACTGCGTTTCGCGAGGTGCTCAAAGGCAGCCCGGATGACAGCCAAGCACTGTTAGGTCTGGCGAAAAGCTTACTTGCACTGGGTAAAAGTTCAGATGCTCTGGTGATCTTGCGAGAATTCCCCGCCAGCCAGGAATATTCCACAGCCGAGAGGCTGTTACCTTTGGCAGAAGCGACGGCGAATCTGGCTCTAAACGAATTAGGGTTAGATGAAAGCCTACACTCTGCGGCTTTTGCGAATACTCTTAAGGTAGCAAGCAAAGGGAATTTTCTGGCTGCTATTGATGGGCTTCTGGATATTATCCGAGAGGATAAGAACCATCGCGCAGGCGAAACCCGCCGGGTTATCATAAGCCTGTTTGAGATGCTCGACCCAGGTGATCCTGAACTAAGAAAATATCGCGCTGAACTAGCTTCACTTCTTTTCTAGAATAAATATTATTCATTATCCAACTTGAATAAACAGTCCGTATTCCGGGAAAAAAGGAATACGGATTGTGATTTAGAGTAAAAAACCATCATAAATGTTAATTGCTGATTTCAGAATTGGGGGGTACAATTAGTGGGTTTTTGCAATTTGCAAAAGTCCATTATTTTTTTGTAAGGGCAACTTATGATCAAATCAAGAAAACAATTATCTGTCACATTGAGCAGAGGCCTTGGCTTGTTTGATGTCACCATGATAGGCGTCGGAGCAATGATCGGAGCAGGTATATTTGGGTTAACAGGCATCGCGGCCGGGAAGGCTGGTCCGTTAGGGTTATTGTTGGCCTTCGCGCTAAATGGCATTGTCACCACTCTCACAGGGCTTTCCTACGCTGAGATGGGCGCAGCTATCCCTGAGGCAGGCGGTGGGTATATTTTCGTGCGCAATGGAATGTCGCGCTTTTGGGGTTTCATGGCTGGTTGGTTTTCTTGGTTTGGAAATTCAGTGGCTTCCAGCTTGTAC
Source organism: Chloroflexota bacterium (assembly GCA_019456165.1). Classification (GTDB taxonomy): domain Bacteria; phylum Chloroflexota; class Anaerolineae; order Anaerolineales; family UBA11579; genus VRUJ01. The sequence continues at coordinate 11,714 of VRUJ01000001.1, forward strand.
GCCATCATATTTGGCGCATTCTTCATCGAGCTGATGGGACAATTCGGACTGGGGTTTACTAACCAAGAAGTCTTTCTAAATTTGACGGGTACCCGGCTGGCAGAAACGGTTGTTACTGTTTTGATAATCGTGATTTTCATCACCATCAACGTACGAGGTGCATCTGAGGCCGGTATAGTCGGAAACATTATCACGATCTTTAAGATTCTCGTTTTAATGACGCTAGTTGTCTTCGGTCTATTTGTAATGTTCGGTTCAGATTCGAACTGGATAGAAAACTTCCAAAACCCAGCTCCAGGGGATGGCTCCTTCACTGGAGGTTTATTTCCAAATGGTTTTGGCGGAATTATCCTGGCAATGGGACTGACATTCGTCGCCTTTGAAGGCTACGAGATCATCGCTCAGAGCGGTGAGGAATTAATAAATCCAAAACGCAATCTGCCACGAGCCATTTTCTTTTCAATTGGGATAACCGTAGCGGTTTACTTATTGGTCGCCTTTGTGTCGATTGGAGCGTTGAGCCAAGACTCAGGTTTGCCAAATTGGATGTATCTCGGGCGAGAAGGGGAGAAAGCGATGATCCGTACAGCAGAATCAATTATCCCGCTCGGGTTAGGAGCGATTATCTTAATTATAGGTGGTCTGGCTTCAACCACCTCGGCGATAAATGCCACTCTTTATTCTAGTTCACGTGTGTCGTTTGCTATGGGGCGTGGTGGAGACTTGCCTAATATTTTCTCGCGCATCCACCGCCGCAACCACACCCCTCACATCGCTATTTACTCCAGCGGGGCACTGATCATCCTGGCTGCCTTATTTCTACCCATCGCAGATGTAGCCAGCGGCGCCTCACTCACTTTCTTGTTATTGTTCATTCTAGCTAACATTTCGCTGCTGCAGCTCCGCAAGAAACGGCCAGATTTACCCCGTTCTTTCCGTGTGCCTCTTGTCCCGTTTCTTCCCATCTTAGCAATTTTGGGCCAAAGTGTTTTAGTCATTGCATTATTAAATATGAGCCGGGTTGCTTCTTTAGCGGCTGTTACTTGGGCTGTAATTGGTATATGGTTGTTCCTCCGCCTGGGTGCACGCGATGAAGCTGCTCAAGAAGCCGACACGATACTTATGGAAGAAACCATCGCAGAACGGGCTTTTTCACTGCTGCTTCCGGTGGAGACAGCGCCCGAAGCCCGGCAGTTAGCGCGCCTGGCAGCTACCTTGGCGCACACTAATGATGGCGAAGTATTTGCATTGCATGTTGTTCGAGTACCACAGCAGCTGAGTCTCAGTGATGGGCGCGATTTCTTGAAACACGGGCGTCCTCTACTAGAAGAAGTTGTTACAGTTGGTCAAGAGCTGGCCGTGCCTGTGCGCACCCAGTTACGCCTAGGACGCGACATTAGTAAGTCTATTATGGCTGCCGCTCAAGAACGACACGCAGACCTGATCTTACTCGGCTGGCCTGGAACGCGCCGTATCTCTGGTTCCGCGTTCGGCAGCGTCATTGATATGATATCCGCCAACCCTCCTGCAGACCTTGCCGTCGTTCGCATGGTGCGGACTGGGATACCAAAACGCATCTTAGTGCCTATAATCAACGGTGCAAATTCAAATCTAGCTATAGAAATAGCCTTATCCCAAGCTCAATACGCCAAAACTTATGATGCGAATGAAACCTCTATCGTGGCTCTATATCTGGTACCTTTAAACACTGATGAAAAAACAATTGAAAGGCGGCGCAGCAGGCTGATAGAGAAATTGGATTTGGATGGTTTACCAGTTGAACTACGCATCCTCCCCAGCCAGAATGAGGCTGAGGACATCCTAGCTTATGCAGAAGATTTTGATGAGATTGTTATCGGTGCATCTGAGGAAGGTTTGCTTGGGCAGCAGCTATTTGGCTCTGTGCCACAGCAGATAGCCGAGGACGCTCAGGTAAACGTGATTATGGTCAAACACCACAATCCGATAAAGCACGGCCTTTTGGGGCGCTTGTTGGGTCGAAGGCCAGCAAAACGGAACAACAACGGGAAGTAATTATAAAAAATCTAACAAATTATATTACCAGAGGAGAGCAAAATGGCTGATAGAAATAAAGGCAGTATTATTGGCGCAATTATTTGGATGTTCATAATTTCACTACTATTGTTTTGGTTACCCCTCCTGGGACCTTTTATTGCAGGAATAGTAGGCGGGAATAAGGCTGGAGGCGTTGTTTCGGCAATCATAGCTGTATTCTTGCCTGGTATAATTTTTGGCTGCGCGCTATTCTTTATCGCCTCCTCGTTAAGTGGTCTTCCTGTTATTGGGGCAATTGCCGGAGCGGGTGTTTAATCCTGGCTACAGCCCACATCGGCCCTCTCTTGGTTGGCGCGGTAATTGGGGGTGTGCTGGCGTAAGGCGCTAGGCTTGGCTGGCCAAGTCATATCTGCTGCAAATCGGTGAAGTTATTTATAGCTTCACCCTTTATTTATAAAACACTTATTACGTCAAGATCAAATTGGGGAAAAGTGAGGGTAGCGGAAAATGAGCCCCAAAATTCAAAGGCATTGAAATACTAATTGCAATTTCATTATTCTTAATCACATGATTCGTGAGCCAGTAAACCTGAATCGTGATTGCTAAAGGGGGGTTTTTAGTTACAATAGCAATATATCCATCTACGTTTTGGCTTTTTGTTAGCTTCGGCAGAATTGTCGAGAGGAAAAAAGAATGCTCTCAAACTGGAGAAAATCACCCTTAGTTGAACGCATCCAATTGTTGAGGTATATATTGCCCTTTACGATCGCAATAGTAGTTATCATTTATCAATTGATGATCGCAAGAACCTTGGCAGATCGGTATGGCCATTTTGTTCATTATTCTGTAGAAATCGCGTTTTACAGTTTCTTTGGCCCAGTAGTGTCCTGGATCACATTAGTTTGGATAGAAAAAAGTATCTTAGAAAAAGAAGCTCTAGAAAATCAAGTTCGTACCCAAACACAACAAATAGCGAACCTGGCTTCAGCCTCTATGGACGCCATTATTAGTCTGGACTCTCACGGGAGGATCGTCTCATGGAACAGAGGTGCCCAGCGCATCTTTGGATATTCAGCAATGGAAATTAATGGTCAACAAGTGGATAGATTACTTTTGGATGCTTCTCAGCTTGAGGAGCGTCTGCAACGAGTTGGATTAGTGCAAAACTTTGAGACTAAAGCTCTAGCTCATGATGGACGTTCGGTGATGGTGGCTCTAACCCTCTCTCGATTAGAGGATCCAAACAAAATTAATGTTCCGAGTACCCTATTAATTATGCGCGATATTACGGCGCGCAAAGAGCGGGAAGCAATTTTAGAAGAGGAGCGAGGGAGAATTTCTCGCGACCTGCATGACGGAATAGCCCAAACCTTATATTTCTTAGCCCTGAAAGCAGATATGGGACATGAACAGGTGATAGATGAACCTGAGAAAGCGGAGGAAGCGCTTAAGGAGATAGGGCGGGAGACGAGGCGGGTAATTCACGAGGTTCGCAGAACAATTTTCGCTTTGCAACCATTACATTGGACTGAGCATGATTTTTTACCCGCATTGAGGAAGTTTATAGAAAAATTTGGCGCCCAACTCGATTTGCAAATTGAGCTGGATGTGAGCGAAAATATCAGTCAACTACCTGAACAATTAGAAATAACATTATTTCGAGTGGTTCAAGAATCTTTAAACAATATTGCTAAACATGCTGAAGCTAATCAAGTTAAGATTCATTTAAAACACAATAGTACTCCTCTTGAGGTTGCATTGGAAATCATTGATAATGGCAGTGGCTTCGAGATTGAAGGAAATAATAGACAGGGTTTTGGTCTTGAACAAATGAAGCGCAGAGTAGAGGCGCAAGGCGGCATCTTCAATATTGAACGCCAAAAGAGCGGGGGCTCAGTGGTTACTACTAGCTTACCTATCCCAGGAGAAAACCATGCAGAAAATTAGGGTTCTTTTGGCTGATGACCATACTGTTTTACGTCAAGGAATTGCCCAGGTGTTGGAAAACCAGGAGGATATGGAAGTTGTCGCCCACGCGAACAATGGAAACGAGGCTGTAGAACTAACCCGTGTGCACGAACCAGATGTCGTGCTAATTGATATCAACATGCCCGAAATGGATGGGGTTGAAGCAACTCAAATAATAAAAGACGAATTCCCTGATATTGGGGTCTTAATATTGACAATGTACCAGAAAGATGAACACCTTGTTGATGCCATAAAAGCAGGCGCCAGCGGTTATCTGCTCAAAGAGGTAGAGATGTCTGTGCTGGTGTCGTCTATTCGGAGAGTTTCTTCCGGTGAGGCGGTGGTTGATCCAGCGATGGTGAGCAGCCTACTAGTTGAACTCAGGGGTGAGAGTGAAGTAACCAAAAGCGAATATGACGATAATCTCTCGGAGCGTGATGTGGATATCCTGCGCCTATTAGGACAGGGGATGAGCAACCAGGAAATTGCAGAAACGCTTTTCTTATCAGAAAAAACAGTTCGAAACCGGCTCTCTCTTGTTTTCAAACAACTGAACTTGAAAAATCGAACGGAAGCTGCATTATACGCTTTACGTAAAGGTTTGGTTAATGAAACAGGTGACAACGGGGAGAAAGACTAACTCTGAGAAATTTGTCCCACTCCTGAATTATTTTAAGAAACGATTGTCCCTGGTGTTGAGTACTTTCTACACTTATTTCTTTATTCCGCGTTGGATTACTGTGACTGCAAACAAATTAATGTTTTCGTGATAAATAGCTAACCCGAGGTTAAAAGATAAAACAAAAATCAGCCCCTGGAAGATTTACTACTCCATCCAAGGGCTGATATCTTTAAATTTATTGGTGCTTGATATTTTACATAGAATATTCTAAGGCAGAGGATCGCCGCAATCCGTAAACCAAGCAAGCAGCCCATCTTCGAGCTGGCCGTAGTGAACGACTTGTTCGGTCGTCTGTCCCTGCACGGTGAAATTGACCAGGACGGTGTATATATTGTCCAGGCTCGTCGATACCTCATCTAGCTCCCAATCCCACAACCCGAATCCGCTCACCCTCAAGACTTCAACCTGAATGGTGTTTTCAATTACGCCAGGGATATAAGCTTCGCATGCATCGGCACCATATCTTTCGATCACCGCCGGATGAAGCAATTCTATCAGGGCTGCCACATCCCCCGCAGCGAACGCCGCGTTGAACCTCTCAACAAAGTCGAGGATATCATAGCTCGCCTGGACCACCAGAGTGCTTTCCGGTCCTACTGGGATGCTCTCCCCAGCTCCAACATCCACTTCCAATGAGGTGGCTACGTTCATATCCGGGGCATATATTATGTGTTCACCTTCAATATTCACCACCGAGACGATATAGTTCCCGTAAACATAAATTGTAAACCCTGCGCTGGCCGCCCCCCCAGGACCGGTGATCACAGTTTGGGTCTCAGTAGTTCCATCAGGATGCGTCATTTGAAGGGTTACGCTTGCTCCTTCAATGGGCACAGGGTCATCAGCATAAATCGCAAAATCGACAATCACCATGCTGTAGCCGCTATAATGTATGTAGCTGCCACGAAACGCACCTACGTATGTATTCATCAATTTTGGAGGGGGTTCAAACCCAAACTCAGAAATGCTAATATCAGAATGACCAAGGTGGATGCCTCCAACCACAACAACCGCCATAGGGTCCTTTACTCTGGCGATGAGCCGCCAAGTATCCGGGGCATCACCAGGTGTGGAATTGCACGTAATTGGAACTCCAACTCCGGGGCCAATTGCCACTGGTCCTCCGGGACGCTCTCCACCTGGAGTTGTGCAAGTTGCAATAGGCACTCCAACAGTCCCGGGGCCTGTGTGTCTTAAGGTGTAAGTAAAGAAACCTGCCACCAGCTTAGCATTGAAAACATTGCAGGTAACAATTTCCCCAGGCTTGTAAGGACCGCCACAATTCACGCTGAGGATAGGAATTCCTTCTGTTTTGCCTCCATTTTCTTCATCGTCATCATCTCCAAATTCTGGCAGTTTGATAAAATGATCCTCGATCTCACCTGCGCTAAACTCACCGGTGCCGTCCCAGTTTGGAGGAACCATCTCCTTGGTGAGGGCAAGGCGCATAAAAGCTCCGTCCGGAAGCAAGTTGCCATTGGAGAATGCAAATGCCGGAGGGGTAAATGGAGTTGTCACTCCAGGAGTTACCTGTACCGGTTGGTTTTGTACCACCCACTCCAACTCTCCATTTGCACCCCGCCCGCCCCATTCACCATCCATGTTCAGATCAATGATCGCATTCAAGTAGAAAGTTCCACCAGAGCTACCTTCTGGAGCGCTTACCTCAACCGTCATCGTAGTTGGAGGTGGGATGGCTGTAAGCAAAATGAAGAAATCGACCAGGCCATCATCGTTGTCCTCATTCGTCAGGTTTTGAACACCATCTGGATCAGCCGGATCGTCCGCGTCAAGTTCTGCGCTGGCGGTCTGGCCAAGTCTGGCTTCATCTATGTTAAGCGTACGCGCCCCGTCAGATGAGAATAATGAAGGGAAATTGCCAGTCTGCGCGAAAGGTTCAGGGTAGTTAGTTGGTCCTGAGTCTGGGGCATCCCCATAGTCCGCTGTGGGGGCTGAACCCGCCGGAGGAGCGACAGTGGGGCCTGTGGCCTCTTCAGTTTCTGGCAGGTTACCACACGCCAGCCAGGTTAATAGTACAAAGCTCGATAATAATATTCTTGGGGATAAATTTTTTTTCATGGTTCTCTCCACATTCCTCGTGAGTCGAAATGGTAAAAAATGATTCCGTGCTAATAAACTAATAACCGTGTATACATTAGGAGAAATTCCAGTACTAATTATTGTTTCAGGGATGCGCAGAGAAATTGCGGTGATTTTTGTTGTTGGCCAATATAAATTCTATGTAAAGTATAAATTTATTTATTACTAAAGTCAACAAGCTAATCAAGCTATTGAAAAAAACAATTGAGGATTAAATTCCAACGTAAAGGATTGGTTACCATTCCTGTAGGGTATTTAACAAGAGAATTATCTTTTACAAGCCCGATCTCTATTAAGTTGTTGGGTGAATTAAGTATAGTTTCCAAGCTCGGTGCAGAGAGATAATTATATGTATAATATAAAATTAGGCATAGATGATTTGTTTTCGCACTGAGAGATAAAGTTTACACACCCAAGGAGTGTATAGTAATGAGCGCTGGTATTACTAGAGATCTTGCAAAACATTGGTGGTTGGAATGTACAGCTTGCTCCGAAGCATCAATGACCACTCAGATGCGTGGGTTTGGAAAAGAGGAGCCAGTCTATGAGCAGGCTCTGCATTCATTCTCTGGGGGGTTTTTGCACCTTGGCCATGCCCTGCGGCCTACTAACTGGCGGGGCTCTTACTGCTGGTTTTATCGCGCGAGACCGTTTCGATAATGAAAAGATGAGAACCGCCGCGGCGCTTTACACAACAATCCAATTAACCAAAGCTCATCCCGAAACCACAGGCTCGGTTAATTGTATTGAGATCACTAATGTATCATTTCAAACTCTTGGAGGGCGATTACGCTATATACAAGAGGGAAAAGGCCGCATGTGCGGACGCTTGCATTTAAGATGGGCCCCAAAAGCGCATGATCTGATAGACAATGCACTTACTGAATTTAGCAAACATGAAAAGCCCAAAGGGTGTGAGAACTGTGCAGTTCAGACCTTGAAAAAGACAGTTTCTGCTGCTGGTATGCGAGAAGAAGACACTGTTTTAGCAGCTGGGCTGGCAGGTGGAGTGGGCCTGCTTGGAAATGTGTGTGGTACTCTGGCCGCAGGTGTGTTCGCAATTTCTGTCAACCACTACCAGGGTCAGACTAATAATAAAAGGGATTCCAAAATTCGAGGTGCATTGCAGGAAATCTCTGGGCACGGACGTAAAGATTCGGGGACTCAATTGCGGCTTGCTTTTAAGGGCCAATTTGGCAGTGAATTATGCAATCAAATCATTCAGCGTGAATTTCAGAGCATTGTCGATCACTCAGAGTTCATCGAGCAGGGCGGTTGTAAGGACGTGATTGATTTCACAGCCGAATGGGTTGAGCAATATTTATCGTGATATTATTAGGGATAAACTTCGAAATATGACATTACACCAATATCTTGTACCGATAATATCCCTGTATGTAACTTTTTTCATTGTATGCCCCGAAAATGATTCGCATAGGAAGAACATAAGGGAAATATCGAATTAGAAATTTGCTTATTAAAAAGTTAAATATACAAACATTCAATATTTGAAGGGAATTAATAATGGGAGAAAACTCAATTCTACAGACAACTGGATACGAAAACGAAGAAAATGGGGGCTGTTCGTCATGGCTCATCTTCACCGCTAAAGGCTTTATATTTCCATGTGGTAGTGCATCATTTTATAAAACAGCGTCAAAGAAATATCTGATTAGTGCAGTCGTATTCTTCTTACTATTTGCCATAGTAATTACATCTGTATCAACACTTCAAGTATTTGTTGCTATGAGTGGAATAGGTGATGAAATTCAAGGGACGTATGACCGTGGCGAGTTTCCAACAATAGTTATTGAAGATGGAATAGCCCAGGTTGATGGTCCGCAACCGCTTATATTCGAAGAGAATAGGAATATATTTGCTATTGATACTACGGGCGGGATGAAAGAAATAGACACTCGGTCATATAGCCAAGGCATTTTACTTACTCGTACGGAGATACATCTAGTAAACGAAGATGGCTATGAAGTGTTCCCATTAATTGATCTCAATGAAGGATTTGGTAATCCAATTGTGGTTGATAAAGCTCAAGCCCTTACCCTTTGGAAGACGATTTCACTTTGGACAACTATATTAGCCTTCCTAGCTATTTTGATATGGAATTCGCTAATACGGTTTGTTTATATTATGCTGTTAGGTCTGGTCATTTGGGGCATTGTTTCTATAAAGCAAAAGGGGATCGCATTCAGTCCAATTTTGATTACAGGCATTTATGCTAATGTTCCTGTAATATACCTAAGGTTTACTTTGAAGTTAGTGAATATTTCATTCTTTTGCTTGTATACAATACTTCTTGTTGCGATATGGGTATTAGTATTACGAGTAGTTTTAAGGAATACAGATGTAGATAAAGCTGATAACCCAGTCGCTATAAGTATAAGCCTTGAGGAATAATTGTGCGCCTAATAGGACGTGCACCCGACTGGTAGGATTCTTTCCGCTATAAGTAGTTGATTTTGCACCCAAGCATTTTTCCGAATAATGAGGTTAGCCTACGCCCGACTACCAGCGGGTTGACACAGGTCGATTTAATGCAATTAAGAGCCAACTTAATAGTCAAACCCCAAAACAGTGGATCGTGTAATTACTTCTGATGCTGGCCTAAGGCCTAAGGTAAGACCAAAATTAGATCTCCCCAGGTGGTGGGATTAGATGAGAAGTGGGTGGGAATATATGGTATAATCATTTATCTGGATATTCTGAGGGATAAACTTCGAAAAATGTCATAACACCACTATCTTGTGTCGAGAATATCCTAATATATAACATATTACATAACCTGTTTGTTAATTTTCCGCATATTACTGACTGGTAAATGCACCGCAAATGGAAAATTGCTTATCAATCAGTTGGGCAGCCTATTTACCAATGCTAGTCAGTTATCTTAGTCTCGAAATAATTGTCTGGGCAATTATACCGAGACAGAAAGGAGGTTTTACAATGACTACTATTCCTACTAAAAACCAATATGCAGCATTGAAAGGCAGTCTAGATCTGTCAAGTGGAACGAAAGTGTGCTCAAAACCAAGTAGTTGTAAATGTGGTTTACCAAGTGTCTGTATTTGTAAAGCATGCAAACGTTCTGCTGAGCAGTCAGTCACACAAGTACGGTAAAACTATCTGAAGACGACCAACTGATGGCCGAACCCAGAAAAGTCAACAGTATGGTCGTCACCAGAATTAGCATTTGGAGGAATCATAATGCCAAAAACAATTTCGCCCTATACTCATATCATAAAAGTTAAAGATGATGTTTATGCTTTGTTTAATTCCTTATGGTTACGAGTTATTTTCGTTGACGGAGACCTTTTACCATTTATTTATGCTTTGATGCGAAACGAACCGCCCAAAAAATCTTTATCCCTTCTTGCAGCTAACTTTAGGGAGGAAGGACAAAGTCTATTTCAACAAATGGAATTACAGAAATTCATGAGTCCAGAAAGTGATGAAATTAAACTTGATCAAATAAGGGAATTGTTAGACGAACAAAAAATCTCAATAATGTACCTTATAATGACGAGCAACTGTAATCTTGCTTGCACGTATTGTTACTTATCCGAAGCTCTATACCAAAATAAATTAGAAGATATGGATATGGTTACGGATACAATCCGCAAGGCTATTGATATGTTCGCGGGGCTTGTAAAACGTGGGGAAGTTGAGAAGCCAGAGATAATTTTCTATGGTGGTGAGCCATTGCTCAATATTGTTGCATTGGAATTTGCCTTAAAGTATGCTTCTACTACTATCCCTAATTGCAGTTTTACAATGAATACTAATGGTACTCTAGTTGATGAACCTTCAGCAAAATTATTGAAACGCTTTGATGTTGAGGTTGGTTTGTCTATAGATGGGCCTGAGAATGTTCATGATAAATTACGTATTGATAGGGGCGGAAAAGGTACATTTTCACGGGCAATCACTGGTTATAAAAAGTTGAAGGAAAACGGTGTGAATGTAGGTATATCTTGCACAATCACACCAGCTAATGTAGGTCATTTGGCAGAAGTAACAACATGGCTAATAAATGATTTGGGTATAGAATCATTAGGATTCAATTTAATGATTGGAGAAGAGGCAGATTCCGGAATTGTGGATGATTACACCAATAGTGCGGCAAAAGCTCTCATGGATAGTTTCGAAATTGCAAAGGAGGCCGGTGTATACGAAGAAAGGGTTATGCGTAGAGTTAATGCGCTGTCAGATGGACAAGTTTCCTTAAATGATTGTGGAGGATGTGGTCAACAAGTTGTGATCACACCAGATAATCAAATAGGAGTATGTCAGGCTTTCATGAATACAGGAGAAAATTTTTTCCCGTTCAATGAAGTAGAAAATCCATCAAACCATGAATTGTGGAAAAAATGGAGAAAGCGTTCCCCTTTCAATATCCCTGAATGCCTAGATTGCGAGGCTTTAGGAATGTGTGGGGGCGGCTGTCCATATAACAGTCTCATTAGATATGGCGATTTCATGGCTCCCGATTTAGTGCATTGCGCCCACGTTAAAGAGACTCTACACTTTTTGCTGGGTGATCTGTGGGAATTGTCGTTGGAAGCTTAGTAAATTTATTATATACAAAACCAAGAACCCCCCAAGTTAACCGGTTATGCCTACCCTCCAGCGGGGAACACAAACAATTGTGTGTATAGGAGATAGCGTGAGAAATCGTAACTTTTGGAATTCGATATCCTTATTTGAGTCTGGTCTTTCTGCTGTTGAATGGATGTGGAGAATTACCACCTTCATATTTATTGGTGGTAGCGGTGCGGCGACAGCTTTTTTGGCAAAAGCTGATCCCCAATTAAAGAAACTTGGACCTATATATTGGGTTTTTGTTGGTCTGGTGACAATGCTTGTTGTTACTGTAATATTTTATCTCATCAAATCTGCAATTCTAAATCAAGCGAAAGCGGATTTTAATCGTGCTATGGCTAGCCCAAGAACATTGATTAATCCTTTGTTGGATAGCTTTAAAGATGCAATTATTTCGGTCGAAGACCTAAGGCTTCCAATTTCTCAATTGCATGAAAATAAGCATTTCAAGAGATGTAAGTTTGTAGGCCCTGCGGCAATAGGGATTATTGATGGAACCTTTGTGCAAACCGACTTTGTGGAATGCGGAGACGTCATTGCATTACCTGAGAAAGTCTCTCTTGTTGGTATAGTTGTGTTGAAAAACTGCACTGTTGAAGAATGCCAGTTTATTAGAACGACCTTATTCACAGACCAAAACACTGCAAAAGGATTTGCTAACATTCCTGGTGCACAAGTTAAAGGAATAAGCAAATAACAATTGGACCACCTTGCCAGCTAGAAGTGTAGGAGTCTTGTCCGGCAAGTTAGGGTGTCACTGCAGTGTTGTTATTGAATGGGAAATTTCTTCCGAAGCTGTATAATAAAATGATTTGCTAAAAATTCTAAAAATACCTTAAGGCAGTACCAATATTAGATCTCCCCAGGTGGTGGGATTAGAATAGAAGCGTGTGGAGACGTTTGAGATCATAGTCTGCTGGTCGTTTAAACCCATCGCATCGTTATCCGAGACTGAAAAGGCAAAGCCTAAGTGCTGATCTACTGCCGGGAACACACCGAACAGACTCCACGGCAGGGCTGCCTCCAGGATGTAGCCATCCGGCGTTCCAATCACAGCGATATTGACCACAGGCAGCAAACCTCTTTTCGATGTCGGATACCACATATACGCCTGGGGGCTTCCTCCGGGTGAATACAGGCCGGGGGAGATGCCCAATTGGTGGTCGTCAAAGGTCATGCGTGTATCGTAGAAATCTGAGGAAACGCTAGCATCCAGCACGATCTCAAGGCTGTCTCCGAGGTATAAGTAAGCCCCAGAAGTATTTTGGACATAAAGGTTATCGGTAACCACAACACCAATGTAAAGGTTAGTTGCATCCCAACCTATCTTAAAATCGGCCGTTAGATCAGCAGGGCCAGAATAAAAACCCGGGCCGAAGACCACACTTGAGGCTGTATAACCTACAATAGGCCACTCTCCCAGATTGCCATCAATAATAGGAGCAGGGCTCACATAAACCGCGGCCACGCTGGCAGCGCTGCGGAAAAACGGCCCGCCGTTCGGGTCCGGGGTTGTAGTAGGATTTTGGGGTGGCGATTCATAACCTTGGGTCGAGGAGGGAGCAAAGGCAGGCGTGGAAGAAGGCGCTGCGGTGGCTGCGATCACATCAGTGGGTGGGATTGTTTGAGTGATCTCAATACCCACTGTTGTTGCTGTCGCCGAAATGGTAGGCGTTTGGCTGGCATCGTTGGACACAACGGTTCCAAAAATACTCGTGAGGTAAAAGTTAGGGGTCGGGGAAAGGTCAGATGTGGGTGCAGGATCTTGGGTGCCCCCGGCAAATCTTTCACAAGCAAGTGTTGCAAAAATAACTAAGATAACCCATATAATCAGTTTTCGCCTACGCATCAGATAGATTTCTCCTCTATATAATCAACTCAATCATATTCTACACCGATTAGGCAGTATTCACATCCCCATCTTGTACTGCATTCTAGTTGTGGTAGTCGACTTGTCAAACCCCAATCGATGCGGTATGCTTAGCGCTTACGGGAGTGGATGAGTCCCGGTGGGTTCCCCGGTCTTCAAAATCGGTGGCGGGTCGCGTTGCGGGCCGCGGTGGGTTCGACTCCCATGCACTCCCGCCAAGACTGCACACAACAATCCTGTTTTCAATTGAAATATTCTAAAACACTATGGCCATTCCTGCCCCACCCGAAACTGACCTTCTTACACCGCTGGTATCAAGATATTTAGCGGTCGATGAAATAATCTGGGGAGATAAAGAACTCAACTTTGTTGTCCGCTTCACAGGCCAACTACGCATAGACTCATCACAGTCTTACGACCTGCTGGCAGAAGCCCTGCAAACCCATAAATTGGCCCCAATCTTCCGTGAGGAACAGGGCCAGCACGTTATCTTACTCGTAAATAAACTCCCCAAACCAAAAGCATCCAACCCATGGGTGAATCTGGCTTTGTTTTTGTTTACTTTATTCAGCATGCTGCTAGTGGGGGCATTTTACGTTTACGATGGGCCCCCATTCTCCAACGAAATCGAGCTGTATAAAAACCTTATCGCCGATCTTCCAAGCGGTTGGCCATTCGCGGCCAGTTTGCTTGGCATCCTGTTGGCACACGAATTCGGGCACTATCTGGCTGCGCGTTACCATAAGACCGCGGTTACCTTGCCGTACTTTCTTCCCTTTCCATTACTCGGCGGCTTCGGCACCCTTGGAGCTTTTATCCAGCTCAAACAACCGCCCAAGAACAAACGCATTTTATTAGACATCGGTATCGCTGGTCCTTTAGCTGGTTTGGTAGTAGCCATTCCAATCGTCTTATTTGGGCTTTACCAATCAGAGCTGAGCTTCATTCCGAGTGAGGGCAGCTTATTAGAAGGGAACTCAATCCTTTATTTAACTGCTAAATATATAGTGCACGGCGAATGGTTGCCCGCCCCAACCAGCTACGGTGGTGTACACCCGCTCATCTATTGGATTCGTTATCTTTTTACGGGTCTTCCTGCCCCTTTTGGTGCACAAGACGTTTTGTTAGGCCCTATCGCCTGGGCTGGTTGGGCAGGCTTACTAGTAACAGCACTAAACTTGATCCCCACTGGGCAGCTCGACGGTGGTCACGTTATGTTTGTGCTCCTTGGGGAAAAAACCAAACGCATTCGCCCCATTATCATCACAGCTTTACTGCTGCTCGGCCTGCTTTACTCAGGCTGGTGGCTTTGGGCTGGGATCATTTACTTCTTGGGACGCAGGCACGCGGAACCTCTAGATCAAATCACACCTCTGGACCCAAAGCGCAGGGCATTAGCTATCTTCACGCTGATTATATTCATTTTGGTCTTCGTACCTGTGCCTATCCGAATAATTACTGGGGCGGCCGCGGGATTCTAAACGTTCCACATAATCATCTGCTGCCGTATTACTAAAAGCGCAATCCACAAAAGATCAGAATTATCATGGAAAATATCTGTTTGCATCACAACTACGTTGATGGAAGAGCTTCTGCTGCAATATTTCGACCCGCCTACAAAAAAGAATTGCTGCTGCACGAGGAGAACTTTGGTGATGGATTACTTTGGGAAGGCATTGACAACGCCTAAAAAGTGATCATGGTTGATTTCTCATTACCTCCCTACGAGATGAAATGCCTGGCTGAAGGCCGTGAACTAACATGGATCGACCACTATAAAACCTCTTTAGGGACATGTAGGGATATAGCAGCAAATTGGCCGCGTACGCGACTTCGGTGAAGCAGCCTGCGTGCTCACTTAGCAGCACTTTTTTGCTCAAGAACCTGTGCCTCGCGCGATTTTCCTGATTGGAGAGCGCGAAATTTGGCGCTGGGCAGAGCCAGAAACTGGTACATTCGGAGAAGGAATCTTCCAGTAAGACACACGCCTTGAAAACGATACGTTGTGAGAACCTCTACTGGATGATCATTCACGGGCCATCAACCAATTGATAAAAACTGGCAGTATTCTGCGAAAAACCCGACTATAAGATATTCAACGCAAAGTTTCTGGTTATGGTATAGACGCGACCTTTGAGGGTTATCGAACACTTGTATTCAATGATCACGGCAGTGGAGAAATGGGGCAGCACATTCGCGATGTGGGATACCAGATCGCATATTGCTATAACGATAATCTGTAAAACGGTAAGCTAACGACTTTTGTTACTCTTTACTCTGATGAAGCAGATGTTTCCGAGATCGCGTGAAAATTTGGTGGGGGCGGGCATACCGATGCAGCTGGTTTCTCATTCCCCCGTAAGCCTACTCCATTTCCAGATAACGCCAATTTTTCCTTTGGGGCAGAAGCATAACCCCCTTTTTTAACCTTTTTCGTCGAATAAGAAAAACTAGGAAAAACTACTCATTGATTAATAAAAATATCTGTTATACTATTTGTGAGGAGGATTAGGGTACGTTCAGGGGTGCCCATAATCCATCACACCGTTCCATACATCGTATAAGCAGCTAACATCGTAATCGTATAATAATTTAGTCACCTACACAAGATTGTTCTTGGAGCAATAGGGCTTTAAGATGATTAGGAAATTATCCTACAGTTTTCCCTTGCTAATTGTCTTAGTTGGAATTGCTATCTTAGGTAGCGGCTGTGAGTATAATTCTAATCCTTTCGCACCTACACCGACCATCCAAGGAACATATATGGTCGACCCCATCTTCAGGGAATTCCACGAACAAATTGGTGGTTGGGGAAAAGTAGGCCCAGCGATATCAGTCCTTTTTTGGGAAGATCACCAAAGACTTCAATACACAGAAGCGGGGTTAATGGTATTTGACCCCTTAGCAAGTCCGAGTTATTTTTTGGCGCCGCTGGGGGAAAAATTAGGTTATTCTGATCCCCTCGTACCGAACCCAGAGACAGACGATATCTTCTGGGTTGGAGGGCACATTGTCTACGATAAATTTGTCCGCCTTTATGAAAATCTGGGAGGCGAGGCGGTTGTAGGACGCCCACTCACTGAAGTCATTTACAATATTGAAAAGGAACGTTACGAACAGCACTTCGAAAACCTGGGTTTCTACATTAAAGCAGACAGCCTAGAAAACGACGTACGGTTATTGGCCTACGGTGTATACGATTGTGATTATGGCTGCCGGTATTACCCGGATTTCTACGCAATTACATACCGCCAGAGCGCACTCCCTGAACCTTTCTTGAGTGAAATCTCTCGCTTAGGTTCAAGCTTTGTAGGGCAAATGCTAACAGACCCATACCTGACTACCGATGGCAAAGTTGAGGTAATCTTCGAAAACATTGTTATTACAACTGATCCAAACATTCCTCAATCAATATCCTACCGGCCAATTGTTGAACAAGTCGGGTTCGAAGCACTCCCCTTAACCACGCGCATGGACAGCCCATTAGTGGTGTTCTTTATTATTGAAGGCGATATGGGTTTTAACATCCCTATTGTCATTAACGAATATATATCCCAACACGGCGGTTATGAGGTTACCGGTAACCCAATAAGTGATATTTTCATGTTATCGGACGGAGTTTACCGCCAGTGTTTCACAAATATTTGCTTGGATTACCACGCCAATAGAGAAGAAAACATGAGAATAACTCCCTCCGCGCTGGGAACTCTATACCGGGCATACTATTACAATCCAGTTGACGAACCTGGAGCTATCAACATCCCCCAACCATTGGAGAATTTGCAGATTTTAACCTGGGAAGAGAACACCCTGATAACATCCGCACAACCCCAGGTAATTCACGCAGTTGTATTAGACTATAACATTCCAATTCAAAACATGCAGCCTCTGCTATCAATTATTTCACCAGATGGCCTTAGCAGCAGTATTTATCGTTTTCCACCCACCAACTCAGAAGGGAACACACAAATCACCATCCCGCCAACGATTGCTGCTAATGGAACAATAATCGCATATGAGGTTTGTCTGGAGAATCTGGATGTCGGAAGGGTCTGCGCTGCAGAAAACTATCTGATTTGGGGAAATTAACACTCTACCAATCTGCTTCATCATATAAAAACCCATAAATAAAATTCGTTGTCCAGCGTTATGGGGTGGCTGGCGATTTCATCAAATTGGTTGCTGCTAATCTAGAGGGTACTTAATAATTCGTCCAAACCAGAATATTAACTTTGTGGTTCCATGTCCAGCGACGCAAATCCAAGGACAGAGTGTACACAATAACACTTGTGATTATTCGAAATCACTATCACCGAAAGAATATGTTTAGTTGAGTCTATGGGCGTGCTTCAACCAATACATCCACACTGGCAATCGTGGGGCCTAAACTAAACACTTGCATTTCGAAGGATATGGCATCTTCTACAAGTATGCTAGGCTCATTTTCCCAACGTCGTACACCCACTACACTTCCATCTACGCTGTAGGCCACTGCTACAACCCAAACTAAGCTAGCAGAAAGAGTATCGCCAGACAGACTCACTGTTCCTCGAATGTCGGCGTGCATCCCTTGTGCATCAATCTCTACAATCAGGTCTTCTACCACCCCTGGCAAATAACGCGCTCCACCATCCGAAACCCGGATTGCTGAAAGAATACTCCCCTCTGCAAACTCCCAAGCAGGAACAATCGGGGTAAAGAAAGTCAACAAGGGAATCTGCCTCCCAGCCGGAAGAAAATTCATTAGGGCATTTACCTCCTGGTTTGCCACAACTTCTCCTTCAGAAGAATACAGACGAATAAAGCCAGATAGGTTTTCAAGATCTGCCGGTTGATCATTCCCCACCAAAATAAAACACCATAGTCCACCGGGAGCAGTCGGGTAGCAGGATGGCGCTTCAAAGACCACATCAACAGGCGTTGGTGATGGTAAAAGTCCGCTATTGCCCTCTCCAATTGGGATAATCAAATCAGTTCCAACAGAAAGGAATCGTGGATCAACACCCGGGTTAGCAGCAGAAAGCGCTTCTAAAGAAACGCTATATTGTAAGGCTATCCCCAACATCGTATCGTTAGCCACCACGGTGTACAAGAAAGGAGTAGCCGTGGGGAGCGGGATGTCTGTGGGCTGCATCGTGAAAAGTGTTTGCTGAGCTACTTGGGTAGTTGTAGGAGTTTGATACCTGGTTAGTGCAACTTCCTGTTCAGGTTGAGAAGTTACTTGTGTGGGGTTTGAATTACAAGCCCCCATTAATCCGAGTATCATTATGCTAAAGATTACGCTTGATGAATTCCTTGTTCTCATTTTTAAGCGCATGCAGCGATTATACCAGTACTTCTCCCTACTTGTCTGTTAAGTCAGCCTGTGCTAAACTCGGTTAGAATAGAGTAACCACATGGCCGAAGACAGGATGCTTCAAGAGGCAATAGATGCCGCCGAGCAAGGTCAACGAACCCGCGCCCGAGACCTGTTGGGGCGCCTCCTGCGCACGAACCAAAATAACGTTGACTATTGGTTATATATGAGTTCCGTGGTTGATTCAGTCAAGGAACGCATATATTGTCTGGAAAACGCACTCAAATTAGACCCTAAGAACGAAAGCGCCAAACGCGGCCTCGTCCTGCTTGGAGCGAGACCTCCAGACGATAATATCACCCCTATATTCCCTGTCCGACAACGGGAATGGGACCTGGGAGAGATTGGGCTTCCGCCGGGAACTACTCCAAAAGAGGAAAAAGAGCGGGTTGTAATCCCAACCACCCGTCTATTGGGTATCATCTTCGCAGGTGTGATCGGTCTCAGTCTGATTCTCATTGGTATATTCGGTAATCCTCTTTCCAGTACTCCAAATCGAGTTGGTTCTTTGACCTTACCAACACGTAGACCTCTTGGCAGCGGTGGACCTACAGCTACGTTCTTTGGGGAAATAGCACCCGAAACTGTAACCGTTGGAACCAGCCTTCCCGGGCCAACTGCGCACACACTTCAATTAGATATTACCTACACTGCTACCCCCCGCTACGTTGACACTCCACACTCAAGCAGCGAGGCATATCGCTCTGGTATGGTAGCATTCGACCGCGGAGATTGGGAATCTGCAATTGAACTGCTAGAGCAAGTTCTAGATCAAGACCCAGGCGCCGCGGATGTGCGCTTTCACATCGGAGTCGCCTATATGGAACTTGGAGAGCACGATCCGAACCTGTATAATGAAGCGAAAGAAAACTTCTGGAAAGCAATCAATGTAGACCCTGAATTTGGAGCCGCTTATTTAGGCAGCGCCATGGCAAGTTTGGCGTTAAATCCAGATGCGGTGGCTTTTGAAGATCTGGATGCAGCCATACTCAACGATCCAGACCTGGGCGAAGCCTACATCCAGAGAGGTATTTACCGCTTGAACAGAGATAACCCGGACGGCGCCATGGCAGACTTTGAAGAGGCTAAAACGCTCTCACCAAATTCTGCGGTCTTATTTTTATCTATCGCTAAAGCTCAGCTGGTCTTAGAACAATACCCTGAAGCTCTGGATGCCGCTCTAATTGCAAACAATTTCGAACCCAATAATTTAGAAACCTATAAGATATTAGGCCAACTCTACACTGCCCTGGGTCAAACCGCTGAGGCGCTAATTCACTTCCAAACCTATCAACTTTACGAAGAGCTAGATGCTCAGGGTTGGTTCAGTCTAGGTCAGGCTTACTTGTCTGAGGGATACTTGGATACCGCGCTAGATGCATTGGAAACGGCCCTTGAATTGCAGGATACTCTAGGTGAAATCAACTACTACCGGGGGTTAGCTTACCTCGAGATGGGGGATTACGAGAATGCTGATTTTTATCTGCGCAATACAGTGGACCTTTTCCCCGATTGGTTTGAACCCCAGTTGGCGTTAGGCCGAGTAATCTTCGAAACTGGCGATGTGGGAAACGGTTATCTCGAAATTAATGCCAGTACAGGTTTGGCGCGCACAGACGAGCAATTTGCGAACTTATATTATTGGCGTGCCCTTGCTCTTGAAGCCGTCGGTGAAGAAGATGTAGCATTAAGAGATTGGGAATCAATAGTGGGATTACCCGTCGAGGTAGTGCCCGAAGGCTGGCTGAGGTTAGCAGTACAACGTTTGAGAGATGCGGATATTAGTGTTGTCACCAATACCGCAGTTCCATTATCACCAACTACAACGCCTTCCCCCACAATAACATTTACACCAACACCCTAGCATCGCTACCAGGTGGGTAAATCCATTCAATACAATGCTCAAAGACTCTAAACAAAAGCTTAGGACAAGCCGGAGGTAGAATAGGCACAAAATGCAAGATAGCTACCACAAAAACAAAGGTCCATTTATAAAAGAATTACAACCCGGCAGTCAATTCCTTGGATTCTATGTATTGCGAAATAAGCAATTGGAGCCTTTCAGAGACGCATCCCGAGGTTATTTTCTGTCGTTAATCCTCAGCGATAAAAGTGGACAATTATTAGCGCGTGTTTGGGAAGGTGCTGAAGAAGCCAACGATGAGTTGACCAAAGGTGAGGTGATCAAAGTTCAAGGCGAGGTTGAAACCTATCTGGACCGCACTCAAGCGCGTGTACTCAACGCGCGTCAGGCCAATGCGAGTGAATATGATCTTCGCGATATGCTCCCCAGCAGTCAACGAGACACAGAAGAGATGCTCGAGGAATTACAAACCTTTATTGATTCCTTAAAACACTCACACTTAAAAGCTTTGGTCGGAAGGATTTTTGGGGAAGCAGACTTTTTGAAAAGTTTTTCCCAAGCTCCTGCTGCTCGCCGCATCCACCACGCCTACATAGGCGGTTTGATTGAGCACACGCTGGAATTACTCTCCCTAGCAAACACCGTCATCCAGATTTATCCGCAAATCGACAACGAATTACTCCTGGCTGGTGTCCTGCTTCATGATATCGGTAAAGTGCGTGAATATTCTTGGGATATGGATCTCGACTATTCGGATGAAGGCCGCCTTCTGGGCCACATCGTTATGACCGATGAGATGATCTCAGCCGCATTGCAGAATATACCAGATTTTCCACCAGAATTAGCTTTGCGGCTGCGCCACATGCTATTATCCCACCATGGACGTTACGAATGGGGCTCTCCTCGTCGGCCCAAAACATTAGAAGCTATCGTCTTACACCACATAGATAACCTGGGTGCCCAGATCAACCGCTTCCATTTACTTCTCCATGACAGTCAATCTGACGAATCCTGGACGACCTACGACCGCAGTTTAAGGAGGCAATTGTATTCCGGCCAAGATGACGACCTAAACGTGGAAGAACGCAGTTTTACAACCTGAGGCACTTGTCAGGCACTCTTAAGCGCGCTATAATCCCCATTTGGTTCTGATAATAATTTGCATTTCTAATCTTTTGGTGTTTTGAATGCCCATCCACACATACAGCTGTGATAACTGTGGTCATGAATTTGACCAGCAGCAGAAATTTAGCGATAAATCTCTTGTAAAATGCCCAAATTGCCGCAAGCATGCCTTGCGCAAGGTGTATAAACCTGCCAGAATTGTGTTCAAAGGATCAGGGTTTTACGCCACGGACAATCGTTCTGGGTCAAGGGTCGCTTCCAACTCAAACGGGAAATCCGATACTAAGGAAGTTAAGGCTGACTCTGAGAAAAGCGTCAATGCAGAGGATTCTAAGAAAGTGAAAGAAAGTAAAAGTCAGGCAAATGAAAGTGGAAAAAAGAATAAAGATAAGTCAGACAAATCTGAATAACTAAATCAAAAGTAGCAGAAGCAAAAAGGGACACCTCGATTGATAGGCGTCCCTTTTTTTCGTTTTTGTCTATGTTTGCTTATTCTGTAAGCATCTGCATTGCATCTTCAGAAGAAATTATGCCCTGATTGAGTTCATCCAATATCTTGCGGCGATCTTTATCAGTTAAACCTCTAGAGTCTGCCTTACCCGGTTCGTAGCCCAGTGCACGGATAACTTCATGCAGACGGTTGCGGATGGTGGGATAAGATAAGCCCAGCTCAGTTTCCATATGTGTGATTTTGCCTTCATTTTTAATAAAGATTTCGACAAACTCAATCTGTGCAAGGGTTAGCTGCGAAAATGGTCCGCTGATAAATCGTCCCTCTATGGTGGTGTCACACTCACGGCAGTATAGTTTGGTAACGGTTAATTCTGAATGGCAGACTGGACACTCACTTGGTATTGGATGCATTGCAATAGGCTCCTAACATTTTTGAATAATCCGATTATACTCCTTTGCTGCACAGCAGAGCAACCACATTTTATTAGAGTGCGAAACTTATCTAAATGTCGAATAAAGCCGCACGTGTCAATCTAAAACAACCTGCCTGATGGCCATCTTAAACCCATCCGTAAGGAGTGGTGCTATTATAGGCGCGCCAGGTGAAAGCTAAAATCGCGGCAACCAATAGGGCATTCAGCCAGAGTGGGAAAGTAATCAAAACTTGTGCCCCGAGCATAGCTATCGTCAATACCACAAACATACAAATGGATGCTACGCCCTTGCGCCGTGCTCGTAGAGCGCCAATTTTTGCCGCAATATCTTGCGGGATCGGACTGCCCGCTTCGGCAAACAGGCCATCAATCTTGGGTTGCAAACTAGTGTGCACGTAAGTCAGTAAGCTCCCAATGAGTAAGAGCAGGAAAAACTTGAGTCCTAAAGCGGGATTAGTGAATAGATCACTTAAACCCATCCCTCTCTCGAACATTAAAAGTATCCCGCTAACAAGGGCAGTCCCCTGGAACACAAAACAAGGGATGGTGCGGTTTTTAATGATATTCTCTATAAAGATATCTGCCCGGTCTCCTAGAGGCGGCCCTAGCCTGGCGCGTTGGTTGACCGAAACCAGAGCATAGAACGGCCAAGCCATAAGTATTGCCGTGATGATATGTATAAATCTAAGAATGTAATATGTCGAACCCATGGTCACTCCTCCATTCAATTGTGTGTTGGATTGAGAATCAGATTAATACATCATACACATGAAGACAAAAAAAATCAACCTTGTTCTAAAATGTATTATGAAGATGAAACAAAAAACACGCCCACGAGCAGGCGCGTTATTCAGCTAAAATAGGCTTCTCGAGGAGGACTCGAACCACCAAACCATCTTTCTAATGCATAGTTGTACATAGTGTCCATATATTTCATGCTATTTGCAGCGGCACACACAAAAAGAAGGCGATCTCACTCATACCTCCCGCCTAATGATTCGATGTAAGGTACTTTGCTAAATGAAGTTACAATCCCACCGGCAAATACATCTCAAGAAAGTTTTTTCCAAATATGGGATCACAATAGCCGGTATTTACTCAAGTTAGTTTGCCGACAATTACCAGGAATTCGGCTGGTTCGCGCCCCCCTCTAAATTTAGCCTTCCATGGGCGCAATGCCCACCTCAAACCGTAGAATGGTTTGTGAAATTCCCAATTCAATCCCAACTTATTCCCAAGTTGATCTAAGCGTTCGTGGGTGAGGAAACCTTCACTCTTAAGTGAATTTGAAGGGAAACCATATTTTTTCTCAAAGTGTTCCTCACGCTCTGCGATCATCCTGCGCCCGCTATCGCCATCCAGGTAAACCGGAGTATCCAGAATAATAACCACACCGTTAGGTTTAAGACAATTCAAAGTTTCTTTCAAAGTGTATTCATAATCATCCGAGTAGTGAAAAGAAGAATTAAAAATTGCAACGTCAAATTGATCCTGATTAAAAGGTAAGCGGTCATACTCTGCCTGAACGGGCACGAAATCCACCGGATAGTGTACATGGGCGCCTAGCCCATCCTCAGGATTGATAAGTAGATCCACCGCCGCTAAGAAGTGTCCCCGTATTGCTAATTGATTTGAAAGCCAACAATTCCCTGCACCCAGATCAAGAATCTTTAACGGACCATCCACCTTTTCATTAGGCTTAATTACCTCTTTTTCAAGAGAGCGATAGCTCTTGGCGCGAATACTCCAGTCGCGATCCATTCGCCCCGTCAAATCTTTGAAAGGCAGCGCCTGGTAATAGGCAGGATCGTGCGATCCGCGACCCTCATCCTGCCGTACTGTTTCATATTCATAGATGAACTGTTCGTAATGGGCATGACGCTCAGGGTCCAATAACAACCAGACACCGTTTGAATTTAAAAAGCTAATGTTATCCTTCGGGCAGCGGAATTCTTTGGAATGCACTTCTTCCAGGGGAGTATGACAGCGCGGGCAGGCGAATGAGAATTGTTGTGCGGAAAAGATCATGGATTACACCTATGACGCGCTAAGTGTTTTTATTGCCGCGGAGTAAACAGTTTCCAGCGATTTTTGGATCCTGTCAAGTTTATCAGGGACTTCCCACTCCAACTTTGCCAGACTATCCATAATCACTACCACTGATGCCGTACGGACATTTCGCACCTCCCCAATAGCGAACAATCCGGCAGACTCCATTTCAACAGTTTTGACACCTTCGGCTTGGTATTGCTGCACCTCTTCGAGCGTTTCTCTGTAAGGAGCGTCGGTTGTCCAGGTGGTCCCAATTGTGCATTCAGATCCTTGCGTAACAATGGCGTTTGCCAGCCGGTCAACTAATTGCGGATCAGCTGGGACATATTTGGAGGGCGGAAGGTAATGGTGCGAGGTGCCTTCATCACGGATGGCTCTATCGTTGACCACAATATCTCCAGGGGCAAGGTCTGGCTGCAAAGCGCCTCCCCAAGTCATGATTATAATTTCTTTAGCACCTAAAACTACTAATTCCTCAGCGAGTTCAGTAACGATTGGAGCGCCTCCGCCAAAATTTGCCATGACTCCCACTTTGTCTTTTGATTTCTTAACCATATAAAGATCCCCTAACATGCTGCCAACCATACGGACAGGAATGCGCCGTCGAAGTCGCTTCGGCAAACCGCGCTCAAGGCAGAACAATACGCCTTGAGGGAACTGAGTTTTGGGCAATCGCCCCAAGTGGCGTCTATACTCAACGATATTTTCTGGGTTTAGTATTGAAACATTCTTGTACTTATTTGGGTAATTTGGGAAACTCATTTAAGCCTCCAGTCCTAGCGCTCCAGCTTCATCAAAGATATTCGAGGAAGCATTGTTTATTTTTTTTCGCAATATAAGGTACATTCCGGCTTGAATGAATTCGGCAATTAATGCTGACCATGATGCGCCAACCACCCCCCAGCGTGGAATCCAAATGATATTGAGTATGGTCAGTATTATTAAACTGGCTGAAATGGCAAATATGATTTGTTTCTCTTTCCTGGCTGCAAGAAAAAGCAAGGAGAGGTAAATGTTTACGGTAAATGGTATCAAGATCCAGGCTAATATTTTGAGCGCAAGTATGGAGGATTCAAAACCGCGACCGAATAGGATACTGATGATTGGCTCAGAGAGTTGATACAGAACAACAGAAATAATTCCAGCGATTGCCAGCAGAAGTCCCCATGAAAAAGAGAAGGCTTTTCCCCGCGAGTCAGTTTCCAGTTTGCCAATCAACTGTGTATGAGCCTGTGCCATAGCAGGAAAAAGGGCACCAAGCAAAGCGACATGAAAAACTTTGGGAGCCTCCACAACCCGCATAGCAGCCGAGAAAAGCCCCGTTGCCGCGGCCCCGTCCATAGTTGCTAAAAGATAAAGCCCCAGTTTTTGGTAAAGGATGGTCAGAAATCCGAGGAAGGCAATCGGCCCGCTGTTACGTAATATTGCCGCAATCGCATTATAAGAGAATCTCCAGATATCTCGAAACCCAGGTAGTTTTACATAGCACAACCAACCCGCGAATGAACTACTTAAAACCTGGATTCCTAAAAGCAATTGGGCGAGTAAGATAATACTGCTTTGGGGCTTTACCATTAACCAGACCAATCCAACCTGCATGAGAGCGGTCACTAGATTTACTATCGTGAATAAACCCATGCGCTCACTCCCCCGTAATGCTGCACTTAAGACCGTGTAGAATGACATTGGGAAAAGTGATAGCCCATAGAGTTGCAAGGCCGCAACAGCTTCGCTAGATTGGTTCGGTAATGTTGGCGCGATCACGAAGGTGAGGCCTGCAATTGGGACTGATAAGCCCAACTGCACTGGCGGGCGTTCCTGGAGAGCCTGATCGAGCGCGGTTTGAGTGGTATGCAGCTAATCATCAGTGATGATCACAGTGGATTGCGCAAAGCACGCCAGGCGGTATTTACCGGCATTTCCTGGCAAAGGTGCCAGTTCCACCTACAGCAGAATGCCAGCCAATATGTGCCGCGCAAGAAGATGCGCAAAACGGTCGCAGCTGACATTCGTGCGATCTTCAATGCGCCCGACCGTGAGCAGGCAGAGGTCTATCTACGACAGACTGTCCTTAAGTATGCAGATAGTGCTTCTGGCCTGGCTGACTGGCTCGAAACTGCCATTCCAGAAGGGTTGACCGTGTTCAATTTTCCTGAGGAGCATCGACGCAGAATCCGGACCAGCAATGTGCTGGAGCGGGTCAGTCAGGAAATCAAACGGCGGACGCGCGTGATTCGTATCTTTCCAAATGAGGCGTCGTGCTTGCGATTGGTGAGTGCGGTCTTGATGGAGATCAGCGAAGATTGGGTGACGGGTAGAATATACTTGAACTTCAAATCAGGCTAAAGCTTGCCCGACTAAAAAGGGCTTGACCATTTTACAGAAAAGATGTTGCACAATCCGCTGCAAGCAACGGGGTATTACGGAGTTTAGCCCCCACGGGTACGGATTTTGGAAAAACATGGAACCCTCGTAGCAAGCTACGGGGTATTCAGCAAGAATAAAGGATCTAAATTAGTGGATGAAATAGGCCAATTGACAACACCAAAAATTGGAATAAAGATCGGATTAGGTGTACGAATTCATGAAATGTAAAAGGGGAGAGAAGAAAAATATCCCCGATGAGATTTTGAGAAATATGTATTATAGGTTGGATAATACTAAATCATCAGGAGCACGAAAGTAATCATTGATAATTCCACCCAGAATTTTCCTGCGCTGGATCGGACCAGTGATTTTATGAACACTAATATGGATTGGAAAGCGCTGGCCAATCCCTTGATGGGGGCGAGCAATATTGTAGTAATCATCGACATATTCGAGAAGGACACGTTTTAAATGAAAAGTATTCAAGATCAGGATGTGGTCCAGGCATTCTTCCCTGACTGAGCGAACCCAGCGTTCTGCAAACGCATTCGCATTGGGTGCCTGGAAAGGGGTGTGAATAACATGAAAGCCTTCGGACTGAAAGACAATATCAAAGGATTTGGAGAACTTGGTGTCATTGTCATGGATCAGGAAACGGAGAGAAGCATCTTGCTCGCGAAGTTTCCAAATCAGATGTCTTGCTTGCTGAGTGACCCAGACTTGGTTGGGGTTGACAGTGATGCCAGCAAAATGAACGCGTCGAGTACCTAATTCGATAAAGAATAAAACATAGATCGTTTTCAGCCGAATTGTCTCAACGGTAAAGAAATCGCAGGCTAAAATCTGGTCTTTGTAGTGTGAAATGAGATGTTTCCAGCCGATCGAACCGTTGCGTACAGAGGCAGGCAGGAGGCCAAGTTGGCGGAGAATATGGCGGATAGTTGACTGAGACACCGTGATATATAACTTGATGAGTTCACCCTGGATCTTGCCGTATCCCCAGCGAGGATTTTCTTGAGCCAATCGGAGAATGAGGTGCTTGGTATTGATTGAAGAGGAAGGTCTGCCACGAGAGGGTTTATTTGAGTAGGTCCATTTGCGGCGAACCAAATCCCGATGCCAACGGAATAAGGTTTCGGGTTGGAAGATAAGAACAGTATTTCGTAATTTGTTGGTGGATCGACGGGAGAGTTGTTTTAGCTTGACGGCAAGAACGGCGAGGGTTAGTTTTTCAATGCGAGTTGGCTTTACTGGGTGATTGAGTTTGCGCTGAAGGATAGCAAGTTGATGACGGAGCATCAAGATTTCGAGGTCCTTTTCGGGATTGGATAACCGAGTGAGGTTGAAAATCGATAAAAGTGATGAAAAAATGTGTCCCAGGATAAACCAGATCATGTAAATTCCTCTAAAAAGTGGTATGGGTGGTAATATTAATGTATTATTTAGAGAAGTGGTATGCGGATGTAATTATTACACCCAACGGGTAAGTGCTTTCGTCAATCGTTGTGGTTTTTATGTTTGGGCTCTCGTGCTGGTTATTATTTACTTGACGGTTGATTCAACCGATTTCTTCAATTCGACCATGAAGTTTCCCTTTCATTTGTTAACCATTTTTCGGTCGAAAAGTCGCTACATTTTATTACCTAAACTGGCTCACAAGCTCTGAAACGATATTGTTAATAGATGAATGTTGTCTGGGAATGATAACTAGATATCGCAGGGTAAGTTCTCAATCAGGGATGCATTTTCTTTAAACGTGGATGATGTAATTGCGGTGTTTATCAGCCACACCACACTCTTAGCTACGGAATCTTCATTATTACCTAACGATCCCCTCTAAAATCAACGCTTTTATTTCAGGCCAGGCTGGTCCCAAGGCCGCCCCAATTGGAATTAACACTAGCGCGCAGATGAAAGCCCAGACCGCTACTCGCCGTGGGGAAATTGCCAAGGGGAATAACTCCGGTTTGGTTTCTTTCGCCAAATCTGCCGTTATACGCCACATGATCCACCACAATCCTGCAGAGAGCCCCACCAGATAGGCTACTAATAGAAACTCAAGTGCCTCGCCATAAAGAGAAATTGTCGGGCTTAATCCCCCGTAGTTCTCCAGACCGGTCAAGTACACGAAGGGTTGGAAACCACCGTTCCAAAGCGTATGCAAGCCTACTGCCAGCAAATATGCTTTGAACAACTTGCCCCAGCCGCCTTCCCTCATGCGGTACCAGCCTAATGCAATAATTCCCGTACCCAATGGATGTAGCACAGACCCAATCCCACGCAGAAGGGTGACCCCGCCCCAGGTCCATCCAAACCACTGCGCGTATAAACCTTCATACAACATGTTCTCTAAGATCGCAAAGCCCGCGCCAGAAAATACCCCGAT
The DNA here is from genome assembly GCA_019456165.1 of Chloroflexota bacterium. Taxonomy (GTDB): domain Bacteria; phylum Chloroflexota; class Anaerolineae; order Anaerolineales; family UBA11579; genus VRUJ01. The sequence continues at coordinate 41,001 of VRUJ01000001.1, forward strand.
CATAAATGCTTGCCGTTCGCTGGTTATCCGTCTGCGGCCAAAGATCGGCACCGCCAAGGCTTTGGCAAACTCCTCTGGGAAAGGCGCTTCGAGTGCGGTGATAAATAGGAATACGAGAATAACCGGGGAGAAAAACAAACGCTCCAAAAAATCTGGCCCAGAAAAAGTTAGAAGGTCTGTAAATGAATAAGCCAGGAATTCAAGAGGGTAGACAAGAAGGTAAATAATATATGTTATAAGTGTTCCCAGCGTTATGGTCACCCAAATGGAGAGGGTGCTGCCAGATACCAATGCCAGCCATGCCTGCCGCTTGGTAAGAGGCCACCCCAACCGGTGACCTAACCAGGTTAGCACACCCAGCGTTGGTAAAGCAGCACCCAGAAGGAAAAATAGCGGGAAAAGCAATTCGCTTGTTATATCAATGTTTAACAATAAGTTACCCAAGCCCAAAACAAGCCCGAAGATTAACCAAAAGAAATAAATCCTTGGTAACTTGAGAATCCCAGATTTAAATTTTAGTATAGATGCCAAGCCGTGAAACAGAGCCATCCCACCGCAGATCAAACCCAAGAACATGCCTGCCATGCGTCCCAACTGCCCTCCAAGTATATCTTCCCCAGGGGATGTAAACGGCAGTCCGAGGTAACTAAATAAAGCCGCTATTCCAGATAAAAACAATATTCCACCCACCAATACTGAAATAAACTACCAAAATCCTCTAAACTCCTATCCCCGCTGCAAGCAACGGGGTATTACGGAGTTTAGCCCCCACGGGTACGGATTTTGGAAAAACATGGAACCCTCGTAGCAAGCTACGGGGTATTCAGCAAGAATAAAAGCCCAAAACTTTCCTGGAGGTTTAGGTCGTATCATCTCATTCATGGCATAATCCTTAGAAATTCTCTACTTGGTTTAATTTTTTCAATTCATCGATCGCTTGTTTTCGCCAATCCAACGGTCCATCTCGAAACACTATTAGGAACTTGCCAATCGCTTCTTCTTTTTTCAAATTCTTTGCTAGATCAAATCCTTCCCGCAAAGCAGACTGAACGTGTGATGGTGCATTAGAAGTAGGTATCTTCACGGAAAGTATTTTGGGATTTACTTGTTGAACTGGTGAGATATTCTCAAAAGAGCTTTCTATTCTTACTTGGTCATCAAGCGCCCATGGACGAGGCAGTTCCCCGCCTTCCCCCTCAAACCTCATCAACCACGAGTCCCCGCGTTTTAACTGCCCGCGCCCCCAAATTGTTCCCCATAACCAAAGTAAGCCATTAACAAAAAACCATACACATTGCCCCTCCCCGCGAGTCAAACCCAGAAATACAACTGCTGATAAAACACGCATACTTACCAACAGGAGTGCCTGCTGCGCATGCCGGTGGACAAACAGGTGAGGGGATCTCAAAGGGGAGATCAGCAAGATATGCACAAAGGCTGGTGTGATCATCGCCCAGACCCAGGAAGTAAGTGGGGAGCTTCCCCGTAACCCGAACAAGTTTATCGCCATCCAAGGCAAGGTGATGAAGGGAGACAAAAGTAGCCAGGTGTACACCCATTTAACACCCTTTTCATCTTTGATAGTTCCGAGAGGTAGATTAGTTTTCACTATTTACTCCCAAGAGTCCACTCGGGCGCGCCATTCCTGGGCTTGTCCAATGATCTGCTCGCGCTTACGTTCAATGAAAATTGCCCCAGTAACCAGGAGCAATCCAACTCCCAGAATAATGATCCAGCGATTTACATCATACACATTCACAAGCACAATTATCTGAGCGATCACGTTGAGGGCTGAGACCCCCATGCCGACAAAAAATGGGACACGCAGACGGTTGACAACACCCCACCACGCAACCAATAAAGCCTCAAACATTAAAAGTATGAAATATGGGAACCCGTCTGCGCCATCTAAAGACTGCATGAAAGAGGTCAGCAAAAGTACAGCCAGTCCAAACCCTTCAACCGCTAGACCAAACACCTGGCGTCCCTGGCGTCTCTCGAGAAAACCCATCCCAATGAAATACAGCCCGGCCGGGATTGCGTACCATTGTGGTTCGTTTATGCTTTGTAATCTCAAAAGCAACACCCATGCCATTTGCAGCATAGCCATGCCGAGATAACCCAGGCTGTAGCGGCGGCTGCGATAAGCTATAGCCAGGTATAACGCACCCCCAAACCCCAGCACGGTTGCTGTGGAGGTTGGATTGGAGATAACCGCCGGCAAAGTGATGACCACACTCAAGCTTGTCAGGAAGAGAGCCATCTTTGTTAGGGGTTGAGGCCAAACTTTGAGTGCGCTTTCCTTTGGATCCCGTTCCAATAAATATTGCTCAATTATGCGGACCACCAGATACAGGCCAAAACCTATCCCAGCGATCCAACCAAAAGCATCGGTAAAAGTTACTTGTTCCCATCCAAGGCGAACGCCGACTGCTAACAGGAAAAAACCCACCGTGCCGTAAGCCAATCCCCCATCCTGCCACAACATACTGAACAAACCCAGCAATATCGCCAACCCTCCGGCCACAGTGATCGCCGTCTCAAAACTGAACATGGCGAGGCTTTGCCATATAATGATATCTAAAGTAGTGAACACAAAGAACGGCTGTGCCCATGATGGGGTTACCAGATGCCCAAAGGATGGCAGGCTTCCAAAATCCAGTTCCCAGCGCCAGAGCTTAAACACCTGCCGGTCTGTTGCTGTTTGCCGTGTAACCGGAAAGCGCCGATTAAAAGCATACCCAACCCACGCCACGACCCAGGTCACCCCCAGGAATGGTATTGTGATTATGACCGACCGCTCTCCACCAGAAGAATCTATCGCGAAATAAGACAAAATGGCCATATGAGCAGCCAGCAGCCCTGGATAGATCCAGCCCACCCTGCGGAAAAGAGCGCTAGAGCTAAAATAAACCAACGCAGCAGCGGCGAGTGACAGGGCAAATACGGCGGTATCCTGTTGGGAAATGACCAGCATACCAACGCTCAAGCCATAGGCGAGCAGATAAAATGGCATTGAAGGTTGTTCAACAGCAGCAAAGAACGTGCGTATGCTTCTAACCCCCAGGGCTGCTTTCTGAAAAACGAAGCGTCCAATGCCGATATAGGCTATGATCAGCGGCAGCCAAACTAGGCCAAACCAATTTACATGCAAAGACGTAAAGCTAGTTATCGCCAAGAAATAGGGAACAGCAAACAACCAGGCTGCCGGGTAGATGAATATCGCTTCGCGGAATAGCCAGGCAGATAAGGCATGTAAAAGCACACCTGCAAGGTAGATGGAGATAGCCAAATTTGTATCTCCACTTCCGCTAGCAACAGCAATCGCCAGCGCGCTTAATAAATACCCAGGAGCGTAGAATGGCAGAGCATATCCGGAGATCCCATCTTTCACAGGGGAGATCCTGCGGTCGAACAATTGACCCAATCCAGTATATCCAAAAGCCAAGCCCATGAAAACCCCAGAAACCCACACGGCAGGCAATTTCCCTAAGTTATGGTGTAAAGTAAGCAGCGCAATGATAGGAACCAATACATTTGACAGATATAACCAAAACGATTGCCGAAATATGTATGTCGAGGCTGCAAAGACAAACGCATTCAGCGCTAAGACGTAAATCGTCAGCAACGGGTCTTCGAAAGCCAGCATGGCGCCAATCGCGGTCAGAGCGTAGCCCGCACTGTAGAGCGGCCATGTGTATTCACCTTTTACCCGCCGGACAGCCAACCCGAAAGCGATATAGATTGGCGCACTCATGGCAAAGGCTAAACCGCGCCATGCAGGAACTATTTCGTAATACGTCAATATCTGTGCCAACCAAACCGGGAAGCCGTATGTTGCCAGGAATAAAAATCCGGTCTGTGCTGCTCGCTGGGCCATCGTCCTTGGCTTTCGCCAGATAAAATTGATAAAATCTTCAAAGGAGTGGTGACGGCCGTAATGAACCAGGATGTGAGAGCCAAGCCACAGCACAACCAGAACTCCCAATGTGTAGATATTAACCAGGCGATCTGCCAGGGACCATCCCAGTGCGAAAGCGCTCAAGATATAACCAAACAGATAAGGGCCGTGAGCATAGCGCACTTTGAGCTTATCAAGGGCAAACCCTGCCCCCATGAGTATCGCTGCCCAGCCAGTCCACAGCCAGGCAAACTGCACTGATGTCAAGGCTTGGCTGAAGACCTCCTTGCTGAAGATGATGCCTGCTAGAGTCACCGGGAAGAAGCTTAACCATGAGGCTAGATGGGTAAAGATACGCCAACGCGATAACCACGCAAAAGCACTATAAAAGACCACTGCTGAGGCCTGCAAAATAATCATGGCGGTAGTCAGCGTCTCTTCTCCTTGTACTGCCCTGCCCCTAATCAAAATGTCGATGCTTGTGGGGGCGCTAACGAGCAGACCATAGATCGTGTAAAAATGGGCTGCGCTGATTAGAGGCCAAGCGTAACTACGTTCAATTCGCCGCAACCAGACAATCAAACCTAAGAACAACAAGCCCGAAACTCCAAAAGCCAACCACTGAAACCCCTCAACCACGTTTAGTTCCTGCAAAAGTAGCAAGCCCCACACCGGAAATGCCCAGGCTGCCAGCCATTGGAAAGTACCCCGACTCACTGTATGCAGTATCGACTCGCTCTTGCCGAACCCGAAGCGGAGAAAATCCTCCCAGGTCTTATGGTATCCGAAGTGGACGAGTAATGCTGATGCGATGCTGATCAACACACCCAATCCCAAAGTCCATAGAAGGTCGCTCTGTGATTCTATTGTCCACAGGATTGCCAATACACTCAATGCATAACCACCCATAAACAAACCGTGCGAATAGCGGGTTTTTAATTTATCTAATAATGCAGCAGGGACCAGGTGTACAATACTCAATCCCGACCACATGATCCCATATTGCTCTACTGTTAGCGGCTGACCAAAAACTCGTTCTCCATACCCGATGAAGAAAAGAGTGGCCGCTATTAAGGTAATCCAGGGTTCAAAATAAAGCGGCCATCGCTGGCGGTAAGACCTTGCTGAAAGGATTGTCAGGCCAACAACCAAGGTTTGTGCCAGGATGAGGGGGAAATAATCTTCGATTTCAATACCTGAAAAGGCAGAAATGGTATCAGGTGCGGAGAGCGCCAGACTGATGATCCCAAAGCTGATGGTTCCGATTCGCAGCGGCCAGTTAAATTCTTTTAACCATGTCATTTTTTCACTTGGGACAATACGTGCCAGGCCGCGTTCAAGCAGAAGATAAGCGAATGCCAAACCTACCCAGGCGACGGCATCATAAGCTGGTAAGACACCCACCAGGGTGAGGGCTTGGCCGAAAGCAAGCGGAAAGATCGTCACTGCGGCCCAAGCGAATAGAGTATCTTTGAAATGATACAAGCTGTAAACCGGTAAGCCGGTGATGATCAATGGCACGATAACTCCAATCCATTCTAAATTCACAGGAAATGCATCAAAGCGGCCCACTAGCGATGCAATCACTGCGTAAGCTGCAAATCCATATGCGATGATGTACATCGGAAGAGCATATTTTCGCCCGGTTTTATCCAACCTTAATCCTAAAGGAAAGTAAACCAAGATTGCGAGTAAAGCATATGCTAATGAAAACGCGTGGGGTGTAATGGGTGACAATAGGAGTGAAAGCTGGAATGGCCAAATAAACAGCAACCCTGCCAGTGTAATTTCAACCACCCGCTTATATATGTAGCCAAAGCTTGCTAGAGAAGCCACAGCCACCAAAAGAGAAACATTTAGTGCCCAGGAATCTCCCACGGCCAGCACAATTCCGACCAGGCCAAGCAGGTAGGCGAATAAATGCGGCGGAAAACGATACTCTGTTTTGTACCGCGATAATATTTGGCCTACGCCCACGTAAACGAGCGACAAGGCCGCCAGGGCAGTGCCTTGCCAGGATTGTTCTAATCCAACGAGGATCCATTCCATCCCTACGCTCACCCAGATTGGAAAAAGTATACAGATAGGCTAAATGAATGCGGCTGGTCTAAGTCGTTTTGGCAGCCAAACTAAAAGGTCTTCAAAGGCACCGTGTTTCCCGGAGTGGAGAATTACAGCGGATAACAAATAGACCAGTATGATACTTCCCAAACCTGTCAAAGTAGGCCCCAATTCATCAATTTCTGTTAGAACGTGGACAGCAATCACTCCCAGAAGTGCTATCAAAGTTAACACCTGGGCAACATAATAAACCAATAGGGCATATGCCTTTTTCCGTTTTAACACCACCCCAATTGCGGTATAAATCAATGCCAATCCACCCCAAGCGACAACCAGCCACATTTCCCATTGAGATACTCCCGCATTTTGCAGCCAGCGAGAAATCGCTATTGAGTAAGGGATGAAAAATAGGCTGCTTGCAAGAAAAGCTAATATTGGTTGCTTAAGTAATTGAGACCACCAATCAAGCATCCCGCAGACAATGGTTAATGCAATTACACCTGCCCAGATATCTGAAGGCAGAGTGAATAATCCAGCAACAACAGCCGCGGATAGTAAAGCATACCCACCGGAATGAAATGCAGCTTGGAAGCCGCGATAGGGTTTATCTTGATCAACCAACCGCTTTTCGAAGAATCTGTTTCCGAGAACATATATCGGAGATAAGATGGCCCAGACAGATGCATACCATTCAAGTGGAATATTAAAGGTTGCCAATAAAAAGAACCAACCTCCAATTGAACTCCAGACTCCAGCGTACACATACATTGGCCGGGGGAAATAAACAGTCAGGAGAAAATAACTTAGTGTGGCAAATCCAAAAACCACGAATTGACCCAACGACACATCACCTGGGACGAATAAAACCACAAATATTGCAGCCGGTGTGAGGAGTTGGGGTAGGCGCTTGAATGCAGGTGCAATATCACCCCATTTCTCTTTGTCCCGTTGGAGACGCGCCGAAATCCACACCATACCCACGGAGGATAATCCTACAGTGGCGACCCACCAGACAGGATTGAAGCTCCGGTCGAGTATGGCAGTAAGCGCCAAGACAGAACTTGCCATCCCAAACGCAGTTATATAGCCAAAAAATTCAGTTCTCATCCGCCTGGCGGTGTAAACGTAAACCCCCGTTGAGATAAATGATGCAATCAGCCAGTACTGCTTTGTTGGTAAAGGCTGGTTGCCAAATTGGAAAATGGCAACAAAATCCACAGCCAAGAGCAGCGCTCCTATACCTGTTAAAACACCGCCAGCTTGTTTTAATTTGAGACGTCCCCCTACGAACCAGCCAGCCAGGTAAATGTTGCTGGGACCGAAAAAATAACGATCAACTGCAACCAGTCTGGGAAATCTCCAAAAAACCTGACAACCAGTACAAAAGCTGAAACCACGATCATAAACGCGCCCAGGTATAACACCCCGCGCAGGACTGCCCCGGAAACAAAAGCATTCACCACCTTATCCATCAGTTTCCCCCAATCATAGGGTTCATGTTTGGGTTTTGGCTTGGGGGCTGGCATTACAACTTTTTCAACCGGCCGTACAGGTGTTACAATCTTTTGTGCCGCTGGTGAAGGCTCGGGCTTTTCCACCGGGGCAGGTTTGGGTTTCTTGGGTGGATGTAGAATTTCTAATCGTCGGTCAATCAATGCTATAAATAACTTTCGACCAATCGCTAACCCGCCCTCTTCTTGCCATTTATTGTAATTGTCTAACGCATAATCAATAATTTCTAACTCAGTTATTGATCCGATCCCTACTAGTCGTCCGGCAAGTTCTTCCGTTAATTTTTCAACCTGGTTTTCGAAATACTGGTGCAGCTCAACCCCCGAACGCACATCGATCAGTTTGTTGTCTATCCATTCTTGGAGGTTGTCAAGGTTAGCCTCCACCAAACCGAGTTCTCGCGACACATCTTCGGCAGAACGTGCAGGCTCATAAACTTCCTCTGGGGGCTGGAGTGCAGTCTGAACATTACCTAACTGTTCCTGTGCCTGTCGACGCAAACGGATATATACTTTTACACCCATCTGCCCAGCTTGTCTTTGTTCATCCAACCAATCGATGACGTATTCCGCGTTGTGTAAATTTTCTAATAATTCGCTTTCATAAAATTCACCGCAAGACGAGCACTTCAAAAGAGCTTTGTCTGAAACGTGATTGCAGCTTGGACATTTCATTGGCCAACCTCCTTGCACCCATTGGATAGCAGCTTGTGATTATGTGCCTACAGTACAAGTAAACTTGATAATAACTGTCAAATCAAGATAACAAACTGTCAAAAACTGTCAATCGAGAGATCTTTTTTGTGGATCTTGTCTGAGCAAGGCAAACTTCTGGCTTGCCACCCTGGGATGTGTATAGGGATAATTCGGGCTTAATACATATTACGGCATTCCATATTCAAAGTCAATAATTTCGAGGTTAATAGTCAATGATTTTTAGGATTGCAGCTTCCGGAGAGAGACTGGAATCAACTGTGAATAAAAATGCGATTCAGACTGTCCGTATCAGTCGGTTTGATCGACCAAAGGAGACAAGATAATGGATGTTCTGATTTCTATTTCAAGCTTTAATTGATTTCAGTAGTACTATTAGTTTAGAATGAATGAGAGTTGTCACTCGTTTAGATCGCCTTTTGAGGTACGCTTTTAGCTTTCTCCCTCTACGTGGACGATTTTCAGAATTACATCCCGGAAACAATAGACACCATATATGGAAAAGACACTTTTTTACCGAACCTCGAATCAGCATGTTTTCGCTCAATAGCCGAGTCGCCTTTCCTAATTTGGGATATTATCTAACTTACTGCAATTTTACTGCAAACGCCATGGAAACTATGGGCACCATGGAAACAATGGAAATTATGGACACATTTTGACCTGCACCCAAACATAGGAAAGGCGACTCGCTCAAAATCATAGGTGAAATGCCAGGTCTGGCTGCCTTCCACGCGGCAGGTCATCGAACCATTCGCGTCATACTGGTAATAGTCTCCACCCGCCGGACGGATCACACCCGAAACGGCGTGGGGTTGGGAACCCGAATACTCGTAGGCAGCGTTATCGAAGGCTGGTGTGGGGGTGAGCGTCGGGTTGGGTGTAGGTGTAGGAGTGGGTGTGGAGGTAGACGTATTTGTAGGTCCCGGGGTAGGTGTGCTTGTGGGTGCGGGTGCAGTTGTTGGGGATGGTGTCGGGGTGAGAGAGGGGGTACCCGTAGGAGTTGAGGTGGGTGCGCTTGTTGAGGTGGGAGTACCGTCGTTGTAAACAATCACTGCATCTAAGTTGATCTCCTCATCATTGCCTCCCCCATTGATACCTGAGCGCACGATGAGCACCTGATGGGTGCCCCAGGCCACGTTGAAAGTGCTCGTCTGCTGCGTTTGGGGGCTGGCTGAGTATTGGTTGATGGAGGCTGCCAGGCTGCCGTCCACATACACGTTGGCATAACCGTAATCATGTTCGGTGCTGTACTTGAATATAAACTTGTTTCCGGTGAAGGTGAACTGCGCTATAGCTCCATTGATGTCTGCGACGTGTATAGTGCCTTCGGACGAACCGGTTTGCGAGGTTTCAGTCCAGTTGTTGTAATAATCTATATCGCTCGAGTCGTTCTGGATCGTAGTGCTGCTTCCCGAGCCTGGCGCAACCGGTGTTTGCACGAATTCGGTAAATGAGGGTGTGGGTGTATAGTAGCCGAAAGAAAATGAGCGGCCATTCCCACCGTTATAAAGCGCGCTGATTTCTCCAGATGTTAATAAGCGTTTCCAGAAGCCGACCTCGTCAATTAAGCCGTCCATACAAGAAACATTGTTGACTTTGCACCCCACTACAAAGTCCGAGTCCTGGTCTCCAGGCGCTTTGCTCCCGGTAGTTGCAGAAGTGTCAGGTGTTCCATCATCCACGATTATGCCCAGCAAATCATTAGTTGCGTCGTGGTATGCGACAATGTGATACCACGTGCCATATTCCGGGACCCCCAGGTTGTCGGCACTCACTCCGCCAATATAATTATTTGACGCATCGTAAACAATAAATTTAAACCGCTGCGGTGTTGATGATTCGAAATATAACAAATATTCTTGATCAACCCCATTCTCAAATTTTCCTAAAATTACATGATCGGAATCCAGATCGTCCAAATTTACCCAAGCGCTGAAAGTGAAATCCTCGTTACCCACGCTCAATTCGGGGACGTCAGCATGGCTCAGCGATTCGCCATTAGCATTATCAAAGTGCGCGGCGTTCCCCAGTATCCCCGTGTTGGATGTAACCGAGTTGTTATCCAGCACGGCCACGGTGGAACCCAGGTGGTTGGTTAGCATGTAGTGTAAGTCCGTGCCGTCTCGTGTATGGTTATACTCCTCTTTTCAGCCTTCATCGGTCCTGGCTGAACGCAGGACCACAACGCTGGCCGCCAGCCATACCAAGCCGTTGAGTATGCGCCATCCAGGCGGAACTTGTACCAGAATACCGGCAAACGCCAGTATTGCGAACAGCAGGGTAAGGACAAAGGCTTTCTTTTTTCGGTTTTCAATCATCATCCACCTCTGTAATCCTACATTCTATTTCCCAGTTATCTCGCGTTTTTCAGCGATTTAAGGCTCCTCGGGGAGGACTCGAACCTCCAACCCATCAGTTAACAGCCGATTGCTCTACCATTGAGCTACCGAGGAATGACGCCAGGATTATAAACTCAAGCACCACCAGCGTCAAGTCAAGCACAGGATTTGCACGTCCAAATCAGGATATGAGCGAAAATACAACATTGTCAACACAATAACAAATGCATAACAAAGCTGTAAACTACACCTTTTTATTATTATTTGACGCTATAATACATAGCATGTATAATCCTCTCAACCTAGTACGAATCGGCTTTTTTTATAAAAATGAGTACTGAGACTCCAATATGGCATTAAAAGGAAACCTGCGCGATTTCACGATCACCCAATTGCTAAACCTGATTAATTTAGCACGCAAAACTGGCGCCCTGGTTATCGAAGGCCCCAGTGATTCGGCCACCATCACTTTCCGCGATGGCAAGCTTGCTTACGCACATTTAGGCGCGAGTAAAGATAATGGTCTGGGGCCCATCCTACATAAAACTAAAGTAATCTCAAAAGCACAGTTTGGCACCCTAAAAAAACGTGCGTCAGAGATGAGCGATAAAGAACTTGGTCTATTATTGATCAACTCCGGCTACGTGACACAAGAAGACATTATCACAAGCCTGCAAACCCATTTCATGGATATTCTAAACAAACTATTCGCCTGGGCAGAAGGCATCTTTCAGTTTAAAAATGGCGAAAGCGTACCAGATGATAAGATCCCAGTTCGCATGGATCTGGAAAATATCATCATGGAAGGGTCTCGCCACCTGCGCGAGCTGGAGCAGCTCAAAGACGAGCTTCCGAATCTGGATATGGCATTAAAGTTTACCGACCGGCCCGGAGTCAACCTGCGCAGCGTAAACATGAGCGTAGAAGAATGGCGGGTTGTTTCATACATTAACCCCAAAAATAGCATCACTCAAATATCCAAAGCAACAAGTTTGAGTGATATGGAAATCCGCAGGATCGTCTACAGCCTATTGCAAGCGGGATTAGTGGAACTAATTAGGCCGGAGGGCGGTCCAGAACCTCTGCCTGATTTGACATCTGCTATCCCGGGAGCCAATAAGGATGAACAAAAGACGTTAGTAAATCGTTTGATTGGAAGGATTCGTTCTTTATAAAAATAGAAGCAACGAGGATAGCGAGCTATGCAAACAGTAAAAATGGTTGTAACTGGTCCATTCAACGCCGGAAAAACAGAATATATCCAAACTGTCAGCGAAATTGACGTCGTCTCCACGGAGAAGAAGATCAGTTCCGAGGCTGAAAAAATTAAAGATGCCACAACCGTGGCCATGGATTTTGGACGTATCACAGTTGACGATAGCTTGGTCCTCTATCTTTTCGGCACTCCCGGCCAAAAACGTTTCGACTTCATGTGGGAAATCCTTTCAGAAGGCATGCTGGGCTTCATCGTCATGGTTGACAGCACACGCCCAGAAACCTTTCGCGAAGCTCGCACAATCCTCGAAACCTTCCGGGCGTACGCTCCTACCCCATACATCGTCGCGGCCAACAAACAAGACTTGTCAGACGCTTGGGAAGTCGAAGACATGCGTATCGCCCTGCGGCTAGATCCCACCATAAAATTACTGCCGTGTGTATCTGTAGACAGAGAATCTGTAAAGGAAACTCTGCTGGAATTATTAGAAACAATAATCACCCATTTAGATTCAGAATAATTAGAGCCTCCCTCTTCAAAGAAAATTTTCCATGTCATCTATTACGACAGACCAAGGAATCGTCCACTACGAAGTGCATGGCCGCGGTCGACCTGTAATCCTGCTGCATGGCTGGCTTGGGTCCTGGGGTCTTTGGCAAGAAACCATGGAGTTCCTCGCAAAAAACCACCGCACCTACGCGCTAGATTTTTGGGGTTTTGGTGAATCTGGCAAGAAACGAACCACCTACGCAATTTCGGATTTCGTCAGCCTGGTTGACCAGTTTATGGAGCAATTAGGCATAGTCAGAGCCCCGCTGGTTGGGCACAGCATGGGCGGCACCGTAAGTCTATCAGTAGCAATCCAATACCCGGATCGAGTGAGCAAGGTTGTCGTAATCGGCTCTCCAATTGTCGGAAGTTCGATGAGATTAATTCTCAAGCTTGCAGGATACCGGCCCATCGCATTTCTCGTATTCCGTATGCTTTGGGCTTTAGAAAAAGGCATTCGCATAAGCGCTCCGTTCATCACCAGCGATGAACGCTGGCCGGATATGATTGAACACGACCTTTCCAAAACTACGCTGGAATCTTTTCTTAACAGCATAGCATCTTTGCGCAAAACCGATCTACGCTCCACAATTCACAAAATTACTGTACCCACATTGGGGATATATGGCGATAAAGATGTCCTCGTAGACCCCAACCAGTGGAAGATAATTGCCGAAAAAGTGCCAGACCCGCACATACAGAGATTTCATAGGGCAGGTCATTTCCCGATGCTAGACCAACCCAGAATTTTTATGAATACTCTTCAAGAATTCTTGGACATGCGTGTAGCAAGTCCATGAACCTCAACGCATTAGGGGATGACAATTATCCAACCAGAATTGGCCGAATCATACTCCAGCGCATTATGAAAATCTTTAGACCAACCAGAAGCAATGAAGAGTCTACTACCACAAGTCAAGACCACTTCATTGACAACTATCCGGAAAATAACCTGGAATTAAAATTCTCTTTTAACCAAATGAGCGTTATACTCAGCGCAATGATTGCACCCAAGTGTAGTATAAATATATACAAGATTTAAGACTGCTATGCTAAAAATTATTCTACAAGACCCGAGATATTTATACCCCTTCAATGAGCGCGCCCGCGATCTGCGGATTCAGAATACACCGCTCTGGTTATTACAACGCGATCTATTAGCGCCGTACGTTACCAGTGAGCGTGAAATACCACACCGGGTTGAAGAAACTGAACTCTCAATAATTCAAGAAGCCTGCATTGTGTACCGCGATAACCTTTACTTTAATCAAGCTTATATTGATAGTTTCATTCGTCAAGCCAAGACAAAGAATCGCCCCAGCCGGGCAGCCTTCTCTCCAACTGACCCTGCTTTCCGGGAACACGCCCTACCTTTGGCTAACTCCTATACTCCGGGAGGAGGGCTTTATTTTGCAGACCTGTGGTACTACCCTAATGGTTTCGAAGAAAACTCCGACCCCCTGATAATCGATCTGAAAGCTCACGAGGTGGGATATTATCACGTCCCCACATATATGGCTGCTGAGCAAGGAGACCTGGTCTTCCAGGTGCCCCAGCGTGCAATGCTAGCAATCGACACATGGGTACACATTTTCATCGCAGATATGGTTTTCGGTCTCTTTTCCCAGGCTACAGCTGTTGAAGAAAAACTTGAAGATCCTTTCTTCAAAATGCGGGTGCTTGCTAAAGCCCTCTTCGAAGGGAAACAAGTGCTTTCCTGCTCAGAGTTGGTCAAAATTGGCCGTAACTGCACAATAGCACCAAGTGCCATCATTAGCGGGCCTGCCATCATTGGCGACAACGTCACCATCGAGGCTGGAGTGGTAATTGATAATTGCATAATAGGGAACAACGTAAATATCTCACAGGGGTGTGAGTTGATGCTCTCAGTCATCAACGATGGTGTGTTTTTGCCCTTCCGCGCAGCTCTATTCATGACCACACTAATGGACAATGCTATGGTCGCCCAAAACACTTGCTTGCAGATGTGTGTTATCGGCCGTAATACTTTCGTTGGGGCTGGATCGACCTTCACAGACTACAACTTACTTCCCTTACCCATCCGAGCACTTGATGGAGATGGCAATCTTTCTGAGACAAACCGCCCCGTATTGGGTGGATGTGTTGGACATAACTGCCGTCTTGGCTCCGGAATCGTCGTCTCACCGGCGCGCACTATTGAATCGGATGTCGTAATCGTCTCCTCCGAAACTCGCAGAGTTATTACGCATGATGTTCGCTACGAAGACAGCGACCACCATAACCTGCGCGGCTCCGAACTGCATCAACGCCTATACCCGAGACCTGGCGAAGCTGGAAGCGAAACCTGGTGAAAAGTGGACACATTTGCTTTTATCATTCACCCAATAAACCCAAAAAAGGATGTCAGCCGAAAATATCCCTTGCTTGGGAAGATATTCAACGAACCGCAAATTAATTATCTGTCTGCATTTTTCCCACCTGTTTATCTATCTGAAATCGATGGTATCAAATCGGCAGCAACCGGAAAAGAGATTAAAGGCTGGCTCATCGCCTGCCCCCTTACACCAAAACGGATGATGGAATCTCCTGAGAAATTGGCTTACCGGAAAATTATTCAAACCGGTCGCATGGCTGAAAAGCTTGGCGCCAATATCTTGGGTTTGGGCGCTTTTACTTCAGTAGTTGGAGATGGCGGCAAAACCGTTGCACGTAATCTGGACATCCCCGTGACCAATGGAGACGCTTATACAATCGCTGTCGCCGTACAAGCAATTGAAAAAGCTGCCCAGATAATGGAAATACCGATCAGTGCCGCTTCGGGAGCGGTAGTTGGCGCCAGCGGAACGATTGGTCGTGTGTGCGCTGAGCTATTATCAAAGAAGGTAGCTGAGTTATTTTTAATCGGAAAAAATTTGAGTAAACTTGACGAACTACGCGAACATTTGGAATCAAACGGTTCTATCGCGCAACTGCATACCAGCACGTCTATGGATACATTGCGAAAATCACAATTAATCCTCACAGTCACTAGCGCGATCCATGCAGTTATACAGCCGGAACACTTAGCCTCCGGCAGCGTAGTTTGTGACATTGCGCGTCCACGAGACGTATCTGCACATGTTGCGGCCACTAGAGAGGATGTATTGGTAATCGATGGAGGCATGGTGGAAGTACCAGGTCAGGCAGATTTTCATTTCGATTTCGGCTTTCCCCCTGGTAAAGCTTACGCCTGCATGGCAGAAACCATAACTCTCGCCCTCGAAGGCCGTTTTGAGGATTATACTTTAGGAAAGAATATAAACATTGCGCAAGTTGAAGAAATTGATTTACTTGCCCGTAAACACGGGTTTATGTTGAGTGGATTTCGTTCTTTTGAAAAAGAAGTGCCATTAGAGCACATTCAAAAAGTACAACATCGCGCCCATTCTGCTATCGTTCATGGATAGGAATCTTTGAGAGGTTCATATGAGCAAATCTAGAATATTGATCGTAGAAGATGATTTCGACATCTCCAATATGCTGAAGATCTACTTCGGAAGTCAGGATTTCGAAGTGGAGGTGGCTTCCCGCGGCTCTGAGGCTTTGGAGAAAACCCGCTCAGGATTACCTCATTTGATCGTTTTAGACATCATGCTGCCAGATATAGATGGCTACGAAGTCTGCCGCCAGTTACGCACCAATACGCGAACTAGCCACATACCGGTGATCTTCCTCACCCAAAAAGATGAACGCAGCGACAAACTTCAGGGCCTTGAACTTGGTGCAGATGATTACATAACCAAGCCATTCGACATTGAGGAATTAAAACTCAGGGTGCAAAATGCTATCTCGCGGGCAGAGCGTGAGAGCCTCACCGACCCGCGCTCAGGGCTGCCATCCGGACGGTTGATTGAGGAGCAATTACGTAACATTATTCGGCGAGATGATTGGAGCTATATGGATTTGCGGATTAATCATTTCGAAGCCTTTAAAGAAGTGAACGGTTTTGTAGCGGGAGATGACGTACTTAGATTTACAGCAATGCTGCTTAGCGAAGTGCTAGATCAAAAGGGCAGTCCAGAAGATTTCATCGGACATCCTGGGGGAGATAATTTTGTCGTCATTTCTTCCGAAAAACACGCCGAGGAGATACAAAAAGATCTCAAAGACCGTTTTGCTGAAGAGGTACTTTCCCATTACAGTTTTATTGACCGTGAGCAAGGTTTTATTGAGACCAGAGATGAAGAAGGAAATACCCAACAAAACCCCCTGATGAAGCTTTCAGTTGGCGAAGTATCCCCTTCGCAGTATGAATTTTCAGATATCCGTGAAATCACAGAACTTGCTTCCGAGGCTCGTCGCAAAGACGCGCTAAGCACTAATTATTAGAAGTTTACTCGCATACTATGCCAGAGTTGAGTCCGATAACGCTAGGAATAACACTCATTGCTACAGGAATAGGGTTTTATCTATTAACCCCATTACTCTTACGCGCCATCAGTCGGAAGCGTCCAAAAATTCAGAAACCCTCCCCTCCCCCAAAAATTCACCTCAATCTTTCTCCGAGTGGAGATGCTACCTTGTTGATCCAACCTGGGGGATTGGTAAAATTTGCGAACCAGGCCGCTCGTGATTGGTTTAGCATCCAAGATGATGAACCTCCCAACCTCGAACATTTAGCTCGCTATACTAACCCCAGCGAGACATTCCTTAGCTTGTGTGCCACACCTGGCCAGGCACGCTTTACTTTACAAAAAACTTTGGTAGAAGGGGCCTCCTATGCAGTGCCCCATGAAAATGAGCAAGCCGTCCTAGTTACACTCCGGCGGCCGCAATTAAGCAGTCTCACTCCTGGTCAAGATCAACCCAGCACGCAAGCTTTCAGTCTTTTCAAAGAACTCAGCTTGGAAATGACCTCCAGCCTTGACCTTGAAACTACGATAAAAACCATCCTCGAAAGTATTGAGCAATTAGTCCCTGCCGATTTGTCAGAAATAACTCTTTGGGACGAACAACATGAGCATTTGGTTCCTTATCGTTTCAGCGGGGCAGAAGGACTTCAACGCAAATTATCAATATCTGATCCCAGGCTCATCACAGAAGAAAGTTACTCCAGCTATCTTGCTTCGATGAAGTCGCCTTTGCTCATAGACGATATTGATGCGTTCGAGGAAACCGGAACAGGTTTCGAGAAGGAAACCTTCCCCTTCCGTTCTTTCCTGGGAATACCTTTGCTGAGTCACGGAGAAACCGTAGGTACCATTGAACTAGCGTCCCAGAATCTAGATACCTTTTCAAGTAACGATTTGGAAATCCTGCAAGTTCTTTCTGATCAAGCCGCTATAGCTCTACAAAATGCCCACACCTACTACCAGGAGCAACAGCGCGCCGTAGAACTGGCTGGCCTCGCAGAGTTAGCCCAAATCAGCGGGTCTATTAAAGATCCCAAAGACCTGATTGAACGCCTAATCGAAAGCCTTGCGCCGATTTTGAAAGTCGAAATCTTGGGCATATTGCTTTACAATGAATCCCGCAAATACCTCGAGGGTCAAATTCCTTTTAAGGGGATGCCGCCACAATTCATGGATCTATACCGCGCCCACATCAAACCCGACAGCCCCGCGGAACGTATCTGGTTAAGCGAGGAACCCATCCAAACCGAAAAAGTTTCAACTGACCCTGGTCTGACGGCATTTGGCTTGAATCATCTCGCCCAAACGGCTGGTATCCGCAGCACGGTACTAGTTCCGCTGATTTCTAGCGGGCGAGCCCTTGGATATCTCCAAGCAGCTAATAAAACTTCTGGGTTGGCATTTGATTCCGATGATGTGCAGATGCTAACTGTGCTAGCCGGGCAGGCAGCCCCAATTCTTGAGAATGCAAGCCTCATCCAAGAGGCACGCCAACGCACTCAACGCTCAGAAGCCCTGCGACGGATAGCCAGCCTGGCTGGTTCTGCTGCAACTTTACCCGAAATCTTGAAATTTTCCCTCCAAGAACTATCTAGTTTAATAAAAACAGACACAGCTCTCATTTATCTATTAAACGAAAATGTAGGAGTAATGCGGCCTCACGAAGCGTCAATAACTGGCATGCCTCTCCCAGTAAATGAAACATTAAAACGTATATCTACAAACGATCCAGGATTTAAAGAGACAGCCACGTTCCAGCAGTCAACAATTTCCTTCGGAGATGTAAAAACGAGCGAGGAGTTTCCACCGATTTACCAACCGCTGATCGACAGCTTGGAAAACGTAAAATCAATAGCAATGATACCTCTCATCATCCGAGATCAAGGCCTCGGGGAAATCATTGTCAGCAGCCAAGTCGCAAATTTCTTCCAACCCGGTGACTTACAGTCGATTGCTACTGTCGCCAGCCAATTAGCCAGCGCAACCGAACGCTCCACACTCTCGACTCAAACAGATGAGAGTTTGCAACGCCGAGTCCAACATCTCACTGCGTTAACACGTATTAGCCGGGAACTTAACACCACGTTGGAATTAGAGCACCTTTTGAAACGTGTTTATGACGAGATTCTAAACAACACAAAAGCTGATGGAGGCTCAATTTTACTCTTTGACCTGGATGACCCCGAATCCAATTTCACCAAGATTCTTCTGCAAATCGGAGACCACCCCGGTCCAGGTTTAAGCGCTTTGGAAGAGGCGGTTATTGAGGGAGGCCAACCTCTGATCGTGGAAGATTTCTCCCAAAGTAAGTATGCTTCCAGCCACGAAGGGATTCGTTCTGCGCTGACCGCACCCATCGCCTACCAGGAAAACATTGCCGGGTTGATTAACCTGCAAGCAAAAAGCTCACACAAATTCGATGATGTTACCCTAGAAATCACTCAAGCGCTGGCTGTACAAGCTGCCATAGCAATAGGCAACGCCCAAAGGTATCAGGAACAGGTCCAGCGCGGTGAAATGCTCTCCCGCAGAGTAGATGCTCTGGATAAATTATTTGAAACTATCCAGACGCTGCATATAGATCAACCTTTGGAAGATTCTTTAGAATCTATTGCTTACGGAATCCAAGAATCCACACCGTTCGAAGTGGTTTTGGCTTTCGTCTACGACCCAGAAATAAAAGCACTCCATGGCACCAGCGGGGCAGGCTTACCATTAGAAACCCTGAATGAAATCCGGGATGCTACATACTTCTGGGAATCCATTGAAAAGCTGCTTGTTCCTAAATTCCGGCTGAGTAATTCTTATTTCATCCCCAGCGATGATCTTCCCGAAGATAGCCCCACATTGAATCCTGATTACAGTTTGCTTTCCTATACCATTCCGGATGCTGAAGAAAACATTTGGGAACCTGGCGATATGCTACTGGTGCCCTTATACGACCCATCCAACCGCCCACTAGGCCTAATTAGCGTTGATGCTCCGCGCAATGGTTTGCATCCCGACAACGTAGCGATTGAAACCCTTGAGATCTTTACTACCGAAGCAACACTCGTAATTGAAAGTTTCCAAAAAATGCGCGAACTTAGAGATCAGGTTCGAACAATCCAAACCAAAGTATCCCGCGCAGAAAAAGCAAGCGACTCCTCTCAAACCCATTTATCAGTCCTGCTGCATAAAGACCTGGAGCAAACCATCGCCATTCGGCGCCTGAACGATCGTTCCCGCCGTATTAGAGTCGGATTGGATATAGCAGAAATCGCAAACCGCCAGCCAGATCGCTCAGCCGTATTGATGGCTCTTGGACACCAGATGCTAACCCAAATGGATCTAGATATTGCCCTGGTTGCAGAACAATCCTCTGGCGGCCCAAACTTGATCCACAGTTTAGGATCAACACCAGCAGGAGTTAACCCCGAAGCGCTTATGGGGCAAAGAAACCCACTCCATCAAACTTTTCGAACCGGTGAGACAATCCTGATCCCTAATGTAGAAAACGACCCTGAATGGCAGAATACACCCTTACTAAACAGCTTGAATGCAAGAGGTTTCATCTCCCTACCAATTTCTTCAAACGGGAAAGTTGAAGCCGCGGTTCTTGCAATCAGCCACTCGCCTATCTCTACATTTACACCAGAAGATGAACAGATATACGACTTGATTGCCAACCAAGTCGCAATCGCCCTACAAAACCTAAATTTACTGACCGAAACACGACGCCGCTTGAGAGAGGTTGATCTTCTTCTCGACTTCAGCCGGCAAATTGGAAGTTTAGACCCCAATCAAATACTACAAACCCTTGCTCAAAGCGCGCTTCGTGTGATGGCTAACGCCCATGCTGGTATCGTTGTTATGTGGAATCCGGAGCAACGACTCCTGGTGACTCAAGCCGCCGTAGGTTACACCAATAATGATTTAATCAAGCAAATTACATATAAAGCAGGAGAAGCTCTCCCAGGCCAAGTCTACCGCGACGGTGAAGCTCTCAGCGTTGATGAGGTCGATTTCGCCGAACAATACGATCTAACCTCCGAAAACCTGCTTGCTTACCGTGAAGCAACTGGAGGGCGCTTACCGGTCTCCAGTTTGTTAATACCAATCAAAACGGGAGAGACTACCTTAGGTGTGGTTGCTCTAGACAATTTCAACTTGCCAGCAGCATTCACTGAGGAAGATGAAGCTCTCGTCACCTCTCTCGCACAGCAGACTGCACTTACGCTAGATAACGCGCGTTTGTTCCAAGGTTCGGAGAAGCGCGCCCAGGAGCTAGACCGGCGCAGCCGCCGTTTAGCTCAGCTCAACCGCATTTCCAATGAATTGAGCGCATCCCTAGACACTGACCATCTCCTAGAATTCACTACCAAAGAATTGTTCCAGGCAATAAATTGCTCAGCTGTATCCGCGATATTATTCAACGAAAATGGTATTCCCTCTTTACATAAGGAAGCGCCGGATGTTACTTCTACTCTGCCCCTCGAACTCCCGGATGCTCCGCTCTTCGATCATATTCGGAAAACTTTAGACGCTTATGTAAGCGAGGATATTACCAGAGATCAATCTCTCCAACCTCTTGTAGATTTTTTGGAAAAGCGCAATACAAAATCACTCCTCGCCTTACCCCTCGAAACCAGCACAGATTTACACGGCCTGCTTCTGATCCATGCAAAAGAACAAAACAGCTTTACTGCTGATGAGGTTGAACTGGCGCTTACGATAAGTAACCAGGCTGCTGTCGGTATTGAAAATGCTTATTTGTTCGAGGAATCTCGCCGCTCTGCTGAGGAACTAGAACAGCGGGTCGCTGAACGTACTCAAGAGCTTGCCCAGGAACACCAGGCCACACGCACATTGCTGCGCATTAGTACAGAACTATCCTCAAGCCTGGATTTGGATCAAGTATTAAACCGCTCGCTTGAGCTGCTAAACAAAACCACCAACGCGCACCAAAGCAGCATTATCCTCATCCAACCTGGGGAAGAAAACCTGGTTTACAGAGCCGGGCAAGGACACACCGAGACTCCTCCAGCGGGGGGACGACCATCATCATTCAAACCTGGCGAGGGTGTGGCAGGTTGGGTGATTGAAAATCGCGAATCTTTGGTGATCGCAAATTTATTAGAAGATGATCGCTGGGTAAAGGACCACGGCGAAACGATCACATATCGCAGCGTAATAGCCGCTCCGTTAACAGTTGGCGCGGATGCTCTCGGTGCAGTAATGCTTTTCCACAACGACGAAAATCACTTTTCAGAAAGACAACTGAACCTTGTGCAAGCTGCTGCCAACCAATTTGCAGT
The DNA here is from genome assembly GCA_019456165.1 of Chloroflexota bacterium. GTDB lineage: Bacteria > Chloroflexota > Anaerolineae > Anaerolineales > UBA11579 > VRUJ01. The sequence continues at coordinate 62,965 of VRUJ01000001.1, forward strand.
GGCAATTAACAACGGTGAACTCTACAGGTTGATCCGTGACCAGGCAGAATCCTTGGGGAGCATGCTGCGCGCACAACAGGTTGAAGCAAGCCGTTCCACCGCAATGCTTGAAGGCGTTGCGGACGGGGTGCTGGTCACCGATAGCATAGGCACGATTACGCTATTCAATAATTCAAGCGAAACCATCCTCGGTTTGGAGAGGGATCGCGTCTTAGGGAAGTCGCTGGAAGAATTTATCGGTCTTTTCGGCGGCACAGCTCAAGCATGGATGGACACCATACGAGCCTGGTCGGAGGATCCCAAACAACAGGAATCGAAAGAAGTATATTCTGAACATATACTCCTAGAAGACGGCCGCGTAGTCTCGGTGCGCGTAGCTCCGGTGAGTTCACGTGATGAATTCTTGGGGACCGTCTCGGTCTTCCGAGATATCACCCACCATGTAGAAGTTGACCGCCTAAAATCTGAGTTTGTGGCTACAGTTAGCCATGAACTGCGCACACCCATGACACCAATTAAAGGCTACGTTGAATTTTTGTTAATGGGCGGCGCCGGAGAATTAAACGAACAGCAATCCAAATTTTTGGGAATCATCCAAGGTAACATTGATAGGTTAGGCATTTTAGTAAACGATCTGCTTGATGTCAGCCGTATAGAAGCCGGAAAAGTTGCCCTCTCCTTCCAACCGCTCATGCTGCATACTTTTGCTGAAGAAGTCATCGAAGAAACGCGACGGCAGTCCAAAGAAGAAGGCAAACCGATGACAATTGAATTGGATGTAGAGAGTGATCTCCCCCTTATCTCTGGAGATCCCGAGCGCATCCGCCAGGTCCTGTCCAATATTGTAGACAACTCTTATAACTACACACCCGAAAACGGGAAAATCCAAGTGCGCATCCGTTTAGATGTTAGTAAAGTACATGTTGAGGTACAGGATAATGGCATTGGAATTTTCCCTGATGACCAAGTGCGCATCTTCGAACGTTTCTACCGCGGTGAGAACCCTCTGGTCATGGCAGTTGCCGGGACAGGTCTTGGTCTCGCGATTGTAAAAGAGCTGGTTGATATGCATGATGGAGAAATCTGGGTAGAAAGCAGCGGAATTCCTGGGGAAGGCAGCAAGTTCACATTTACTCTACCTGCCATCGAAGCCGCTGATCACGAAGAAAATGTGGACAAACAAAAGGATTAATTATGGCCAAAATTCTTATCGCAGAAGACGAACCAGACATCCGTGATCTAATCAAGTTCACACTCAACTTTGCTGGACACGAAGTAGTCACCACTAATAACGGAGAAGAAGCTTACCACAAAGCTCTAGAAATCATCCCAAACTTAATATTGATGGATGTGCGTATGCCCCGCATGACAGGTTATGAATCTTGCAGGCGCATGAAGGAACACGACAGTCTCAAGAATGTTCCGGTTGTGTTTCTATCCGCCAAGGGACAAGAATCTGAAGTGCAAGCCGGCTTAGAGGCTGGAGCAGTCGAATACATACTCAAACCGTTCGCGCCTAACGAACTAACAGAGCGAGTTTCAAAGCTGCTAGAAAAATATAGCAAGCCCCTTAGCGAATCTAGCACACCCTCCAGCATAGAAACAACCCCCCCGGCCGAAGATAGCTTTCCTACTAGAGATATTAGCCGTCCCCCAAGCGAAGATACTACTCCTCCGGTTGAAGGTGGTTATCCTCCAGACGAAATTAGCCGGCCCCCCAGCGAAGATACTACCTCCCCGGTTGAAGATAGTTCTCCTCCAGGCGAAATTAGCCGTCCCCCAAGCGAAGATACTGCCTCCCCGGATGAAGGTGGTTATCCTCCAGACGAAATTAGCCGGCCCCCCAGCGAAGATACTGCCTCCCCGGTTGAAGATAGTTCTCCTCCAGGCGAAATTAGCCGGCCCCCCAGCGAAGATACTGCCTCCCCGGATGAAGGTGGTCACTCTCCAGGCGAAATTAGCTGGCCCCCTAGCGAAGATACTACTTCTCCGGAAGAAGATAGTTCTCCTCCAGGCGATGAAAGTGACCCCCCAGGTGATGATACTACCCTTTCAAGACGTGAGAAATTCAATTAAGACATGAGCGCTATCATCCTCAATGGTGAAATCGTCCATTATGAAGTATTAGGACGCGGCCGCCCGGTCATTTTTTTGCACGGCTGGGTCGGATCGTGGCGCTATTGGATTCCTGCGATGCAATCCGCATCAACAACTCACCGCGCGTATGCGCTAGATTTGTGGGGTTTTGGAGATACTGCAAAATCTGTAAATAACTACCTGATCGAAAAGCAATCTGATTTATTGGATCAGTTTTTAAAAGAAATGGGCATCGGAAAAGTAGCCCTAGTAGGCCACGGTCTCGGAGCAGTGGTTGCTTTGAAATATACAAGCAAACAATCTTTTTCTGTGGACCGCGTCATGATGATCGGCTTTCCTGTAAACGAAAACGATTTTGATGAACGCCTGGCAAACAACCCACCCTCCGAATTGGCCGATTGGCTGTTAGGCCAATCCACGGATAACGAAGCAGCCCGCGCTGAAGCGCCAAAAGCAGATAAGCACGCGATTGAAATATCACTTGAAGACTTAAAAAGCATTAAAACCCTAAATTATTTCAAACAACTTAAGACCGCGTTTTTATTAGTGCACGGCCAGAACGATCCAGCTATCAGAACCCCCAACCTAGATTCGGATGGGCAGCTTACAGGCCAAGCGCACCACATAGTATTTGAAGAATCCGGCCACTTTCCAATGCTCGACCAGAGTAATAAATTCAATCGTCTTTTAGCAGATTTTATGGCTCTTGAATCTGGGGAAAGCCCGCGTCGTTTACAGCTAAAAGAAGAATGGAAACGCCGGGTACGATAACAACGATAGCTAACATCCCCGAATCCCCCAACAATAACTAGTGTTAGAATATTTGGAAATTCGTGAGGAAGGTAAACCCTATGTCGCATAAACGCTTGCTGATGATAACAACCCTTTTTATTTTGCTCAGCGCCTGCAATTTACCATCTGGGAGTGACGAAACAGAACAAAGCCCCAGTGCGACCGTTCGAGCAGAACAAACCCCAAGCAATACGCTAGTCGCGACTTCTTCAACCCAGGAACAGCCAGCAGTTACTTCCACCACTGCAACCTCCAGCTCTGGCGCCAGTCCCACTCCCGGAATGCAAGACGATGCCACATTCGGTGGGGATATTACCATTCCTGATTATACATTTATGGCCCCTGGAGAAAGTTTTACTAAAACCTGGCGGCTGAGAAATACCGGCGATTCCACTTGGACAACATCCTACCAGCTCATCTTTGATGAGGGCGATCAAATGGGGGGCGCGGATTCAGTACCCTTTCAAGAGATAGTACTTCCAGGAGAATCTATTGACATCTCAGTAGACCTTACCGCGCCAGATGATCCGGGAGGTTATACCGGTTTCTGGATGCTGCGTAATGCAGCTGGAGAACTTTTTGGAGTCGGCGAAAATGCAGACCAGTCTATCTTTGTGATCATCACAGTCGTAGAGGAAGACCCCCAATCATCTAACACTCCGGCGCCAACTGGCGGTCCAACCATTACAGGCGCCACATTGAATGCATCCAACGCAAATTACTCCGGCGAATGCTCTGTCGACCTTATTTTCACCGGTGTGATCTCTTCTACCGGGACCGGCACATTCACATATACCCTGGTCCCTACTGCCCAAACACCCGGTTTTGAGTGGTTTCCACCCGGTCCAATCCAGGCTTCCTATTCCACTGGTGGCGCCCATTCCCTAGACATTGCCATCACTTTGACGATTGATGATAGCGTTGTCGGTTCAGCTAACTTACAAATTACAGGCTCGAACAACTTCACGTCAAATACCGTTAACTTCAACATTTCTTGCGAAGATTAAATATCTATGTCCCTCACCCAAGCGGTCAAGGCTGAAGCCCGTAGATTGGGTTTTGACTTCGTCGGTGTAACCACGCCAGAGCCGCCTGCCAGTTTCTCGAATTACTCGCGCTGGATAGAGGCTGGACATCATGGTGAGATGAGTTACCTGGCGACTGATCGCGCCCTGCATAGGCGTGCAGATCTGCTTCAGATCCTTCCAGAGTGCAAATCTATACTCGTCCTGAGTATGCGCTATGACAAACCTGCCGCTACCGCTCCATCGCCAGAAAACCCAATTCAAAGCCGCATTGCCGCGTATGCCTGGGGCGCGGATTATCACGATGTAATCCCTGAGCGCCTAGAACGACTAATCGCTTTCATGGAAAAGGAGACTCGCAAAACCATCCCTAACCGCTGGTATACAGATACAGGTCCGGTTCTGGAGCGCGATCTTGGCCAACGCGCCGGGTTAGGTTGGATCGGAAAAAATAGTATGCTGATCAATCCCCAGTTAGGTTCCTATTTTTTTCTAGCCGAGGTTTTCTTAGGCATCGACCTCGAACCAGACCAAACCTTCACATCCGACCATTGCGGTACATGCACGCGCTGCATTCAAGCTTGTCCCACAGACTGCATCCTTTCCGAACGCACCATAGATGCCAAACGCTGTCTCTCCTACCTGACAATCGAACTCAAAGGTCCTATCCCCACCCCACTGCGGAATAAGATGAGCTCTTGGATTTTCGGCTGCGATATCTGCCAACAAGTCTGTCCCTGGAACCAACGTTTTGCACCCCATGAAGGCGACCCGAATTTTTCTGTGCGCCCAAACTTACAAACCGCTGATTTTCATACCGAGTTGACCCTCAAGCATGCTGATTTCAACCAAAGATTCAAAAGCAGTCCAATCAAGCGCGCCAAAAGGCGCGGCTACCTGCGTAATATTGCAGTTGCTCTGGGGAATTCCGCTAAGCGTGAGTCAATCCCATTTCTTGCCCAAGCCTTGCTTTCAGATCCCGAAGCATTGGTGCGCAGCCATGCGGCCTGGGCTTTGGGAAATATTGGAGATGAGCATTCCCAAAATGCTTTAAAGCAAGCAGAAAACCAAGAAACTGATAAGTGGGTTCTAGAAGAAATCAAGGCTGCATTATCCTGATGAAGAAACTAAACCCTGGAATGCGCGGTCTGCGTTTGGTACTCCTGATAGCCGTCTTTGTTATCAGCGCATGCACACCACAAACTTCAACTCTTGCTCCCATTCAACCCAGCAAAACCCTCTCTCCTCCAACTGGGACCCACACACTCACGCCAACGAACACATTGACCCAAACATCAACCACAGCCCCCACTTTAACAACCACTGCTACCGAACTGCCAAACATCACCTTGCTATTCACCGGGGTGATCGTCCCAGCACGCTGCGTCCAGGCTGGCATCGATGAGGCCGGTGATTACGACTACCCCTACCAAAACGTTAGGGAAATTATTTCCGAGGCAGATATAGCCATCGGCACACTAAACACCACCATCAGCGATTTCACAGAGCATACCGGCTGCGTCTCCACATACTTACTCGTCAGCGGGGAGGAGAACGCAGATGCGATGGCACGCGCCGGTTTCGATATCATGAGCGTAGCCACCAACCACATAAAAGACTGCGGAGTTAATCGCTGCGGCGACCGAGCTTTTTTCGATACGCTTGACAACCTGAGGCGTGTCGGAATATTGCCCGTGGGTGCGGGAGAGAATTTACAGGCGGCACTACAGCCAGTAGTGGTAAACGTGATGGGCGTCCGTTTTGGGATCGTCTCATTAGGTATGGTAAATACCACGGTATTCGCCACTGAGGACTCCCCGGGAATAGCTGTTTTAGATGAGGACAACCTAATTGAAGCTATTGCGGCAGCCCGCCTGGTTTCTGATGTCGTCATCGCAATGCCCCATTGGGGAGCAGAGACCAATTCAGTGCCTACATTTATTCAAATCGACTTTGCCCAACGAGCTGTCGAAGCAGGGGCAAACCTAGTGGTCGGTAACCATACCCATGTAGTACAAGCCATCGGTGAGATTGATAATATTCCGATATTTTATGGCCTGGGAAATTTCATTTTCGACCAAGTTTGGTCCGCAGAAACCAGTCAAGGAGTGATCTTACAGGTCTATTTTCGTGGCACCGAATACACAGGTTACGAGCTGATCCCCACGAGTGTGGAAGGCAACGGCACGGTTCATATTGCCGAAGGTGCGGAAGCCGAGAGCATCCTAGCCCGCATCCAGCAAGCCAGCGAGCAGTGCCCTGGAGATTGTTAGTTTACAGTGTGCTTGGCACTTAAACCACTCAAAAGCGAGTACATCACATTTTAATAGTTGGATTGGCAAATACGTAGCGTCTAAACCCGTCAGGGTTTTGTTCATAAAACAAAGTATAATAATAACTGTTAATAATTCCTAAAGATTGAGTTTATGTCTTTCAAGCAAGAATCGGAATACAATATATACATGTTCCGGTATTTCCTACTGCTCGCGGTTATGTGTATCTTTCTGGGTAGTTGTGCTGCCGTTCCCACGACTAACACTCCGATTCCATCGCGCACAACCTCACCCACACCTAAACTCACCTCAATCCCAACTCTCACACAATCACCCACTCGCACTATTACGCCTACCACCACCTCTACTCCGACAAAAACCCCCACCCCCAGCGTTACTCCCACTCCCAGCCTCATACCAGGCGCGGCTCCAACATTTCCACCCAGCAGATACCTGATGATCACAAATGGCAATCGTGATGAGGTCTACATTGCTTTAACATTTGACGCAGGCCAGCAACCCCAAGACCCTGCTGGATTCGATTACGAAATCTACGATATCCTACTTGAAACAAATACCCCGGCCACCTTCTTCCTTGGTGGGCATTGGGCAACCAGCCACATTGAAGAAACTCGCCTGTTGGCAAACAACCCGCTCATCGAAATCGGCAACCACACCTGGAGCCATCCCGACCTCACCACTCTCACCCCAGAAGAAATCGTTGAAGAGATAGTCAAGACCCAAGACGCCATCTACCAGATCACTGGTTTCACCCCCCGCTTGTTCCGACTGCCCGGTGGTGACTTCAACGATATGGTGAACGGAATGATCAATTGGCACGGTCTTTATAATATCTACTGGGACGTATCGACTGGTGATCCGGTTCCCAGCATCACCGCCGACATCCTGATCGACACAGTACTCGATCGCACCCAAAACGGTTCAATCATTATCTTCCACGCAAATGGGCGCGGCTGGCACACCGCCGAGGCACTCCCCAGCATCATCACAGAGCTGCGCGCTCAGGGGTACATTTTTGTCACCGTCTCGCAGCTTTTGGGTCTGGAGCCTATTCCTGAGACAAAATGAGAGGAATTAATTATGTCTTTCTTCTTTTTTTCCTAATTAAGAAGTCCAGCTATTCCCCAGAATTTAACCTCAGGCCCAGGCTCTGCGCAGCCCAAACTAACAAAAAGAAAGCTGTACAGGTCAACACAATGGCCGCTCCTGAGGCTATTTCAAGATAAAAAGAAAGGTATAAGCCAACCACGCCAGAAACAGCTGCTATTCCAGCTGCAAGAGCCATCATGACCGCTAAACGCTGTGTCACCAGATATGCGGTTGCGGCTGGTGTTACCAGCATGGCGACCATCAGGGCAACCCCCACAGTCTGTAAAGATACTACAATCGTCACCGCGATCAAGACCAAGAGGAGATTCTCTAATAAATTGGTGGGTAATCGCAAAGTTGTTGCTAAAACCGGGTCGAACGCCAATACCATGAATTCTTTATAGAAGGCGATAATCACCAAGACCACGCCACCCCCTAATATTCCCGTCAGCCATAGATCACCATTTGAAACTCCTAAGATATCCCCAAATAAGAAGTGGGCTAAATCTACCGCATAACTGCGCATGCTGGATATCATGGCAATCCCCAAGGCAAAAGTTCCCGCAAAAATGATTCCTATTGCGGTATCTTGTTTGACTCTGGTCCCTTTGGTGACCGCGCCTATGCCCAACGATGCTAGGACAGCCGCAACTAGAGCCCACCAGAAAAGCGGTGCCCGGGCGCCATCCCCAACAATGTAACCTACCGCCACCCCCGGAAGGATAGCATGCGCCAAAGCATCCCCCAGAAATGCCATACCGCGCAGCACTACGTAAGTCCCCACCATTGCGCAAACTGCACCTACTATTACCGCGGCCACTAAACCGCGCATCATAAATGCATACTCTAAAGGATCGAGCAGTAGATCAATCATCGCAACAGGTATCCCCAATTACCATAGTGCCATCATCTGTAGGGATCATTTGCAAATGGCCGCCATAGGCTGATTTCAACCGCTCCTCGGTGAAAACTTCCTGAGGTGTTCCAAATCCCAAAAGTTTGTGGTTTAGCAGCATGACATAATCAAAGCGTGCTGCCGCCATCCCCAAATCGTGGGTAGCGAGCATAACAGTTACGCCGCGCTTGTGCAATTCATCCAAGATTAAAAACACTTCTTCTTGGGAAGGCAAATCCAATCCAGAGAGTGGCTCATCCAACAAGAGCAATTCTGCCTCCTGAGCCAAGGTTTGGGCGATGAACATACGCTGTTGTTGGCCTGCGGATAATTCGTTTATTTGCCGTTCTGCCAAACCCTCCATACCAACCAATTCTAGGCAATGGCGCACCAATTCCCAATCCTCAGCTTTTGGCCGCCGCAGCATGCCCAGCTTGCCGGTGCGCCCCATCATGACCACGTCGGCTACACTGACTGGAAAGCTCCAATCCACCTCGCTGCGTTGGGGTACATATGCAATACAGATATGTCCCTGGGGTTGGTGACCGGATACTCTCACTTCTCCAGAGCTTGCTTTCAGAACACCGGCGATCACTTTGAATAGCGTACTTTTTCCCGCTCCGTTCGGTCCTATTACGGCAACACGGCTGCCGGTTTCGATATTAAAATCCACACCAGACAGAGCAGGCAGACCTTCATAACGCACATGCAGATCTTTCACCACGAGAAATGGCGTCTCATCCTGATGAGGGATATTGCGCAACATCCCCGCTGATTTACGTAAACGGTCAATCACTTTCATAATACTCCAAACGATATTTTACCCCCAAAGCATATGTTCTCCTTTAAAAGAAGATTAATCACACCGCCTGCTGGTAAAGCGAAATAATCTATTCAACTCTGATCACCAGTTCGGTAGTGATGTCTATTAAGTTATACGGCGAGTAAAAATCCGAGAAATAATACTCGTCATCCAACATTTCAAGATCCGCGCCAAAGTATTGGTTGAAAACTACTCGGAATGAGTTTATCGGTGATATCCCCGGGTAGAGTTGACCGCCGTCTCCTTCTGGGAGGTAATAAGCGTTCAAGATAGCCATTCGCTCTTGCAAATTGGCTAATTCCGGAATCCATCTCAAATATGCCCCAGGTCCATGGTCACTCTGAATGATGATTACTGGTGGTGTCTCAGACTTGGAAAATATTTCGTCGATGGCAGTCCGCAATTGAGAATTTACGAAAATCAATTGATTCCGGTACCTGGAAATGTACTCCTCCCTGGTGCCATACAACCCTATGTAACCGGGACCATCATTGAGGTTATAGCTTCTATTCATAATGCGATTCGAGCCATCTGCCTCAAAAATGAAGGGTGGGTGTGGAGCCATGATGTGAGCGAAAACGAAATAACTGCCGGGTTTATCTGCAAACTCTGCTAAGTTTTCAAACGCGAAGAGCGTTCGCTTCCGGTGGGCTTCAAATGCATCCTCGGTTGATTCCAGGTAGACTATATTTGAAAATAATAGCGGTTCCAACACTGTTGTTTCGAGCAGTAAAATATCAAACATGTGCAATGTTAGCGGGATTCCAAACATCTCTACCTGCATCCTACCGCTTGAAACGGAATTTTCTGCTTCAGGGTATTTATAATGATCGGCATCACGTATTTCCGAGAACCAACTTCCGGACCTAAAACTCACGGTCTGGTAGCCGAATTGTTCCAGGTATCTGCGCACACTGTTATCTACTATTAAATTGTACAGAGGATAGCGGTCTCTAGAATTAATTCCCATGATCTCAGTCAAATAGTTAACGTAATCCATATTCAATGAGGAGGCCAGGGAAAGACTGGTTTGTGGATAGTTGGCATAACTCTGATCAGCGATGTAAAAATCGCGCTCAGTCAAATAATCCAGGGTTTCGTCATTCTCAAATCCGTAAATATCAGCAAGTACATCAGCCCGTCCGTAGGCATCAAGGATAATGTAATAGATATCCGGAGGGTTTACGACCGTATCTTGATCCTCCCCGAGGTTGATTTCTACGATTTGGTTTTCACTTAGTTCAGGTTGGATAAAAAAAGATACCAGTGTGTAAATTGGGAAGGCCAACGCGGCAACTGCAACCCAATTCAATAGTATGTTGAACTCACGCGCATCTTTAAGCTTGGATAAAACCAACCAGACTGCCAAAACATATATTAGCGCCCAAATAATTAACAATCTGCGAGCATCAGCAAACATATTGCGGGTGATTTGCCAATCTTGGATGAGCGCTTGAACGTGCCCATAGGAGAAAAACAGTATCAATCCGCAGGTGACCAGAATAGCAGACCTGTAGTTATCCTTGAAAAGTAACTTTAATATTATCCATAATAGACTTGTGAAAATTAAGGAGGCGATGACCGCTGGAATGGAATCCACCAGGACGATATCACCTAGGTTAGTTGATAATAAAGTTAAAATCGGGTAAAGGGCAAATAAAAAAGGATGAAGACTACGTGTATTCACGGATTTCCTCAGATTGTAGAATTTGAAGCGAATGATACGCAGTAGGTTTTTCCTGCTTAGATTTTTTATATAATACCACCAAGCACGAGAAAAAATCCGTATGGACAAGATATGGATCGTCCCTACTTTAAAGCCTTTACAATTGCAGATATATTGAAACGCATCATTTCCAAATACGTAGACGCGGGGCCATCCTGGATGCTCAATGAGCCAGTATAGACGAACACCAGATCAATCCCTGTATCCTCGGCCACACGTTGAGCCAAGTTTGAATTGACCGTCTCACTCACAAATATGGCAGGTACATTATATTCTTCAATAGCAGTTTCGAATTCTACCATTTCTTGCGCAGAAGGTTCGGATAACGTGCTATATCCAGGGATCAGAGCGCCCACTAACTCAAAACCATAGCGTTCAGCCAGGTAACCAAAAGCATCGTGGTCGGTCAACAGCAAACGATTCTCCGGGGGAATTTCTGCCACTTGATCAATAATCCACTCATCTAATTCCTGTAGTTCGGCAAGATACGAAGATGCATTAGCCTCGTATGTGCCTATATTAGCAGGATCTAACTCACTCAACACTGATGTGATATTGCTTACCCAGATTCGCACATTGCTGGGATCTAACCACACATGAGGGTCAATCCCCCCACTCTCAGCATCACCTCCAAGAGCTATATGATCCACTCCTTCTGAGACCGAAACCAAGCGCAATTCCTGATCAACATTCTGCAAAATAGAATCCATAAAATCTTCCAAGCCAAAACCGCTGACAAAGACCACATCAGCTTCCACAACCGCGACTACATCCAGAGGTTGCGGCTCGAAAGTGTGCGGATCAATACCCTGAGGAAGTAAAGTTGTCAATTCTATAACTTCGCCCCCGATCTGTGAAACGACATCAGCGACGATGTTAGTTGTAGCAACGACCCTGAGTTTATTTTCGTCATGCTCAACTTCGCTGCCACCACACGCGGTTAATCCCACGATTAGTAATATGACTATGCTCAGAAGCATGGCAGTATGAATTCGATTAGTAATGATGTTATTCTTCACAATATTGATTGCAATGTGTTATATAATAGTAATATATATTGTATTATTTCATCTAGACCAAGAATTGCTATCCCAACCCTGCTCACCGCGCAAAGGCACAAAAGAAACCCTAGTGAGATTATCATGGGTAAACTTTTCGCCGGCCCGCCGCCAGCGTTGCAAACGCTGCCCGCCCGACCCGCCTACAGGAAGAATCAGGATACCCCCATCAGAGAGTTGTTCCAATAATAGGCTCGGTGCCTGTGGGGCTGCCGCCGCAACGATAATGGCATCAAAAGGGGCTTCTTCAGGCAGCCCAAGCGATCCATCGCTGCACTTCACGTGCACGTTATCCAAAGAAAGCTCATTTAGGATATGCTCCGCGCTCTCAGCCAGCGAGGCATGCCGTTCAAGGGTGTACACCTTGCGTGCCAAATAGCCCAATATTGCTGCTGAGTATCCGGAACCAGTGCCGACCTCAAGAACTTTCTCATCCCCTTCTAAATTAAGAAGTTCGATCATTAAGGCAACAACATACGGTTGCGAGATAGTCTGCGATTCCCCAATTGCTAGAGGGCCATCTGCATAAGCCAGATGCTGGTCACTTTGGTGCACAAATTTGTGTCGCGGAATAGTTCCCATAGCTTCCAAAACCCGGCGGTCCTTTATTTGACGCGCTGCTAGCTGCTCTGACACCATCTGCTTGCGCTGCTCTTCAAAAGAAAGCGGCCCTTTCATATCACACTTCCCTGCCTTGGTCTGCAGCGATCCGCAAAACAATCTCAAAATCGTCATTCTCCGCGGTCTTATTTCTTTTCTCAATACCGCATTCAACACAACGGTGCACGAGGCGGAATTCACCAGAATGGCCTTCAACCCTCACTGGTTCCATCATTCCTCCGCAGAGTTCCTCGCGGTCACCGGGATTTATATCCACATGCTTACTCCAAAGGCACGCTGGGCAGTGATTGGTATAACCGCTCCCTTCTACTCTATGCCCACAGTTCTCACATATAAAATCTTCTCTTGTACGCTGAAAACTTTTCGACATTGTCAACTTCCCCATTTATTTTACCTTACGTTCTAACGGTGTGGTAAATCGTTACAATTGAAACCCACCGATTGCAGGAATGACCTTATAATCAAAGTTCTCAACAAAATCGTCTAATTGATTTCCCAGCTCTTGCCATCCCGAAGAAACCAATATACGTTGCGCCAGGCTTAGGTTTTTTAAACTAGCTTCAGCCATCATGCGGGGTTGTTCACCATACACAGTCAACCAAGCCTCACTCAGATTCAATCCCATTTTTTCAAGCGCAGGCAGAAACTTGCGAATGTGGAATTCGAAATACTCTTCCTCACGACCAGAGCGGATGTCCCAGGTCATTAACAGTTTCACTGGCATTTTTGGCAACTATCCTGGTCTATTGTTCATATGATAAGAGCACAACCCTAGGTTCTTCCGGGATTCCGCTGCGGGTAATTTTCAATGAATCCTGAGGTTCCACTTTCTTACCCAGCCCCATTTCTTTCAAGAACTGGTTGATCTGGTTTAATTTGATCTCTGTTGCGGGCGTTTTGTAATGCATGGGGATCACAATGCCCGGCTCAAGCAGGCTGATTACCTCAGCAGCTTTGGCCGCATTCAAACCACCTCCGCCGCCCACAGGAACCAGCAGTATATTTACAGTGCCAAAAGCCTCGATCACCGAGCGGCTAGGTATAGATTTAATATCCCCGAGGTGCACCACATTTACTCCATTGTAATCAAACCCAAAAGCCATATTCCTCTTTTTATTCTTCGCGGCTTTACCTGTGGATACGCCTGTCAAAAACACACCCCCGATCTCATACTCTCCCGGCCCGGTAATCTGCCAGGAAGAACCCTTGACCGCTTTAACGTAATTGTGCCCAGGAGCGTCGTGGCTTATTGTGAGGATATCGGCCTTTATCGAGAGCGGTTTGTACCCAACCTCGGCGCTATCAAAGGGGTCCGTGACCACAGTCGCCATATTGCGTTCCGTGATGCGGAAACAAGAATGTCCATACCAAGTGATTTCCATGCAGCCTCCAATACAGTATAAATTATATCATTGCCTGACTGAATACCAAACCGTATAATATCTACATGTCTAGCATAGAATTCACGGAGACAACTACCGCTGGCGGGGAAGTCGAAAAGCTGTCAGACGATAGTTGGCGTTTGAGCTTGCCCCCCGGCTCGAGTGGAGAATACCGGCTAGCCCAACTCGACGATTATGCTGGGTTATCCCGCAAGCAATTTCCGTGGCAACCACCTGTGAAAATCCGCTTACGCGCTCGCGCCTCTGCGCACACCATCCCCGGCACATGGGGCTTCGGCTTGTGGAACGACCCTATCAGCTTCTCCCTGGGATTGGGTGGAGGGATCCGGCGATTACCCGCGCTGCCCAACACGGCCTGGTTCTTCTTCGCCTCGCCTCACAACCATCTCTCCTTGCGAGATGATCTACCTGCCCAAGGCGCTTTGGCTGCTACATTCAACTCTCCGGCCATTCCTGCGCTGCTGCTGGGATTTGGCGCTCCAATATTGCCACTTCTAGCCTGGCCGCCAGCAGCGCGCCTATTGCGCCGAGTGGGACGCAGATTGATGCATCAAGATGCTGCCAGCATATCTGCTTCACTCACCGAGTGGCACACCTATGCGCTGGATTGGCAGCCAGGCAAGGTAACATTCAAAATTGATGATGAAGTCATCTATTCAACCAATATCGCGCCGCGCCATCCACTGGGCGTGGTGATCTGGTTGGATAACCAGTATGCCGCCCTTCCGCCCAATGGCCGCCTGGCTTACGGTACCTTGCCAAATGACCAACCCACCTGGATTGAAATCGAAGCCCTCTCCCTCACAATCCCGTAGGGGCGATGCGCTGCATCGCCCTTTTTTTACCACCCTCATCGCGCCCAGATACATCTGATCGCTGGGGTGTGGGTGTGAGTGAGGTTTAAATAATGTTATCATTATTCAATCATGACCCGTATATGCCTGATCCCCCATGTTCAAGGCATCGGAGGCACCGTCAGCTTTCGCCACAAGTTTGCCGCAGGCCTGCAAGCGCGCGGCATAGATGTGTGCTACGACCTAGACGATACCCCTTACGATGCCATCCTGCTGACCAACAGCACCCGCCAACTGGGAAAGCTATGGCGCGCCAGGCAGCGCGGCGTGCCCATCATCCAACGCCTGGACGGCATCAATTGGGCGCACCGCGTAAAACCCACCGGGCTGCGCCACTACCTGCGCTCAGAATACGGCAACTGGCTGATGGCCTTCATCCGCAGACGATTAGCTACTGGCATTGTCTATCAAAGCCAATTCGTGGTTCGGCGCTGGGAACACGTTTACGGCCCCACCCCGATCCCTCACTGGGTTGTGCATAACGGCGTGGATTTGGAAATCTACGCCCCGGACGGCCCCCACCAACGCTCAGCGGAAACGTACCGTTTGTTGGTGGTCGAAGGCAGCCTGGGAGGCGGCCACGAGATCGGGCTATGCAATGCAGTCCAGCTCGCCAAGCTTCTCGCTCAGGAGCTTGACCTTCCCCTCGAATTAATGGTCGTTGGAAGGGTGCCGGAAAAAGCGCAAAAATATTGGCAAGAGCGCGCCGGAATTCCCATTCACTGGGCTGGAATTGTGCCGCCAGAGAGCATCCCAGAAATTGACCGTTCTGCCCATGCCTTATTTTCCGCGGAGTTAAACCCCCCCTGTCCAAATTCTGTCATTGAAGCCCTGGCCTGCGGCTTGCCTGTAGTAGCTTTCGATACCGGCTCATTAAGTGAATTGGTGGCTGGCGGTGCGGGGCGGTTAACAGCATACGGAAGCGACCCCTTCAAAATGGGTTCCCCTGATTTCTCACCCCTCGTCGAAGCAGCAGTGGAAGTAGTGGGGAATCAAAAACGCTTTCGGGCTGCCGCACGGGCGCGTGCAGCCGCAAATTTTAGTCTGGAAAAGATGGTGGACGGCTACTTACAAGCGCTGGTAAACTAGGGGCATTGATCAACCCACAATCAAGTTTTATCAAATAACATTTAATGACCAAACCGTTATTATCAATTGCAGCTTTTGCAGCCCGTTGGCTTCCTGCGAGCGTTCAAAAAGTAATTTACCGCTCTGGCCCTTTGGCTAAATTTATTCGCGCCAGGCTCAATAAGGCTCATCCCTCAGGAATCATGGAATTCACAGTTGCCGGTGGAGCACTGGCCGGAAGGCGTTTAATGCTAGATTATAGAACTGAGAAATATTTATGGTTGGGCACTTATGAACTCGAGCTTACCTCTGCCCTGCAAGAATTAGTTGCCGCTGGGATGATTGTATATGATGTTGGCGCCAATCTCGGCTACATGAGCCTAATATTGGCGGATATTGTTGGAGAGAGCGGTCGGGTTTTTGCATTCGAAGCCTTGCCGTCTAACGTAAAACGCTTTCAAGCCAACCTGGACATCAATCCACAGGTTTCGAATATCGAAATTGTTCCTAAGGCAGTCGCCGACTCATCTGGGACAGTTGAGTTCAAGGTGCACGAATCGCATGCCGCGGGAAAAGTCGATGGTTCTGCAGGTAGAGAAGAATCCTATCTTGAGCGTTTAGAAGTTCCGGCGATTTCTCTGGATGATTTCGTATTCTCTCAGGGACAACCGCCTCCACAAATTGTGAAAATGGATATTGAAGGTGGGGAAGTTCTAGCCCTACCCGGCATGCAGCGGATACTTGAGCAGCACCAACCCTTGCTTTTCTTAGAACTCCACGGCCCGGAAGCGAAACTGATTGCCTGGGAAATATTGACGTCAATTGGGTACACATTCCATGAAATAAGCTCACCCTACCCAGCAGTTGCATCACTAGAGACAGATGAATGGGTATCTTATTTGTTAGCCAGGCATCCCAAATGAAGCTATTTCCAGGCCGGGTGGGATTACAGCAACGCGTGCTGCCCTCGTACCGTGCAGCTTTCTTTGACGCGCTGGCCGCGGCTTGTCAGGGAGGTTTGAGCGTATTTGCAGGCGAACCCCGCTCCAAAGAAGCCATCCAGACCACAGATAAGCTAGACATCGCTCAACTCTCACCAGCTGAAAACCGCCATTTCTTGAATGGCTCCCTCTATATGTGTTGGCAGCCGGGAATTCTGGATTGGCTTGAGCAGTGGCAGCCAGATGCCTTAATCGTAGAGGCAAACGCGCGTTACCCCAGCACACGCAAAGCCGTAAAATGGATGCACGACCGCGATCGTCCTGTGGTTGGTTGGGGTTTGGGCGCTCCAGCCATTAGAGGTCCCATTGGTGTATTGCGGCGATTCACACGCAGGAAATTTCTGCATTCTCTTGATAGATTCATAGCCTACAGCCGCAAGGGCGCAGACGAATATCGCGAGCTGGGGTTGGAGCCCCAACGCATCTTCGTCGCCCCTAACGCGGTCGCTATGCGCCCAACGCAACAACCACCCACCCGTCCTCCAAAATTTCACGGTCAACCTAAATTATTATTCGTCGGGCGCTTGCAGCATCGTAAACGTGTCGATAACCTGATACGCGCCTGCGCCAGCCTGCCTGAGGAGCTAGCTCCCCGTTTGATGATCGTCGGAGACGGCCCGGCTCGGGAAGACCTTGAAATTATTGCCCAGGAGATATATCCAAATACCGAATTCCTGGGTGCCAGGCATGGGGCTGAACTTGCTGAGCTCTTCAAGACAGCAGATCTTTTCGTTCTACCGGGAACCGGCGGCCTGGCTATTCAGGAAGCCATGTCTTTCGGTTTACCCGTGGTTGTCGCGCAAGGCGACGGTACACAAGCAGATCTTGTGCGCCCAGAAAACGGTTGGTTAGTACCAAACGACGATCTCGAATCTTTAATTAGCGCTATGCATACTGCCCTCTCCGACCCCGCCCGTCTGCGAAAAATGGGTAAGGAATCCTTGCGTATTGCGATGGAAGAAGTTAACATTGAAACAATGGCAACAGTCTTCATCAGCGTTCTTGGCTCCTTACACAACGAGGCATAACATTATGCAAGGATTTCACATCGTTAAGTTCAGAGAAGGGGAGAAGATAATTTTTGGGCCTGTCCGAACTGCGCACAGGAGCGCCCTAAAAGTGAATAGGGAATCACATGAGGGCGAAGTTACCCATACCAGCTTTCGTAGAGTTTGCATTACCGACCAGCGCGTCATTCTGGAGTCTGGGGACTCTGTTATCACTATCCCAAATATTGATATAAAAAAAGTGATTATCAAACGAAAATCAAAAAAGAAGAGTGCGGCCATTTTCGATTTGGTTGCAGTAACTAGCAAATCAGGCCTGCGAGTTAAGGTGGAAATCAACGAAATTAATTCTGCGCGCGAAACTGAACTATCCGCTGCTTTTCCAAAAGCACAAATCAAAGAAAACAAGGGGCTCACTGGTTTTATAGATAAACTTTTTGGGGATTAATTCAGTTCAAAATATCTTCCTGAGACCTTCAGAAGTAACACTAAAATGGCCTGCTAAGGGGAATCTCTCGTACAACTATCACTATTGCTTGATATCAAAAATTGTTGTACCCTAAGGGCGGCATGCGTATCTTATATATCGCCGACGGGCGTTCCCCTACAGCAATAAACTGGATCAGCTATTTTATCGACCGGGGAGATGAGATTCATCTGGTCTCAACATATCCCTGCGATCCACTACCAGGATTGAAATCCTTCAATTTCGTACCCGTAGCGTTTAGCGGCGCGGCTGGAGGGCAGAAAGGAGAGAAATCCACCGGTTTCCTTCGCAGTGTTTCCACAACCTCAATACGTACAAAATTTCGCCAGTACTTTGGCCCGCTTACCTTAAACTCTGCTGCCAGGAGACTGGCCCCAATTATCGCAGCCATCCAGCCAGATCTTGTGCATGCCATGCGCATACCCTATGAAGGTATGTTGGCAGCCTTAGCTTCCAAGAATACATTTACCCCTTTGCTAATTTCGGTTTGGGGCAACGATCTCACTTTGCACGCACGGTCTACGCCCCTGATGGCCTCTCGCACACGCCTTGCCCTAAAGCGCGCCTCGGCCTTGCACACCGATACCCGCCGCGACATCAAACTTGCCCAAGAATGGGGTTTTCCCCAAGAGCGCCCAAGCGTTATCCTGCCTGGCGCAGGGGGCATCCAGCCAGAGGTATTTTATCCTCCGACTAAAGCGGTAGAAAAACCCGTTGTGATCAATCCCCGCGGTATCCGTACCTACATTCGCAACGACACCTTTTTCAAATCAGTTCCCCTGGTGCTGGCTAAACTCCCAGAAGCACGTTTCGTGTGTCCTGCCATGCAAGGGGAGCCTCAGGCGGAAAGCTGGGTTTCCAAATTAAACATCACCGCGGCCGTAGATTTGCTCCCCCGTCAGACCCGCTCAGAGATGGCCGGCCTCTTCCGTCAAGCTCAAATCGCTGTATCCATTAGCGAGCACGATGGCACTCCAAACTCATTACTTGAAGCGATGGCCTGCGGATGTTTCCCCATAGCAGGGGATATTGAATCTTTGCACGAATGGATTGCAGATGGCGAAAACGGCCTGCTCGTACCGCCAAGCGACCCCCATAGCCTCGCGAATGCCATCCTGCATAGTTTTGAGAATCCCTCCCTGCGGGATAATGCGCTCAAAACAAACTCTCGCATGATTGCAGAAAAGGCGACTTACAGCAAGGTGATGGAAAAGGCTGAGAATTACTACAAAGCTGTAAGTTTAGAAACCTTGTAACGTAATCGCAAATATTCCGTCCTATATACATAAAGTGATAACACAAAAACTACCTGATGCGTCTGATAATGAGCTGTTAATCCAAGCAGCCCAAGGCAGCAAAACAGCATTTGGTGAACTATACGAAAGGTATTTAGAGCATATTTATCGCTATATTTTTTATCGAGTCGCCGATCACAATGAGGCTGAAGATTTGACGGAACTAGTATTTATCAAAACTTGGCAATCTCTACCCAAGCAGAAAGCCCAAAGAAAAACGATTGGGAACTTCCGGGCCTGGTTATACCGCATAGCACACAACCTTGTAATAGACTATCACCGTTCCCAAAGAAGGTCCGTCCCACTTGATCAACTTGCTTCCCAGAAAGATCCGCAGCCTGGTCCTGAAGAACTATCCCAATCTGCCCAGGAAAGTCAAAGGCTTGCCAACGCGATCTCGAAATTAGAACCCAATCTACAACATGTGATTATCTACCGCTTTATTAATCAACTCACCCACACAGAGACCGCAAATATTATGGGTATAAAACCTGGTTATGTCCGCGTTTTACAATACCGGGCGCTCAAGAAAATTGGTGGGATTCTTGAGAAGGAATAAATAATCATGTCAGAGAATATTGCAGATATATTAGCAGAATGCCTTGAGGCAATCGACACAGGGAAGATGAGCATCGAACAATGCCTCGAACGTTATCCACAACACCGCGAAGAGTTAGCGTCTTTACTCAAAACCCAGCAAATATTAAATTTGACCCCAGCTGCCTCCCCCCGGCCAGCTTTTCGTCGCTCAGCTCAAACCCGTTTGTTGGGTCAGCTTGCCGCCCAAGAGCAAAGTTCATTATCTTATCGATTAATTAATTACTGGCAAATGATAACCAAATATTTCCAAAGGAGTTTTAACATGCGTTGGATAACCTTAGCTATTGTTGCAGTCTTAGCTACACTTTCTACTGGCGCTGGTGTGGCATTTGCATCAGGAGATGCCTTACCAGGAGACGCCTTATACTCAGTGAAAACCGGGCTAGAGGGTGTTAAATTGACATTCTCAGGGAATAATGGAGATATAGACCTGTATAACGAATTCGCTGATAAGCGTATTGAAGAGATGCAGGAACTTATCGATCAAGATCGTTTAGAGGATCTTCCAGCAGCAGTGCAGGGCTACGAAAACTCGGTCGCGGGATTAGCACAAGCCATGGCGAGCCTGGCCGCTGATGACCCCGCGCGTGCCGAAGCGCAATCTGCACTCATCGATGCAGCTCGAGAAAATCGCACTCAGGTGCTCACCGCCCTGTTAGATAAAGTGCCTGAACAGGCACTTCAAGGAATCCAGCGCGCTTTAGAGGCAGGACCGCCAGAAAATCGTGGGCAAGGTAGGGGAGGCTGCCCTCCTTCAAACAATGGAAATGGCAACGGCAGACCTGAAGGAGCCGGTCCCCCAGAAAATGCGGGGCCGCCCGAAGGTGCCGGACCACCCGAAGAATCCAATGCCCCCGAGAACGCAGGTCCTCCAGAGAATGCGGGTCCACCTGATCAAGACTGCCCCCCTGGGGAAGGCGGTAGCGAATAAAACCAACTCGCAACAATTATCAAATTACAAGCCCATCCTATAAATCTGGATGGGCTTGTTGATTCGGCTAGATATAAACAATGGGCTCAAGACTAAAAGATAATATAGATTGGCGTTGAATATTCCTATCCACTTTCACCCTGCGCGAAAAATGGGGGCTTGACAACCCAAGATGCTTATCTGGTCTTCAACCAGATTATTTTCCCACTTACAAAACCCATTACTCACATTGGGCGTAAATCGGGGAATGATTTGGTGATCCAAGGACTGGGAGTTTCCCGGCTGCTTGCCCAGATACGTTTTGAGGACGAAGAGTTTGTGCTCTACGATCTAAATTCTTCAAACGGCACCTTTATCAACCAACGGAATGGGTGTTGGGTAATGAGCGGGGTGCTGTTCTCTGGGGCGCTGATACTCCTAGGCGACATTACTCTGGTATTTGTGCGTGACAACAAAAAAATTACCAAAAGCTTAGAAATGGATACGGGTGAATTAAATACAGAATAGATTCGCTTAGAGAAAAAATCGGGTGATGGTTCGGTGCACGATCTCCGTTGATGCGTTATTGGAATAAACTATCCCCGAAATCTAATTACAATAAAGAAATCAAACCTACTGACATATGCCCCTGAAAATTGAGGGCATTTGTCACCCTCAAATCTGAGTAAAACTTACTATACAGACAAAAATAGGGGCTTTAAACTAATCTAGGTAAACCCATCAAATTATCGGAGCTTTCTTTGGTCACAAAAACAATGTCCAATAATCAGGAGCAGTCTTCTACTAAAAGAGAATACCCTGAATTCTATGAAAAAACTGTGCCGATTGCCATCGGCGTTCTGACTATATTCATAGTTATCATAATAATTATAGCGATTGGCGTTATCTTGGGCGTCTCAAACGGGGCAGGATAGTTCATCTATATCATTAAGAGGAGAATAAAAACATGACTTTTTCGAATACCTTGATACCACTCGCATCATCCATCATTAGTTTTATCTTTGCAGTTCTGATATTTAAACGCTACTTTGATCGCAAAAGCCTCCACCTTCTCCTTTGGGGTCTCGGCATGGTCTTCTATGGTATCGGCGGTTTTTCCGAAGCATACTACGGAGCCTTTGGGTGGAATGCTCTTATTTTTAGGATGTGGTACCTCTTTGGAGCCATCCTGGTGGCAGCTTGGTTGGGGCAGGGAACAGTCTACCTCCTTGCCAAACGCAGAAAGGCCAATGTGCTAATGATCATCTTGGTCATTGGCTCTCTGTTCGGTCTTTTCATGGTCTTCAATGCAGAACTTGACTCCAGCCCTCTGGCCACAAGTGGAGAAACACGCATAGAATTATCAGGTAAAAATGTAATCCCCAGAAATGTACGTCTGTTAACCCCATTCTTCAACATTTATGGGACACTTACGTTGATAGGTGGGGCAATATATTCAGCCTGGATTTTCTACCGCAAACGCATCTTACTACACCGCACAGTCGGAAACATACTTATCGCAACAGGAGCAATACTCCCTGCAATGGGTGGTATTTTCAGTCGTTTCGAAATCCCCGGCATACTTTACATTTTAGAGTTTTTTGGCGCCATCCTGATTTTCACAGGTTTTCTGCGCGCAACCTCGCCTATGGATGCAGACCAACCAGCAACCGAAATCCCTTCTGTGAATTAAATTCAACATAATCAATTTTCCAAGTACAGAGCCTTGGTTTTATCGCCAAGGCTTTTTTGTTTTCGGATTCACGCAAACTCGGCTGACCAAAATGAAGAGAAGACTTATGGAAAACTTTACTTGTTTTTCAAAGGATTGAATGAATCTTCTGGGGAGACAGGTACCAGTAGACGGTTGGCGTATTAATAGAAGGACTTTATAATATATGGTGGGAGACGAAATGAACCCAAAAGAATTTGTTGAGAAGTGGAGCAAAATACGGCAAAAAGAGATAGCAACAGCGCAAAGTCATTTTAATGACGTTTGCAGATTAGTAGGCCATAAAACGCCATTAGAAGCTGACCCCAAAGGTGAATTCTTTACTTTTGAAGAACCAACGGAAAAATCCACAGGGGACAAAGGACGAGCGGATGTTTGGTACAACCACAGGTTCATATGGGAATATAAAGGGTTTCATAAAAACCTGGATAAAGCGTACCAGCAACTATTGCTATATCGAGAATCGCTTGGCAACCCACCATTGCTTATTACCTCTGATACCCAAAGATTCATATTCCACACCAATTTTACTGACACGATAAATGAAAACCACGAAATTGGATTTGACGAAATACTAGATGGCTCGGGGGTCAAACTACTTAAGCGAGTGTTCAACGACCCGGATTCTTTCGAACCTGCCAGGACTCAGCAACAAGTGACCCAGGCAACAGCGTATGCATTCGTAAAAGTTGCTGAGACTATGCGAAAGTGGGACAAAGAGACAGATTCGGAGCGGCTAGCCCACTTTATCATTCGGTTACTTTTCTCGTTATTTGCAGAGGATATGAAACTGCTGCCAGACAACGTGTTTACCACCTTAGCTAGCACGAAGGTAGGAGATTTAGACTACTTTGTACCAGGTCTAAAAAATCTATTTTCGGCGATGCAGAAAGGGGGCTTGTACGGTGTACATGCTATTCCTCATTTTAACGGTGGTTTATTTGATGATAATTTTATTCCGAACCTACCCACGAATATTCAGGATGTATTACGGGCTGCTGGCAAATTGGATTGGTCAGGAATAGACCCAACAATCTTTGGGACACTGTTTGAGCGTGTAATTGATGAATCTAAACGGGCCCAATTGGGGGCGCATTACACCAGTAAAGAAGATATTTTACTCATTGTAGAACCGGTGCTGATGCAGCCATTGCGAGAGGAATGGCAAGAGGTCAAGCTAGAAGCAAGCGGACTTATAGATATTGAGAAACCTGGTGTAGCCTACACACAACTAAAAGAATTCGCATATAAGATTGCAGGGACGCGGGTACTAGACCCAGCTTGTGGGAGTGGTAATTTTCTTTATATAGCTCTACGCCAAATGCTTGATCTACAAAAAGAAGTTATCCAATTCGCAGGGCGTAAAGGGCTAGATGATATCCCTCTTTCTGTAAGTCCAGCTCAACTATATGGAATAGAAATCAACCCCTACGCCCATGAATTAGCGCAAACGACCGTGTGGATTGGTTATATCCAATGGAGAAATGAAAATGGGTTCCCAGATTTTGAGGAACCAATATTACAGCCTTTAAACAATATCGAACAGAAGGACGCAATATTGGAAATTAACGAGACAGGTAAGTCCACCGAACCCATGTGGCCGGAGGCAGACGTAATAATTGGAAACCCGCCCTTCTTGGGTGAAAAGAAAATGCGAACGGAGTTGGGTGATGATTATATTAACGCGTTACTAAAATTATATGCTGAACGCTTGCCAGCTTGTGATCTAGTATGCTATTGGTTCGAAAAAGCACGTGGGCAGTTAGAGATTACACCAAATATTAGAATTGGGCTTCTGGCTACTCAAGCAATTCGGGGAGGAGCAAATCGAAAAGTCATAGAAAAGATTAAGGATACTGGTAATATTTTTTGGGCTTGGGCTGATCGAGAATGGATTCTTGACGGTGCAATGGTACATGTATCAATGGTGGGATTTGACAATGGAACAGAAAACCGACATATTTTAGATAACCAGACTGTGCCAAATATCAACCCAGACCTAACAAGTTCGACTAACATAAGCATTGCCAAAAGGCTTTCTGAAAATAAGGATTTGTCTTTTATGGGTGTGACCCCAGCTGGGCCATTTGATATTCCGGCAGATATTGCAAGAAAACTATTATCAACATCTAACGACTCGAAAGACAGACTGAATTCGGATGTTATTAAACCATATTACAACGGAACCGATATCACTCGGCGAGTTCGCGATATCTGGATTATTGATTTTGGCGTCCAGATGAAACAGGCGGAAGCTACGCTCTATTCTGGGCCATTCGAATATCTAAAAGCCAATGTGAAGCCTTATCGAGAAAAAAGCAGAGTACCTAATACAACCCCATGGTGGCATTTTACTAGACCACGTCCAGCCCTTCGCAAGGCAATTAGAGGATTTGAACGGTATATCGGAACTTCTATGGTGTCAAAACATCATGTATTCACATGGGTTAATGCTAATATAATTCCAGCAAACTTGTTAATTGTAATAGCACGCGATGACGATTACTTTTTAGGTACAGTCCATTCCAAAATACATGAGCTATGGTCATTAGGCCAGGGCACACAATTACGAGAATCGAAAAGCGGAAAGCGATACACGCCTACGACGACCTTTGAAACATTTCCGTTTCCATGGCCCCCCGGTCAAGAACCAGGCGAGGATCAGGATGAACGCGTTAAGAATATTGCAGATGTGGCACGGCAGCTGGTCAATTTCAGACAACCCTGGTTATTCCCATCAGAAGAGATTCTCAGCGGACCAAAAATGCTTAAAACCCGCACGTTGACTAACCTATACAACTCGCTGGTGTATTACCGAGAACACATAAAGGGAAAACACAGAAATCAAACTGAATGGAATAATGCGGTAAAGAAGCTGATAAGTTTGGAGGCTATTGAAACTCTAGATCATATTCACACGTCGTTGGATAACGCAGTATTGGACGCCTACGGGTGGCCGCATAATCTATCAGATGAAAAAATTCTCGAAAGATTATTAGCATTGAATTTGAAAAGAGCGTCTGGGGAGCAGGAATAGTAAACGGGTGAAGCATGTTTCCCCGAGCGATGTATTTAGGATGGGGGAGATCCCAGATTTGTTCTTGACTTCAACAATGCACTGTGTTACATAGTTACCAATATAACAATTTGAAAGGAATATTATGACCTGTGATAATGAGAAAATACGCGTTGAACGCACCCAGCTAGGCGTGCGCATGGAAAAACAGCTCGTGAAGGTACTTAAAGCCATGGCCGGGTACCATGACATGTCGCTCGGTGATCTTCTCGAAGGCATTGTCCTACATGCATTTGAGGGCAAAAGCCCTTTCTCAACGGAAGGAATTAAGAAGATCAATCAACTTAAGGAAATCTATGGGGTTGATTACGACTCAAGCGCCTCGCATCATTTTGTCGAAGAATAAAACAATACCAACATACACCCAGCCAAAATTCAAATATTATGGAGATATACGATGCCAGATTTTACAATAAGTGAGATTGTCGTTCTAACTCTCTGGGCGGAGAATATACCCGCGGCAGTTAATTTCTATCATAATGTGCTCGGGTTAGAACCTTTGGCCACCCCTGGTCACGGCCATCAGCCGCATTTCAAGTTGAATAGAGCCACTTTAGTTATCAACCAAGGACAACCTCACGAAGCAGAAAATGCGAAACCAGACCGTTTTCCACTATTTGCTTTAGCTGTAAATGACCTGGATAAACTTGTCGGACAGTTGAGTACCCATGAAATTCCCCTGCCCTGGGGTATTGAAGGCCAATCTCCCAGGAAGTACGTTATGTTCCATGACCCAGCAGGCAACTTGATTGAACTGGTCCAGGGTCACTTATAAATCTTCCAAAAGAAAAAGAGACAACCTAAATGTCATCTTTTTGCGAGTTTGTTTAATAATAAATTGCTGGGGTCAACTAATATTGGGTAATAAATCCAGAAACAAACGGGTATTTTCATTACTCCTCAATTGAAAAGAATGTTATCCATAAAGTGAATGAAAAGCGCACAGGGTTGTTGTTGTGGATAATTACATTAAATGAACCGTCGCTCTCTGGAGTGTAAACCAGTCCGGGCATATTAGCATTAGTTATCCGTGCTGGCGAGAGGGCCATACGCCCGCAGCAATTAAATAACTCTGTCCAATCTACATTGTCTGTAATGTTGTATGTATCAGAAGTATAGAAATTGTAAGGAATCCCCGCTTGCAAATCAACTGCATAAGAATATTGGCTGTTCGCGGCCACTTCCAAGCCTGAAACCACTTCTACAGCAACAACTTTCGCGGATACAAAAAGCCTGACGATACTGCCTGCCTCCAGTTCTGTTTCTGCTGGTGGGCGCTGCTCAACTATATCCCCCAAAGGAGCATCTTGGAAAGTGCGGTAGGTGGTTGTGGTTTCAAATCCTGCAGATTCTAATATTTGTATTGCTTCTTGGAGGATCATCCCTTCAACCAGCGGGACTACAAGATCTCCGCTCGGACTAATTACCTTTGTTGGAACAGTAGTAGGTCCTGGCAAGGTTGTGAGGGTTGCGGATGGTTCAATTGTGCGTGTTGTAGAGGGTTCAGGCGTACGGGTTGGAGGCAGGTTCGTACTGGTAGATGTTGGGGCAGACGGGGCAGATTCTGTGGAGGTTGGTGCAGTCCCGCATGCGCTAAATAGTACTAGAATGATTACAGAAACACAAAGATGTAGTCCACTGCGTTTCATTTTCTCCTCCTAATAATTCTAAACCATCTCAAACAGATCTTCTCTGATTGTAGACCGATTTAGGCAACTAAATAATTGAAGATATCAGATAGGGAAAATAGTTATCTGTTCTGGTCTGGATACCTGTACATTATTATATCCCCATTTACTTGCGCCTTACTCTTCAGAAGGGAAGAATTCATCTCCAAGTCTGCGCAGTTCCTGCTCCCATACATCTTCAAGTGGGCTAAAGGATTTCTCCTGAAATTCATTTCTCAAACGCTCCATATATTCCCCAACGCGCAGGTCCGGGTATTTTTCATCAAGCTCACTCACGTTGTCATCCAACTTTTTAATAAGTTCGTCCCCTTTTGTCTCCAATTCTTCCAGGTCGAAGGTTAACTGCAGCATATGATTTACCCGCCGCATAGCACCCAACCAAGCAATGTAATCATTTTCTACTCGGATAGTTTTAGAAATCTCCTCCATGCTTCCAAATTGGTAGATGGGGCAAAAAGAATAAAAACCAATCACTTCAATCTTATGCTCACCAGCGCGTTGGCAAACATACGAGCCGATGCTGCCAGGCCCTTGATAATTAGACAGATCCACCGCCAAGTTGTCTACTTCCTCACGCAGCGAAGGCAAGCTGTATATACTGGTTGAATAACGTTCCTTATCATAAGGGACTTCCGCATAGATGCCCCCAAACAAGATTATCCGTTTGACTTTTAACTCTCTAGCCGCGTTTAGGAAAGCGCGAGTATATCTTTCAACATCCATGTGTGGCTCATCACCGATAAAAAATACGACGCCTTTATTACCAATTTCAGCGTAATGAAATTCATTGCGCTGGGTATGAATCCCCTGGGGGTGTCCATCTTTGTGGCGGACCATAGGACGCATAAAATGCTGCGCGCCAGGTAATTGGAATAGATAATACCCATCTGGGTTTATGGTCCCAATTTTTTTGGCGTCGTATTCTTGAATTAGATAATCAGGCAACCCTGAGGACATTCCACCTCCATCCACCCACTGACGCCAACCAGCTAACATGTAAATTTCTTTGGCTTTGGGTCGTTCCGAGAGTTCGAATTGATCACTCATTCCGCTTTCCTTGTCACTTTTGATTCAGTAAGTAATTCTTCTGAATTATTCTACCTTATTTGTCCAGAAAAAATCAAATATCTCTTTGGAAAAAATAGCTCTAGATCGTCATCGGTAGGTGATATTACAGATTATTTTGGTCAGTCTTGCACAAATGTGCCGTTTCTCAGGTCAATAAAGGCTTGCTCAATTTCTTGCTCTGTGTTCATAACAAATGGCCCGTATGGGACTATAGCTTCATTGATGGGAGTGCCTGCCATCAGGATAAAACGGGCCGGGGAGCTTGTCCCAGCCTGAATACGGATATAGTCCCCATCCCCAAAGACCACCATGCTCACCGCCTTCACCATTTCGCCACGCCCATCGGTATCCAAACCTAATATCGCTTCTCCCTCAAAGAGGTAGGCGTATACGGCATTTCCTGGAGCAATTGGCAGACTGAATTCCACGTTAGGGTCTAAAGTGACATCCATATAAAGCGGTTGGATTGCAATCTCGGTTGCAGAACCTATCAGCCCTGCGTATTCACCCGCCACGAGGCGCACTTTTTGGCCGTCTTTTTCCAGCTCGGGGATATCGTCAGCATGAATATCTTGGTAGCGCGGCGCGCTCATCTTGAGGGCTACGGGTAAATTGACCCACAACTGGAAGCCGAATACGGTTCCTTCTGGTCCGCGTTTGGGCATTTCTTCATGCAAGATTCCGCGCCCACTCGTCATCCATTGTGCGCTGCCCGGGCCAATCACCCCGGAATTGCCCAAGCTGTCGCGGTGGCGCGTGTTGCCTTCTAGCATATATGTGACCGTCTCGATGCCGCGATGGGGGTGGGTGGGAAAGCCCACGATGGGACCTTCGATAGGATCGTTGAAAGCGAAGTGGTCGAATAATAAGAAGGGGTCAAAGAGGTTGGCGCGTGAGGGACCAAATGAACGGCGCAGCAATACACCCGCACCTTCGATGACATACTGTGGGGAGATTATTTGGGTTACCTTGCGTGGTGCATCTGCCATAAACTTGAATCCTTATTGTTATTTGGACAATGTATGTCTAAATTATATCAAAGTTTGTTGATCTATGACTAATAGACTTTGTGAAATCCACATGGCTTACCTGCTCTTCTACCCTTGTGCATATATGGCAAATCTTGGATTATGCAATATAATTACAAATAAGGTATACTTTATATGGATTGGAGGACCAAATGATATTAAAAAATAGACCAAATGAGAAGGTGATGCTTTATCACTTATTGGATCACCCTTTTTATCAAGCCTGGAATGACGGCTCATTACCGTTAGAAGGCTTGAAAACATATGCCGAAGAATATGGCGCTTTTATCACAGCAATTCCACAGGGCTGGGAGACGCTTAATGATCTGGAGACTGTTGAAGAAGAAAAAGAGCATGCGGAATTGTGGAAAGTTTTTGCAGACGGCCTAGAAACTCAAGTTGGCAGCGCAAATTTGAAGCAGACCAAAGCCCTGGTAGAAGAGGCAGGCAAACTGTTTGCCCAGCCTCCCACTGCAATGGGAGCCTTATACGCTTTTGAAGTTCAGCAGCCAGAAACCGCACAATCTAAATTAGCCGGCTTGCGAGAATTTTATGATTTACCTGAAGCGTGTGAAAAGTACTTCATCGAGCACACCAACAACCAACATGAAGCCCAGAAATTGTTGAACAAAATAGACACGCTTGATGAAATATCTCAGTTTGAGGCAGAAAAAGCTGCTTTGCAGATGAGCAAGCTGCTCTGGGATGCTCTAAGCGGTATTCATGAAACTTGTACGGTTAATTAGGATCAAAAATCCCCAGCTGCAAATTGTAACTGGGGATCATTTTTTATTTAATGCTCGACGTGCGAGAATTCGTCGATGATCCCCTGGAGAAGCCTGCGTTGCTCGTCTGTGTTGTCTAGAAATTCAAGGCCAAATCCGAACAAGCCAGTTTGATTATATTGGCTGAACCAGCGAAATTGAACATCTGCTTCAAAATCATCCAAGCCGTTTTTGGAGTGATTCAGTGGAATGATAATTGGGAACTCTGCGTTCAATTCCATTGTGGTTTTGTGGGTAATCAGCATACCCCCAAGTGATAGATCAACCAGCCTGCCGAGCCTCTCCCCAGAAGCTTTCTGAAAAACTTCAAGGGCTTTGACCAGATGACGCATTTCTTTTCTTTTTTCTGTGCCGCTTCCACTCTCAGCCATAGCTCACTCCTATGCCTGTGATTATATCGCGAGACTGCTTTTTGTGATACACGCTTTTAGGATGTTTTACTTACAAGATTCTTAGGTTTTCCGGAAGCGCCGGCCGCTCACAATCAGAAATCCAGCGAAGTTATCTAGCAATTGATAAATAGAAATAAATAAATCGTTGTGCATAATCTTACTCTGATATAAAATTTCCCTGGATCTAATAGAATAACCAGAAAAGGATATTATATGAAGTGCGATCTTGGAAATATTACCGCTTATTATGAAACTTATGGAGAAGGAAAACCGATCATTTTTCTGCATGGTTGGAATATTAAGGGAGATCATCGTCAATGGTCGGAAATTACAGAACCTTTTTTCCAAAATAAAAATGGGTGGCAGCGCATATATGTTGATCTGCCGGGTATGGGCAAGACCCCGGGTGCGGATTGGATCAGCAACAGCGAAGATGTAGTCAATATCCTGTTGAAGTTCATAGATAAATTGCTGCCTGATCAGAAAGTTCTTCTGGCCGGGTTTTCATATGGGGGATATATTGCCCAAGGCATTGTCTATCAAAAACCTGAAATCGTAGATGGACTTTGCCTGCTTGCACCAGTTACCCGTGATCCCAGCCAGAGAACATTACCCGAGCACGTCGTTTTGCAGGAGGACAAAGAACTATTAGCAGAATTAATACCTGAAGAAGCGCAGGTTTTCCAGATGATTTTTGTTGTTCAGACTCGGAAAATATTGGACGCTACTAAGGCATTTAATGCACGAGAACCTGGAGATCAAAAATTCCTGGATCGATTATATGAAAACTATATCTTTTCATACGATGTAGAAAAACTTCCCCATCCTTTTGATAAACCATCTTTGATAGTAACAGGAAGACAAGACGCGATTACAGGTTATCAAAGCCCGTGGAATATTTTACATAATTACCCTCGAGCTTCGTTTATTGTGCTTGATAAAGCTGGACACATCCTTATGTGGGAGCAAGAAGAATTATTCCTCAATCTCTTTAGCGAGTGGTTGGATAGGGTTGCGGAACAGATAGAAGCATAATCTCTCATTTTAGGTATGCTTTCATATAGTTCATTTGGAAAAAAAGGACTAAAGATGGTGAATTCGCAACAGAATAAGAAAAATGAGGTAAAGGAATACTTCAGCGATGCGTCAATGCCGGATTTTGGCGTGGATGCGCGCTTTTTCCCCTCCGCGGGCCAGAGGCTGATATAGCTTGCCGGAATAATGGCTGGGGATAAAGTATTGGATGTGGCTGCCGGCCGCGGCGCGATCCTTTTTCCAGCCGCGGAGCTTGTGGGTGAGACTGGAGACGTCATTGGGATTGACCTGGCTGAAGGCATGGTCTCTGCTACGATGAAAGATATTAAGGCCAGGGGAATCGGAAATGCATCCATGCAAGTGATGGATGCTGAAAATCTCGAGTTTGAATCTAACTTCTTCGACCGAGTTGCCTGCGGGTTTGCTTTATTCTTCTTCCCAAATCTCGATAAAGCCCTGCGAGAGTTCTTGCGCGTCCTCAAACAGGGCGGGGTTCTGGCAGCGACGACATTTGGCGATGCTGAAGATCAGATGGGGTGGTACGAGGCCATGTTGGAGAAATATAATCTCGCTCGAGATATTCCCGTGACTGAGTCACTTGAAAGACCAGAAGACCCGCATAATGCTTTCAATGCAGCCGGGTTCTCTGATATCCAGATAACCAAAGAAAGCTTTGATTCCACATACAATGATGAAGAAGAATGGTGGGCGCATCTATGGAAGACCGCGGATCGTTCACCCCTCGAAACTCTAAGTGATGGGCAGCTAGATTCTCTAAAGAAAGAGGCCTTTGCAGATATCCAGGCATTGAAAGATGCAGACGGGATTCGAGTGCCTTATACCGTGCTCTTCACAATAGGGAAAAGGATTACGGAGAAGATGTGAGAGGATGCAACGAGGAGAGAGGGGGAGCGAAGGAGCAAACCCGTGCCAGTGAGTTCGTTAGGTTAAATCCCTCCGCCCCTGCCTCTGAATTCCGTGAACATAATTATTTATATTTAGTTTATAATGGATTCAGTAAAGAAGGTGAGCCATTTCAGAAAAAATTCTATTAGTCTTATTAGATTGATACGATTGTGGAGGAGCAGCAACAATGTTTAAACGCACACTTTTAGTTTTATCAATAATTATCTTCGCCAGCTTAGCCTGCCAAACTGTGACCGGGAGGAGTGAAGAATCTGAGGACAGAGAAGCTTCTGAGGACAGAGAGGCTTCTGAGGAGAGAGAGGCTTCTGAGGAGACTGAAGCGCCGGATGAGGCTGAAGCGCCTGATGAGACTGAAGCGCCTGATGAGATTGAAGTGCCTGACCCACCTTATGAATGCACCGACGATATTGGCTGCGTGGAAATCGCACCCGGCGACCCCGTAAAGATCGCTTCGCTTCAGGTTATCAGCGGCTCCGTGGCCAGCCTGGGAACCGACCAGGTTCGCGGTATAGAATTAGCCATGGCAGCCAGGGATAACCAAATTCTTGGCCACCCAATCGAACTGCAAGCTGAGGACGAAGGCTGCTCAGCAGCGGGAGGCACCGCCGGCGCATCTCTTCTTGTTGCTGACCCACAGATAATCGGTATTGTCGGCACAACCTGCTCTGGCGCTGCTATACCTGCCTCGCAGATCATGTCTCAAGCTGGTTTGGTTATGATCTCCGGCTCCAACGCAGCCCCGAGTCTGACATCTCAACCTTTGGGCATAACCCGCGGCCAGTACTGGCAGCCCGGCTACTTCCGCACCTCCCACAATGACGAGGTTCAGGGCACCGCGGCTGCCAACTTCGCGTATAACGAACTTGGTATCACACGAGCGGCCAGCATCCACGATGGAGATTTTTACACCGAGGGCCTCGCAACCGTATTCAACCGCGAATTTGAAGCCATTGGCGGCGAGATAGTTTTGGCTACCGCCATTGATAGAGGCGACACAGACATGCGCTCAGTGCTAGAATCTGCCGCCTCTCTTTGTTTGAGCCTTTTGACCCCTGCCTTCTGGATTATTTCTAGTCGTGTCAGTTCTTTCTTGCTCATGGATAGTAGATCCTTTGCCATTGCTCACTCCTGCTTTGTCATTTTTCAAAACAGGACATTTTAACTTGGGACAAATAGGACTCTACTACTTTGGGCTAACACTATCCTTGACAAATATGGTAGCTTACTTGCGCATTTATTCGAAATGTGAGATAATATCGTTAACCCCACGCGTTAACAAAACTAATAAGGGGGTTCAATCCGTGTGAAAATAATATTTCGAACCACAAAATTTGAAAAATTATGTAACAACGATAAACAATTACAAAAAAAGTATGGAAAACGAATGGCAAAAATAATTCGCCGAAGACTCGATGAACTCAACGCGGCCGAATCGTTAGCAATTATGCGAACACTTCCACAAGCGAGGTGTCATGAATTAACTGCTGATCGCAAAGGACAACTTTCTGTTGATTTAAAACATCCTCACAGATTAATAATCGAACCTGCAGATGACCCTGTCCCAAGAAAACCTGATGGTGGGCTTGATTGGAATAAAGTCACATGTATCCGTGTTATCGAAGTGGAGGATACCCATGGATAGTAATAATTATAATCAGTATTTACCAAATAGTGTCTCCCCCCCAGGAGATACTCTCCTGGAAACTCTCGAAACAATCGGCATGTCGCAAGCAGAATTAGCACGGAGAACAGGTAGACCAAACAAAACAATTAATGAGATCATAAAAGGAAAAGCAGCAATTACACCTGAGACTGCTCTTCAATTAGAACGCGTCTTAGGAATTCCAGCATCCTTTTGGATTAACCGCGAACGCCTATACAGAACATCAATTGCCCGAAAGGAAGAAAAAGATAATTTAAAAGAATATCATAAATGGTTAATGGAATTTCCTATAAAACAATTATGTCAATACAAATGGATCAAACAACATGATGAAAATGTTGAGCAAATTAAAGAATTATTGAATTTTTTTGGGATTGCCTCCCCAAACCAATGGAATGATGTATTTAATAAATATATTATTGGATACAGAAAATCACCATCTCACAGAAGTAATATATTTGCATTATCTGCATGGTTACGAAAAGGGGAAATCGAAAGTCAAAATATTCAATGCGCCCCCTATAATTCCAATCTTTTTATTAAAGCTGTAAAAGATGCTCGTTCCTTGACGATTGAAAGCGCATTATCAATTCAAGAAGAATTACCAAAACTCTGTGCAAATGCAGGTATTGCAGTAGTTTTTACTAGGCAATTGAAAAATACACATGTGAGTGGTGCAACACGTTGGTTATCGTCCGACAAAGCTTTGATACAACTTAGCTTAAGGTACAAAACATACGATCACCTGTGGTTTTCATTTTTTCACGAAGCAGGTCATATCATCAAGAAACACGGAAAACGGAAAATTTTTATTAATGAGGAAAATGGAAACAACAACATCGAGGAAAATGAAGCAAATCAATACGCAAGGGATTTATTAATCCCACCAAAACGCCTTGAGATCTTTAAATCGATTGTTATTAAAAAGAGATATAGAAAAATAGACGTGCTAGAATTCGCTAATGAACTAGGTATAGATCCAGGAATAATTGTTGGTCGCCTACAACACGACGGGGAATTACCATTCACCCATCTGAACGGTATTAAACGACTA
This sequence comes from Chloroflexota bacterium, assembly GCA_019456165.1. Taxonomy (GTDB): domain Bacteria; phylum Chloroflexota; class Anaerolineae; order Anaerolineales; family UBA11579; genus VRUJ01. The sequence goes on from VRUJ01000001.1 coordinate 98,458, forward strand.
ATTGATTGGAACAACTAGAATCCTCTCCCACCCCTACCCTGCTCACCCCCACCCACCCCTCAATTATCTTTGATGAATTTATGCACAGTTTCGGTGAAATGTTTCCAGGCGGGTTCGTGTTCAAGAAGTAAATGATTCTTGGAATCCAGTGTGACGAAGGTGGCGTTGGGGATCTTGGAAGCCATGCGCATACCTTCTTCATATGGCACCCCTTGGTCATAGCGCGGGTGGATCACCAAGGTGGGGACCTGTATTTTTGGCAAAAGGTCTTCAACATTTGTCAGGTGCATTTCTTTTTCCAAAATGAGCATATTTTCAGTTGAGGTAGCTTTGCGCATTAGCGTGTCGTACCACTCCATTTGATCTTGATTAGCCTCAGGAATGATCTCCCTGGCAAAAAATTGGCGGAAGTTAGAATTTTCATGGCCCCAACCCACCTTTATCAGAGACATCAGGGCTGCTTCCTCTTCTTTCTGTTCGTCCGTCAGGTCTCGATTTAACCAGCCGCGCGCATAACTACCATAAAGTATCAAGTGGCTGACTTTATCCGGATGATCGTGCGCATACTTGATCGACACCGTCCCGCTTTGGGAGGCAGCCAGCAGAGGAAACTTTTCGATCCCCAAAGTATCTACCACAGCCTCCAGATCGCGCACCCAGCCATCCCAGGCCAGGTCGTTAACATTCCAATCCGAAAGGCCGGTGCCGCGGTAGTTGTAGCGCACCAGAGTGTTATTTTCTGAAAATTCCTCTAACCAATGCCGCCATAAAGGAACCTCCCAATCATATTCCAGGTGGCTGAGGTGGACAGCAGACATGACGAAGGGCGGGCCTTCGCCAATCGTAGAGTAAGCGATACGCGCGCCGTCTGAACTGTTGGTGAAGCGGATGGTTTGCTGTTTGCCGGTTTGAGCAGATTGCTCATCTGCCTTGGGCGGCACGTATGATCTTGTGGATTCCCAGAGACCCTCGTGGTCGATGAAGTAGAGCACCTCGGATGCCGACTGCGGGCGGTCTTTGGGGTCTTTGTTGAGCAGCTGCACGATCAGATCATTCAGCGGTTCAGGTATATCTTTGTTTACAAGGTTAGGATGTTTTACCTCTGCATGCAGGTGTTGGGCGATGATTTCGATGACGCTATCAGACTCAAAAGGGAGTATGCCGGTCGCAAATTGATACAGCATCACCCCTAAAGCGTACAAATCCGTGCGGCCGTCCACTTCTTTGCCTTGAGCCTGTTCTGGGGAAATGTAATAGATCGTACCAACCAAAGTCCCTTCTTGTGTTAGGTTTGAGGCGTCAATACGGGCCAGGCCAAAATCCATCAATTTTAGCTGGCGGTCGGGAGTCAGCAGGATGTTCTCCGGTTTGAGATCGCGGTGGATAATGCCCAAATTGTGGGCATGCTCTAATGCATTGCACAGTTGGCGGGTGATAGCTATCGTATCTTCAATGCTCTCCGGGAGCTGTTCGTGCAGAGAATTGCCGTCGATCAGTTCCATGATGATAAAAGGCATCTTTTTAAATTCACCCACATCGTAGATCGTGACAATATTGGGGTGGTTCAGCCTGGCCGCGGATTGTGCTTCGCGCATCAGGCGGGCGTGTCCCTGCGTCCCCAAGCCTGATTCGCTCAGAACCTTGACGGCGATATCTCGTTCCAGCTTGGTATCATATCCCTGATAAACAACCCCCATACCCCCCCGACCAAGCTCAGTGTCTATGCGGTATCTTTCGTTTAATAATTTACCAATCATCTGACAGCCTTACTCCTTGCTACATATGTATGGCGTGCCCCTCGGCAGCGTGTGCGGCTTCTTGCAGCACCTCGCTCAAGCTGGGGTGGGCGTGCACGTTCCGGGAAATCTCTGCAGAGGTCAACTCCATCATCTGGGCGATGGTCAGTTCGGGCAGCAGCTCGGTCACTTCCGGTCCCACCATGTGCGCGCCTAAGATCTCACCGTACTGCGCGTCGGTCACAAGCTTGATCCAGCCGGCGTGGTCGCCAAATGCCAGCGCCTTGCCGTTGGCCTGGAAGTTGAAACGCCCCACTTTGACCTCGTGACCGCGCTCCAGGGCTTGCGCCTCGGTCATGCCGAAGGAGGCGATCTGCGGCTGGCAGTAAGTGGCTTTGGGCATCATCTCGTAATTCAGGGTTACGCTCTCGGCCCCGGCGATGTGCTCCGCGCAGACCACACCCATAGCCATACCCGCGTGCGCCAGCATTAGCTTGCCGGTCACGTCGCCGATAGCCCAAATGCCGTGCACGTTGGTAGCCATGCGCTCGTCGACTTCAATGAAGCCGCGCTCGTCCAGCTTTACTCCGACTTCCTCAAGCCCGATTTCCGCGCTGTTGGGTTTGAAGCTGGCCGCCACCAACACCTGGTCTACATCCACCAATTCTTCGCCTTTTCCTGTCTCAACTGTTACCTTTACCTTGGTCTTGAGCTTCTCAACCTTGGTCACCTTGCTGTTGGTCAGCAGCTTGATGCCTCGCTTGGTGAAAGCTTTGGACACTTCCTTGCTGACTTCTTCGTCTTCGTTAGGCACCACGCGCGGAAGTATCTCTACCAGGGTCACAGGTACGCCGTAAGCGTTCCAGACCGTAGCAAACTCCATACCCACCGCACCCGCGCCGATGATCAACGCCGACTTGGGCAGCTTCTCCTGCAAGATGGCCTCCCAGAAGGTGAGCACCTGCTTGCCATCCACTTCTACGCCCGGCAAGTGCACGGCGCTGGCCCCGGTGGCCACGATGATGTCCGCCGCCTTGAGTTCAGTGGTTTTTCCATCCGCATCCGTCACCGAGACAGTGTCTTTGGCGCTCAGTTTTGCCGTGCCCATGTGCACTTCAATATTGTTCTTCTTCATCAAGAAAGCCACCCCCTTGGTCAGCCGGTTGGAAACCTGGCGGCTGCGCTTGACAGCCGTGCCGTAATCCAGCTTTAGGTTCTCGAAGGAAAACCCAAAATATTTGCCGCGCTCGCGTAACGTGTGGGCTATCTCAGCATTCCTCAGAAGGGATTTGGAGGGGATGCAGCCCACGTTCAGGCAGATACCGCCAAGAAACTCGCGGTCGACAATGGCGACCTTTTTACCTAACTGACTGGCGCGGATGGCGGAAACGTAACCCGCCGGGCCTGCGCCAATCACGATAACATCATATTCACTCATTTTTACCTCTCACTACTGGTTCTGTTGGAGGGAGGAGTAGGCGCGCAACTGGTGCCCATCCGGGGCACGAAATAAGAATGTGCGTCCCCAGGGGATATCGCGCGGCTCGCTAACCAATTCGACTCCTGCCACCTGCAACTCTTTATAGAATTCGTCTGCATCCCTGCCCTTCAAAGCGATCTCGTAGGGGCGACTGTGTGGGTCTCCATTACCATACATATCTTGTGTAGAAGGGCGAAGCGTGCTTCGCCCTTCTTCGCCTTTATTTCCAATTTTCGATCGAGTACACCAACGATGCCAGGAAATAATCTGCGATGACTCCATCCAGAATGCGGTGGTCAAAGGTCAGGCCCAGGTATACCATTGGGCGAATAGCGATAGCATCATTGATCACCACAGCGCGCTTCTGGATCATACCTGTGCTAAAAATGGCGCACTGCGGCTGGTTGATGATCGGGGTTGCGAAAAGCGAACCGCTCACGCCGTGGTTGGTGATCGTGAAAGTGCCTCCCTGGACTTCGTCCACTTTGAGTTTCTTACCACGCGCGCGCTCGGCCAGGTCGTTTATCGAGCTAGCCACCTGAGACAAAGATAGGTTATCTGCGCCCTTGATCACCGGCACGATTAGCCCTGCCTCACCCAGAGAAGCGGCTACTCCAATATTGACGTCATGATGCACGGCGATACCGTCCTCCGTCCAGGAAGAATTGACGATGGGGTGTTCTTTGAGGGCCTGGGCTGCTGCCACCACGAAATAAGCGGTAAAAGTAAGATTAACCCCGTTCTGTGCAAAGGCGGTTTTGTTTGCGCTGCGGTGGGAGAAAACAGCGCTCATGTCCGCTTCAAATACCGTGATGACGTGCGCTGAAGTATGCACGCTGCGCACCATATGGTCAGCGATAGATTTACGCACCGGAGTGAGTTTCATAGTCTCACCGGGCACGGCTGAGGTACTTCTGGGTACCGGGGGAGCGGATTTGGCTGGAACAGTCGCAGGGGCCGGTTTGCCTGCCGCGATATATGTCTCGATATCCTTCTTGGTGATACGGCCGTCCTTGCCAGTGCCGGTAACGAGCAGCAAATTGATATTATGCTCGCCAACCAAACGCCCCACTACCGGAGAGATGAAAGTGGAACGCGCCCCTTCAGCAGGGAGAGGTATTACCGGAGCGGCAGCAGGCTTGCCATTACCAGCGTTTACAAACGCGAGCACGTCCTCTTTGGTGATGCGCCCTCCGCTGCCCGTACCTTGAACCTGACTGATATTAACATTGCGGTCAGCAGCCACTTTGGCGGCCAGCGGAGATATTAACCCAGAGATCTTCCCACCGGTTGCTGAGCTAGCCGCTTTAGAATGTGTTAATTGCATCGCAGCTGGAGGCGTGTGAGCGGACATTGGTTTTGCTGCGGCCGCTTGGGGCGTTGCCACCTTTTCATCACCCGTCCCATCCTCGGGGATCTCCTCACCCGGTTCACCGATCCAGGCCAAAATCGTATGCACAGCGATGGTAGCTCCATCCGTGTGCATCACCTTGAGCAAAGTGCCTGAGACCGGGCTGGGAATCTCGGTATCCACTTTATCGGTGTTGACTTCAACCAGGGCATCATATTCGGCAACCTCATCCCCTTCCTTCTTAAGCCAGGCTGTGATGGTCGCGTCGGTAACGCCCTCGCCCAATTCGGGCATAATTACTTTTGTGGGCATATGACCTCTCTTTAACTAAATCAGTGAATGGGTATCAGGCAATTAGGCAGCCAAGAAAAAACGTTTCCAAAAACATCCGTTCTGGTAACCTGATTTCCACATCAATCTTAGTCCAATTCTATCAGAAATAACCTCAGTGAATAAAAATTATCTATACTTTATTAAGTTCTCCCGTTAGATCTTGTAATATCGCCAATGTCTCATGCTTGCTTCCTGCCCCGTCTTCCCCGCCGGGTCCAACACAGGATGGGCAGCCGTCATTGCACTCGCAAGTGGAAACCAGCTCGTATGCGCGTAATAATATCCCATCATGCAGCTCAAACAACCGCTCGCTGAAGCCTATTCCAGCCGGTACACGGTCATAGATCACGACAACTGGCTGGCCGTCAGCGAATTCTGATTGGGGCTCGGAATGTACTCCCAGGTCTCGGCTGTCGCACATCAGAAATAGAGGCGCAAGGTGGCTGAGGGTGAAGGCCAACCCCGCCAAGCCGCTGCGCACGCGCACAACTGACTCTGCGCGGCGGTGGCACGGGCGGCATAAGGTGACCAGGTTCTCCAGGCGGTTGGCTTCTTCAAATGAAGCAAAAGCGCGGAAAGGTATTTTGTGATGCACATCATGAGCGCGGCCGTCCTCGACCTCCCCACAGTTCTGGCAGGTGAAATTATCTCTTTCACGAGCAGCGTTTTTCTGCTGCTTCCAACTGCTACCGTACTTATTTGTGTCGCTGCCCCAGACTCCCTGCTCACGCAATTTGTCCACAGTTGCATCGCTCAACGCCAGCCAATAACCAGTGGTTTGTAATTCTGTGGCGGGCAAATCCACATCGCCTATTCCCAAACGCTCATGCGTGAACCACTGAACTTTATGATAGCCAATAACCTGACCGGTAACCATGATTTCTCCATATGCCTTGCAGGCTCCAATTGCCTCTGCTCGGTTAAACTCCTCCAACAAAGAAACACTGGATTCGCTGCGCGGTTCGGTATAATAATCCACACTGCTGGGTTTTAATCGGGCCACGTTTTCATCCAAATCCAGGGATTCGACATAGAAAATCTGACCCTCATGCATATAGATTGCTTCAGGATGCACCATCCAGTTTGCGCTGATCGCGTCAACCTGACCAATAACCCGCCAGGCTTCCTCTTGCCAGGCGTACAGCGTTACGGAATCCGGTGAAGCGCTGCGCAAAGATACAGCCTCCGCCGGGTACCGGTCTGACATCCAAAAATATTTATCCCCTGATTGATGCACTTCCGAGGCTATTTCAAGAACACTCAGGAACTCGGCTACCTGGCTGGCATCCACAGTCCCAAAACCCTCACCCATATTGAATGGCAGCTCATATGCCGCGCAGCGGATGTGGGCTAACAGGACGAGTAAATTATCTGGATTGATGAGTGCCTGTTCGGGAGAACGCCCGAAGAAATATTCCGGGTGACTGGCCAAGAACTGGTCCAGGGGGTTCGCGGAGGCAACCAAAACAGCCAGGGAGGCATCTGTGGCGCGTCCAGCGCGGCCAGCCTGCTGCCAGGTGGCGGCAATAGAACCGGGATAACCAGCCAGCACAGCCGCGTCCATGCCCCCAATATCGATGCCGAGTTCAAGGGCGTTTGTGGCTACTACGGCGCGCACGTCTCCGCTACGCAGCCCAGATTCTATCTCACGGCGCTGGCGGGGCAGATAGCCGCTGCGGTAACCGCGGATCTTCCCCGGTTCTAAATCTGCAGCCTCGCGCAAATAATTCAGCATGATCTCCACCGTTCTGCGGGCGCGCCCAAAAAGGATGAGCTGAACACCATAAGTCAGCAGGTCATCAGCCAGACGCACACTCTCTTGCAGCACACTGCGGCGGATGCCTAGGTCTTCGTTGACTACAGGGGGATTGTAGATCAAGAAATGCTTCGGACCGCGCGCAGCCCCATCCTCATCAACCAGAACGACGCGCTCTTCGATCAAGCCTTTAGCCAAGTCTATGGGGTTTGCGATTGTTGCAGATGTAAGTATAAATTGTGGATTTGCGCCGTAGAAACTCGCCACCCGCTTAAGTCTGCGCAGTACATTGGCAACATGCGAGCCAAATACTCCCCGGTAAGTATGCATTTCATCGATCACGATAAAATGTAAATTGGCAAAATATTCAGTCCAACGAGTGTGATGAGGTAATATGCCGGTGTGCAGCATATCCGGGTTGCTAAGTATCAAACGCGCTTTCTTGCGGATGGCTGGGCGGGAACCCCTATTTGTGTCACCGTCATATGTAGCCACGGGGATACGCTCACCTTGAGGAACATGCTCCAATAACAACTCCAGCTCTTCTTTCTGGTCTTGAGAAAGAGCCTTGGTAGGGAAAAGATATAGCGCGCGGCTCTCCGGCAGGCGCATCAACCGATCTAATACAGGTAAGTTATATCCCAGGGTTTTCCCGCTGGCAGTGGGCGTTGCGATAACAACATTTTTCCCCAATTGTGCCTGCTCCCAAACAGCCGCCTGGTGGCTAAACAGAGATTCCACGCCGCGCGCTTCCAGCAAAGATCGCAAAGTTGTATGCAAATTAGTCGGAATAGGCCTTAGCTGGGCATTATGCGCCTCCAAGGTGCGCCACTCCACTACATTCCCCCCAACGGTAGGCTCCGCCCGCCAGTGACTCAATAATTGTTCTAAGGACATACGGTGACAAAACCACGTAAAGCGTTCATTTCAACCCCATTATATAAACATTAAAGCAATTATCATAGATATGAATTCTTATTTGCATTTCTCCTTAAGGCAAATGTGGATGTGTGATATTTAAATTTTTGCTCCCCCAACATTCGGATTTCTTCTTCTGGCTAAACCAATCTATCCCAGCGCGACCGCCAAGCTTCCCACTTCGCAGACAATATTTGCCAGCGTAATCGTTTCCATTTCAGGATGGCGGTTTGTTTCACTCGGTCTTCAGGTATATAAGCGCTGTAGCGGACCTGGACGAATTGTTCGGTCAACCAAGATATATCAAACACTGAAGATTTCACCAGATAATCCGCACGTTTACCCGCCAATAATTGCACAAACTGTTCTGATATTCCTTCCGCAAATTCGAAGGGGGTCTTCCCTTTTAGGGTTGTTACGCCCAGGGGGGTTGCCTGCCTGTAAAGGCGGCGGAAAATTACAGCAACTGTTTTGCGTGGAGCCAGAAAACCTAACAACCAAATATCTACCAGCGGCCAGGTTAGAAGTACTCCCACACCAAACATGAGTAAACCGATCCCCCTTCTTACCCAAACCATCCAATACGATGAAGCTTCTGGATCAATCAAGTTGGATTCATCCTCAGGCGGCGCCTCGAAACCAGAAAATATGTCCAAATCTGGGGGAATCTCCGGCAGCGCTTGCTCCGGGCGTTCAATCATTGGACGGCCTGCTGTGGGTTCGAACTCAATCCATCCAAAATCGGGGAAAAAAATTTCTACCCAGGAATGAGCGAGGTCCTCTGTGATAATGTAGCGGTTATTTTCTTCATCATAATTTCCCCCAATATAACCATACACTATCCTGGCTGGCAAACCTGCTGCACGCGCCAGGACAACCATAGTGGTTGCATAGTAATCACAATAACCCTTCTTTAAGGCGAATAAAAAATAATCCGCGATATCAATGTTTTCTCCATTGGGTGTAGGGGGCAAATCAAGAGTATAGGGAAAACCTCGCAAATATGTCTCAATAGCGATTGCCCGGTCGTAGGCCGTAGGCTCAGTTGCCGTTAACTCCAATGCAAGTGATATTACCCTTTCAGGAACAGTTGGGGGTAAATTCAAATAAGGACGCCCAATTTCAACCGGATAATCTTGACTGGCACTACGCAATTCCGTCTCGCTAAAGTTCTGTACGGATGAAACAACCTGATAAGACGAGGAGTCGATTATGGCTCCAAATAAGTCCGGGAAATCTTCGAAAGAAAATTGCGCTCTCCATGCAGCCCGATAGTTATTATCTGCAGCCAACAAATTACCTGAAAAGTATAGAAGCCCATTTCTATCTTCCAGTATGTTTACTTGCGAGCGCAACAAACGCCGTCCTGGCAATGAAGTGGGGATGTTATATTCTCCCAAAGGATAAGTCACCAAAATGAAAGCGCTTGTAGACCAGCCGGTGCCATTGTATTCATCGTAAATCAGGCTGCGCCAGTAGTAACCTTTATCAGACCAAGCGCTATCTCCAGTTTCCGAAATCGCTTGATCATCCTCAACTGTTATAACCATCACAACCTGGCCCGACAGCTCAGAGCCAGAACTGACCAAGTGGCTGGCTGGTAAACCGCCATCGCGAAATGTGCCAAACCCTTCATCATTTAATAAAGGATCCACTGATATTACTCGTTCCGAATCAGCCTCCAAGCCCAAAGAGGTTTCCAAGGAGTTTCCCGTTGCCTGTCTAGTATTAAATCGTTGAACAAAATCAAATAGGCGTTCTAGCGATATTTTTGGGCTGATCGCTGCAGCTGTCACGAGACTCATAGAAACCATGATAGCCACTAAAGTGACATTCTTACGGATTCTTTCAGGAAACATCACCCCTGTCTTCATCCAAGAATATTCACGCACATCCTGTCTAATAACAATTATCAACAAGATCCAGAAGGTTAACATTGGAAGCAAGAAAAATGTGTTCCCATTAGCATAAGCAAGGCTATATCCTAAGATTAACACAGCCGGGATTCCACTTACCACCGGCTTAGACCAACGCCGTACTCCCCAGCTAGTCCAGGAAGCTACTCCCCACATACTCAATCCCCAAACAAATGCTAAGGCAACAGGGTCAAAATTCGGGTCTCCATCAAAGAATGAGATAAGCCAGAGATACACTCGAGAAAACAGAACGCTAACATCTGAAATCAAATCATTTAACGCCACCTGTAAGGCGCTCGCTTCTGGGATAATCCTATTTTGCACTGCTTCTTTTCCGTACTGGATTATTGTATCAACGAGAGTCGCGAAAGCTCCTCCCAAACTCCCTACTCGCCAAAGGATCCATCCGAAGCCTGCAAGAATGTGTATTACAATTGCGGATCTGCCGGGTATCTGTGTGCTTGCTAAAGCCCAACCAAAAAAGGCAGCAATAAATATAATGGGGGATAGGAAACCGATCCCAATCCCCTGTACTACCCCAACGATACCGTATACCATGCTAATTAAGATGAGTATGACTAGCGTCAACGAACGCAGAGTTCCCTCACCCACCCAGTTGGTCTGTTTGTTTATAAATCTTTTCATTACCCCAACTCTTTCCATCTTCCATTGCCGTAATGATTACCCGATAATGTAATCTTATCCAGCGCGGTAGTAGCTGTGGATACTTCTTCTTGTGGTTTTTGGAATTCGGGAAAGGCAACCAAGTCTGGAGTGATGCGAAAGTTGCTTACACCCAGTCTGGATAGCTTAGCTAGTGTTTCGGATGCATCTTTTTTTCCACCAAAGGTTACTGGGTCTAGTATGAGTGCGGTTATAGAAATTCCCCGCCTTATCAGAGAAACTAGTGAGTCTAACCACTCTCCTTCCACATCGGAGGTAATCAAGACAACACTGGTGCGCTGGCTCAAAGACGACTGAGTTCGTGCCAGTACTTCTGAGAGCGGGCTATTGCCCAATTTCAATAATGCCAATGAGCGCATAAGCTCCCATTTCTGACCTTGACCTAGTGAAGGAGGCAACCATGTAAGACCTTTGCCTTGGGCTACTAAACCAACCGAGCGGTTAAACTTCCAGCCTCTATCAGCCAGTGAGGCAGCCAGCACTATTCCATGTTCTTCAGTAGATGTCTCACCCTTTCCCTCTTGGACATCCTCAAACATATCAAGGATAATCCACCAATCACTTGAATGCTTACTATCAAAAATACGCACGAACAATTCGTCACGCCGGGCTGATTGCGACCAATGAATTGACCGGGGGTTATCTCCAGGAACATACTCTCGAATGCTGGCTGAGCTCACTGAACGCTCAACCGAAAATGCATGTTGTCGCCCGCCGCCAACCCTTTCCCCAGAAACAATATCTATTATTGGAAGAGCCACAACTGGTGGGAGCACTAATACGTTATTCGAGGCTAAAGAATGAACCTCAACCTCGTAAATCCCAAATGGGTCGCCGGTAGATAATGTGGTGGGGCCAAAAGTATACAAACCTCTTGTATTACAGTAATTTCTCTTGAGCCATGATTTGCCCGCCCTGTTTCCAACCCGAGTAACTTTATCACCTTCATATCCAGGCAAATTGGAATGATCCTTCACTGTCACCCATAAGGCTTCTGCCCAACCAGGGTTGGCTAACTTGAAACGTTCCAGTATCTGGTCTCCCACCTTCGCCGAGCTGAAACGCAGCTCCCTGGAAATTCGTAGAGACTTTTTTAGCGAGCGCGCCCACAGAAAACTTAGCAGCCATGCGCCGCCCAGTCCGACGATCAAGATTAACCAACCTTCGTAAGGCATTATCAATTGTAAAAGAAGTAAGATTCCCACCAAAACAGGCAAAGAACGTGCCTTTAATTTCATTTTCGCAGAAGAAGATTGATTCATTTAAAAAGTATATCAAGGAAAAAAGACTCTAAAAATTAAGAGCCCTTATATAAATTGGTTTACACATTAATTACTAATAATTGGCACAGTCGGTTCATTAGACCAGCCAGCAAATTCAGACGGGTTTGCTCTGATTCTAAAGGGGATGATAATCTCTCCAAATATTTGTGAGCTTTGTTAGGTATCATTTCAATACAAACATAAATTCATGATATGTCGTGATAATTTCGAACCCCAACTTTTCATATAACATAATTGCAGGAATATTATCTGAACGCACGTTTAGACCAATCATGTCCACCGATTGCAAAAGATTTTTACAAAGCGCGGCAGTCGAGATGGCACCAAGGCCTTGACTGCGAAAGTCAGGGTGGGTGGTGACGTTACCAATAGCCGCTATCTCATATTCTGCCGAATAAACGTGCACACCAGCAACGCTCAACAGGCGCATCTCATCGTCGCGGATGCCGAAATACTGGCTGGTATCAAGCATGCGTTTGTCAAACCAATTTCCCGGATAACTGACTTCGTATAAGCTTTGTAGTTCGGGTAAGTCTGAAAATGTCAGCTTTGCGACTGATTTTGTGTCAATCTGCGCGATCAAGCCTGGGTCTCTGAGTACCATCTTATAATGCTCCCCGTGGGGAGCTAGATTAAAATCTTTTTGAAACACATCTTCCAATCCCGGGCTGAGGTGCGCATAAAAGCTAGGAGGCAACAATGATTTTACCGCCTGGGCCAATGCTTGCATCTGGGCATGGTTGTCATCATTTATCGCTAAAATCACGGGGGGAGTAATCCCGGTGTAAAAAAGTATTAGCGCCCGAATCTCATCGTCTTTGAGCGCGTACCAGGTCGTGTACGGCCAGAAAAAGTCATCCAGGTCACCCAGGGTATAGAAGTTGAGCTCCCTGTGTTTGAGCAGGAATTTCTCCAATTCTGCCTTTTTGTGAATAAAGACTGGTTTATTATTCAAAAATTCGCCCGTTAGATAATCATTAATGATATTAAATTTGGTAATCTCAATAACCCCACGGAAGGTAATTGTCCAAGATAGCGAGTTGGCCTGTGCCTCCCTGTAAGCAGGATAACAAACTTTGAGTTGGCCCTTGCGGCTGCTCGAGGGCTAAAGCCAGTACAGGCAGCCGGATTCCTAAACTGAATACTTTTACATCCTCTGTCACCCAAGCGAGCGGAAGATAACCTATCGCGCCGCGGTTTTCGCTGACTGCTTCCAGCATCGCAGTTGGGTCTGGAGCTAATTTGGCAACCGGCGCTATAGGACCATCTTCCAAGGTATGCAGATCAATTCCTTGGCGCATCTCGTCACCCTCAAGCGCTATCCAAATCTGGACCTGTTCCCTGCTGCCGCTGAGTTCAACCCAGTTTTCGATGCGGCCCGCAAACAATGCCTGCAATTGTTCGTTTGACAAAGAGCCAACAGAGTTGGATGGGTGTATAGCTATTACGATCTCTTCCCAGGCCACAGGAACCACGAATTCGGGTAGGTTGTCGGGCTGCCCAATACGGAATGCCAGATCAACCTGCAGCAAATTCAATGCTCCAGCTGGTGTTTCCACAACATTTAGGTTCATTTCTGTAGGTGCAGAAGAACAAGCCTGCAGAGCCGCACTGAGCGGCCGTAAAGCGGGTGTGATGGCAATGTTCACTGTCTCGGGAATTGGTAAAGCGGTGACTTCCGGCAAAGGATTACAAGCGGCCAACAGTCCGACAAACAAAAAGATCAAACGATTAAGCATATCAGTTTTAGAAGATTGTCAACAATAGCGTACCCAGCACCAACAAATATATCACAAAGGGGTATAGGGTATTATTCGCAAGGTATCGCAGGAGCCAGCTTATCACAAGATAACCAACAACTGCTGAGGTAGCAAACCCCACTAACATTTCAGGTATGAATGTCTTCCAACCTTGAATAGAGAACATATCAATTAGAGCAACCAAGCCTGCGCCTAGCATAACCGGGACTACCATCAGGAAAGCGAAGCGCGCCGCTGCAGGGCGTTCTAGATCACGAGTCATACTACCAGAAATTGCTGCCCCTGAGCGTGAGATCCCGGGGAAGAGCGCAAGAGCTTGAAAAATACCGGTCCACAGCGCGTCCATCCAATTCAAATTCTCCAAGGTACGGCTGCGTTTTCCAACCAATTCAGCAAGCAGTAATAACCCCCCGGTACCTAATAAAAACACGGCTGTCACCGTCATGCTCCCGAATGCTCTTTCGATTGGGTCTCTAAATAACAAACCTGCCGCCACTGCTGGAATTGTAGCAAGTATTAGATACCAACCAATTTTCGCATTGGGATTGCTGATTGATTGCCCCAGCTTCAAACTAGTCAACCAGGCGCGGGCAATGGAGAATAAATCTGAATAATAATACACTATCACAGCAAGCAGTGTGCCTAACTGCACCAATACATCAAAGAAGAAGGCTTCTTGAGCTGGAATTTCCCAACGAAGAATATGTGGGACTATGACGAGATGGCCGGAACTAGAGATGGGCAAGAATTCAGTCACCCCTTGCACGATACCGAGGAGGATGGCTTGGAGTATGGTCATATGGATGGGCAGTTTATCAGGTTAATATGCAATCTGGCAACCGTGCAGCGAGGCAAATTCTTAATTTCCTATTATCTGGTTTTCTAAGAATGGTTTTGCGAAAGTTTCAAAATTTCCGTCTAATATCGCCCCGCGCATATCCCTTGCCAATTGGATCAATGTATGCAGATTGTGGATGCTGAGCAAGGTGGCAGAGAGCATTTCTTTGGCCAATATCAAGTGGCGCAGGTATGCGCGTGTGAAATTTACACAAGTATAGCAGGAACAGTTGTCATCAATTGGCGTTTTCTCTCTTGCAAAAGGAGCATTTTTAAGATTTAACCGTCCCCCTTGGCGCAAAAGTGCGGCATTGTTGCGCCCCAGGCGAGTGGGCAGCACGCAATCAAAGATATCCACACCGCGTAAAACCGCAGCAATCATGTCTTCGGGGGTACCAACTCCCATCAAGTAGCGGGGTCTATCTTCCGGGAGAAGGGGGAGAACCACATCTAGCACCTCATGCATTTCTTCCTTTGTCTCACCTACCGATAAACCTCCGATAGCGTTGCCTGGAAAATCCAATGAAGTTATATATTCAGCGGAGCGGGCACGCAAGTCCGGATCTACGCCTCCTTGCAAAATACCAAATAAAGCCTGATCGTCTCGCGTTTTGGCTCGCAAGCAGCGCTCAGCCCACGTGTGTGTGCGATGCATTGCAATTTGGTTATATTCTTTATCATACGGCGGTGGGCATTCATCAAAGGCCATGATTATGTCAGCGCCCAAATTTTCCTGGATAGCAATTGTTTTTTCGGGCGTGAAACGGTGGCTGGATCCATCCAGATGGCTCTTGAAGGTGACGCCATCATCATCGATCGTGCGTGAATCTCCCAAGGAAAAAACCTGGAAACCGCCTGAGTCTGTCAGGATAGGATTTTTCCAGCTCATAAACTCATGCAGCCCGCCCATTTCTGCCACCAATTCGTCGCCAGGACGCAGGTAAAGATGGTAGGTGTTCGCCAGGATCAAACTCGCATCCATTTCCTCTAATTGGGCAGGGGTAATGGCCTTAACGCTGGCCTGGGTGCCCACCGGCGCGAAGACAGGCGTGTGAAACTCTCCATGCGGTGTAGAGAACGTACCCGCACGGGCGCGGCCGTCGGTCCCGTCTAACTTGAACGTGAAATGTTTAGGCATATGCTTTTTGAGTTTCATCATCATGGAAAGAGCGGCCAGAAGATCGGCAGGACGATCATAGTGACGACAAATACCACTACCGTTAGGGGTAAACCGACCTTGAAATAATCTTTTATCCTGTAGCCTCCTGGACCCATGATAAGCACATTTGCGGGGTGGCCGACCGGGCTGAGGAACGTGGTTGAAGCAGCTATTGCAACCAGCATGATCAGCGCTATGGGCGATATATTCAGGTTAGCAGCCGCGTTTATAGCAATCGGCGCTATTAAAACAATCACAACCGGATTGGGCATAACCTGCGAAGCCAGCATAGTAAGAACAAAAAACCCGGCCAGCATCGCAAGGTGTCCCAATGGTCCTATAATCTCTACCATCCCGCTCGCCAGGTAATCCGCTGCACCGCTGTTCTGCAATGCAATCCCTAAAGGGAGCATCCCCGCGATCAGGAAAACAGCCTGCCACTTTATAGCTCTATAAGCTTCATCCATAGTTAGACAGCCGCTGAGTATCATCAATGTTGCTCCAGCTACTGCTGCGATAGAGATCGGCAACCAACCCACTCCGGCAGCCAAGACCACCCCAGCCATAATTATTGAAGCTAATGGCGCTTTTTTTACACGCAAGACCTTTTGAGCTTCTTCAGATAGAACGATGAAATCGGGCTCATCTGCTAAGAAGCCAATCCTCTCGCGTCGTCCATAGAGCAAGAGCGCATCCCCAAAGCGCAAAACTACATCCCGCAAGTTATCGTGGAATGCCTGGCCACCCCGCCAGATCGCCAATACTGAAAGTCCAAATTTCTCTCGAAAGTGTAATTGGCGTAAAGTTTTATCCACCAGCATTGTATGCGGCGAGAGCACAACTTCCACCAAACCTACGGTATCTGATTCGAAGGCATCCAGATCCAAAACCGATTCGCTCTCAATCTCCAATTCTTGCATGCTTCGCAGGATAATTAAATCCTCTTCTTTTCCTTCCACCAGCAGCGTATCATGCGCCAATAATTTTTCGGTTGGATTGGGCATCAGGCGGTTAGTTTCCCCACGGATAATACCTAAGACACTTAAATTATAAGCATCTCCTAGATTGCTCTCGGCCAATGTCTTTCCAACCAAACTTGAATTTTTGGGAACGCCCATTAAAAGAAGTCTTTCATGCAAGCGGAAAACATCAGTTTCTTGAGATTTTGAAACAATGAAGTCATCCGATGCGTGCAGCAGCTCAAGTTGAGGGTTGGGTGCCTGAACGAGTAGAATATCGCGGCTGTCAAGCTGGAGATCTTGCAAGTTTGTACGCAAAGGAGTGCCGTCCCGCAAAATAGCCAATACATTAACGCCAAAACGCGCTCGGAAATCTATCTCAGTAATAGTTTTTCCAACCATAGGTGAGCTTGAAGACAAATTCACCTCTGCCAAACCAATCGTCGTTGAAACCAAACGCTCGATTGTTAAATTTTCGTTGAGCGGGTCATCTTCTTCGATAACGAGTGGTCTTTCCTTACCTAATTCTGTTATTCTATCAATTCCGCCACTAGCCAGCAAACGGTCGTTCGATTTAAGTACAGCCTGCGGGGCAGGCGCCATTATGGTTTCAGATTTTCTAAGTATCCCGATAATATTTATTTTTAGAGCTGCGCCGAAGTGGCTTTGCGCTAAAGTTTTTCCGTCTAGGTCGGAATTATTTGGAAGGTTAATAATAAACAGACGCTCGCGTAGATCAAATATTTCACCCAAATCATGCTGCTGTGATTTCAGCCGGCGGGATGCCAAATCCTCAACTGGTAGTAAACGACGGCCAATAATTATCATGTAAACAACCCCAGTAATCATCAGCGGAAACCCAACGTATACAAAATCGAAAAACTTGAACGCGGGTAACCCATTATCCTGCAAGGCTATACTTGCTAGGATGTTTGGAGGTGTGCCTATCAGTGTATTCATGCCGCCAAGTAAACTACCGAAAGCCAATGGCATTAATAACTTTGATGGTGAATATCCAGTCTGGCGTGCAATGTTGACTATCACGGGCAAAAGCATCGCGGCTACACCAATATTGTTCATAAAGGCTGATAGAACACCAGAGGTAAGCATTATCAACAATATCAGCTTCACTTCCCCGTTTCCGGCAAGCTTTAACACACGGCGGCCGATCGTATTTGCTACTCCGGTCTGGGTAAGCCCGCCGCTAAGAATAAAAACAGCCCAAACGGTAACTATCGCAGGATTGCTGAAGCCAGAAAATGCCTCCAAAGGAGTTACCAGATCCGTCACTGCCAGGCTGACCAATACCAATAGCGCGACAAGATCAACTCGCAATCGCTCGCTGATAAACAGGAAGACGGCCATCGCCAAGATAGCTAACGACAAGGCAATCTCAGATGTCAAGGCAATCCCACTCAATAAGGTTTACTCGGCAGCTGCGAATGAGTTTTCCCCATACAATTATTGAAGTTTCTGATATGTCTGAGTGCATACTAGAGGGCATTATACCGCAGGGTATCTAGTTGTTCAGCAATGATATAATTTGCGCATTGCAAATTAATTATTAGCCTGCTAGCGCAACTACGTGCAATTTTGTGAACCAAGCTTTGAACGCACAAAATGCCCTGTTGACTTATTCCGGCTATTCGTCATAGTTATCGAGTAAGAGATGTAATGTGTCATCGAAATCTAAAAATGGAGTTTGTTAATGAAACCGTCTGATGTGCACAAAACTATCGGTAAACACATGTTAGCCGATAGTGAAAAGATAGTCTTTGATTTAGAAAATTCTCACGGCGCGTACATGGTTGATGCCCTGACAAATCGCGAATATATCGACTTTTTTACTTTCTTCGCCAGCATGCCTATTGGGCATAATCACCCCAAAATGCGTGAACCCGTTTTTCTTGAAAAGCTCATGGCCTCTGCGATTACTAAGCCCACTAGTTCCGATTTGTTAACTACCCTAATGGCTGAATTCGTTGAAACCTTTGGGCGCGTGGCCATGCCGGAAAACATGCAGCACTTGTTTGTGGTAAGTGGTGGGGCTTTGGCAGTTGAAAACGCCCTAAAAACAGCTTTCGACTGGAAGGTGCGCAAGAACTTTGCAACTATCTCAGCTGCTGAAAATGGATCTCCACTTTTATTAGATGGCTTCGGGAGTAAAGTGATCCACTTCCGCGAAGCCTTCCACGGCCGCTCTGGATACACGATGTCAATGACCAACACGGATGACCCCCGAAAATATATTTATTTCCCAAAATTCGACTGGCCGCGCGTCGTGAACCCCAAGCTGCATTTCCCCCTTACTGAAGAAGGGATTACCGAGGTCAAGAAAGTTGAGGAAATCGCGCTTTCCCAAATCGAAACTGCTGTCAGGCAGCACCCTGGAGATATTGCTGCGTTGATCATCGAACCTATACAAGGCGAGGGAGGCGACAATCACTTCCGTCCAGAATTCATGCGTGAACTCCGCCAAATGGCTGACAAACACGATTTCTTGTTCATTACGGATGAGATTCAAAGCGGGATGGGCTTGACCGGAAAGATGTGGGCTATGCAGCATACCGGAGTGATGCCCGACATCATTGCTTTTGGAAAGAAATCACAAGTTTGCGGTATCATCGCCGGGCCGCGAATTGAAGAAGTACAAAAACACGTCTTCGAGGAAGCAAGCCGAATCAATTCAACATTCGGCGGCAACCTGACCGACATGGTGCGCTGTACTCGTTACCTGGAGATTATCGAAGAAGAAAACCTATTACAGCATACTGCCAAGATGGGTGAGCATATGCTCACTGGTCTGGAGAATGTTGCTGAGGAATCTAAAGGCGTGATCTCGAACGTGCGCGGTAAAGGATTAATGCTCGCTTTTGATCTCCCCGACCGTGAAATTCGCCAAAAGATGATGGACAATTTAAAGATAAACGGTTTATACGCGTTATTGTCTGGTGAAAAGTCGATTCGCTTCCGCGGGATGCTAGACACACCTAAAGATGTGATCGACAAAGCTCTGGAAATAGTTGCCGCCAGTATACCTGTAGACTAGGAAAAGTTTTGAACCCCCTAAAAGGAGCCCCGCCATGTTAATGCTGCCTGATTTCCGCGTTCGTCAGCGGGATTCGTTACTTGAGATCACACGCGCGATCACACAGGAATTAGACCTGGATAAGTTGCTGGTGCGAATTTTACGCCTCAGCGCAGACTTGTTGGCCGGGCAGGCTGGTTTGATCGCCTTGAGAGGTACAGGGGGTGGATGGAAATTAGCCGCCGTTCATGGCGTCTCCCCCAACTTACAAGGCTATCTAAACCCGTTATTAGCTGCAGTACCAGACCACGAAGACCCCGCACGCTTTGAGATTCCAGAGATAAATCGTATACTTCAAAAGCTGACGCGAGAGGCCAGCCTGGGGTTGCTCACCGAAGTGGGGTTGCCTCTCATCGCACGAAATCAGGTTATTGGCGTAATATTCATTTTTCGTAACTATCGGGGGAATTTTTCGAATAACGACCTCATCCTGTTGCAAAGCTTTGCAGATCAAGCGGCTATCGCTGTGCAAAATGCTCAGCTTTACACCCAAACCATTAGGGACAAACAACGAGTGGACGCCATCCTCGATTCGGTGGCCGACGGCATGCTGATCATCACTCCTGACCATAAAATCGAGCGCTGCAATCCGGCTTTCAGCCGTCTACGAGGTCAATCCGTCCCAGAAATTATTGGGCACACCCATGAGGAAGTAATCCAATGGTCAGAATTGAAACACGGTCAAACTCTGGAGGCAGCCGAAGCAGGGGGCTGGCCTTTAACCCCAAACGCGACCTTATACGTTGAAGGCGATCTTCTCCGTCCAGATGGGGAAACATTGCCTGTAGGTGTGACCTATGCGCCTCTCCTTTCAAATGATGGAAACCTGATAAATATCATTGCCTCTGTGCGTGATATCACCCATTTTCGGCAAGCTGATGAACTTAAGAGCACTTTTATTTCGGTTATTAGCCATGAGCTTAAAACTCCGGTCGCCATAATAAAGGGTTATGTTAGCACACTGCGGCGTGACGATGCTAATTGGGATCACGATATAATCGAAGACAGTTTGGAAGTTATCGAAGACGAAACCGACCGTCTTTCAGAATTAATTGAGAATCTTCTAGATGCCTCCCGACTTGAAGCGGGTGTTTTAGCGATTAACGCCACAGACCTTTCAATACCTGCTCTAGCAGAACGGCTGGCAGTGCGTTTCCGCACCCAAACAGATCAACACACTTTCAAGGTTGATTTTCCAGACAGCTACCCAATTATTCTTGCTGACGAAGATCGCATTGCTCAAGTGCTTTCAAATCTGCTCTCAAATGCTATCAAATATTCTCCAAATGGAGGCGAGATCCGCATAAGTGGAAAAGTAGCAGCTGAACAGATAATCGTTTGCGTCAGCGATCAAGGCACTGGTATTGCTCCTGGAGATATGCCCCAGATATTTGACCGCTTTTACCGCGCCGAAGATGCCGTACGCAAGACAAAAGGTGCCGGTCTGGGGCTTTACCTAGCTCGGGCTTTGGTAGAAACCCACAAAGGAGCGATCTGGGTAAACCCCGAACCAAGAGAGGGTACCCAAATTTGTTTTTCCCTGCCACGGCAAACAATGGCCTAATTCTGATTGGCCAAATCCTAATAAAACGAGAGAAATTTAATGCCAAGTATAAAAACCCAAGTTAACTGTCCAAACTGCCGCCAACCCATTGTAGCGGATATTGAACAACTATTTGATGTGGGGGTGGACCCCCAAGCCAAGCAGCGTTTGTTATCAGGCCAATTTAACCTTGCTGGTTGCCCTCATTGCGGATTCAATGGCACACTTTCATCGCCAATTCTATATCACGATCCTGTAAAGGAATTGCTGCTCTCATTTTTTCCTCCCGAGTTAAATTTATCACGCGATGATCAGGAACGCGCCATCGGGCCCTTGCTAAACAAAGTGGTTGATAACCTACCCCAAGAACAACGTAAAGGTTATCTATTCAATCCCCAGTCAGTCTTAACACTGCAGGGTTTAATTGAACGAATCCTGCAAGAAGATGGCATCACAAAGGATGTAATTGAAGGCCAACAAAAACGCGTGGACCTAATGCAGCGTATGTTGAGTTTATCTGAAGAAGAATTAACAAAAGTGGCTAAAAAAGAAGACGAACTTATAGATGAGGACTTTTTCAGGCTTCTCGGCCATCTGGGAGAGTCCAGTCTGCAATCCGGCGACCAGGATTCCGCCAAAAAGCTCAGTGAGTTGCAGCAAAAACTACTTCCCATTACCACATTTGGAGGAGAACTGCAGGCACAAACCAAAGAGATCGAAGCAGCGGTAAAATCTCTGCAAGATGCCGGTGAGAAACTAACCAGAGAAAAACTGTTGGAGATCATTCTTGACGCTCCCAATGAAATTCGCTTGAACGCCCTAGTGGGGATGGCTCGGGGTGGCATGGATTACGAATTTTTCCAAATGCTAACCAATCGGATCGAAGCTGCGGAAGGGGATGAAAAGCAAAGACTAACCGACCTGCGTGAAAAACTTCTGGATATGACACGCGCATTAGATGAACAAGTCGCAGCACGCCTCGCCCAGGCGAACCAGAATTTGGAATCTGTGCTCGCATCAGAAAATATTGAAACAGCGCTCATACAAAATTTGCAAGCAATTGATGATTACTTCATACAAGCAGTCAACAACCAATATGAGACAGCTTTAAAAGCTGAAGATAAAGAAAAGCAAAATAAACTTCTTGAGGTGATCGAGGTCATCCAGAAAGCCCAGCAAGCCGCTTCCCCTGGAAGCGCTCTGTTGAAAGAATTAATGGAAGCACCGGACGAACCCACCATTAACAAAATCCTGGAGGCTAATAAACAAGAGATCTCTCCCGCGTTCATCGATTCTCTAACCCAGTTATTGGTTCAACTGGAGGCCGGTGAGGATAAAGAATCGACAGATAAAGTTCGTAAGATCTATCGCGCTGCCGTACGATTCTCGATGCAATCTGGCATGAAATCCTGACATGCCTAATGTTTTTTGATTTCTACTTGTCATACTTTAAAAAGATCCGGCAGCAAGATAAAATGTTCGCTTTCTTGTCGTGAAACTCCATTGGGAAAATAAACCGACACACCGAATCCTAAACGGAATCTATCGTGTCGGGTTGGACTTAAATTAGGTTACTAGTAGGATACCCTGTAACAAGATGTACGGTATCCTACTTTTTTATTAGTTTTTATTCCGGGGGATTTTCTAGACGTAAACCGTGTCCGCGGACTGTGACGATAAAGTGGCTTTCTGCATCAACTGCTTTCAACCTATCGCGCAGCCGTCGAACCAGAGCATCTAAAGCTTGGTGGGAAACTTCGTAAGCTTCCTCCTCCCCCCAAATACCATCAACCAATTCCTCACGCGAGACCACTCGTCCGCCGCGTTGATACAAGATTTCTAACATTATAAATTGAGCCACCGAAAGCGGAGGATTGACTTCTGTTCCGCCAATCCACACTTGCCTTGTGCGTTTGTCTAAACGCAGGCGTTCTTTCCGAGATGCGATCTCTTCTGGGTGATCAAATTCCAACGGCAGAGTTGCATCAGAGCTTAGATATACAAATTGCTGTGCCAATGCGACTTGAACGATATCCCCGTCTTGGAGAAGTACAGGTTCATCAATACGCTTGCTGTTTAGATGGGTTCCATTTTTACTACCTAAGTCTTCGATGAAGACTCCATCCGGTGTAGAATAAAAACGCGCGTGCTTACGAGAAACTTTCCTATCTGCTACCATAATGTCGGAATCAGCATCGCGCCCAATTACGATGCCTTCTTTAATCGTCCATCGCTGCCCATCATGCGGCCCAGCCTGCCCGATGATAACCGGCAATTCCTCCATGCTGTTTTTCATAGTTATCTCTCTCCGAGGTATAATACCAGAAGATTCATGCGCTGCAAACTGTCAAATATTTCGCCAATGGCAGTTGTTTATGTCTGCATACGATCTAGAGACGAGCAATATTCTAAGGAGTTGAAATTTCATCATGCAACTGAAGTCTGGCGACATTTTAAGGAATCGCTATATAATTAAGCGCTTTATTAGCCAAGGGGGGATGGGCAGTATATACTTAGCTGACGACAAACGCTTAGAAGGTCGCTTGTGCGCAATTAAAGAAATCCGCTTAGACCCTTCCCTCCCAACTCAGACACTGCGGCAAACACGTGAGCAATTCCAACGCGAAGCAAATGTCTTGGCGAGGCTCGATCACCCTAATTTACCCAAAGTTTCTGATATTTTCTCCAAAGGCGCGAGTGATTTCCTGGTGATGGACTTCATCCCGGGCAAGGATCTGCTCGCGCTTATGGTTGAAGCAAGGCAGCAAAAAAAACATCTTGATGAACGGGAAGTGCTTTCTTGGGCAGGTCAATTATCAAAAGCCCTTGAATATTTACACAGTCAGGATCCGCCAATCTTGCACCGGGATGTCAAACCGAGCAACCTCAAACTCACGCCTAATAATACGGTGAAACTGGTGGACTTTGGCTTGGTCAAGATCCTGGCAACTGACGATGCTACGATAACAGTTGTCCAAGGGCGCGGAACAGCGCTATACACTCCTCTTGAGCAATATGGCGGTGATGCCGGACATACTGATGTGCGCAGCGATATATATGCATTCAGCGCTACGCTTTATCACTTGCTGACTAACCAAGCCCCCTTTGAAGCCCGTGAGCGTTTTTTGCATCCAGAGAGCATGCCCACTTTGCGTCAGTTAAATCCCGAAATCAGTCCACGCACGGAGCGCGCTGTATTATGGGGAATGAGCCTTCATCCCGAAATCAGACCTCAAAATGTGGGCGCGTTCCACGATGCCTTATTGGGAACTTGGGAACCAACCATCGGTCCCCGGAGGCCGTTACCAGCCCCCAGCCTATCAGATATTGTATCCATGCCGATGGAACGCACCCTGGTATGGATTTCAGCTGTATTGGTATTATTGAGTTTTATTGCCACATTAACCCACTAGACTTGCTTACTACTTATACTTAGCTGCCATCCCCAGCCAGTTACCCAGCCGATTCCAGCACCCAACAAGGTGCTTATAACCACCCCCCAAACCCCCGCGGCCTGTAAGAGCCAGACGCTGCCAGGTAATCCAAAAGCCAAATACAAGTTAATTAGCAGCCCACCAATAAAAGTTGTCAATCCCCAGCGTATACCCCAGCGCACATGGCCGGAAGCAGCGCCAGCTTGATAAGCAAATGAACCCACGAAAACACTCACCAGAATTGCTAAGGACCAGTCACCCAAATTGGTTTTATCGCGTGGTTGGGTTTCTTGGTCTGTAGAAACTTCCTGGGTTGATTGCGGAATTGAAGTTGAAGTACCTGTTGGAGTCGGCAGTGGAGGAGGTTCTGTTTCAACAATCTCTTCCACCAAAGGAGCAATCTCCAACGGCAATATTTCTGACAGCGCCTGTGGTTCACCGCTATTCACTTGAATCTCAATAGTTCCAGAGCTCTCGATCACGAATTGATATTGGGCAATCCCATTTTCAGAGTTCACGTTGATTTCTCTCTGCGTAGGTGTACCTTCTATGTTCGAGGTAATCACAAAACTTATTGGAGTGTTATCCGGGATCAGTTGACCATTATTGTCAAGAATATCACCAGTGCGCAGCGTGATCAAATCCCCAAATTGCAGCTCTGGAGGATCTTCTCCTTCGATGGCGCCAGATGCCATAGACAGCTCAACACCTGCCAGATCCACAAACAGGGGAATAACCTGATTCTGGTCTGGGGAAGTAGCAGTGGTCAGATCATACCCTATTCCAGCAATGGAAACTGGTGAAGCGCCGGAAGGTGTTAATTCTCCAAAAAGCAAACGAGCGGCATCATCAATAAATTGTGATTCTCGGCTATACAACCCATAGTAAGCAGTAATCTTGGAAACCTCGGTGGCATCCAGGTAATAAGGGGCATCAAAGGAAAAGACTATCAACCGTTTATCTTGAAACAAATCAGGCCGCTCAGCCAATAGACGTCGAAAAGCCAAAGAAGACGGGCGATTATCATCCACGTCTAAAGTTGAAACCACGATCCAACTAGCAAAAGCCATGCGGTTAAACAAAGATCTAGAGAGCGCGGTGTTATCAAGAAGTTCTTCCAGGTCAACAAAAGAATAGGACGACAAATTCCCTTGCAAAATTTGTTCACTGGCTTGCGGTCCATACAGACGAACGACAGCCTCCTCCAGGGCATCAACTGGCAAGGCTTCATCTTCAGCACATGTGGAGCATTGAGAAAAAGCGAAGCTGTCAGTGATAAAAACGATTTGGTCAAGCCGGCCAGGTGGCTGGGGGAGATCAATATCCAAATCAGCAGGAGATGGGCTTAGTAATGTGGCTGCCTGGCTGCTAACTTCAAATGTGGTTTGTTCATCTTGCCCTATATTTTCAAGTTCAAGCGCAGAAGGGATGACCGTAGCTTGTAAGAAGCGCTCATACATCTGGAATTTCAAGGAAAGGATGCGTGCAACAGATTCATCTACGCGTAAGGCAAAAGCCACATCATCCCGATACTTTTGAGCAAAGAAATCCAGCGTTCTGATTATAGTTGAATAATTATCTGTTTCACCGCTGCCCACAAAATTTTCCAGAAAAAGAACATCATTTCCGGCCAGGAAGGCATCCAGGGCAACGGCGTGAGCCCGAAAGCTTAGCTCCACGGGGTCATAATAGCGCCTTACCGCCCTGCTACCCAGTTCATCACTTACAATCAGACCACCACCCTGGCGCCAAATATCAAACTGCTCAATGCTCATGAGGGCAGCGAAAGCTTCTGGGTCAAAATTCACCGGGCGGGTTGTGGCGCGGATATTGCCTTGAAAACCTTTATACCGGATGGGTGAAAGCAGCAAGGCATCGGTGGTTTCACCTGGAGAATTTGCATCCCCTGTAACTGCAAAAAATGGGGCCAACTCAATTTGGGTGAGCTGCTCAAGAGATTTTATGACTGTGGGAATCTCTTCTTCTGGCGGGCGGTCGGAACCTCCATGTCCAGGGAAGCGCGTTCCGACAGTCGCGATTTTATTTTCACTGCCTGTATGTACACCATCTATGTAGGCAGATCCCATTTCCCCCACCCAAAAAGGATCACCACCAAAACTACGTGTGCCCACATCTCCAAGGCTTTGTGGGTTGGGTGTAGCTAAAACATCCAAGTTTGGGCCAAATAATAAATTAAAACCCAAAGAAGATAACTCGCGGCCTAAAACCTCTCCAACCCGAAAGGCCAAATCCGGTTGCCAGGTTGCGCCGATCGCCATGGGGTTAGGAAGTTTGGTCAACTCATTAAGGATTTGATCATATGGGTATCCACCCCCCTCCTGAGAAATACCGATAAAAAGGGGAATAAAGGCTGGTTCAAACTCAACACCGCTTTCAGGGTCAATGGTATTCCGTAAGGAACCATAAAACTCAGCATTTTGCAAAGCACGATTCATTTCCCATGTGGTTTGAAGAGTATCTGGCGCTGCGCTAAAATTATCGCTATCAGCTTGTAAAACGATGCCCCCAATATGGTGGTTGACAATCAAATCATATATCTGGCTCTCTTCTGAGATATCAGTTCCATCAAAAGTGACCAGAAAGAGTTGGCCAATTCTTTCCTCAGGCGTAAGTTGCTCTATAAATGTCTGGATTTGCGGGTTTGGTGTCGGGGTTTGTAATAAATGGGCTGCATTGCCAGTATTGATTGGAGCAGTGACCATCAGGAAAAGTAACCCTAGCACCAGTGTAAAAAGAAAATTAAGTCGGACTTTCAACCTGTCTACTCCAAATTTTTTTCAGGCACTTTCACAACACATCTACTAAACCACAGCCAATCAGAAAGATGAAATCAGTAAGTTGCCTATTAAGATAAAGTACCCCTGACCAAATGCGCCGAGGTGATCTGGTGGATTACGAGGAAGTGTTACTCAGAGATCAACAAAGTAAGCCTCAGCAGCCCGGTCCAACATTTCACGGTCCATAGATGGCTGTACAGATAAATACCCGGAAATGTCTAATATCTGATCACAGATGTCACGAGGGTGTGAGGCGCGCAGCTTGCGATTCCGCTTGATATACCATTCCTGCAGGAGATAAGCCAAACCTTGGTCGTCGTATGGTACGCCTTTCTGTTTGGAAACACGTTTAAATATTTCCCTAAAATCTTCAAATGTTGGATCACCAATCTCAATTTTATGGCGCAAACGTCGAAGGAAAGCTTCATCGACCAGATCTTTTGGAGGTAAGTTTGTTGAGAAGATAACCAAAACGTCAAAGGGAACTTCAACTTTACGCCCAGTATGGAGAGTTAGATAATCAATACGGTTTTCGAGGGGCACGATCCAACGGTTGAGCAAGTCGCGAGGGCGTACTTGTTGGCGACCAAAGTCATCGATGAGCAGGATTCCACCATTAGCTTTAACTTGGAAGGGTGCTTCATAGAACTTGTTGGTGTCATCAAAAACAAGATCCAATCCAGCCATGGTTAATTCACCACCAACGACAATAAAAGGCCGGTTGATACGCACCCAGCGCGGGTCTCTCCGGCTGCCGGCACGTAAGGAGCCGGTGCCGGATTCAGTCGTATCATCCTCATGAACAAGTTTGTGATTTACAGAGTCATATAATGTTACGACTTGTCCATCAATATCAATCGCATAGGGAATGAACATGGAATCTGCCGCAGTCATATTGCCAATAGAGCTAGCTATGGATGTTTTTCCATTGCCAGGAGGCCCATACATAAAAATTGAGGCGCCAGAATTTACGGCTGGGCCGATTTGGTGAAAGGTCTTTTCAGAAAGAATTAATTCTGAAAGTGCCTGGCGCATCACACGGTTAGTAACATTTGTACGACTCCGCGCCTGCTTATTAATCGAATCGTTGTAAACAGCTATTGGTACAGGAGCTGGGCCAGCATATTGGCTGCGGTCAATCGCCTCACGAGCTCGGGCAATCCCTGCGCTTGTAATCGCATACAGATACGCACCTTCCCCCAATCCCATTTGAGAAGACTTGACTTCCACAAATTTTTCGCGTTTCAGGTTCTCCATGATGTGTTCAACCAGTCCAGCGAAAGGCAATGCGATAGCCTCTGCAAGCTGGAACCCGTTTAAATACCCTTGAAAATACAGGACTTTCAGCGCTAAGTCTTGCAGCCATAGTTGAGATAGGCCGGTATCCTCCAAACGTGTAATTGGAGGCGGCACAAAACCCCGTGCCTGGCTCTGAAATTCTTGAGCAGATTTAGTTCCTGTTGCTGTCATCAGCCACCTCCTGGTCAAACACAGACCAGATATTTCTTAAATTCTTTCTAATCTTAAACAATACTTGCTGAATTGGCAAATGATTTATGCATTGGCATTACATTTTTGTAAGGTTTTGCCATTTCGTCTATTTTAAATTATAGCATGCAGTAATCTTACTTGAAATAGTTGCCGAAATGGTTCTTTTTCTCTATAATCCATTTATGCTAAACATTACAGCAATCATACCTGTATATAACGAGAAACCCACAATCCGGGAAATTGTCCGGCGGGTAAAAGATGTAGGGCTAGTCAGTGAGATTCTGATTGTAGATGATGGCTCTACAGACGGTACCCGAGACATCCTGGCTGAAATTGAGGACCCGCCCACTGTGAGGGTAATTTATCACGAGAAAAACCAAGGAAAAGGCTCTGCTGTCCGCACCGGAATCAATGAGGCAGTTGGAGATGTTATGCTTATCCAAGATGCCGACCTGGAGTACGATCCACGCGATTACCCTAGTTTGTTGAAACCAATTGAGGAAGACATCGCCGATGTGGTCTTTGGCTCACGCTTTTTGGGAGGTCCAAGACGACCAATTTTATTCTGGAATATGATCGCTAACAAAATCTTAACCTTGATGACCAACATATTGTATAACAATATCCTGACAGATATGGAAACTGGTTACAAAGTATTCCGCCGAGAAGTTGTTGAGAATATGCCGCTGCATGCCAAAAGGTTTAATTTTGAGCCGGAATTTACGGCGAAATTATTAAAGCGCAAGGTGCGTATTTACGAAGTTCCGATTTCGTTCAATCCGCGTGATTATGACGAGGGCAAGAAGATCAAAATAAAAGACGCATTTGAGGCTGTTTGGACCCTCATAAAATATCGCTTTGTGGATTAGGACTTTGTACACTTCATCACCCAGGCGAAGATTACCAGCCGGCTAATTAATAACCCTACCCATGCCATCCAAAAGCCTCAAATACTTTCATTCACTAGGCTTTATGTCACGTACGTTCAATTGCAACTTTTTCGCTCCCCTAAATTCATTTAGCTCAAACGCATATATCAAATCAACTTGTGAAGACAAGTTATCCAGCAAGTAGCCTAAGCGAAAAGCAATAGCATCGAATGTAACCCACCCATCTGTCACCGCAAGCTTCAGATGAGCTTTATCCCGGCCGACTGCTCTACTGGAAGTAACTTTTAGATCCCGGGTTACGAATAATGGCTCAGGGTTTCCATAACCAGTCGGCTGCAGCCAGGATAACTGGTCTAGCAAATCTGGTTTTAAATCTAAGAGGGCGACTTCCACTTCAGCATTCAAAACCGGTCGCAGATCCAAACCGCGTAATTTTTCTTCGGCCAACGCTCCTAAACGCTCAATAAGTTCCGGCAAATTAGAATTCTGCACGGTAAATCCTGCCGCAGCCGCATGGCCGCCAAAATGGTCTAGTAAATCAGCGCACTGGTCCAGAGCTTCAGTAATATGGAATTCTGCTATGCTGCGGCAAGATGCCCTCGTGAAGTCTTTGCCTCTATTAGCGACGATCGCTGGGCGATAATAACCGTCGACCAAACGAGAGGCAGCCAGGCCAACAACTCCTGGGTTAAAATCCTCATCTGACGCAAACAATAACAGAGGCTCGCTTTCTTCAGAAAACACCTGTAACTCAGATTGTTCCATTACAGCTTGGGTGATTTTCTGCCTTTCTCGATTATAGTTATCTAATTCTTGGGCCAATTGGGCGGCTTCAAATACATCTTCAGCCAGTAAAAGTTCATATGCTGTTCGCGCCGAGGCTACACGTCCAGCGGCGTTTAAGCGCGGCCCCAGTACAAAACCGATGGCGCTTGCATTTATCTGCTCTGGCTTTAAATCGCTTACGCCAATTAAAGCCATTAATCCTTGCCTTTGGGTCTTACTTATTTGTAAAACACCCTCGCGCACCAACGAGCGGTTCTCACCTACCAGGGGCACAAGATCGGCCACAGTTCCCAAAGCAACCAGATCAAGTAAGTGAGTACTATTTATGTTTTTAGGCTGCAAACGGTCAATTAATGCACAAGCGAGTTTATATGCTACACCAACCCCCGCAAGATTTTTGTTTGGATAAGAATCGCCCGGTTGTTTGGGGTTTATCAAAGCAGTAGCCTGGGGGATTTCCGCCCCGGGAGTATGGTGATCGGTAATGATCAAATCCAAACCCAGGGAGCGAGCAAAGTCAGCCTCTTCCACAGCGCGGATGCCGCAATCCACGGTAATGACTAATTCAGCGCCATCGGATTTTAAATTTTCTAGTGCTTGGGGTTTTAATCCATATCCCTCAGTAAAACGATCAGGAATATACGCGTCTACTACAGCGCCCATTTTTGAAAGCGCCTGTACCAGTAAAGCTGTCGCGGAAACTCCATCCGTATCATAATCGCCATACACCACCATTCTCTTCTGGGCTTGCATGGCGTGGAGGATTCGCTCGACTGCTGCAGCCATGCCCAACAATTCAAATGGATCGGTATTTGCAAGTTCAGCCCCAGCCAGGAAATTTGTAGCAGCTTCCTGAGTAGGATAACCGCGATTATAGAGGATTTGTTGGAGGATGGTCGGATATCTTTTTAAATTTTTTTCTGCCTCCGGGGATATCCGGGCTGCGATTTGCCAACGTTTCTCAGGAGAAATCATATGATTCCATTTCCTCAATGTGATTAGTCTTAACCGCTAAAGTATACGCTTGCTTTAGCTTGTTGACAACATATTGAACTGAGGGTTTTTTTCTTCTGCCTAAAACCCAAAAAAGTAACGTTGACGTCAAACATAAAGACTGCTATCATGCGCCCTAGTTATGAAACCTACGGTCGCTCCCTGGTCGCAACGCTTGCGGGACGGGATAATTCAGTTTTTACGATGGTTTACGCCTGGACTAGGGGTTAAACGCTGGCTCTTGCTTGTTCTTTTAGGTACCTCTTTAATAGGGACAGGATTGGCAATTTTGGTATTGGACGTTTATCGTACCTCGCCAGATACCTGGTGGCTGCCTGCTCTCTCAACAATATCATTGCGTTCATTGGCGCGCCCTTTACGGGCCTTGATTTTCGGCGGTTTGGGAATTGGGTTGATCGTCTCAGGGATCTGGGGGTTAAACCGGTCCCTTTTAGCGCCATTCCTCCAACCTGGACGACCTTTTGTGGAAACTTTAGCTGGCTACCGCCGCAGAGGGCGGGGGCCGCGCATTGTAGCAATTGGAGGAGGGCATGGCCTTTCAATATTATTGCGAGGTCTGAAGGAATTCACCCATAACCTGACCGCCGTGGTCACCGTAGCAGATGACGGCGGATCCTCTGGACGCTTACGCGATAGTTTGGGGATCTTGCCGCCAGGAGATATTCGCAATTGCTTGGCTGCCCTCTCCAATGATGAGGCTCTAATCACCCAACTCTTCCAGTACCGCTTTGCAAATGGCGGAG
This sequence comes from Chloroflexota bacterium, assembly GCA_019456165.1. Lineage (GTDB taxonomy): Bacteria > Chloroflexota > Anaerolineae > Anaerolineales > UBA11579 > VRUJ01. Next base: position 130,417 of record VRUJ01000001.1, read on the forward strand.
GTGGTTTGGATGGGCATTCGTTCGGGAATCTGTTCATCAGCGCCCTAAGCGAAATTACTGGTAGCTTTGAAGATGCGGTTGCAGAATCTGGTCGGGTGTTATCAGTACACGGCCGTGTCTTGCCGTCTACGCTCCACGATGTACGCCTGGTTGCGGATATGAGTCTGCCTCATTTGAAGGAGGAGGTTAGAATTCGAGGGGAAAGCCGTATTCCAAGTGTTAGTGGAGAAGTGCGGCGCATTTGGTTGGAACCGAACAACCCGCCTGCATTTCCAGAAGCTATTAAAGCACTACTGGGAGCCGACTTGATCATTCTAGGTCCTGGTAGTTTGTACACCAGCATTTTGCCTAACCTGCTGGTACCAGATTTCCGGGCGGCCGTGCGCTCAAGCCAAGCGTTAAAAATTTACGTTTGCAATGTAGCCACCCAACTCGGTGAAACAGATGCATATACATGCAACGACCATATCAAAGCTTTAGATTCACATGTAGGCACAGGTATTTTCGATCTGGTGGTCTGCAACAAACATTTTATCGGCGATTTACCTGATGGAGCCGCTTGGGTGGAAATTGAAGAGGGTCTGGATGACCAATACGCTATATACCAATCAGACTTGGGAGATGATGATGCCCCAGGCAGGCATGACGCTGGCAAATTATCTCGGGTTTTAATTGATATCTTGCAAGAACGCACCGGGCCCTTAGCACTATAAACCCATCCATAATATATAAAAAAATTATTACACAGAACACAGAGGAGAAATCTTATGAGTATAAAAATAGGCATAAACGGTTTTGGCCGCATTGGTAGGCAAGTTTTGAAAGCCATCAAGGATTATCATGATGCTGAAATAGAAGTTGTTGCCATAAATGATCTCTTCCCACCAGAGACTAATGCGCACTTGTTTAAATATGACTCGAACTATGGTATTTTCCCAGGTACAGTCGAGGTGGCTGACGGGAACCTTTTGGTTGATGGCAAGACCATCATAGTGTTTTCGGAACGTGACCCTGGCAATCTACCCTGGGGAGATTTGGGAGTGGAGATCGTGGTTGAATCGACCGGCGTGTTCAAAGACGCGAAACCACCCGAAGGGAAACCCGGCGCTAATACACACATAGATAAAGGAGGCGCTAGGAAAGTGATCATTTCTGCTCCCGCCAAGAATGAAGACCTGACCGTCGTGCTGGGCGTAAATGATCAACTCTACGACCCTGACAAGCACCACATCATTTCAAATGCTTCCTGCACCACAAATTGTGTTGCTCCCCCTGCCAAGGTGCTCAACGATGACTTTACCGTGGTCAAAGGCTTGATGACCACGATTCACGCCTATACAAACGGCCAAAGCATCCTAGATCTAGCCCACAAAGACCTACGGCGAGCCCGAGCCGCCGGCCTGAATATTATTCCTACGACCACAGGAGCTGCTAAAGCAGTCGGCAAAGTGCTGCCAGAGCTCAAAGGTAAACTGGATGGCTTCGCCATGCGCGTGCCGACCCCAACCGTATCCATAATCGACCTGGTCGTCGAAGTTGAAAAATCTACCAGCATTGAAGAAGTGAACGCCGCATTGCAAGCAGCCTCTGAAAACCAAATGCAAGGTATTCTGGGTTATAGCGAGGAACCTCTGGTTTCAACAGATTACAAAGGCGACCCACGCTCTTCAATTATAGATGCCGACCTCACTAATGTGATGGGAGGCAACATGGTAAAAGTGGTATCGTGGTATGACAACGAGTGGGGCTACTCAAGCCGCACAGCAGACCTGGCTGCCAAATTAGCAAAATCTTTATAGGGAATTGGATGGTATGGGTGGGTTTCATGCCCACCCAGTTTATATGTTCAACAAAAAAACGGTCAGGGATATTGACGCCCAAGGCAAACGCGTTCTAGTGCGCGTAGATTTCAACGTCCCCTTGGCCGAGGGGCAGGTTAGCGACGATACGCGCATCCGGGCTGCTATTCCTACCATTGAGCACCTCCGCGCACAAAGAGCAACCGTGATCCTATGTTCTCATCTGGGGCGACCAAAGGGGGAAGTGCGCCCAGAATTTTCTCTACACCCGGTATCCCAAAGTTTAGCTGCCCTACTAAATACAAGTATTGGTTTTGCAGAAGATTGTATCGGTCCAATCGCGGAGGCTGCTTCCTCTGCTGCCCAGCCTGGAGAAATACTCCTACTCGAAAACACGCGTTTTCACCCAGGTGAGCAGGATAACGATCCAGAGATGGCCCGTCAACTGGCTACTTTAGCAGATATATTCGTTAATGATGCTTTCGGTACAGCCCACCGCGCGCATGCTTCCACCGAAGGAGTAGCGCATCTTTTACCCGCCGTGGCCGGCCTGCTCATGGAGAAGGAAATCCGCTATCTAGGCGAGGCAGTAGCTGCCCCAGAGCATCCCTTTATCGCCATCCTGGGGGGTGCAAAGATCAGCGGCAAGATTAATGTGATCCACAACCTGTTGGATAAAGCCGATAAAGTATTGGTCGGCGGCGGGATGGCGAATACCTTCATTAAAGCTCAGGGACATTACGTGGGAGAATCACTCGTCGAAGATAATTCACTGGAAACTGCCCGCCAACTGCTCGAAAAGGACGCTGCCCGATTAAGCCTGCCCACTGATATTGTCATCGCCGATGACTTCACAGCAGAAGCCAAAAGCCAGATCATCCCCGTTGGCGACGTACCTGAAGGCTGGCGCATCATGGATATTGGTCCCCAGACTGTGGCAGCTTACACGGAAGAGCTGCAAGGTGCGGGAACAGTGGTTTGGAATGGGCCTATGGGTGTGTTTGAGTTCCCGGCTTTTGCCGAGGGCACTAATCAACTCGCCCAGGCCATCGCGGAGAGCGGGGCGATCACAATCGTGGGCGGCGGGGAATCCGTTGCCGCCATCCGGCAAGCTGGCCTTGCTGAGCAAATCACACACATTTCTACAGGCGGGGGCGCTGCGCTTGAGATGCTGGAGGGTAAAACTCTGCCAGGGCTTGCTGCCCTGCTGGATAAGTGAGGGGCGCTGTACCCATGGGCATTTAGTCACGTTCTACCGCGCGTTTGAATTTTGAAAAGTATTATGGATGAATTATTAACCAAAAATATTGAACTGATTTCATCCTCATTTCTCTAGCTAAATTCATTAATGAACTACAATGAGTATTATCTCCGATTTTTTGAGAACCGGTTTTTTGGAGTGCCACAGACCGGAAGAAAAATTAATGCGTTAGCAAATAGCTGTTGGAATGTACGGAGTAATTCACAGATTTCCAGGTTCAAATCTCATTGCTGTCTCACGAAAAGTCAGCCACTCTCCACCAAGTGTTTTCATCAAGCTTCGTTGAGTGGGTAAGTATGCGAGGGGAGGAAAGCCTCTACTCGGGCTAATAATTCACGAAGATTAAGCGGTTTCGTCATGAAGACATCACACCCTGCCTCCAGCGCTCTTTTGGTCTCCATTCGACCGTCATGAGCAGTGATTGCAATGATTGGCACGTACATTAAGTAGCTTTTGCCGCATGAGCGTATTGATCTAGCTACTTCGTAACCGGACATATCCGGCAATCTGATATCTAGTAAAATGAGCCCAGGGCCAGCCCTGCATAGATTAAGTCCTTCCTGACCATTGAATGCCCACATAAAAGAGTATCCTCGAGATTCGAGGACTTTCTTAACGAGTATAACACTATCCGGGTCGTCTTCTATATAAAGGATGTGAGTCATATCAACCCTCCATTGCTTATTGAGTCTTTTTCTCAGTACATTGCTTATCTTTAATCGTTAGTGGATAGCTTAAAGTCTTTGTTATTTAGTTTCTCATTGATTGATTCCTTATTATGCGCTAGACAATTCCTTCCAAAATAGACAAAGGATAAAAGTTATGGACAAATATCTATACCTCATTATTAATCAAAGTGATTCTGGGTGTCCTGGATCTGTGTTGTTGCTTGAGTATTTCAGGAATCCCAAGCTAGGTTCAAATTTCACTCTTACCGAAGATGGTAATATTTACGTGTAAATTGATACGTTATGTCTCCAATTATTCTATACTGGGGCATCAGATATACTATAGCATAGAATATATTCGGTTAGCTATTGTTTTTCGTTACAATTTTGTTAGGTAATTCTCACTATGCTTTCATATACTATATAAATATGTATGATAATAGGTCTATAATTTATTATTACTAACTATTATTGATGGAAATATATATATGGGTGTGAGGAGGAACATGAAATTTTCGTCTTGGCTTCTTAAACGCTATCTAGAATGGCAAAATGAACTTGGTAAACGAAAGAGCGTTACCGATTTCGCGGCCTGGTTAGGGGCATCACAACCGGTAGTTAGCAAATACTTAAATGGAAAGGGGGAACCAGGGGAGGATAATGCTTATTTGTTTTACTTAAAATATGGGGAAGAAGTATACGAAATATTGGATATGGAACCGCCAGATTTTTTACTGAGATATGTGCAAGCCAGCTGGCATCTTCTCCCAGAAAGGGCAAAAGAAGAGATAAAGAAAATTGTGAAAAAGTCTCTGGATGAGAGAGGAAGAAATACTATGAGTGAAGAGGAAGGCAAATAAATCCTGCCGGTCTCCCTGGTTTCGCTGATCTCCACCAGCAGGGCTCTCACCAATCTCAAACAAGGAGCTTCGCTGGGGAAAATGCCACCCACCATCCGCCAGGCTGGCCTGGCTGAGAAAATCACGCACATCTCTACCGGCGGGGGTGCCGCGCTTGAGATGCTGGAGGGCAAGACCCTGCCAGGGCTGGCCGCGCTGCTGGATAAGTGAGCTTAGCTGCACGTCCCTGACCGTGAAGTCACGTATAACGGCGCGTTTAAATATTAGAAAAGTGTGGGCGAATAGGAACTGGAGTGGTGATTTAAGTGGGGTTTTCACACTTGGACAACGGGCTTTAGCCCATTGAAAACCATAGGATTCAGCACTCCCCATCCCCACGAATTCTTTACGATTCTGTAACGCCCCTGCATTGTGAAAATCACAGCCAGCTACTATAATCCATTTATCCGCTCGTGAAGGAGAAGCAATGCTATTCAAGGATGGCGAAAACGTTGGCCCATATCGTGTGATCGGGCAGCTCGGCCAGGGGGGTATGGCAACCGTATTTAAAGCCTATCACGCTGCCTTAGACCGCTATGTAGCATTAAAAGTCCTGCACCCCGCATTTTTAGTTGATCCCAACTTCTTAGCGCGCTTTGAGCGAGAAGCCAAGGTTGTCGCCAAGCTGGACCACCCCAATATTATCCCCATTTATGATTTTTCAGAACACGAAGGCCACCCTTATCTGGTTATGAAGTACGTTAAGGGCGAAACCTTGAAAGCTCGCCTAACAGCCAGCCCATTAACCCAAGAAGATGGCCTGCCAATTATTGAGGCGGTGGGGGCTGCTTTAGCTTATGCACATAAACAGGGAATATTACACCGCGACATCAAACCCTCTAACGTGATGCTGTCCGATGAAAACCAGATCTACCTGACTGATTTTGGTCTGGCGCGCATCGCCGCGGCAGGAGAATCAACCCTTTCTTCTGACATGATGTTGGGAACACCCCAATACATTTCTCCTGAGCAAGCAATGGGGAAACGAGATTTAGACGAGGGTACCGATATCTACTCTTTTGGAGTGCTGGTCTATGAATTGGTTGTCGGGCAAGTTCCTTTCAGCGCAGATACGCCGTTTTCAGTAATTCACGACCACATTTACTCACCATTACCCATGCCGCGTTCGATAAACCCAATGGTTCCGGAGGGTGTAGAACGATTCTTATTAAAAGCTTTATCAAAAGAGCGCGAAGACCGTTTCGCGGATGTGAACGAAATGATAGAGGCCTTCAAGACCACCGCCGTTGGTGGTCAACTACCTGAGGTTTGGTCCGACCCGGCAACTTCGGCTCCCACCGCAGTCGCTGACGCCAGCGCTCCGGCCGCAGATGCGCTCGATATTGCTGCCGCTGCTGACGCTCCAACCATCGCCCCAGAGGTTGGCCTGGAAGATTTATCGGAAGACAAACCGCGCCGCAGGCTGCGCTGGTGGTATGCGATACCCATAGTGCTCACAATTTGTTTTTGCCTGATCATACTCAGCCAAGCAGACAAAGATAAGGAACTGCCAGGCGGCGCGGCTACAGACCAGCCGGAGGTTACTGAGCCGGTTCTCGACCAACCACCTCCAGATTCTCCACCTGAAGAGGTTGCCTCCGAACCCCCTCCCCCAGAACCACGTTCAAATGCCTTGTTCTGTGATATACCCGCAGGAGACTCTCCAGAAGGATTATCGATTGAAGAAGCCCAGGTTTTAGTCGATGAAGATCCAAGCGCTTTCGCCTACTTAGATCTGGCGGTAGCATTACTCGATGCTGGCCAGGATCCTGAAGCGAGAGCCGCTTTCGAAACCGCAGGCGAAATCGCTGGAGAAGACTGGGAATTCTTTGCAACTGCAGGAGCTGTGCTGAGCGCTCGTAACGAATGGTTACTTGCATTCGCAGCTTATATACAGGCTTTTGAATTTGGCGCGGGCAATGATTCGCCTGGTTTGATAAATCAATGGCTCCAGGCCGCGTACCATTCTGCTAGTGATCCAAGCGCCGGCCCCATTTTTTCAGAAATAGGCCTGCAATTAGATCGCCCAAATGAAAATGAAGCCCAATTTCCCATGTTGTTTGATGGTCTACGAGTTGCTTACGCCCGTTTCCTGTTCCACAATAACCAACCTAGAGAAGCAGAAAACATTATCCAACCTATGATGACACGTGAAAATGGTCCTCCCAATCCTATTGCGGGACTAGTTCAGGCGGAGATTTTTTGGCATAGAGGTCAAATTGTTCAAGCTGCCGAACTGCTGGAGCGATTAGCAGACCCCAATTCTCCAAATAGGGTTGATAATTGGATTTTCAATAGGGCTGAGGATTGCTTAGGAACTTTTGATTAAGCCGGTGACAAACTCGCGCACACCACTCATTGCAGGTAATTGGAAACTGCACAAAACCGCGGTCGAAGCCAATCAACTGGTTTCCGAAATGCTGCCGGGCCTACAGGCTGTGACCGGGGTCGAAAAATTGCTGTGCCCCCCATTCACTGCTTTGCAGGCGGTATCAGAATCATTAAAAGGTACAGAAATTGCCCTGGGTGCGCAAAACCTTCATTGGGAAACTTCCGGCGCTTTAACTGGCGAAATTTCAGCCGCCATGTTAGCCGAATTTTGCCAATATGTCATCATTGGTCATTCGGAGAGACGGGCTTATTTTGGAGAAACCGACGAAACCGTCAACCACAAAGTACGCGCAGCGCTTTCTCACAACCTGCGGGCCGTGATGTGCGTTGGTGAGACTCTCAAAGAGAACGAAGACGGCCAAGCAGCAGAAGTGATTTCACGGCAGGTACGCGACGGCCTTACGGAGATAAATCTGGCAGGGAGCACCGATTTAGTAGTGGCATATGAACCGGTGTGGGCTATTGGAACCGGGCGGGCAGCCACAGCCGAAGGTGCGAATCTACTTATCCGCAATGTGATCCGGCCTACTTTAGCGGGTCTTTTCGGGGAAGAAATCGCTCAAGGTATCCGTGTCCTATACGGCGGGTCGGTTAAACCGGGCAACGCGGCAGAATATTTCCAACAAAGCGAGATAGATGGCGCCCTTGTGGGCGGTGCCAGTCTTAAAGCTGATGATTTTGTAGGGATTACCCAAGCCGCTGCTTAGTCTACCAGCATTCTGTTACACCCCCTTATTTACCCTGAACTAACCATAATTAATTATTAGCGGGGGCCGAGTTTTCATCCTGTCCAATCTCCGCAGCTATCTGGAAGCGCTCTCCGCTTTTTAGGTGCAGCCCCAAATAGCCAAAAATAGCCATCAAAGAGACGATACCGGAGGCATACCACACCCAATTTGGGTCAATGTAGTCTGTGATATATCCCGCTAACAAGGGGCCAATCGCATACGGAATCGTCCAACTAAAGCCATACATGGCCATATATCTGCCGCGCATATCCTCTGGAGCAAGACGGGCTACAATTGCCTGAGCAACCGGAGTGACGATCATCTCCCCAACCGTCAAAATAATCATCGCCAGCAAGAACAGCGGAAAACCAGCGACAAACCCGTACATTGAAAATCCTACCAGGTAAAACCCTGTGCCAATTGCCATCATCACCATAGCTGGCCTTGCGGATATACGGCGAGTTATCCAAAATTGGAATAAAACCACCATGCCGGCATTAACGCTCAAGATATAACCAAACCTTATTGGTGATATCCCATGCAAGTTTCGTAAAAATACTGGTAGGGTGCTGGTAATTTGCACATATACAATGATCATTAGCAGGGATACAAATATGAATACCATATACACACGGTCACGTAAAACTTTGCTGTAGCCCGCGAAAGTTTGACCAAGACTTTGTTCAGCTTGGTCTTCGGTGGTTTCCGGTTTTGTTTCCGGTAAATACCCAAAGACTATTACAGCTGTGATTATGCTAGAAAGCGCGTCAAAGATAAACAACATCATGAAATTGGTTGCCGCTAAAAAGCCTCCAATCGCCGGGCCAATCGTTAAAGCCATGTTCAGTACAACCCGCTGCATGCCATAACCTTCAGCATGTTTTTCTTCTGGCAGCAGGTCAGCAACCATGGCTTGCTGTGCAGGACCGCCGGTATTACCTAATAAGCCGACAAACCCTGCCAGGATGTAGAAGGTATTTAAGTCATCCACCAAACCCATTGATAAGCTGCTTAACGCGCTGATCACCAACCCCACAACGATCATCACTTTGCGCCCAAACTTATCCGCCATTGCACCCCCCAGCATACTGCCGAACACACTTGTGATGGCAAAGATTGCAAACAACCAACCCACCTCAGTAAGACCCACACCGAAATGATCTGTGATGTAGAGAGAGAAGAAGGGGAAGAGCAGCGCGCCACCAAGGTTATCAATAAATGTTCCGGCCATTAACACCCAGAATGTGCGTGGGAATTCTAGATATACATTTCTTACCTTGATTAACATTGCGTTATTTCTCGATCATCTCTGCAACTCATGGATAAAAATTACAATAGCCTAAGCGCTTGATTCGCTGGCTGCAGTGAATTGTTCATATTCCGCAAGGGATGGTTCGTTAAGCCGATCCCCGGCTCTTTTATGCAGCCAAATATAGCCCGCGACTACAAAAACCCCGATTATCCCGGACCAGTACCATACCCAATTGGGATTATAGTTATCCATTACTATGCCAGCCAACAGGGGGCCAATCGCGAATGGAATCGCAAAACTAAAACCGTAAAAGGCCATATAGCGGCCGCGCATATCTTCCGGTGCAAAGCGCGCTACTAATGACTGGCCCACCGGCGAGATCAACATCTCGCCAATAGTGATTATCACCATTGCGAGCATGAATAATGGATAGGTGAATACAAACCCGTACATGCTAAAGCCAACCAGATAAAATACTGCGCCCAAAGCCATCACCAATATTGGCGGGCGGCCAGAAATCCGGCGGGTGAACCAGAATTGGAACAAAACCACCATTCCAGCATTCATGCTTAAAATGAAACCATACCCCTGTGCAGGGTAGCCGTGCACGTCACGTAGAAAAACCGATAGAGTGCTGTACATTTGGGAATAAACAATGCCCATGCCAATACCCATAAATATGAAAGCCATGAAAAATTTATCCCGCAAAATAACTTTATAACCAGCAAGGGTTTGCAGCACTGTCTGTTCACCTGCTGCCTCTGTCTTCTCTGGTTTAGTCTCAGGGAGGACGACGAAAACTATAATTGCCGCGATAACACTGGTAAACGCATCGATCACGAAAAGCAAAAGATACGATTTAGCCGCTAACAACCCCCCAATGGCCGGACCAATCGCAACCGCCAGATTGGCTACAACTCTCATCATGCCATAACCTTCGGTAAGTTTGTCTTTGGGGAGCAGGTCTGCAACCATTGCTTGTTGGGCTGGCCCGCCTGTGTTCCCGAGCAAACCTACCACAAAGCTCAATGTGTAGAACACTGCCAGCACATTGACCAGAGCCATCGAAATGCTGCTCACCGCGCTCATCACCAGCCCAAAGATCAGCATCCACTTGCGTCCAAATTTATCCGTCAGAGCGCCGCCAACGAAACCTCCTATCATGCCAGATGTTGAAAAGATAACGAAAAGCACTCCAACTTCAGTCATCTGTACAGAAAATTTCTGGGTCACATACAGGGCAAAGAAGGGAAATATCAAGGCACCCCCTACCCGATCAACAAAAATTGCGCCCATCAAGACCCAAAATGTGTGTGGGTATTCGTTGAAAGTTCTTCTTGCACTTTTTAGCAATTCAATTCTCCAAAGATTTCTTTAAACACGAATCGGTTTACATAACCAAAATCTAAATATTTTTGCAAAAAAAAGAGAGCATTGGTGTGGCAGGAATGGTTGATTAATCCCAATGTTTGACTGAGCCAGTCAGGGATTATACTCCAACACTTATCCCTTTTGACGAGTTTCAACTAGAATTACTCTGTCTGCAGCTATTCCGCAATTTGACAGGAATCGAAGGAAAGACTTAGATATTATTGTAGAACATTCGTTCTGGTATTATCAAGGGCTTTTCGAGAGATAGTTCCCGCCTTATTAGGTTCCAAACTGGCGGTCGCCTGCATCTCCCAGCCCAGGGACAATATAGCCGATATCATTCAGCTTCTCGTCCACAGCGCCTAAATATATAGCCACATCTGGGTGCTTTTCCTGCATATGAGCAATCCCTTCTGGCGCCCCGATGATGCCGACATATTTTATCTTTTTTACCCCCCACTTTTTGACGATGTCGACTGTGGCGACGGCCGAACCACCAGTTGCCAGCATGGGGTCCAATACCATGCATACCGATACGGTAGGCTCGACGGGCAGCTTGTTATAATATTCCACAGGCTGTAAAGTTTCTTCATCGCGATACAGTCCAATATGCCAAACTTCTGCATTGGGCATTAACTCCCAAATACCTTCCACCATTCCCAGCGCGGCTCGCAAAATAGGTACCAAACCTATTTTTTCTTTCAATTCTGCACCTTGAGCCAGCCCCATTGGGCTTTCGACGCTGAGTGATTCGGTAAGTAAGTCTGCTGTGGCTTCGTAAACTAACAAAGTTGAAATCTCGCGCACAAGTTCACGGAACTTTTTGGGGTTGGTGTCTTTATCCCGCATGCGGGTGAGTTTGTGGGCTACCAGGGGATGAGAAGATTCAAACACGTTAGACATGACATTGCTCCGCAATTAATTTTGAATTGATTATACTCGCAAGTTGGAGCAATAATAAATAATGACCCATTAATAATCAGGTGGTTTTTTCCTCAAAAGGATTCACAGGAATTAAACAAAGCCAAAAGGTATCAATCTAGACTCAATATTGTATAATCATCCATATGAGCGAATCAAAAGAACGCCTGGTAAACCCGGAACCGCGCCCTGACGACCGTCTCGACCAAGCGCTGCGCCCCAAAACACTCGCGGAATTGATCGGCCAAGAGCGCATCAAGGAAAACATCGCTATCTTGATCGAGGCTGCCTTGCAGCGCGGAGAACCATTGGACCACGTCTTGTTTTACGGCCCCCCCGGGCTGGGCAAAACTACGCTGGCGCATGTGCTGGCCAATGAAATGGGTGTGAACATCAAAATAACCTCTGGCCCAGCCATTGAACGGCAAGGAGACCTGGCTGCTATCCTCACCAACCTACGCGAAGGAGATGTGCTGTTCATCGACGAGGCACACCGCCTGGGACGCAACATCGAAGAAGTCCTTTACCCGGCCATGGAAGATTTCGCCTTGGATATTGTGATCGGTAAGGGACCTTCGGCGCGTTCTATCCGCCTAAAACTGCCGCGTTTCACCGTAATTGGCGCGACCACGCGTCTAGCTCTGGTCACCGCCCCACTGCGCGCCCGTTTTGGAGCCACTTACCGCCTGGACTTTTACAGCCTGCCCGCCATGCAAGCTATAGTCAAAAGGGCGGCAGATCTCCTGATTGTACAGGCAGAACCTGACGGTATTGAAGAAATAGCTCAGAGAGCACGCGGCACACCCCGGGTAGCTCTACGCTTGCTGCGCCGGGTGCGCGACTTTGCTCAGGTGCGCGCCGAAGGTGTGATCACACGTGAAGTAACCCATGCTGCCCTCGACCTGATGGAGGTTGACAACCTGGGTATGGATGATATGGACAGACGGGTTTTGCGCACGATCATAGAGAAATACAAATGCGGGCCGGTGGGGTTGAATACGATCGCGGCTTCAATTAGCGAAGAAGCTGACACGATCATGGATGTAGTTGAGCCTTATCTGCTACAATTAGGCTTTTTAGAGCGCACATCCCAAGGACGTGTGGCCACAAAGAGCGCATGTGAACATCTTGGTCTGCCGTACCCCAAAGAAAAAGAAGACCAGGCACGCTTATTATGAGAGGTTGAAATGCAATTTGCTCGTTTGTTTATGATTTTCGGAGTAGTTATTTTCGTCATTGGAGGCGGGTTCTATCTAGCGGCGCGGTTAAATATTCCTTTAGGCCGACTTCCAGGTGACATTCGTATCCAGAGGGAAAACTTTACCTGCTTTTTCCCTCTGACAACCTCTATTATCCTATCTATATTATTGACGATTGCGTTCAAACTGCTCAACCGTTTCCAAAATTGATCGCAAGTTCAAAGGAAGCAGGAATCGGGTGATTGGGCAATTCGATTCGACTTCAATCAGAAATAATTAATCAGGTAAAGCTACTGCAATTTTATTGTAAACCCAAATTACCTGATCAACTGCTAACTAATCCCCAGCTTAATGAAAACCTCCGATTTCGATTACGAACTGCCCTCAGAATTGATCGCCCAGACTCCTATCGAGCCGCGCGATGCCTCGCGCTTGTTGGTACTCGACAGGCAAGCAGGTAGCATAGCCCACCACAAATTCCATGACATTGGAGATTATTTGAAGTCAGGTGATCTTCTCGTAGTTAACCAGACACGAGTACTGCGGGCGCGATTGTATGCCCGTAAAGTACCCACCGGGGGGCGCGTAGAAATATTGCTGCTCAACCAGAAAGACGACCTCACCTGGCAAGTATTGGTAGGCGGCAAAGGGGTGACATCCGGCAAACGCCTGGAATTGGAGAACGGCCTACAAATGGAAGTGATTGCGCAGTTGGCTGGCTCTCACCGCATGGTGCGCTTTGAGCAGCCCATCGAAGGGTTTCTCGAACAAATCGGGCACGTACCTCTACCACCCTACATAAATACCCCGCTAGCCGATTCTGAACGCTATCAAACAGTATATGCGCGTGATTCCGGTTCGGCAGCTGCTCCTACCGCAGGGCTTCACTTTACAGCTCAATTAATTGAGAAACTTAAAGATCGAGGGGTTGGTTTGAGCACAGTGACGCTGCATGTTGGCCTGGACACCTTCGCACCCGTCACCGAAGCAGACCCACAAGATCATAAAATCCACACTGAATGGTGCCGCTTATCAGCAGAGACAGCTCAAACGATCAACAAAACCCGAAAAAATGGGGGGCGCATTGTGGCTGTGGGCACCACAAGCGTACGCGTGTTAGAGACCGGCGCACAATCCGCGGCTTCAGGAAACGCAGTAGGCGCTTTTGAGAATCCCAGCGATCTTTTCATCCTCCCGGGGCACACATTCCGAGCAGTTGACACGCTGATAACAAATTTCCACCTGCCGCGCTCCAGCCTGCTAATGTTGGTCAGCGCTTTCGCTGGACGCGAACGCATTTTGGACGCTTACCAAACAGCTATCCAGGAAGGTTATCGCTTTTATTCTTTTGGGGATGCCATGCTGATTATTTGACCCGCTTTGCAGTATAATCAAATTTCAAAGCCTATATCCGGCTGAGGAGCAATGCGATAAACCTTACGAAGGTTTTATTACAAAAATTTCTTCTTTTTAGATAAAATAGTTTGAAAGATTACGAACTGCAACCTTCGAAAGGTTATAATTAAATTTCCTGTATTCCCAAAATCTCTATGTAAGAGGTTGACAATGCGAGCTATCGACATAATTAGGAAAAAACGGGACAAAGGCACACTCACCAACGAAGAGATCAAATTCTTCGTGGAAGGGTTTACACGCGGAGAAATCCCAGATTACCAGGCCTCTTCTTGGGCGATGGCTGTATTACTTAATGGTATGACGCCCCAAGAAACCACAGACCTCACCCTTGCGATGGTCGCATCGGGAGATACTTTAGACCTCTCCGGCGTGGTCGAGGTCGTCATGGACAAACATTCCACCGGAGGTGTGGGCGATAAAACCAGCCTGGTTGTCGAACCTGTAGTAGCTGCATGCGGTCTACCCTTCGGAAAAATGTCTGGACGGGGGTTAGGTTTCAGCGGCGGCACGCTGGACAAAATGGAATCCATTCCCGGTTATCGCTGCGACCTGACGACAGAAGAATTCATCAAACAGCTTAAAGAGGTTGGCCTGGTACTCACCGGCCAATCCGGCGACCTGGCTCCAGCTGACGGCATCCTTTACGCCTTGCGCGACGTTTCCGGCACGGTACCTTCTCTACCCCTGATAGCTTCCTCGATCATGAGCAAGAAGATCGCCGCGGGCGCCCAGCGTATAGTGCTAGATGTAAAAACCGGGGTGGGCGCGTTCATGGAAACTTTGGATGACGCGCGTGCCTTGGCTGAAAGCATGGTAAAGATCGCCGAATTAGCAGGACGCAAAGCGGTGGCTTTATTAGCGGATATGAACCAGCCTCTGGGTATTGCGGTGGGCAACGCCCTGGAATTAAAGGAAGCCATCGATACCCTACACGATGGTGGACCTGCTCAATTCCGCGCGCACTGCTTAGTAATCGCCTCACATTTGCTGTTTTTGGGTGGCGCAGCAGATTCGGTAGAAGATGCTAGGCAGAAAGCAGAGGCTGAGCTGCAATCTGGCAAAGCCTGGGAACGTTTCCGTGACCTGGTGATCGCCCAAGGTGGTGATGTGAGTTACGTGGATGATCCTGAGCTGCTACCTAAAGCCAGCCTGATCGAGCATGTACCCGCGCCGCGCGGCGGCTATCTCAGCGGCATCCACGCCCGTATTGTAGGTGAAACCGCTGTACTGCTTGGCGCTGGGCGAGAGAAAAAGAGCGACCTGATAGACCATGCGGTTGGCATCCTTATTCATCACATTGTGGGGGATAAGGTTGAAGCAGGCCAAATCTTGTTCAGCATTCACGCCAACGACCAAAATTTGTTGGTCCAGGCCCGCGAACGTTTGCTAGAAGCCCACACCTGGAGCGACAAACCTGTTGAGCCTTTGCCTTTGTTCTACGGCGTGGTAAAGTGATTCTTCGCCGCGACTAGTTGGCTCACGGCTGCAATCCATATAAGCGAATAGAGCCATCCGCGCTTACCGAAGCGATATATTTTCCATCCGGAGATATAGCTATAACGAATATGTTGGAAAAAAACCATCACCCAACTTATCTTAGCTAGGTCCGGTTTAATTCTGACTCGTTGGTTTAATTTAAAATCCAATAAACCTTTCAACATCAGCTAAGAATTGATTGCGCTTATTCTCATCGTCAGCAATTTGTGTAAGGTTGTAAACTGAGGTCAATTCCCCTTCATCAATCCACTGCTGTGCTTCAATAGCAACTCTTTCGACCAAGATTGCAGCAATAAAAGACATAAATGGTTTCTTACGACCAGTCTTATCACTTGCTTCGATAACTCTAACTAATGCTTGTGTTGCTGTTTTCCAATGCTCATCTGACCCCGCTGGATCCGCACCACCCTTTAATTCTGCCATCCACATCATTGAATTGCTATTATCATTTGTTGAGTGAAAATCAGGCCCAATCTTGTATTCCTTATCATCTTCAGAAAACCACTTTAATTGTCTATCAAGCAACAAAGAGTACCCATTTGAAAAGTGTAATTCACGATACTTTACCCTTCTTTCTTCTAAATCAGCAATTAGGACATCGATATCTGTATTTTTAGAAATCTCAACCGTTAATACTTTCCTAACGTCTCTATCATCCTCTCCAATAATCCCTTTTAGTCGATACACAATTTTAGTTAGTTGGTTTTTATTATGTAAGTGCTTAACGATGTGCCTAACAACTTCTGTTGATGCAATTCTTCCGACTTCATTTCTCGATGTGCCGCCTAGGCTATCTCCCAAATTAGCTAACAACATTTCAAGATGACGATTCTCTGAAACCCCACTAAGTTTCACAAGTCTACTAACAATTCCGTTCAAATACCTCACTATCTCTGTAGCAACGGCAGAGTTTGGTACAACTCCATTTTCTTCATACGTTTGTGTGCTGAATCCTAAACCATTCATAACTTTTGTTGATAGCATGGAAACATTGCGATAATAGAAAAAGAGCTCTGGATGTCCAATCACCCACTCGGGGCTGCAAAAATAATATGGGTATGGAATCGGTGGATTTGCAGTTTCAAGTATCTCTATGGCTTCCAGGTCAATGTTTAATTCTTCGTGATGATCAAGAACATCTTCTTTATCATATTTCTCAGAAATCCCTTTGATAGTTTGCAACATCTCATCAATTTTCAATGAGACGATTACCTGGATCAACAAGAAACCACGATTAATCGCATTCCGCTCAACTGCTTTCTTGATTTCTTCAGGAGTTGAAGCGAATTCAGGAATTACATCCGCTTTATATCCCGCGCTCTGATCAGAAAACGATAGTTGTTTGGATTTTCTGCGTTTGTACCGTGCCATACTATCCTCTATGGTTTCTTCCAAATAGTTATACTCTTCCTTAATGCTTCTCTACCAAATTTCCCCATTTGTTGGCTACTATTACCTTTTCTTTGCGGTAAAACATAGACGTGAACCGGTTCAAAACCTAATTGTTCAGCTAAGTTCGTACTAAGCAAATCAATTGGAATTATCTCGCCACCGTATCGAACATTGTCATTCACAAACGCTACATGAGCTCCCGTTTTACAAGTTCTATACAGTTCGGCGTATACAAAAGATAATTCAATAAAGTATTGTTCAACCATACGAAGTACACCTTTATTATTCATATCCCCTCTCTCCCACCTACTGTGAAGAGCTTCAATTATTTCCACAAAGGCTGGATTAGTAGTTACAACATTAAGGATAATGTCAAATTCTTTCTCTTTATCAAGTTTCAAATAAAGTTCTCGTAGAATATCTAACTTTGAACGGTTTTCCACTGTACTAGATAGTAAACTTTGCCGGAGATCAAAAATACTATTCCCTATGTCAAGATATGCTAATTCAAGGGCATAGGTTCTTGTATAATCGTAACGATTGCAATATGGAGGAGATGTAATTACGGAAGAAAACTGATCTGATTCGAGTTCAGGTAAAACAAACAATGTGTTACCTTTAATTAATTCCTGGGTACTTTCTTGAAATCGAAACTTTTGTAATGCTCGAATATCAGAAATAACTATTGAAATCGCAGAGACAATTGCATCCTTTACCGCTGGCAATTCCCCCTTATCAACTTTTTTGATTGATTTTTTTCCTTGCTCTTTTCTAGTTTTATTTCTATTGATGACTTTTTGAGAGCGATAATCCCATCGTAAGTATTGACCATCTTTTCGAGTATAACTAATTTCTTCAAGAATACTTGTTAATATCAGACGTAGTAAAATTTTTGACTTTTGACTTACAGATAATTTTTCAACCCATGCTGTGAAAAACATTAAATCATTTTCTACTTCATCGGAAAAAGCAGTTTCGGTGATCTTTATGTGTGGAAATCGATTTTTAGTAGTTTCTGGAATTATTTTCTCTATAATACTTTTGATATTGCATAATTCATCTAAGTCGTAATCATAAAAACGTGATTTGGCATCCCAAGCCAGATGACAAACTGGTAAAAGTTCAATCCCAACTGCATTAACCCCTTTTGTTTTTGCTACAAGTAACACGGTAGAAGATCCTGAGAATGGATCGATAACCGATTCGCCCAATTGAATTCCAAATTCATTCATTAGAATCTCAACTAAATTAGCTGAGAACCCTTCTCGGTATTTTATCCAACCGTGGACAATTTCACCCTTGTTCGCTTGATAACTAACAATTTTCCTATTGAAACGATTGTCAACGTAGAATATATTTTCGTATTTTTTCTCCAATGCTAAACGAGCATCCTCATTACACACTTTATCATGCGAAAAAGATGTACGTACTGGAGATGCTACATCATATTTACTGTCTTCTCCAAATAATGTTAACTGTCTCATTACTGAAAGTGCCTCTGTATGTTAGCTTGATTCTAACATACGTAACAAAAAGAACGCGCCATCTGATTACCTTTGCATAATAAAGTCGATAATCTTTCTCCGCCCTAAATCATGGCCTAACGGGTGTATAAAAAAACATCTTTATGCTCCACCATATTTCTATCTAATCTCATTGTCCACTCTTTATGTTTGTTTGCAACCAATTAATTGTTTAATACAAATTTTTGCGATCACTTAATTTTATCGTTAAATATCATTTGTATCTTATCACAATCTAAAAGATGAATATATCATTCATATGGATAATATCCGTTGGAAATTTTGGATATAAATAGTGGCGGGTCCCAGACCCGCCACCACACTCCTCCTCCAGGAGAAGTTAAACCATGCTATAAGCTTATTCTACACCAGCCATAAAAGCTAAGCCAACAGTGCCGGGGCCTCCATGCACGCCTACTCCCGGGCTGAGGTCTGAAACGACGGTTTCGACAGGATTAAAGCGTTCTTTTCCAGCCTCCATCAATTGTTGGGCCGCTTCAGGGTCGTTTGCGTGGATGGCTGCTAAATACACCGGGCTGCGGCCAGCGATGCGCTCTTCTACCAGATCTACCAGACGGGCAAGCGCCTTTTTACGGGTGCGCACTTGCTCGAGACCTTCAATAGTTCCCGCTACCTCCAATATTGGTTTAGACTGGATAACAGTACCCAGAAAACGTTTTGCGCCGCTTATGCGCCCACCGCGTGCCAGGAATTCAAGAGTATCTACCACAAAAAAAGTGCCTACATTATCGCAGCATCTCTCGGCAATAGCCTTACATTCTGCCAGGCTGGCACCCCTATCGGCCGCTCTAGCAGCCTTCAAGATGGGCCAACCAGCGCCCATTGAAACAGAACGAGTATCCACAATCTCAATATTGGCGTCTGGCAGCATGGCTTTAGCTTGCCTGGCAGAGTCGATCGTGCCGGATAATTTCTCTGAGATAAATATACCTAAAACGTCTTTACCTTCCGCAAGGGCTCTATCATAAACTTCTTTTACAGCTCCAGGGGATGGTTGCGAGGTGGTCGGCAGGTCGGTATCGGTCGCCAAGCGTTTATAGAATTCATTGATTGTTATATCAATGCCATCCAGGTATTCTTCTCCAGACCAGATCACCACGGCCGGAGCGACGCCAATGTTATGTTTTGCGATCAATTCAGCGGGGATATAAGCCGTACTGTCAGTGACAATCGCTACTTTTGACATTGTTCAACTCCTTGTGCTTCATCGAGGATGTGAAAATTTAATTATGGTTGGTATTTTACTCCTTTTTTTATAACCCGCCAAGATTTCCTAAGTTACGCCGATGGTCACTTGGGCTCTGAATCTCGCCCCGCATTAGAAAATCCTGAAAAAACATTTTATAACTGGTTATATTTTCGCGTATCTTGACCGTTCACCGCTTACAAGCTACAATGCATGCTTGGCTCATAACATGGGCCAAATTTGGATTATAATTGGTTTTTAAGTGTTTGAAACGCTAACTGAACGACTTAACAAAGTATTCAAGGAACTCCGCCGCCATGGTAAGCTCTCCGAGTCCGATGTGGACGCTGCCATGCGTGATGTACGTCTCGCACTGTTAGAAGCTGATGTGCATTACGGCGTTGTAAAAGACTTTGTGCAGCGCGTCCGCAACCGGGCAGTTGGTCACGAAGTCTCTAGGGCGCTTAACCCCGCCCAACAGGTCATTAAAATTGTTAATGAAGAGCTAATCGCCACTCTGGGCGCTCCCGAACGTTTGAATTTGAGCGGCCCTAAGCCTTGGGTGATCATAATCATTGGCTTACAAGGCTCTGGCAAAACTACCACGGCCGGAAAACTAGCGGGTTTGCTGCGCTCAAATGGCGAACGCGTTCTACTCGTTGCCGCCGACCCCTACCGCCCAGCCGCCGTGCTGCAATTGCAGACGCTAGGCGAGAAATTGGGTGTAGAGGTTTTCGTTGAGCAGGGCCTTTCCCCTCCAAAACTTGCAGCTAAAGCCCACTCTAAAGCCGTCCAGGGCGGTTTCAGCACTCTCATTCTGGATACTGCTGGCCGTTCACAGCTTGACGACGAGTTAATGGGCGAATTAAGCGCTATTGGGGAGCAGGTTGAGGCCTCCGAAGTGCTCCTTGTGGTAGATGCCATGACAGGCCAAGAGGCGGTCAACATCGCACAAGGTTTTAGGAAAGCCATCCCGATCACCGGATTAGTGCTTGCCAAAATGGACGGGGACGCGCGTGGCGGAGCCGCGATTTCCATCCGCACAGTCACCGGGGTGCCTCTGAAATTCCTGGCTACCGGTGAGGGCTTGGATGCCCTCGAAACGTTTGACCCCAACCGCCTGGCTTCCCGCATTCTTGGTATGGGCGATGTAGTCGGGCTGATCGAAAAAGCCGAAGCCGCGTTTGAAGAAGAACCGGATATAAAGCAGGCTGAAAAATTCTTGTCAGGCGAATTTACACTTGAAGACTTCGCCGCTCAATTGAAACAAGTCCGTAGTATGGGTCCCTTGGGGCAAATAATGGATATGCTCCCCAAGGGGATGGGAGGCGGCCAAGCTGCCAAGATGGCTTCCCCACAAGAAGCCGAGAAGAACCTTACAATAATTGAGGCAATCATCAATTCGATGACGCCTCAGGAACGTAGAAGACCGAAGGTGCTCAACGGCAGCCGCAAACGGCGCATTGCGCTAGGCTCTGGAACGCAGGTGCAAGACGTAAATCGTTTATTGAAACAGCACCGCGAGATGAGGAACCTTTTTAAACGTCTTAATAAATCTGGAATGCGCGGCTTATCGCGCATGTTCGGTTAGCTTATAACCCGGCGCAACATCAGATACGCCACCGTCAGTGTATACCTCAGGTTGGCCGCCGATAAGCAAACCACACAAAACATAAACACTTCTTAATAATAGGAGACTTACCACATGGTTCGAATTCGATTACGCCGCGTTGGCCGCAAGAAGCAGCCCAGCTTCCGGGTTGTAGCTGCAGATAAAGAAAGCCCGCGCGATGGCCGTTTTTTAGAAATACTTGGTTTTTACAACCCGCGCACTGAACCCGCAACAATCAAACTCAAGGAAGACCGCATATTTGATTGGATGAGTAAAGGGGCTCAGATGAGCGATGGCGCCGAAAAAGTTTTCCGTTCCGCAGGTTTACTTGAACGCTACGAACGCTTTAAATCCGGCGAAGACATTGAGAAACTCCTAGAAGAGGCTCTCACCGGTGAAGCGACCCGCAATATCAGCCCCAAAACACGGCGTGACGCCCCGGCCGCTATACTCAAAGCTGAGCCAAAAGCTGAAGAGAAGAAGCCTAAGGTTTCAGAGGCTGAAACTAAGGCTGAGGATGATGCAGTCGTAGAGACCGAAGCTAAAGCTAAGACTGATGTAAAGAAACCTGTAGCTAAAGAGGAAGAGAAAAAGGCTGAAGAGCCTAAGATTGCAAAGACCGAAACTAAAGCTAAGGCTGAAAAACCCGCAGATAAAAAGGATAAAACCCCAAAGGCCAAGTCCGAGAAAAAATCAAAAGAAGAAAAGAAGGATGATCTGCGGGCTTCTATCCCAGAAGCAGCCTTTAAAGCCTCTTTGGAAGATTTAGGCCTAGCGCCTAGCATAACCAGCAAACTCGCAGATGAAGGTTTTGCTAAGATCGGTGATTTGATGCTCCAAATGAAAAAAGACCAGGCCGTTATTTTAGATTTGGCCGGCATCGGTCCTAAAACTGTCGAAACCATATCTGAAAAAATTGCTGAGTACGAGAAAGCTAATAAATGAAGGACTCCCCACGAAAGCTGCGGCGTTTCTTCAATGGGATAAGCCATGAAAGAATTGATTGAATACATCGCTCGCTCTTTAGTAGATGACCCTGCTCAAGTTGAGGTCCGTTCCGTAAATAGTGGATCTTCTACAAATTTACGGTTAAAAGTAGCCAAAGAAGATATGGGCCGGGTGATCGGCCGCAATGGCCGGGTTGCCAATGCCATGCGCATACTTTTAAAAGTCGCGGCCGCACGCGAGAACAAACGCACCCACCTGGACATAGTCGACCCGGAATGACCTCGAAACGTCGAGAAAAGGCTGCACACCTAAGGAAAAATAAATCAGGCTTGCCATCTACTGGTAAGCCTGATTTTCTAGCTGTCGGCAAGCTACACCGCCCGCATGGATTGCATGGGGAAATCCTCATGGGGATTCAGACAGATTTCCCAGAAAGGCTCCAACCCGAAGGAACTGTTTTTATCGGAGACGAAAAGGAACCAATTACTATTCGCAGCAGCCGACCGCATTCCAAAGGGTTATTGATCAGTTTCAACGATTATGAGTCTCGCGACCAAGTTGCTGAGCTGCGCAACCAGATGGTTTTTGTGCGCACAGCCGACAGACCGCCACTTCCTGAGGGAGTGTATTACCACCACCAGCTTATCGGTTTGCAAGTAATCACGGATCAGGGGAAGGAGCTAGGAGTGTTGGCCGAAATCTTGGAAACCGGTGCAAACGACGTATATTTAGTGCGAGTAAAAGGCGGCAAAGATATTTTATTACCCGCAATTGATGAGGTCATTAAGCATATCGATCTGCAGAGCGGGAAGGTGCTGGTGCACCTGATACCAGGCTTGTTACCAAATCAAGACTAAGGCTGATAGTGAACATAAAGGATTCCCGCAGTAAGCTGCCGGAAATATTCCAGGAATAGTCAAATAGGAGCTTTCTCATCGGCTCCCATTTATCTTTCCGAATCGTTTCTAGCAATTGTATGGGCCGAGATTTACACACAGTTTAGGCAAATATTTGTCCACCATTCCTAGCCTTCCGTCGGTAATTAAATTACATTCTCCACCAAAAACCTGTCTTTTTATTGCTTTTGCTAATATTTCTTTACCCTTGACATAAAAAAAAATGCTGTGGTATTCTGTAGCCCATTTTAAAAGGTGGTTGCCAACTGCCCAGTCGGAAATCATCAATATTTACTTGTAAGATGCAGTGAGGTGCTGGCTTGTCAGAACAAAGGGGGCTGCCTTTTAACGAACCACGTTTGTTTTGGGTGGCTTTAAATCTAGTTAAAGGGATTGGCTCCGTCCGGTTTAAGGCATTAGTAGATCATTTTGGGGATGCCCATATCGCCTGGGAAGCACCCCCAACAGCTTTGCGCGCGGCGGGCCTCTCTGAGAAGATTGTTAACAATTTAAAACAAGTTCGCGCCAGTGTGGACCTAAAAACAGTTTGGGAACAGCTTGACGCTCACCAAATTACATTGATCACCTGGTTGGATGAAAATTATCCCCGGCGATTGAAGGAAGTTCACCAATCACCGCCGGTACTTTACTCCCGCGGCCAATTGATTCCAGAGGATGAGTGGGCGATAGCAGTTGTTGGTACTCGCCGGGTTTCAGCCTATGGCCGGCAAGTAACCGAAGCGCTGGGCAGCTTCCTGGCGCGCAACGGAGTTACCGTAGTCAGCGGGTTAGCCCGCGGCGTGGACGCGATTGCACACCAGGCAGCCTTGGATGCTGGCGGCCGTACAATTGCTGTGCTTGGAAATGGCCTGGATCGCATTTACCCGCCGGAAAACCGCAAATTGGCCGAAGATATCATCGAAAACGGTGCCTTAATCAGTGATTATTCATTGGGGACTCCGCCCGAAAGCTCGAATTTTCCTCCTCGCAACCGCATCATTTCAGGTTTGTCGATCGCGGTGGTGGTCGTGGAAGCCGGTGAAAGAAGCGGTGCATTGATCACCGCCAGCTTCGCTGCCGAGCAAGGCCGAGAGGTCTTCGCCGTGCCCGGGAACATCTTCGCAGCACACAGCAAAGGTACCAACCGCCTCATACAAAAAGGCGCCCACCCCTTACTTAATCCTGAGGATTTGCTTGAATCGCTGAACCTCACACTTGTTACCGAGCATAAAACCGCCCGCACGGTCTTGCCTGCGGATGGAACTGAGGCTAAACTTTTTGGAATTCTTGACCACGAACCAAAACATATTGATGAGATCGGCTCTTTAGCCAAACTACCCATTGAAAAAGTCTCCGCAACCTTAGCCTTGATGGAACTAAAAGGCATGGTGCGCCAGGTTGGCGGAATGAATTACGTAGCTCTGCGTGAGCTGAAAGCCAAATATGAAGTTGACGAAAAATCGACATGAATACTTTAAATAATTATTACGCCGTAATCATGGCAGGAGGTGGGGGAACCCGCCTGTGGCCCCTTTCTCGAAAAGCTAAACCCAAACAAGCTCTGCGCATCTTGGGTGAAACCACTCTATTTCAAAACTCAATAGATCGCCTGGAGGGTCTATTCCCGCCTGAGCGCATACTAATTGTGACTACCGCAGAACAGGCCGCGCTGTTGCAAGAGCTTAGCTCACTTATCCCGAAAGAAAACTTTATATTGGAACCACAACCACGCGGTACCGCTTCAGCGATTGGGTTGACAGCCATTGTGTTACGCAAGCTAGACCCACAAGCCAGCATGGCTGTGCTGACTGCAGATCATTTCATCGGCGATGAACAGCTATTTAGGCAAGTTTTGATTACCGGTTATCAGGTTGCCAAAGACAACTATCTCGTTACTCTCGGAATCCAACCAACATTTCCATCCACTGCCTATGGGTATATCCAGCAAGGAGAAAAGTTGGGTAATTATGGACAACAAGAGGTTTATCAAGCTTTACGTTTCAAAGAAAAACCTCAAGAAGCACAAGCCGAGAAGATGCTTTCTGTTGGAGATCATACCTGGAATTCAGGTATGTTCATTTGGAAAGTGGAAAACATTTTAGCTGAAATCGAACGCCAAATGCCAGAGCTTTTTACTGCTCTGAATGAGATCGCAGGTGCATGGGGTACGCCCCAGCAGGGAGCTGTTTTAGACCGCGTCTGGCCGGAATTAAAATCCGAAACTGTAGATTATGGGATTATGGAGCATGCTGAGAGATTGGCCGTTATCCCAGTGGCTGAATTGGGATGGAACGACGTTGGCAGTTGGGATTCCTTATTCGCGGTTCTCCCTACAGATAAGGATGGTAACATCGTAAATATTGAAAAACACATCAATGTGGGCTCAAAGAACACTCTAATTCACGCCGAAAGAACAGAACGCATGATAGTTACCATAGGTGTTAAAGATCTTGTGATCGTAGATACTGATGATGTGTTGTTAATTTGTTCGAAAGATAATGCCGAAGAAGTTCGTCAGGTAGTAGAGCAATTAAGGAAGAAGAAACAAAATCAATTCTTGTAAAGATTATAAGTTATATTGGAGGATCTCTTTTGGAAGGTTATTGCGTAAAATGTAAAACTAAACGTGAGCTGCAAGACCCGGAAGCTGTATTCACAGCTACGGGGTCGCCCGGCACGCGTGGAAAATGTCCTGTCTGCGGCACTAAAATGTTCCGCATGGGACGCACCCCTGCCCACGAAGGCTTAACTCCGCCAGATAACGTTACCCGCAAAAGCCGCAAGAAAGCGGTTGAACGCAAAGGTAAATTAGTTATTGTCGAGTCGCCTGCCAAAGCGCGCACAGTTGGCCGTTTCTTAGGCAAGGGGTATAAAGTTGAAGCATCAATAGGGCATGTACGCGATTTATTACGCTCTCAGCTCTCTGTGGATGTGGATAATGATTTCACTCCCAAATACCGCGTACCCAATGAAAAACGCCCTGTTGTAAAAGAACTAAAGAAACTGGCAGATAGATCAGAAGAGATCTACCTGGCTACTGACCCCGATAGAGAAGGAGAGGCAATTGCCTGGCATTTGATCGAAGCTCTAGAAGCAGAAGAAGATATTGTAAAAAGAGTCGTCTTCCACGAGATCACCAAGGATGCGGTAGAAGAAGCTTTTTCTCATCCGCGTACCCTCAATTTAGACCTGGTTGACGCCCAACAAGCAAGGCGAATTTTAGACCGCCTGGTGGGTTATAGCCTTAGCCCTATCTTGTGGCGTAAAGTGCGCAACCGTCTCTCAGCCGGGCGTGTTCAATCTGTTGCTCTGCGACTTATAGTCGAGAGAGAAGAAGAGATTGATAATTTTGTACCTGAGGAATATTGGAGCATAGAAGCCGAGCTCAATCCAGATGGCAGCGAGGAAAGATTCATTACCAAACTGCGCAAGATAGATGGTGAGAATCCCATTTTGGGTACGGAAGCCCAGGTGCAGCCGATCATCGCTGATATGGTGAAGGCTGCTTACACGATAGGTAATATCAAGCGTGGTGAACGCCGCCGAAAAGCCCCCGCGCCTTTTACTACCAGCACATTGCAGCAAGATGCCTCCCGCAAACTTCGCTTCACCGCCCGAAAGATAATGGCAGTGGCGCAACAATTGTATGAAGGTATTGACACCGGAAATGGTGAGTTAGAAGGCTTAATCACATACATGCGCACAGACTCAACCAACGTATCGGAAAGCGCACAATCAGAAGCGCGCAATTATATTATCGAAAACCACGGGCAAGATTACGTTCCAGAAAAACCTCCGATACATAAAACTAAAGCCAAGAGCGCCCAAGAAGCTCATGAGGCTATCCGCCCTACCTCAGTGGAGCGTACTCCAAAGAGCATTAAAGAACTTCTGACCCGTGATCAATTTCGAATGTATCAACTAATTTGGCGGCGTTTTGTAGCCTCTCAAATGAACTCAGCAATTTTTGATACGCTGAGAATAGATGTAAACGGAGAAACCCAAACACATAATTACCTGCTTAGAGCTTCCGGCTCTACGCTGCGTTTCAAAGGTTATCTGGCCGTTTACGAGGAAGCCAAACCTCGCAATGGGAATAACAATAACGCTGATTCAGATGAAATCCCGAGCGGTTTGGAGGAAGGACAAGTTCAACACCTAGTTCGCCTGATTCCTGAACAACATTTTACACAACCGCCGCCGCGCTACAGCGAAGCCACACTGGTGCGCGCTTTGGAAGAGAACGGTATAGGACGCCCGTCAACCTTTGCACCCACGATTTCCACTCTCAACAAGCGTGGTTATATTTACCGGGAGGAGCGGCGCCTGCACCCCACAGAAACTGGCGTGATAGTCAACGAACTTATCTCCGCGTACTTTCCAAATATTGTTGATACTGGATTTACAGCAAGAATGGAAGCTGATCTAGATCGAATCGCTTCAGGAGACCAAGCCTGGGTGGAGATCGTGCGCGATTTTTACGGTCCGTTTGCCCAACAAGTAGCACACGCCGAAGCCGAAATGCCGGAGGTGAAAGCAGAGCCAGAATACCTCGGACGAGCTTGTCCAAATTGCGGGCGAGAATTGATGATTCGCTGGGGACGGTTTGGGAAATTTATCAGCTGTAGTGGTTTTCCTGAATGTCGCCATACTGAACCATGGTTGGAGAAAATTGGCGTCACCTGCCCTGATGATGGTGGTGAAATCGTCAGAAGGCGTACACGCAAAGGACGAATTTTTTATGGGTGTGCTAACTACCCAGAATGTGAATTCACCTCTTGGAAACGGCCGTTATCTACTCCATGCCCCAATTGTAAAGGAACCCTGGTTGTCGCGAATAAAAACCATGCGGAGTGTCTCAATTGTACGGAACGATTCGACTTGGAAGAAGTAGATTCGGATAGTATGGGGGAAGCATTAAAAGAAACGGAGCCAAAATAAACGGCATGATCCTTGCAACCTGGAATATTGATACCTTAAAAATATAGTATTCTAGAAATAGAAATGAAGTACCCCGCAGCTTACTGCGGGGCATCTTTAAAATAGTTGCGTAATTTGTCAGCCTAGTCTACAATAGACTAAGCGTATTAGAAATGGCGCAGCCTGAAAAGCTGTGTCGGGATTTTGGAGCAAAACGAATGGAAGCTAATAAAGAAGGAAACAGAAGCACATCCGTTCAAGGTCTGCGGGAAAATCCTCTTTACCTCGGCGGTCTTGCTTTCTTGGTCGGAGTAATTTTCGGACTGGTGATTTTGGGATGGTGGCTTTGGCCTAAGCAGTATATAGGTGCAGCCCCGTGGGACTTGCAACCAGAATGGCGAGTTGATTATATGCGCTTGGTGATCGACTCTTACACATTCCGTCCAGACCGGGATCTGGCCGAACAGCGGTTGGGAGATTTAGGGGAACATGGTCCAGAGGCTTTGGCCGCCGTACAAGCCGACCCAAAAGAAAGTGATCTAGCTACCATATCTCTCTTCCTGTCTTGGTTAAACCCAGATATTGCCGTTAATCCCACTCCGGGTGTAGTCTCCCCAGAAGTGGAAGGTGATTCAGGAGGCGGTCTATTTAGCATACGTTCTATCTTGTTATGGATGTGTGTACTCACTGTCATTTTGGGAGGTGGTTTAGTCGGGGTTTACTTTTTCCGAACCCAGCGCGGTCAGCGAAACCCGACTGCCGTTATGCAAGCTCAAGAGCTCAGCCGACAGGCACAAGTTACCGATTTCGTAGCGCTGGGTGAAGCGCCCCCGATTGCGCAATGGATGACCACATACTTAATCAATGATAATCTTTTTGACGATTCCTTCAGCATCGACACACCCTCGGGCGAATTCATGGGTGAATGCGGCGTAGGAATTGCCGATACGATTGGAGTTGGCGATCCAAAACGCGTCAGTGCATTCGAAATTTGGCTTTTCGATAAGAACGACATTCAAACTGTTACACGGGTAGTAATGAGCACACACGCTTTCAACGATGACGCTATCCGCGAATCCTTAGCTGCTAAAGGTGAGCCAGAATTAGCTGAACCTGGAAAAGAAGTCGTATTGGAAACAGAAACCCTACAGATGGTCGCCAGAGTTGTTGATATGGCCTTCGGAGAAGGCGCCTTACCAGATGATAGTTTCTTTGACCGCATTACTCTTGAATTAGCGGTTTGGACCAAGATTTAATCAATTTTGTATAAAAACTAGAATCAAAAAAGGAGCTGGCAAGTCAGCCAGCTCCTTTTATTTTTAGTTTAGCGTAAATTACTCAATTTTTAATATTTTCAACTTAAAAGAACCATTCGGGGCTTCTACTGTCACAACGTCGCCTTGTTTACGGTCCATCAAAGCTTCTCCAATTGGAGATTCATTGGAAATCCGCCCCTCGCGTGGATTTGCTTCCGTCTGGCCGACAATGTAGTATCTTTCAGAAGGCTCACTACCCTCCTGAATTGTCACCCAAGAACCTAAAGAAACTTTATCGTGAACGCTGCCATCATCCTCAATCAGAACAACATTTGATAAAAGATTTTCCAATTCTTGGATCCGGCCTTCAAGAAATCCTTGATCCTCTTTAGATTTTATGTAATCAGCATTTTCTGAAAGATCCCCCATCTGAATAGCTTCTCGTAATTTCCGAGATAATTCTTCACGCTTGGGGCCTTTTAGCTCTTTAAGTTCGGCTTTGAGGCGCGAAGCGCCTTCTGGGGTGAGGTAATTTTCGTCTTGGCTGCTCATAATTTATAACCTAATATTAGGGTCAAATAGTTTTTCACTTTCTTCAATTGCGAGTGGGAATTCATTCCGACGAGATCATCTCACAATGTGTGTTCAAGACCGTGCGTATCAATTTTTATTATATTTGATACGACCGCATGGTTTCCCTATTAAGTAAGTCTAATTCAGAGAACAACTAATGTCAACCTAATGTCCCTTATTCAGTTTTCCGGTGTCGGCGTGGGTGCAAACAATCCCACATGATCGGATTGGACCGCCTCAGAAGCCTCAAAAAACTCTGGTCCGAATGTGATTCCTGATATGTACAGCTTGGCCAACCCTTCACGCACCAACTGGCATTTTACAAAAACGTCGCCAGTAATCACATATCGTAATAACCGGCCGTAAGGGTCAACATCATTATCAGCCGGATCACTGATCTAGGTGACATGTGCACCTCTGACCAATTCTAGATTGCGCTCTGAAGCACTTGTACCTCCATGTTGTAAACCGGCTTCAGGGTAACGTGTTTCGGGTGTGTCGATCCCCAAATAACGAGTTCGGTAAATTAACCCACGTATGGTGACATCGATAGTATCACCATCGATCACTCCAGTAACGATACCGCTGGTGCGAACACCTTCCTCTGGTATACAGGCTATTTCTGGTATCCCAGGCAGGGTGGGAGTAGGTCTGGGAGTTTTGGAAGGCTCCCCCGATGACGGCAGTTGTGTGGGGGATGTTGTTGAAGTTGCAGTTAGGGCAGCCTGTTCAGGAATTTGTGTTTCCGTCTGAATGCTCTCCCCTCCACAGGCGCTGATAGAAAATAATAATGACATAATGAAAAGTACGCGTTTCATAAGTTACTCTTCTATCTCTGAAAGCAATGTTCCCTGGCGGACACCAGAAAGAGCTGCTTGCACAACACCCTCTGATTCGCCGGAAAAAATTTGCACTTCTAACCCCGGGATTTTTTGTGTTAATGCCAGCATTTCTTGCACCTTACTTGCCATCCCACCGGTAACATCAGTGGAAGCCGAACCACCAATTGCCGGAGCGACAGTATCAATGTTATTGGGGGTGATAAGGGGTACGAATTGGCTGCGTTCTGGATAATCAGCCCACACACCTTCTTCTAGACCAGCTAACAAAATACTTTTTGGCTGAAATTCTAACGCCAGATAATCAAAAATGTCTTCGGTTGAAAGTATCGTTCCACCCAGGTTTTTATCAAAGACCACATCACCGTAAACTACTGGAAGTAAACCGGACTCCAATGCGGTTCTTATGGGCAGCAAATCCCAGCTTATAACTTCCCCATCTGAAGTCATTGCGCTTGCTGAGGCCGCGAAAGATAGGGCAGGCGCTCCGGCCTGGTGCAAGGCTTCAATCACCAACCTATTAAGGGCAGCGGCTTGCCTCCAGACCTCCGCAAATCCTTCCCAACCGGTTCCCGTGGTTACTCCCTGGCGAGTGCCGTGTTTTTTAGCGGCAACATGCCCAAATGAACCGGACCCATGACCCAAGATCAACCCATAACCGCGTTGATGGTCACGGGCGTCGGCGATCTCTCCTGCCAAACGCGCCAACACACTTAGGCGGGCTGTGCTGGGCTGGGATTTTTCAGTAATTAATGAGCCACCGAGCTTTAAAAACGTCAAGGGGTAATGATTCTGGGGAGAATTTTTTTCAGACATAATTATTTCAATTCTCCCAGATGCCCAATAAGCGTAGAAATCGTGTTTATCGCGCCTGCGGCCATCAACGCTTCTGCAACATTCACTGTATTTTCCTTTTGAACCAGGGCAATCATGTTCCCGCCGCGCCCCGCCCCGGAGAGTTTTGCCCCCAAAGATCCTGAATTCCGCGCCGCACCCACAAGGACATTTAATTCTGGGGAAGACACACCCATTTCTATCAGCAATTCGTGGTTTTGGTCCATCAAAGGTCCAAGTCCCTCAGGTTCACCGCCCTCGATCAAGCCGCGCGCTTGGGTGGCAATTTCCCCAACCTCGGTGAAGATTGCCTCATAGGTTTCCTTATCTGCCTCCCAGGCTTTTCGCACGTCTCCTACCGCGGCTGCTGTTGAGCTTGAAATTCCCGTATTACCAATGACCAAGTAAAACGGTTTTGGAATAGAGAGCAGCTCTAAGGGCTGCCCGCTAACAAAATATACTGGTTTTTGGTATGTGACCACGGTATTATCGATGCCGGATGGTGTGCCATGATGTATCTTTTCCACTTGAAAGGCTATATCAGAAACCGTTTCATCAGGCAAAACACTTCCAAGAAATCCGCTCACAGCCCGAATGATTGCAACTGATACGGACGCTCCAGAACCCATACCGGCAGCTTTAGGGATACCTGCAGTCACACGTAATTTGAAAGATGGCGGCCGAGAAACCCCAAGCTCAGCGAAAACCAAAGTTATGGCTTTAGCAATCGCGTTATCCTTTGGCAGCTCTGACAACGAGTCATCCATCCCAATATCTGGAGCTTGCACCCACACACTGCCGGACTCAGCAGTTATGTTTGGTGTAACGAGAGCCTTCGCCATCACCTGAGAAACTGGCACCGCAATCGCTGGTTTTCCATAAACTACGGCGTGTTCGCCAATTAAAATGATTTTTCCAGGAGCGGAAGCGGAAATCGCGGGCATAATTTTTTTCTCGGGTACCAGGAATTAGGAAATTGAAGCCGAAGAAATACAGGGAATATATTTTATTGGTTTATTATCCAAAAATAATCTCATGTTTCGCAGCCATCCCGGTTCAATTAAACCCTAATTAATATAAACCTTAACTCGCAAAATAAAAAATCAACAAGATCGACAAACCCCACAAAATGATCGAAGCTTGAAGAGGTCGATCAGAGAATAATATTTCCTCAGGGGCGTCGCCTCTATCCTCCACATGCACAAGGTAGAGGTACCGGAAGATGCCATAAAGCACAAAGGGGATAGTGAGCATCATAACATTGTTAGGAGGCAGATTTGGCGCAATAAATGTGTAAAGGCTGTAGGTAATGATCGTGAGAGTCAGGACAATCGTTATTAATTGGTCTAGGAACGAAATAGTATAACCATCCAAAACTCTACGATGGTCGTTGGCTCGCTCTGCCATTAAAACCAGCTCAGCGCGCCGTTTCCCTATTCCTAAATATAAAGCTAAGAAAATTGTGAAAACGTACAACCATGGGGAAAAACGTTCCACTTCGATTAAGCTCACTCCCGCAGCTACACGCAAAACGTAAAAACCAGCCAAGACCAACACATCTATCAAAGGGATATGCTTCAGCCAGGATGAGTAAGCCAGATTGCCAACAAAATATCCCGCCGCGATGGCAGCAAATACTGGTGATAACCAGAAAGCTAATGGGAACACGAGAACTAAAATTATTACTGTGGCTGTCATCGCGATACCAGCAGATAATGCGCCGGATGCTAACGGCCTTTTACTCTTCTTAGGATGCTTGCGATCTGCCTCAATATCGATTAGATCGTTAATAATGTAAATTGCAGCAGCTAATAAACTAAATAACCCAAATCCGATCAAAGTTTTGCTGAACGCGGCTTGATTTAACAGTTGGCGGTCGAAGATCAGCCCGACAAATAGGAAGCCGTTCTTGATCCATTGTTTGGGGCGCATGGTTTTAATCAAGCCGATTAACATGGCGCAATCATAGCATAAATAGTGAGTGTGGAAATGGGAAAATAGGTAATTAGGAATTTAGGGATTAGTTTGCCGTTCAAGATAGCATGTCATTCTGAACCCCCGAAGGGGGCGAAGAATCTCGAAAAATGCAAGTATTCTCCATCATTTTGCTTGTCGCAAATAAACACCTTTTCGCGAGACTCTTCGCTGCGCTCAGAGTGACACAAAGTTCCATTCGCGAAGATTTTCTCCTTTGATTTATCCGATTTATTCTGAGCGATCTTTCAGATTACTCAGATTGACACCTAGCTGCTCTGAATACCTAATCCCTTCTGGCGCAATGATACAATACTTTCATGGCAAAGATTCGGGTAGATGTTCTCATGGTAGAACGCGGTCTTGTAGAAAGCCGTTCACAGGCGCAACGTTTAATAATGGCTGGGAAGGTACGCGTGGCTGGGCAGGTGGTCCACAAAGCCTCAAGAATGTTCCCAAAAAGCGCACAAGTCTCTTTGGAGAGCGCCCCGCAATTCGTTTCGCGCGGCGGTGATAAGCTTGCCGCAGCTTTGAGCGTTTTTGATATCGCTGTAGAAGGTCAAATCTGTGCCGACGTAGGCGCCTCAACAGGGGGTTTCAGCGACTGCCTACTACAGCATGGAGCTGATTTTGTGTATGCCATAGATGTAGGCAAAGGCATCTTGCATTGGAAACTGCGTCAACACCCTCAAATAGAAGTCATGGAAAGTACCAATGCCCGTTATGTAGAAAAACTGCCTCAACCTGTTGGTTTAGTGACCGTAGATGTTTCTTTCATCTCATTGAAGGTTTTGCTGCGGGTGATAAAGGGCTGGTTTGACCCATCTGGCGGCCAGGTGATCGCGCTGATCAAACCGCAATTTGAAATTGGGCGCAAACAAGCGGGGCGCGGCAAAGGCGTCATCCGCGACCCGGAATTGCACCGCCAGGTATTACAAGACGTGCTTGGTTTCGCTCATGAGCAGGGCTTTTCTCCGGCTGGTCTTATAAAATCTCCCTTATTAGGACCCAAAGGGAATGTGGAATTCCTGGCGCATTTCACTTTCCCACAAATTTCCGGAGTTGATATTAACGACCTTGTTGACCAGGTATTTTCAACTCAATGAATATTCATCTGAAATCAGGTATACTACCAACCGCTTATGTCTAATCATATTCGCAACTTTTGCATCATCGCGCATATCGACCACGGCAAATCCACTCTTGCCGACCGTTTGCTGCAGCTTACTGGCACGATCTCCGACCGTGAGATGGTCTCACAAGTGCTGGATACTATGGACCTGGAGCGCGAAAAGGGTGTGACAATTAAAGACTCTGCTGTACGCATGCTGCATATTGCCCAAGACGGCCAAGAATATCAGCTCAATCTGATCGACACCCCCGGTCATGTAGATTTTGGCTACGAAGTCAGCCGTGCTCTGGCAGCTTGCGAAGGAGCATTGCTGATCGTGGATGCCAGCCAGGGTGTGGAAGCTCAAACTTTGGCAAACCTTTATATCGCCTTAGAAGCTGATCTGGAGATCATTCCAGTACTGAATAAGATCGATTTGGAATCAGCACAACCAGACGAGGTCGCTGAGGAAGTCAGCGCTCTGTTAGGCATCCCTGCAAACGAAATCTTGAGAATTTCTGCTAAAGATGGCGACAATATAGAAGCCGTCTTGGATGCCATAGTAGAAAAAGTTCCTCCCCCAGTTGGAGACCCAAACGCCCCCTTGAAAGCTTTGATCTTTGATTCACATTATGATTCGTATAAAGGGGTGGTGGCTTATGTACGTCTAGTGGATGGAGAGATCAAGCACCAGGACGAATTACTGCTCATGGCAAGCAATGTCAATCTAAAACCCGTAGAAATTGGCATATTCACCCCAGAACTAACTCCCACACAAAGCTTGAAAGCCGGAGAGGTTGGTTACGTGGCTACAGGCGTAAAAACGGTTTCGGAATCGCGCGTCGGAGATACCATCACCCTCAAATCAAACCCCGCTGCCCAGCCGCTGCCCGGTTACAAGAAAGTTAAACCCATGGTTTTTGCCGGCATTTATCCCATTGATGGCGAAGATTACGACGACCTCAAAGATGCTTTAGAAAAATTGCAGCTCAATGACGCCTCCCTGATTTACGAACCAGAGACCTCCCAAGCCCTAAATTTTGGTTTTCGTTGTGGATTCTTAGGTATGTTCCATATGAACATCGCCCAAGAACGCTTGGAACGCGAATACGACCAGGACATAATCATAACCGCTCCGTCCGTAGAATATGAGGTCTTATTAAAAAATGAGGAGGTAATTCTAATTGATTCTCCCGCGCAGCTTCCGGACGAAGGTGAAATATCTGAGATACGCGAACCGTGGATGGATATCCAAATCTTCACACCCACAGAATATTACGGCGCAATCATGGATTTGGCCACAAAGCGGCGCGGCAACTATCTTAGCGAGGAGTATCCCGCGCCTCAACGCGTACAGCTCAATTTCGAAATACCCCTCTCCGAGTTGATCGTGGATTTCTTTGATGCATTGAAGTCTCGCACACGCGGTTATGCCTCACTTGACTACCAATTCAAAGAATATCGCACCGAAAACTTAGCTAAATTGGAAATCCTGGTAAATAAAGAGCCTGTGGACGCTCTGGCCACTATTGTGCACAAAGACATGGCCTACAACAAAGGGCAGGCCTTGATCACCAAGCTTAAAAAACTGATCCCACGTCAATTATTCGCCGTCCCCATTCAGGCTGTTTCGAGTGGACGGGTGATCTCGCGCGCTAACGTGAAAGCATTGCGTAAAGATGTGATTGCCAAATGCTACGGTGGTGATATTACCCGAAAACGAAAGCTGCTAGAAAAACAAAAGAAGGGCAAGAAACGCATGAAAATGGTGGGCAGTGTGGAAATTCCGCAAGAAGCCTTTCTTGCCATATTGTGGTTAGGGGATGACTGAGACTCCAACAATTTCAAGAACCAAAGAGTTCAAGCGTATGCTGCCAGGCATTTTTATCAGCCTGGTTGCTCTGAGCGCGGTATTATATTTTTCAGATCTTGAAGAGGTCGGGGAATCCTTAAAGGAATTTAATTTCTGGCACATACCGGCTGCCGCGGGTGTTTTTGTATTTTCGGTTATTGCCCGCACCGTAGCCTGGAGGGGGATCTTGCAGGAAAAAGTTTCTTATAGTAAAGCTTTCCTTACTTTGAACGAAGGTTACTTGCTGAACAATATATTACCATTCCGGCTGGGTGAACTCGGGCGCGCTTTTTTACTTAGCAGCACCTCACAAATGGGGTTTTGGGAAATTTTCTCCACTATCATGATAGAGCGAATAATTGATCTTGCGATGGCGGCCGGATTACTTCTTGGAACGTTACCGTATGTGTTTGAACTAGATTGGGCGCGCAGCTCTGCAATTTTTGTCAGCCTCGTCGTGGGGGCCGGATTTACGTTCCTATTCCTTCTAGCTCGCAACCAGGAGCGTGCGCTCAACTTGTTTGAGAAATTAGGAAGCCGTTGGCCGAAATTAATCAGTTTGGGACAAGACAAACTAGAATCCTTTTTCAGCGGACTAGCTTCCCTCAAAGATGCGCGGCGATTTGGCCGCGTATTATTCTGGATGTCGGCATCCTGGTTATTAAACATCGGTTACTTTTATGTCGTGCTTCTTGGCTTCCCACTCGAATCGCAAATGATTTGGGCTATCTTTACCGTGGCGGTACTATCTGTGGGAGTAGCTGTGCCTTCGTCCCCAGCTTACGTAGGTGTGTATCATGCTATGGTCATATGGGCGCTCGGCGCGTTCAACGTGGCTAACTCTGACGCCTTTGCTTACGCCCTGGTCACCCACGGGCTTTACGTAACTATAACTGTGCTTATCGGTGTATTTGCACTGGTGCGCGACGGCCAATCCTTGGGACGCATCTACCGGCAGATCCGTGTAATGTCTAAGTCAAAATGAAGCCATGCGAATTCTAATTGTCCTAACCTATTACCGTCCGCATTACTCCGGACTCACTATTTACACCGAACGCTTGGCGCGTGCGCTGGCTGCCCGCGGGCACAATGTCACCGTGCTTACCTCTAGATTTGAACCTGACCTGCCACTCCAAGAAACAGTGAACGGTGTTGAAATCATTCGACTTCCAGTTTGGTTGCGCATCAGTAAAGGTGTGCTCATGCCAGGGATGCCGCTAGCCGCCTGGAAGCATGTACGCCAGGCGGATGTGGTTAACCTTCACCTTCCACAATTGGACGCCGCGCCAATCTCCTTAATTAGTCGTCTATTAGGCAAACCGGTGGCGCTCACTTACCATTGCGATTTGCTCTTGCCGGGTGGATTTATCAACCGCCTCGCGAACATCGTATCAAACACTGCCAACCAGATCACGGCAAGAGCTTCTAATCTTATCGTCACGAACACCCAGGATTACGCCGATAATTCCCAATATTTGAACTCTTTTAAAACTAAGATCCACCCCATCCCGCCTCCCGCTTACTTACCCCCGATTAATGATACAGACTTACAAAAGTTTCAAAAAAAATATAGCCTCCACCCTGAACAGCGTGTGATTGGGATGGTAGGCAGGTTGGCTGCTGAAAAAGGTGCCCAACACCTGATCCAAGCCTTACCTGCTGTATTGGAGAAATATCCACAGGCGCGTGTACTGCATGTTGGTCAATACCAGGATGTGTTGGGAGAAGAAGAGTATGCCCGTATGTTATCCCCGATGGTTAACAACTTAGAATCAAATTGGAAGTTTTTAGGGATTATTCCTGATAAAGAATTAGCTGCTTTTTTTCGGATTTGTGATGTGGTTGTATTGCCCAGCACAAACAGCACCGAATCCTTTGGAATCGTGCAAGTCGAAGCGATGACTAGCGGCACCCCAGCGGTGGTATCCGACATGCCTGGTTTGCGCCAACCGGTTCTCAATCACGGCATGGGAAAAATTTTTCCCGTAGGTGATGCGGAAGCATTAGCCGCTGCTTTGATCGAAGTACTCGAAACACCCTCGAAATTCCTGGGCGATTTATCCGCTATAAGTCAGCTCTATTCACCGGATACTATTGCCGGAGAGTACGAAGAGTTGTTTTCCACACTTTCCAAGGAAACGCATGGATAAAGATCCTGAGAAAACTTTAGGAAGCGAAGATTTTCTCTGGCTTCATCTGAAAGATTTACCATATTTTCGGTCAATATTACGTGCTGTAGAGGCCAGCTTCTACCAAGATATTCAATTACCGCACCCCATCCTGGATGTCGGTTCGGGAGATGGACATTTTGCTTCAGTAGCTTTCAAATTCAAGATCGATGTTGGCATAGACCCCATGAGTGCCACCATGGCCGAAGCTCATCAACATGGCGCGTACCAGGGTCTGGTGCAGGCCGATGGCGGGAAAATGCCTTTCGCGGACAATTATTTTGGCAGCGCCTTGAGTAATTCGGTTTTAGAGCATATAGAGCATGTCGATTTAGTTTTAGCAGAGACCAGCCGCGTTTTACGTTCCGGCGCTCCTTTCATTTTTTGTGTACCCAATTCAAGGTATTTTTCGGAGCTTGCCATATCTGGCACCCTCAGAAAGGTAAAGTTGTCCGGTTTAGGCCGCTCCTATGAGAATTGGTTCAGGCGTATATCGCGCGTTTTTCACGCAAACTCTCCTAAAACCTGGCAAATGCGTTTGGAAAATTCGGGTTTTAAGTTGGAAAAATGGTGGCATTACTTTTCGCTGTCTGCGATGCGCGCCCTCGAATGGGGGCACTTTCTGGGGATACCGTCTTTGGTTGTGCGAAAATTAACTGGAAAATGGATCCTCGCGCCGACTCGTTGGAATTTGGCCTTGACAGAGAAGTGCGTGCGCAGATTCGCCGCCAACGACCATCTCCCGAACGGGACATTTACATTCTTCGTGGCTCGTAAGGTATGATTTACGATGACATATGATGAAAGCTATTTTAAGACCGAAGCCTACGCGGATATTTCCTTCAAACGTTTCAGCCAATATTGGTTTTCAAACCGTTTCTATGCATTACTTGCCCGTAAGTACGGCCCCAAAACAGGCCGCGTTCTAGAAGTCGGCTGCGGGCTGGGGCATCTTCTGAGCTGGTTAACCGAGCGTTACACAGTCTTTGGTGGAGATATTAATTTGTGGGCGCTTTCTAAATCCCGTCTGAATGTGCCAGAAGGCAACTTCTTATGCCTGTCCGCCGAAGATTTACACATGTTCCCAGACACTTGCTTTAATATCGTGATCTCAAAGCACAACCTCGAACACCTTCCCAACCCTGAGCGGTCGATAGCAGAGATGAGCCGCGTGCTGGCTACTGATGGTTTGCTGGTCATGGCAACCCCCAACCTGGATTCCCCCATACGGGTGCACAAGGGGAAAAACTGGGTAGGGTATAAAGACCTCACACACATCAGCCTTAAGCCGCCCGCAGAATGGTTGGAATTGCTGCGTTCCAATAATATTCAACCACACAAGGTGTTTTCAGACGGATTCTGGGACCCGCCATATGTGCGCTGGATACCACTAAAATTACAGAGGTTGATCTTCGGAGCTCCTGGGGGCTTGCAAGCTATTTTGGGATGGAGTATCATTCCCCTTCAGTTCGGCGAAAGTTTGATCGTGCTGGGCTATAAGAGATAAGAATACCTATGGAAGAACCAAGCGTTCTAGATTACTTCAAGGCCCTACTCACCCCCTGGCGCGGTAAAACCCCTGAAATACCGCCTTTGCCAGATAAAGGAGTGGTCCACCGTGTGGAAACGCAGCCTAGAACCACACCGGATGCAATTGACTATGCAGGGTTTAATATTTCAGAATTACCCTGGCGAGTTCTTACTCCGTTGATCCTGGCTCTTCTGGCACAAAATTTTTTAGGACCCCCGCGGCCTGCTCTTAGAACAGGAGTTATCATTTATCTGATCGCGCTAGCAGGGTTAATTTGGGCAAACCTGCGCGGCGAGTTGAGACTGCCAAGCCCGCGAGAGTCAAAGCCACTCCATACCTCACCGAGCATTCTACAGTTACCCTTGAGGCTTGGTATTGGCTTTAGTACATTGGTTTTCCTGGCATTTGTCGGAAACAAGTTCACATCATTTAACGTGTTGATCTGGGGGATCGCGATTTGGTATATGGTATTGGCTTTCTGGGTACCAAATACCAGTAGCAAGCCGAGGCTTGAGCGCCTGCGGGATTTTCTGGCAAATCCTAGTTGGAACATTAAGATTACACGCTGGACATTATTAGTTGTGGCCGCGATAGGGATTTCTATCTTTTTTCGCACCTACCGCCTGACCGAAATTCCCCCTGAAATGGTCAGCGACCACGCAGAAACCATACAAGATGTTTACGATATTCTCCAAGGCGAAACATCCATTTTCTTCCCGCGCAATTCTGGGCGCGAGCCGCTGCATTATTACTTTACCGCCGCTCTGGTAAACCTGTTTAATTCAGGATTAAACTTTGATATCCTAAAAGTAGGCACGATATTAGCAGGATTATTGATGCTGCCTTATATGTATTTGCTTGGAAAAGAAGTAGGCAACCGCAATGTCGGCTTCTTAGCTCTGCTGATAACCGGAATAGCGTACTGGCCGAATGTATTAGCGCGTGTAGATCTTCGCATCATACTTTATCCTGCCTTCGCAGCGCCTACTTTATTTTATCTGCTGCGCGGCATCCGTACGACCAATCGCAACGACTTCATCAAGGCTGGGATAGCCTTAGGCTTAGGCCTGCACGGGTACACCCCCTTTAGAATCGTGCCCATAGTGGTCTTGATTGGGATAGGATTATTTCTGCTGCACAAGCAATCTCAAGGGCTACGTAGGCAAACCATAATTTCCTTGGGAATCTTGAGTTTAATTTCCCTGGTGATTTTTCTACCTCTCCTGCGGTATTCCCTTGAAAATCCAGAGATGTTTTCCGTTCGTGCCTTCTCTCGCCTTGGGTCATCCGAGCGCTCCTTACCTGACCCAGCCTTGGATATTTTTCTACAGAATTTTTGGGATGCTCTATGGATGATGAATTACACCAACAGCAGTAGTTGGGTGGTCTCAATCCCAGGGCGTCCCATGCTGGACCTGGTCTCAGCTAGTCTATTCCTGATGGGTTGCGTGCTGCTATTGGCGCGTTACTTCCGTAAGTTGAATTGGGTGGATTTATTCTTGGTAATTTCTGTACCATTACTGATGATGCCTTCCATCCTATCGTTAGCATTTCCAGAAGAAAACCCGACCTCCAACCGGTCTGCGGGCGCGTTAGTGCCTGTTTTTCTGATCGTTGCGTTGGCTTTGGAATGCCTATTGAGAGGCATCAAGTCAAAACTCAATTCGCCAGCAGGAACACGCCTCGCATGGGGCATCGGAATCGCTCTTTTTAGTTGGTCAGCAACAATAAATTACGGATTGACTTTTGACCAATACTATGCAATGTATGTACAGAATTCTTGGAACACATCCGAGATGGGCGAAGTGATCGGCAATTTTGCTAATACTGTCGGCCATAGGGATCAAGCCTGGGTGATGGCTAAAGCCCATTGGGTGGATAACCGCCTGGTGGGAATAGAAGCTGGCTTCCCAAATAAAAATTATGAAATGTTTCCTGAAAACCTCGAAACCACGCTCAACGTGCCCGGGCCAAAAATATTTCTGGTCAAGTTTGATGATCCAGAGGCTTTAAAAGCTTTGGAAGAAATTTATCCTCTAGGCGTCAGTTCATTGTACGAATCCCAACACGAGTTCAAAGATTTCTTCATTTTCTTTGTGCCGGGTGATGAAGGATAGCGGTCAAATAGGATGACAGAGTCTGCCATGAGTTCAGTCGATTCATTTTCGAAGAATAAGCGGCTTTGGGTTTACCCGTTTTTAGCTCTTATTTTGATCCTGGGCGCCTATTTTCGCTTTTCGGGTCTGGATTGGGATGAAGGCCACCACCCACACCCAGATGAGCGTTTCCTAACCGGGGTTGAAACCAGCCTTATCCCGGTCAATAACCTAGGCGAGTACTTCAACACCGACAATTCAACTCTAAACCCACACAACCGCGGCAGCGGTCTCTTTGTCTATGGCACAATGCCCATCTTTTTAGTACGCTACCTGGGAGACTTGCTGCACCAGGCTGGGATATGGATGTCTCAGTTTGATCTAAGCGAAGGAAGTGAATTCAGCCAATCAATAGCCGTATTTTCTCGCCAATTATTGGATATGAATTCCTATAACGGATTCAAAATGACGGGGCGTTATTGGTCCTCTTTGGCCGATTTGTTTGTAGTTGTGCTCGTGTATCAGGTTGCGGCACGCGTTTACGACAAACGTGTAGGGGTGCTGGCTGCGGCATTCTCGGCTTTCAGCGTACTCCAGATTCAATTGTCCCATTACTTCACAGTGGATACATCCATAACTTTATTTACCTTTTTATCGATTTATTTCGCCGTACTGATAGCTACTGAAAAACCTAAACACAAACCCGAACTTACAGATAAAGACAGTAACGCACCTCCATCTCGATTTAAATCAGCATTTAACATGCGCCTATTTATTTGGTTCGGTGTAGCTTTGGGCCTTGCTGCTGCATCCAAAATCAATGCTGCTCCTGTAGCCCTGATGCTGCCCTTGGCAGTTCTCCTGCGCATTTCAGATATGAGTAAAGAAGAACGCCGCCAAGAAGTAACCA
The DNA here is from genome assembly GCA_019456165.1 of Chloroflexota bacterium. GTDB lineage: Bacteria > Chloroflexota > Anaerolineae > Anaerolineales > UBA11579 > VRUJ01. The sequence goes on from VRUJ01000001.1 coordinate 173,461, forward strand.
ACGTATTTTCGTATCTGACTTTGGCTGCTTTAGTCAGTTTGCTGGTTTTTCGCATCTTCCAACCTTATGCCTTCAGCGGTCCGGGTTTCTTCGGGATGAGTTTCAACGATAAATGGGTGGCCAATATACAGGAAGTTATCAGATTGGCCGGGGCGGATTGGCCGCCTTCCCTGCAATGGGCGCGCCGACCGATTTGGTTCTCCTTCGAGAATATTGTCTTATGGGGGCTGGGCTTGCCATTAGCAATCGCTGCTTGGGGAGGCTTTGTATGGCTGGGCTGGCGTATCCTCAAAGGAAAATGGCGCAAGCACATCTTGCTTTGGATTTGGACAGCCGCCTACTTCACATGGCAGTCGTCTCTTTTCAATCCAACGATGCGCTACCAGCTTCCGATCTACCCCACATTAGTAATATTTGCAGCCTGGGCGATAATTGCTTTGTGGGACCTGGTTTCAGCGCAAAAGAAGCTAGTGGGTACGGCTAAAAATGTTCTCCAAACGATTGTATTAGTGATAGGAAGCGCTTCTTTGTTGGGTACTTTCCTTTGGGCATTGGCATTTTCAAATATTTATACGCAAACAGAACCACGCTTAGAAGCCTCCCGCTGGATTTACGCCAACTTACCAGGGCCGCTGACTCTTCATATTGAGACAGATGACGGAGTCTTTAACCAACCGCTGCCTTTTATTTATAACCAGGACTTCAGTTCCAACGATCCATACTTTACCTCCTTTACAGCAATGGCGAATGGTACTCTATCTGAGATCCAAGTGAAACACATCCTTGCACCCTCTAACCTGGCTTTTTACGATGCACAAAACTTAGCAGGTCCTATCGCGAGCGCAAGTGAAGTCTTCGACTATTCAGAGCAAACCCAGGAACCTTTTCAAGGTATTTCAATTAACTTGCCCGATTCTAACCCCCTACCCTTCGAGGAAGACTATCCAGTATTTGCCCCTGAGACCGAATACCTCGTCCAATTTGCATTGCCTCCTGGCGAAGGCAGTTTGCTATTACAAGATGTCAGTCTTAGTTTAGTGCCGTCAGAGGAACAACCAAATGTGATCTTGCCCCTTTTAGAGCTGGATTCAGAAACACTTGAGGCCGGGTCTGTTTTCCAAGCTCTTATAAACTTCCCAGTTCCGACCGAAGTAAAAGGCATCACGATCATATACTCCATCATAGAACCTCTTCAGCCCGCTGCTCAAACCATAAACCTGATATTAGCTTCCACCCCAGACCTCAGCCAGGTATTGGCCACATCCAGTGAGATTATAGATATTTCAAACGATCTCTTTGCATACTCCGATGAGCAATACCTTACATTCGACCAGCCCATTGGGTTGATTGAAGGAATGATCTATTATATGGAGTTGAGCCTGGAAGATGAGGCTGGCTCGGTGAAACTATTGGGCGCTGCTGCGGCAATTGAAACTGGCTGGGATATGGGCTTGCCCTTTCCTGAAGGCGGATACGATGGTTATGGAGGACTTTATCAGCCAGGTATAAATTTGGACATTTACGCGGATGATAACCAGACAAAACTCGACCGTTTCCTATCTAGTCTAGATATTTCTGAATATCTGCTGATCAGCTCAAGCCGCCAATGGGCCAGCACCACACGCATCCCCGAACGTTTCCCTCTGACCTCAGCATACTACCGCCACTTACTAGGTTGTCCGCAAAGTGAAACGATTGAATGGTGCTATAACGTAGCCCAGATCGGGACTTTTGAAGGCAATTTGGGTTTCGAGATCGTACAAATCTTCCAAAACAATCCATCTATCGGCTCTTTCGAGATTAACGACCAGTTTTCGGAAGAAGCTTTTACAGTCTATGACCACCCCAAGGTTTTCATTTTCCAAAAGACTGAAGCGTATGACTCTGAAGTAGTCAGCTCTCTACTAAGTGCAGTGGACCTCAGTAATGTGCAGATCCTTTCTCCCATGCAAGTATCTGGAGGACTCCCGCCAAGCTTGCAGTTATCCGCTGATGAGGTTGCTTCCCAGCAAGCTGGTGGAACCTGGTCAGAGTTGTTCAACGTGGATAACCTGGTCAACAGCTCGCAACCCGTTGCCGTATTGGTATGGTATTTGGGCGTGCTTGGGCTAGGAATAGTTGTCTATCCATTGGTGCGCCTGGCTTTGCCTGGCCTGGCAGATAGGGGCTACCCTCTTTCTCGCACAGTCGGGCTGTTAATACTTTCATATCTCAGTTGGATAGGCGGTTCGGCTGGTTTGCCTTTCAGCCGCTTAACCATCGGGATTATATTGATCATTATCGCCATTGCTGGGGGTTTTACCGCTTACCGCCAAAGGGAGGAATTACGCGCAGAATGGGTTTCAAGACGAAGCTACTTCCTCAAGATTGAAGTTCTGTTTTTGACATTCTTCTTGTTGGGTTTGCTTATCCGTTTTGGCAACCCAGATTTGTGGCACCCGGCTAAGGGCGGCGAAAAGCCAATGGATCTCTCCTACCTCACAGCCATTATCAAGAGTTCATCCTTCCCGCCATATGATCCCTGGTTTGCGGGCGGATATATCAACTATTATTATTACGGCTTTGTATTCGTTGGTTCTCTGGTCAAATTCTTGGGTATCAATCCCACGGTGGCGTATAACCTGATCTTGCCGACTTTGCTAAGCATGGTTGGTATGGGCGCCTTCACGATGGGTTGGAACATATACGTGCACCGCCGTGAAAAAACCGAAGTCGATGAAGAGTCCCCTGCCCCCCATACGTCTCCCTGGCTGGTTGGGGGTGCCGCCGCATTGGGCATGGCCATTTTGGGTAATCTGGGCACCCTGAGAATGGTTTTTCGCGGTTACCAACGTCTGGGAGCTCTAGGCGGCTTCGTTGAAGAATCTGCTATGTTTACCAAGTGGGTGTGGGCATTCCGTGGATTCTTTGAATCCTTAAAGGGCGCTTCTTTAGAAAGTGTTTATGGGATTGGGGACTGGTACTGGAATCCTAGCCGCGTAATTCCCCCGCCTAGTGAACCTATCACCGAATTCCCTATATTCACTTTTTTATATGCCGACTTGCACGCACATCTCATGGCCTTGCCGCTGACTCTGTTAGCTGCTAGTTGGGCACTTTCAGTGGTATTTGGGAAAGCCTGGAAGCAGAAACGCACACCTCTTAGAATTGGATGGAGCTTATTACTGGGAGGTTTAGCGATTGGCTCCCTGTGGCCGACCAACACCTGGGACTATCCCACCTACCTAGTATTGGGAATTGTGGCTCTTGGCTATTCTATCTGGCAGTATTATCATCCAAAAGAATCAAGGTTGCAGGCAAAGCTCACCACCAACGGATTGCGAATCGTTGCCATTATTATTAGTGGGGGGTTATTAATTGCATTCAGTCGATTACTCTATAGTCCTTACTACCAAGCCTATGCCCAGGGTTACTCTAGTGCAAGTGCCTGGACAGGTCCACTAACACCCTCAGGTTCATATTTCACTCATTGGGGTTTATTCTTGTTCGTCCTGGTAACTTGGTTGGCCTGGGAAACCTATCAATGGATGGCAACCACGCCGCTATCATCCTTACGCAAGTTGATTCCCTTCAAAGGCCCGATAATCGGAGCTTTCAGCGTGTTGTTTATCATGGTAGTTTATCTTCAATTAAGCCGGGATGTTTTCACAACCTGGATCTCTTTACCATTGGCTGCCTGGTCTGGAGTATTGCTCCTACGCCCCAATTTATCCGACGGCAAACGCATCGTGCTCTTTTTAATGGGAACTGGATTTTTCCTCACTTTGTTGGTTGAGTTAGTTGTGATCGCAGGAGATGTTGGCAGAATGAACACGGTCTTTAAATTCTACATGCAGGTCTGGACCTTGTTCGCAGTCAGCAGCGCCGTTGCTCTAGGTTGGATATTATCTGAAATCCGATACTGGAAGCCATCAAAGCGCACCGTGTGGCAATTAGCCCTGGCCGCTCTGGTTGGTGCAGCCGCTTTATTCCCCATATTTGCTACGGTAAGCAAAATTAAAGACCGCATGTCCCTTGAAGCCCCCAACAGCCTGGATGGCATGGCATTTATGGAATATGCCTCATATGCAACCCACGATATAAACCTGGGGTATGCGGTAATCATGGACCTAAGCCAGGACTATGCTGCAATCCAATGGATGCAAGATAATGTTGAGGGTTCTCCGGTGATAGTCGAAGCCAATAACCCACAATATTTTTGGGGGACACGCTTTACTATTTACACTGGTCTTCCCAGCGTTGTTGGTTGGGAATGGCACCAGATCCAACAGCGTTCCTTTGTTCCAGGAAATCCGGTGATAGAGCGCGTTGCCCAGGTTAGAGAATTTTATGAAACAGAGGATCAGGCTCAAGCCCAGGTATTTCTGCAAACATACGGCGTAAAATACATAATCGTCGGCCAACTAGAACGCGCCACGTATTTAACTGCAGGAATGGAGAAATTTGAAGCGCTCAATGGTGAGCTTTGGCAAGAAGTCTACCGGGACCAAGAAACCGTGATCTACGAAGTGCTCGCTAATACCCAGGAATTAGATTGAGCTAAGGATTTATATGCTGCCCACATTATATTGGTACCTGGCTGTTAGCCTAATTGGGCTGGTAACTTTCCCCCTAACCTTCCGCCTGCTGCCTGCCTTGCCGGACCGCGGCTATGCGCTCAGCAAGGCTTTGGGGCTTTTGTTGTGGGGTTTTATTTTCTGGCTGCTGAGTTCATTTGGCGTACTGGCAAACGATGCTGGTGGCATACTCTTCGCTTTGATCCTGCTGGCCGGATTGGGTATATGGTCGTGGCGCGGCCTGGATAAAGGCGAGATCAGCAAGTGGCTGCGCGATAAACGCAGTCTTATTTGGACAATAGAAATTCTCTTCGCGGCTGCATTTATCGGCTGGGTGATCGTGAGGGCGGCAGGCCCGGCGATATATGGCACCGAAAAACCAATGGAGTTGGCCTTCATCAGCGCATCCATGCGCGCCCCCTTCATGCCCCCGCATGACCCCTGGCTTTCCGGATATGCCATTTCTTATTACTATTTCGGATACATCTTGACAGCCATGCTGGCAAACCTGACTGGCGCGACCGTGGGCGAGGCTTTCAATTTGGCGGTATCTCTCGTCTTCGCCCTCACCGCGATCGGAGCTTATGGAATCGTTTACAACCTGCTGGCTCTATACTGGCCTAAAGGTGGTGGTAAGAACGTGACTTTAGCTTTGCTCAGCCCTGTATTTATGTTGTTGGTCAGCAATACAGAGGGTTTTTTGGAGATCCTGCACGCGGGTGGCGTGGGCTGGAGTGAGGACGAATCCGGGGCTTTGACATCTGACTTTTGGGAATGGCTGGACATCGAGAACTTGAGAGACCCGCCTCCTCAACCATTTGAATTGGAACCAAGAAGTTTTGATAATGACGGTTGGTGGTGGTGGCGGGCTTCTCGCGTCATCCAAGATTATGACTACGTGGGTAATGACCAAGAAATCATCAATGAATTCCCTATGTTCTCCTTCGTTCTGGGAGATTTGCACCCGCATGTTCTGGTCATGCCCTTTGTTTTTATTGGATTGGCGTTGGCGCTTAATTTATTCATGGGGGGCAGCCGCGGCCAGACGCGTATCCTGCGCTGGCGATTTGAGATCCACCCCCTTGCAATCTTGCTGGGTGCGGTAGTTTTTGGAGGGCTGGCTTTCCTGAGCATCTGGGAATTTCCCGTGCAGGTGGGCTTATTTGCCGCTGCCTACGCGCTGCGACAGGCACAGCAGCATGGTTGGGGGTGGAAACGTCTGCGCGAATTTATATCTTTAGGGCTTACCCTGGGTTTTGGCGGCATACTTCTGTATTTCCCATATTTCGTTGGTTTCTCTTCCCAGGCAGGCGGAATTCTACCCACACTGCTATACCCCAGCCGCGGCGCGCAACTTTGGGTAATGTGGGGTACCCTCTGGCTGCCAATATTTGCATATCTGATCTACTTGTGGAGCAAACACGGGGATGCTTCCAAACTGCTTAAAGGTTTGCTGACCAGTATCAGTATAGTGTTACTGCTTTGGTTCATCTCGATAGGTTTAGCATTCTTTATTACACAAACTCTCCCAGCTTTGGGTGAAACTCTAGCCCAACTAGCAGAAAATTTATTGATTTCTACCAATCCTATTTTAACTTGGATCGGTGAACGTTTAATCAATTTAACCGCGCTGATGCGTATTGCGGGAAGAGAATATTTAGGATCACTAAACGCACCGAATCTGAATGAATTATTATTTGAGGCATTTACGCGCCGCATGAATTACTCGGGAGGCTGGATTACCCTGACGGTGCTCCTGGCTCTCATTTTAGGGTTATTGTGGCGCAGTAGATCTGATAATGAGGTCACTCTTGAAGATACTGAAGAATCAAGTAACTCCAGCCATAAGTTCGCCCTTTTGCTGGCCTTATTTGGCACCATGCTGGTACTCGTGCCAGAGTTCATTTACTTGCGCGACTTCTTCGGATACCGCATCAACACAATCTTCAAATTCTATTACCAGGCCTGGTTGTTTTGGGCGATGGTGGCCGCATTTGGCAGCGCCATTCTGATAATTAAGCTGCAACCCATCTGGAGAATCCTTTTTTCCACATTATTGGTAGCAGTACTTTTCATCGGTCTAACTTACACAGTTTTTGGAATTCTAGGCCGCACTAACAGTTTTAAACCGGTAAATGGCTTTGTCCTCGATGGTACTATCTACTCTAGCTATATATCCAGAGACGATGCTGCAGCAGCGGAGTGGCTGCGCATTGCGCCCTTGGGTGTCCTGGTCGAAGCCATCAGCTCAAGCTATCACCCTGGAGGGCGCATATCCGCCATCAGCGGTCAATCCTCTCTGCTGGGGTGGCCTTTCCATGAAACCCAATGGCGGGGCGGGAATGTTGAAGTTGGAACACGAGAGATGGATATCCAGAAATTATACCAAACGGGCGATTGGTTGATTGCGCAGGAGATATTGGATGTGTATGATATTCGTTACGTATACATCGGGCAGCTTGAACGCAGCACCTATTTTCTCAATGAAGGCAAGTTCATCCGTTTCCTCACTCCTGTTTATCAGCAGGGTTCGGTGACTATTTACCAAGTTCCTTAAAATCAAATAGAATTCTTCTTGTGTTTTATAATATTAAATGATGGCTGATAAAAAACGACAACTAAACTTCGAGCAAGTGCTTTACCTGGTTGCTTTCGCTCTGGCGCTTGGGATACGATTCATTAATCTGGGAGCTTCCCCACTTTCTGAATTTGAGGCTGGTTGGGCTATGCAAGCCTTTAACCTATCTCAAGGAGAGGCAACAGCAATAGGTTCACAGCCGGCATATTTAGTACTCACCAGTTTCCTGTTCAGCATATTTGGAAGCAGTGAAACCCTGGCACGCCTATTACCGGCGTTGGTAGGTAGTATGCTTGTCTGGCTGCCCTATAGCTTCAGGACAAAAATAGGACGTACAGCTGGGATAGTATTAGCTTTCGGTTTGGCATTCGATCCTGGATTAGTGAGTCTCTCTCGGCTGGCAGGCAGCCCAATTCTCGCAATGGGTTTTGGACTGATGTCCATCTCTGCCTGGGTTGCTGCCAAACCTATCCCCGCAGGGATACTCGGCGCTCTAGCCTTATTATCCGGCCCAGCAGCATTAACCGGATTGCTTGGTTTGTTCTTTGCTTGGACATTAGTCCGGTTCCTCAGTGTTGACGAGGCGCAGAAAACCAGTCAGCAGCCAGCAGCCCCAGATAGGACACAGGTTCAACGTTTAAGCATCTATGCTGGAATAGGGACTCTATTATTAGCTGGCACTTTTTTCCTGCGTATTCCCCAAGGTATGTCTGCCCTGTTGAGTACGATTCCAGATTATTTTGCCGGTTGGAGCGTTATTCCCGAGATCCCCTTTGGGCACCTCTTACTCGCCCTCCCCGCATACCAACCTATTGCTCTAATATTTGCACTAATCGCCATAATAAGAGCCTGGCTGCAAACACAAAACACTTACTCTCGCATACTTAGCTTATGGTTTTTTACCGCTCTAGGTCTAGCCCTTGCCTACCCAGCCAGACAGGTGGGGGATTTGGTTTGGGCGCTGATTCCGATGTGGGCTCTGGCTGCAATGGAGATTGGACGGCATCTGTCTTGGGATTCTTCGGACGGTATGGTGGCCTGGGGTCAGGCAGGTCTTGTGCTCGTGCTGCTGACCTTCCTTTACCTGGACATAGCTCCACTGGGACGTGAATATATTGACCCACAAGAGCATGAAGATAGGTTATTGATCGCACTAGGAGTGATCGGTATTGGTGTTATATCTACGCTTTTAATTGGATTGGGTTGGGTGGCAGATGCAGCCAGCCGGGGGCTGGTTTGGGGGCTGTGCATCTTCCTGGCAGTTTTCACATTTGCTCCTAATTGGAGGCTGATCACGGGACCACAAAAATATGCAAATGAATTATGGTTTCCCATTCCCGCTGCTGGACAATCCAGCTTAATGCTGAATACATTGGCAGATATCTCTGAATTAGAAAATGGAACAAAGACTGGTATCGAGGTTGTTTACCTTGTGGACCTTGCAAGTATGCATTGGGCTTTGCGATTACTGCCGCAAGCCAAGTTTAACATACAGATAAGCCCCACAGATTCACCTCCGGCGATTATTAATTACATACAGACGAGCAATCCAAACCTGCCCGCGGAGTATCGCGGTCAAGCATTTACCTGGCGCATATTCCCGGCTTGGGGAGCCGCATTGCCCGAAAATATCATACGCTGGTGGCTTTTCCGAGAAGCGCCTACTGCCTCAGAGGGCGTTGTTCTCTGGGTCCGTGCAGATATCTTCCCTGAGAATATTTTTTCGTCTACAGAAACCGAAATAACACCAAATGATGACCCATACTTTGACGACATTATGGAACCATAAAAACATGGGAAAAACCAGGATGAATATTCCCAGCACAATAGCCATAGACGGACCTGCAGCTTCCGGAAAATCGACTCTGGCGATTGCTCTGGCAGAATTTCTCGGTTATTTGTATTTCGATACCGGGGTGATGTACCGAGCTGTGACCCTGGAAGCCATTAAAAGTGGAAAAACTACACCTGGAGAGGAACTATGTGTAGCTTTAGCAGAACGTTTGGTGATTGATGTGCAGCCTCCGTCAAAAGAAGATGGCCGTTTCTGCGATGTTCTAGTAAATGGTGCAGATGTCACCCTAGAAATCCGAACCCCCCAAGTAGATGCAAATGTTTCGGTCGTATCCGCATACGCTGGTGTACGCAAAGCTCTCACAAAACAACAGCGGCGTATCGGCCTCAAGGGTAAAGTTGTTATGGTTGGCCGTGATATCGGCACAGTTGTTCTTCCTGAGGCTGAGTTAAAGATTTATTTAGATGCAACAGTGGAAGAACGCGCCCGGCGGCGTTTTGTAGAACGCCAGGCAGAAGGCGATTCTCTGAATTCTAAAAAAGTGTTGCAAGCTATGAGCAAGAGAGATCAAATTGATTCCACTAGACAGATTGCTCCCTTGCAGCCAGCCCAAGACGCCTTAATAGTAAATTCTGATGATATGACAGCAGAACAGGTTTTTACGTTTGTCAAGAACCAAATCGAAAAAAACGCTGCCCATCCAGCAAATTAGTATCATCATAAAAATAATTGGAAGAGAACGACTTTGAAAAATCCAACCACATTCCATGTCTCCTTTTGGTTGAAAATCCGGCGTTGGTTACTGCGCACCACATTTAGGCCAGTTTTTCGTATATTATGTCATATAGAAATCACTGGATTGGAAAACATCCCCAGTGAAGGCGCTTACATTATCGCATACAACCACGTTTCGCTCTTTGAACCGCCTTTTATCCTAGCTTTTTGGCCTTCAGCACCTGAAGCCCTCAGCGGTGCGGATGTTTTCTTTCGTCCAGGTCAGAGTTTCATGGTTCGTGCTTATGGTGCTATCCCTGTAAAACGTGACCAATATGACCGCATCGTAATTGATAAAATGATGGCTTTGCTACAAGCAGGTAGGCCGTTGGTGCTCTCACCTGAAGGAGGCCGCTCCCACAAACCCGGCCTCAGACAAGCTCTCCCTGGGGTAGCCTTTCTCATGGACCAAGCCAAAGTCCCTGTTCTTCCTGTAGGTATCGTGGGCGGAACAAATGATATGCTTTCCAAGGGTCTGAGAGGCGAGAAACCCCACTTAGAGTTGCGCATAGGCCCATCTTTTATCCTTCCGCCGATAGAAGGCAAGGGTGAAACCCGCCGCCAAGCACGTCAGCGCAATGCAGATTTAGTGATGCTCCACATTGCTTCACTACTACCAAAAGATTATCATGGTATGTATTCTGAGCTTGTTTCAAAAAAACAGTAAGTTATCCTCCAAATCAATCCAACCAAAATAATTAGAAGAAATTAATCCGCATTAGTTATAGTTTCATCTTCCCTGCTGAGCTATAATGTTAAAATAATTTTGGTTTCGGAAATTCGATGTCTCTGATAATTTCACTAATATCTTCCTCGAGTTATTTCGACGCATCTCACGATCTACTCGGTTGGGTGGCTTGGTTCACCCTGCTTGTGCTGGTAATTATATTAAATTGGCGTTGGCGGAGATACAATACCATCAAGAACAACACTCAGTGGTTGTGGTTTGGAATCTTGTTATTCCTAATACCTGCGACTACTCTATTCGTGGGAATCCGTTTACCAGTAGGTGATGCATTGCCATATCCAGGGTTTCCCAATGTCCCACAGGGACCCGCATTGATGATTTTTATCGCCCTTCCTTGGATGCTCGCCGCCGGGGTATTAGGTACAACCCCAGCTGCACTCCTGGCCGCTATCTCAGGCATCTTGTTTGGGTACTGGGAAACACACAGCGTATTTACTCCCCTCGAATTCGCCCTGATTGCGGTCTTGTTCAGTGCAGCTGTAAACCAACCTTATCGAACGATCACTTTTCGAATTCTCCGGCGCCCGATCATCGCTGGGGTAGTGGCTGCAACTTTTTATCCTGTTATATACTTCCTCACTAATCTTCTTACAGTAGGGGATACATTATCAGTGGGATTAGATTTCACACTTTCACGTGTGGGATGGATCTCCTTTGGGTTGGCGGGGGAATTTGTGATTGCAGGCGCGTTCGTGGAAGTTATCGCCATTGGATGGCCCAAGATATGGCATGGGGACGAGTCGGTGACGCCTTCCCCAGCAGAAAGCAGCCTCGAAACCCGTTTCTTCTATATTATGGGGCCCATCGTCGTGATCCTGTTTGCTCTCCTAATGATGGCCGTATGGCTAGTTGCTGGTGATACCGCTGAAAAATCGATCCAAAACCGCATGAGTAGCGCCGCTGAGATGGCTGCAAACAGCCTGCCCTATATGCTTGAGACTGGCCAAAACCTCATTAAGCAGATCGCGGCGGATGGACGACTTTTAAGCGCATCTCCTGAGGAAATTCACCAGATATTGGATGATTCCTTGAGTTCAATACCTTATTTCAGTCAATTATTCTTGCTTGACGAAATCGGCCAACCTGTCTCCGGATATCCTGTAATTGAATTTCAAAGTATCTTTCCAACACAGGAAGAGAGGATCGGTATCGAGATAGCCAGACAAGGGGTCACCTTCCAGATGTACAGTGTACCCCCCACTCAAGGTGGAAATGCGGCTCAACTATCCTTTATTGTCACCGTCAGAGACGACTTCGATCAAACTCGCGGCGTGCTCTTGGGGCGCAGCGATCTGAGTTCAAACCCTTTCGTGCAGCCAATCATTGATAGCTTGGAACATATGAAAACTTTTAATGGTGAAGGGATGCTCATAGATGATAATGGTTTAATCATGTACCATACCATCCCGAATCTGGTTGCCACAAAATATATCGGGGAAATAGAAGAACAAGCCACCTTTAATGATGTAACTGGTCCCGCCGGAACACGCCAGCTGATTTACTATCAACCCATCGTTGGACGCTCTTGGGCAGTCGTTACAACCATACCTGCCCAACAGATCCAACAACAAGCTTTGGATATCGCCATTCCTTTATTAGGGCTTCTAATTATTTTAGCCTTGATTGCTTATACACTGCTGCGAATCGGCTTGCGTGCAGTCACGGGTTCCTTGCAAGCATTAGCAGCCGAGTCAAACCGGATCGCTTCTGGAGAACTAGACCACCCCCTACCTGAGCAAGGTATAGACGAAGTTGGTCAGTTAGGTACAGCTTTTGAAGAGATGCGCGTGAGTTTGAAAGCCCGTCTCGAGGAAATCAACCGCCTACTATTCGTCAGCCAGGGCGTGGCTTCAACCCTTGAATTGAAAGATGCCGTCAAACCCATTTTAGAAGCCTCCCTGACAACTGGAGCTGCCTCCTCTCGGCTAGTGTTAGCATCTGCTGCGCTGCCAGATTATGAAGAAAACACACTAACTAGTTTTAGTCTCGGCTCTGCTGCAGACTTGTACAGCAGTTTGGATAGCCAAGTTTTAGAATTAACCCAACAGCAAGACATGGTTGTGCTGAGTAATCCTGCCCGAGCTGGTCTGACTTTCGACGATAACGCACCCCCACCAGCTTCCTTAGTAGCGACTGCTTTAAGACATGAACAAGCCAACTACGGCACACTTTGGCTGGCTTTTATAGAACCTCATAATGTTTCCGAGGATGAAATGAGATTCATAACTACCCTGGCAAATCAGGCTTCTTTGGCAACTGCTAATGCCCGTCTATACCAGACAGCCCAGATTGGCCGCCAACGCCTGGAAGCGATCTTAGCATCGACTCCCGACCCGGTGCTGGTTACTGATCACAGAGGCCATCTCCTACTGGCCAACCCTGCAGCTATAGATTTGATAAACGATGGGAAACAACCGACCACAGGCACGCCAATAGAAGAAGTGATTCATAAAGTTGAACTACTTGATCTTCTGCTCGCGTCCGAGGACGAGCCGCAGTCGGTTGAAATCTCCTTTCCAGAGAACCGCGTTTTCTATGCTTCAGCTTCTCCAGTATTTGCGGAAGGCCAGCAAATGGGTCGCGTATGCGTTATGCGCGACATTACACACTTTAAAGAATTGGACACACTAAAATCTGATTTCGTAAACACCGTCAGCCACGATCTGCGTTCTCCTCTGACTCTAATGCGGGGCTATGCCAGCATGCTCCAAATGGTCGGCGATTTGAACGAACAACAAAAGAGTTATTTACGTAAAATTGTAAACGGTGTGGAGAGTATGACCGACCTAGTGCATAGTCTTCTCGACCTTGGGCGCATCGAGGCCGGTATAGATCTCCGATTGGAAATGATTCCAGTAGTAGATGTCATCCATCAGGTAACAGATGATCTACAAGCGCGCTCCGATCAGAAGCAATTGGCGCTTCATCTAGATACTCCCCATCATTCTACACCATTGATTGAAGCTGACCGTTCTTTACTAGAGCAAGCAATTTACAATCTGCTAGAAAACGCGATTAAATACACTGAATCCGGAGGCGAAGTAAAAATAGGGGTTGCAGTACACAAGAAAGAAATCATAATTGCAATCCGTGATGATGGAATCGGCATCTCACCATTTGATCAACCACGTATATTTGAGCGATTTTTCCGAGTTGCAGGGCGCGAAACGAGAAAGCAGCGCGGCAGTGGATTAGGGCTGGCGATCGTGAAATCAATCGCTGAGCGTCATGGGGGTAGAGTGTGGGTTGATAGCCAGTTGAGAAAAGGCAGCACGTTTTACCTCTCAATACCACTACGCCAAGGGGGATTGATTGATAACTCCCAAAAAGCTTAACTTATTAATAAAAGCCTTGACTTAAGCCCTTGAATTTCATATAATAGATACACATAATAATAGTGCTGTAATATAAAAGGTAAGCGTTTGAAAGGAAAGACTTTCAAACGCTTGCTTATGTTGTCATATTATACGCACGTTTGTTCTATTTAATTGTTGGCCATATCTTGAGCCACAGTCACAAAACCACCAGGAGGTTTCTTGAATGGAAGCAAAGGGATTGCGGGCGCTGCGAATAAGTTTAGCTTCACCAGAAACAATAAATAATTGGTCGTATGGCGAAGTCCTAAAGCCTGAAACGATCAATTACCGTCGCCTCCGTCCAGAAAAAGATGGCCTGTTCTGCGAAGCGATATTTGGCCCTCAACGCGATTGGCAATGTTATTGCGGTAAATATAAGAATATCCGTTATAAAGGCATTGTCTGCGACAAATGTGGGGTTGAAGTTACGCGCTCATCTGTAAGGCGCGAGCGCATGGGGCACATTGGTTTGGCTGCTCCGGTAGCCCACGTTTGGTACACAAGGCGGGTCCCATCCTATTTGGGGTTGTTATTAGATATCTCCCGTAAAAACCTCGATCGTGTACTTTATTTTGCGCAATACATTGTTACATATGTTGATGAAGAAGCGCGGGAAAAAGCTCTTGCTCGTCTGGATGAAGAGATCAGTTCTTCTGAAAAAGAACTGGTCGAAAGTATAGAAACCAAAATCGCTGAAATTGGCACCTTACGTGACAGTAAGTTGGAAGAGCTTGAAGCCCAAACTGCTGAAATTGAACACCGCTATGAAGAAGAATTAGCGGCAAAGTTAGATCCCACTATTAAAGAAGGGCAGCGCCTGGAATCTAAGCTGCAAGATCAGCTTGGAAAAACGCTTCGCCGGAAAATTACCTTCTCGACCAATGATACAGTAATAGTAAAGGCTGGCGACACGGTCAGCAATCAGCATATTGGGGATGTGCAGAAAATCGTAAAAGAGTATTTAGAAGATCTCGAGAACGAATCCAAGGGGAGCAAACAACGCGAATTGGACCGCGTAAATTTGAGTATCGCAAGCATAAAAGCCGAGTCCGAACAATCTATGAACGATTTGCGTTCTCAGTTAGAAGAGCAGACAACCGAATCCCGAAATGAATCAGCTCGCCTGCGTGACGAGTTGGTAGATTTAAAACCCATCACTTTTATGGGCGAAAATCGTTATCGAGAACTGCGTTCCAATTGGGGACAAGTGTTTCGGGCAGATATGGGTGCTGAAGCTTTCTACGATATCCTTAAACGCATAGATCTTGATAAACTCTCCGAGGAATTGTGGACAGAATTACGCACATCGAAGAGTAAACAAAAACGCAAAAAAGCAACCAAGCGCTTAACAGTAGTCGAGGCCTTTCGAAGTTCCAATAATAAGCCAGAATGGATGATATTAACCATCCTGCCAGTCATCCCACCAGACTTGCGGCCAATGGTCCAGCTAGATGGCGGTCGCTTTGCTACTTCAGATTTAAACGATCTCTATCGCCGGGTTATCAACCGCAACAACCGTCTAAAACGTCTCCTAGAACTCGGCGCGCCGAACGTAATCGTGCGAAATGAAAAACGCATGCTCCAGGAAGCCGTCGATTCATTGATCGATAACTCACAACGCGGCAAAGCGCTTTCGCGCCGAGGCCGTCGCGAGCTTAAATCTTTAAGTGACCTACTCAAGGGCAAGAAAGGCCGCTTTAGACGTAACCTGCTTGGTAAACGTGTGGATTATTCTGGACGCTCTGTTATCGTGGTCGGCCCTCAGCTTAAGCTACACCAATGCGGCCTTCCAAAGACTATGGCTCTGGAGCTATTCCGTCCATTTGTCCTTTCTCGCCTGGTAGCACATACTTACGCTGCTAATGTGAAAGGCGCTAAACGCTTTATAGATCGCAACCGCCCAGAAGTGTGGGAAGTTTTGGAAGAGGTCATCAAAGAACGTCCAGTCCTGCTCAACCGGGCTCCTACTTTGCACCGTTTGGGCATTCAAGCTTTTGAGCCGGTATTAGTTGAGGGCAGCGCCATCCAATTGCATCCCCTAGTTACCACAGCCTTCAATGCCGATTTTGACGGAGACCAGATGGCTGTGCATGTTCCCTTAGCTGATAAAGCCGTTTGGGAAGCCCGCGAGCTAATGCTATCATCTCGAAACTTGCTCAAACCCGCGAATGGCGAACCGATCATTGGTCCATCAAATGATATGGTTTTGGGAGTCTATTATCTGACGGTGATGCATGATAAAAAGCAGAAAGGCGACGGTCGAATCTTCGCCGATATGGATGAGGTGGAAATAGCATATCACATAGACCAAGTCGAGGTGCATACAAAAATTAAAGTAAGGGTAAACACATGGTATGATGAAGAACATAATCGTTTACCTGAACCTGAAGAACGTATTATCGACACTACAGTTGGCAGAGTACTTTTCAATTTGATATTAACCCCAGAAATCAATTTCGTTAACCAAACGATGGCTAAAGGCGATGTTAAAGACCTTATCGCTGGATTGCTGCGGATTACTGGTCCGGAGATTACAACACAAGTCGCAGACAATATTAAAGACATCGGCTTTGAATTCGCCACTCGCTCTGGGGTAACCATCGCTATATCTGATATCACTATCCCACCCAAAAAACGTGAGATCATTCAACAAGCCCTACAAGCTGTCGAAGATGCGCAGCGAGATTTCCGCCGCGGCTTACTCACCTCTCAGGAACATTATGAACGCGTAATCGAGATTTGGCAGAAAACAACATCTGATGTAGCTTCTGCGGTACGTGAAACCATGGATGTGCATGGCAACCTCGCCACGATGGCAAACTCGGGAGCAACCAAAGGAGGTTTCACCTCCATTTCTCAGCTCGCTGGAATGCGTGGCATGATGGCTGACCCTTCTGGGCGCATTATCCCTCTACCCATCCGCTCAAACTTCCGAGAAGGTCTTAGTACGCTTGAATATTTCATCTCCACTCACGGTTCCCGAAAAGGCTTAGCAGATACCGCTCTGCGAACTGCAGATGCCGGTTATCTAACTCGCCGTTTGGTTGACGTATCCCAAGATATGATCAGTAATGAAAAAGACTGCGAAACTGAAGAAGGTATTTTGATCTCTCGCAATGATGAAGTAGCTGGGCAATCCCTCAGCTCACGCCTCTTTGGTCGCGTGTCAGCCGCTAGGATCATTGATCCAGAAACCGGGGAGGTTTTGGCTGAGCGCAATGAACTTCTCGATCACGATCTCACCCCACTAGTCGCAGATTCTAACGTTGAAGAGGTTCTGGTACGGTCCCCATTAACTTGCCAAAACACCCGCGGGGTTTGCATTTATTGCTACGGCATGGATTTAGGACGCGGTGAGTTGGTAGCCACCGGCGCGGCAATCGGCATTGTGGCAGCACAATCTATTGGCGAACCAGGCACCCAACTAACATTGCGCACCTTCCACACAGGCGGTGTGGCATCTGGAACAGACATTACCACTGGTTTACCTAGGGTTGAAGAACTTTTTGAAGCTCGAAAAACCCCTAAAGGCGAATCTGTGGTTTCAGAAATCGCTGGAAAAGCTGAGGTCTTCCAATCAGACCGCTATAGCGATATGCGTGTGGTGCGGGTTTCGCACAGCGAAATGGTCAACGACGAATATGATCTTCCGAAGGGCTGGAAGATCGCGGTAAAGGATGGGGATGCTATCGAAGCTGATGGTGTCATTGCTACCCATGAAGACAGTGAAATTAACGCCGCCAACGAGGGCCGTGTGCGCGTTGAAAAGAGAAAAGTGATTGTTTCTTACGAGCATAGCGAAGAGGCAGAGTACGAAATAGCTAGCAACACGCGCCCGATCGTTAAATCCGGCGACGTTATAGAACCCGGGCAACAGTTAACTGAAGGCTCGCTAAACCCACACTCGATCTTACGCATCCAAGGACGCGATGCATGCCAAAAGTATCTTCTCTCTGAAGTTCAGGAAGTTTACCGCTCTCAGGGGCAAAACATCCACGACAAACACTTTGAGATCATTATCCGAAAAATGATGTCTAAAGTTCAAATTACCAGTCATGGAGACACACCCTTTTTACCAGGCGATTTTGTAAACCGCCTAGAACTACACAAGATTAACGAAGCTCTTTTAGCCGAAGGCAAAGAACCGGCCAAATTCAATGAAATACTAATGGGGATTACTAAAGCGTCTCTAAACACCGACTCCTTCCTTTCAATGGCCTCGTTTCAGCACACCATAAAGGTTCTAGCAAGAGCGGCCATCGGCGGCGAGGAAGATCCGCTGCTTGGTTTGAAAGAAAACGTAATCTTAGGCAAACTTGTCCCAGCTGGTACCGGATACGTCCATGATCAAGACCTAGCCTTACCCGAAGGTGAGGAAGAAGAATCCGCCATATTAGAACCCGTTGTTGAAGGAGCACTTGAGGCGGGCCCGGAAACCCTACCCGAACCAGCTCCCGGAGATTAGGTGTTAGAGAAGTAATACAAATGTACCAAACGGCTCAGGCTTAGAACCTGAGCCGTTTTTTTATATCTAAAGCAACTACTAATGCGTATACCTCGACAATGAGTGCAGGAGAATTACTCTTATTCAACGTTATTGAATCCATAACTCGAATTTTGCATCTTCGAGGATTTCGATACGCTCTCCAGTATTGATGTTGACGATGTCAATTACACCCAAATCCCTGGGCTGCATATCTTCTGGCCAATAACCTATGCCTAGCCATTCCCCATCCGGAGAGAATTGCACCCGGAGAGAGTCCGCGCTCTGAGTAAAAATATTTTCCTCCAGCGCATTAATCAAGTTTGCTGTAAACCCAGCGCTTTCCTCCAAATTCCTCCAATCTATATAAAGAAGTTGGTCACCAGCTGGTGAAAATTCCACGTAGGAAATCCCAAAGCGGGAAAAATCATCTTCAGGATAGTTATCTGGGAAAGTGAGCTGAATAACTTCATCGGTGTCCAAATTGACGAAGTAAGATTCCTCTCCGAAACCCACAAGCGCGGCAGGTCTGCTGGGGAAGATTTGGATACCTGCCTCTGAATCTGAAAGCAGCTTCTCACTATCACCGGTATCAAGATCGATGTGGTAAACCGGCATGCTGCCGTCGTCAATTATTGTTGCCTGTAAGAGCAAGTGCGCGCCATCCGCAGAGACAATCCCAGAGTAAAAAGTATTTTCTGTCGCTTCCAGTAATTCTCGCTGGTCTCCAGATTCAACATTTATAGCGACAATCTGGCTTGAATCTCTTGGCCCGATTTGGACGATCACCTCGTTGCTATCTAGATTAAGCGTTATTACTCGTAGGTATTCTGAATCCGCAAGCACTTCGGGTTCATCATCAAGGAAGTTGTACAGATATAAAGTTGTTTCATCGTCCTCACGCTCAAAGTAAAGCAGTTCGCGCTCATTAAGGAAACCGGCAAACCAGCTTTGTTCACCTGACACTCGCTCGATATGCCTGCCTCCGCTATCTGCGAGCATAAGCCCAGATTGCTCTGGAACCGCCATCCACTCACTATCTGGAGAGAAAAGGCTTAATTGCCAAGGAAAAAATCCCAAGGAATAATCATCCGACAACTCCTCGAATTGAGAATTTTCAAAATCAACCAAGTATAGTTTATCCCAATCGGAGCTAACCATTACAGCTTTGGTCCCATCAGGAGACCAATACCAGTTGTTTAATACTATGTCATCCGGAGCTTGGAACGTCTCCATCTCAGAGGTATCTGGTTTAGCAATGTAGCTTTCTTCTCCAGGAGCCAAGAAGATCAACACACTACTGTCTGGGTTAGTTACAAGACGATACAAACCTAATTCATAACGAACGTCAAATTGAATCGGATCACCCCCCTCAGCTGGAATTGACCACCATTCATATTCATCATCCCCTCGAATTGTGAAAATATGTGCCCATTAGGACCTCGAGAGAACAGATCGGTTATAAACTGGCAGCTTATTGCTTGCAAACCAGAAAATAATATCAATATCAAGATTGGGATTTGATAGCGTTTTCTTTTTATCATTATTAATCTCCTCATTCGCCTACTGGCCTTTTATGGCTGCATCACCAGAGGGTAATACTCATTTTATTAGATAAAGGTAACGGAAGCAAGTAACCCCAATCTATTAATATCTGGTATTACTGATCGGGCTTTTTATGTGAGTGCGAAGCAGAAAATTCCTCTAAATTTCACCAATCCATTTACTTTACATAGCGTATACTCTACACGCCCATATGGTAAAATGGGTTTTTAGCTCATAAGTTCAGTAAATGCAGCCTATCTGCCCTTGCTCAAGTTCACACGCATTGGGGAGGCTGCACATAATAGGAGAACGACCATGGAAGTTGGCCTGGTTCGCAAAGTAGATATTGACAAAGAAATGCAGCAAGCCTATCTCGATTACGCCATGAGTGTGATCGTGTCTCGCGCCCTGCCAGACGCCCGCGACGGACTCAAACCAGTCCACCGCCGCATACTTTACGCTATGTACGACATGGGGCTGAGACCCACATCCAGCCATAAGAAATCTGCCCGTGTAGTCGGAGAGGTGCTGGGTAAATATCACCCGCACAGCGACACAGCCGTCTACGACGCTATGGCTCGCATGGTGCAGGATTTTTCCATGCGTTACCCCCTGGTGGATGGACAAGGCAACTTCGGCAGCGTAGATGGAGATCCACCCGCAGCGATGCGCTATACCGAAGCACGTTTAGCAGCCCCAGCCGTCGATCTGCTTGCAGACATCCAAAAAGATACAGTTGACTTCAATGATAACTTCGACGATTCACTTTCCGAGCCAGGTGTCCTTCCGGCTTCTCTGCCAAACCTGCTGATAAACGGCGCTACAGGCATTGCCGTCGGCATGGCAACCAACGTACCGCCCCACAACTTAAGCGAAGTTGTGAACGCTCTCACCTACATGCTTGAAAACTGGAAAAAAATTGACAACATATCGGTTGAAGACTTAATGCAGTTCATTCAAGGTCCTGATTTCCCAACCGGCGGAGTAATCCTGGGCGGTCTCAGGGAAGATGAGCTATCTAGCGCCTACGGCAGTGGGCGTGGACGCATCACAGTGCAAGCACGCGCCCACGTAGAAGAGATGGGCCGCGGCAGAGAGCGCATCATCGTCACCGAGCTTCCATACATGACCAATAAAGCCTCGTTAATTGAGCGCATCGCCAACCTGGCGCGAGGTGGCAAAATCACCGGCATTTCTGATTTACGCGACGAAAGCGACCGCCAGGGTATGCGCATCGTTATCGAGCTAGCCAAATCTGCCGATCCAGAGGAGGTGTTGGCAAACCTGTACAAACGCACCTCCATGCAGGGCACTTTTGGCATAATCATGCTTGCCCTGGTAGGTGGTGAGCCGCGCTTGCTCAGCCTGAAGCAAGCTTTACGCGTGTTCCTGGATCACCGCCTGGAGGTTATCCGCCGGCGCAGCGAATATGATTTGGAGCATGCCCGCAAACGGGCACACATCCTCGAAGGCTTGCGTGTTGCGTTGAAAAATTTAGATGCGATTATTTCTTTGATCCGCAAGGCTCCGGATGTTGAAACCGCTCGAGCGCGGCTGATGAAACGCATCAAACTTAGTGAGATCCAAGCCCAGGCAATCCTGGATATGCGCCTGCGACGCCTAGCAGCCTTAGAACGCAAGAAGATTGAATTAGAATACAAAGAAATGGTGAAACTTATCAAGACCTTAGAGGGATTGCTTTCTTCACCCAAAAAAATGCGCCAAAATGTCGCTGAAGAACTACAAGCAGTAAAAGAAGCTTATGGTGACCGCCGCCGCACACAGATCGTCCAGTTAGAAAAAGGCGCATCCAGGGCATCTATGTTGACAGCTCAAGACCTCGTTACAGAGGAGAATGTTTGGGTTTCGGTCACGCGTGATGGTCTTATCTCCCGCTCGCTGGAGGACAAGGCTCCCCGCCAGAGCGGCAAGGCAGCGCCGCATCTTATCCTGCATGGCAATACCCGCGACACGCTTTACCTTACTTCTGAAAACGGTGAAACCGCAGCGATTGCCATGCATGCTTTACCGAATGCTGAAAAACCCGCGGATGGAACTCCTATTTCACGGGTTTGCGCTCTTATAGAGAAGGATAAACTTGCAGCCATGTTCACCTTGCCTCCTAAAGAAGCGCGCGCTGAGAGATGGTATCTGGTAACTGCAACTCAAGGTGGAATGGTTAAAAAGAGCGCTATCAAAGAATTTCCCAGCCCAACGGCACAAACCTTCCAGATCATGAACATAAAAGAAGGCGACAGCCTGGGTTGGGCCTGCCTGAGCGATGGAGAATCGGGAATTTGGATGGCAACCAAGCAAGGGATGGCGATACGCTTTGCTGAGGATACTGTACGCGCAACTGGGCTGGCAGCCGCAGGAGTTAACGGCATCAAATTAAAGGGAGAGGACCTTTTGATCGGCATGCAAGTCGTCGACAAGGGAAGCCAACCGCTAATGCTGGCCTCGGATGGTAAAGCCAAGCGGGTACGTATCTCACAATTTCCCGTGCAGGGCCGTTATGGTCAGGGAGTTACCGCCTGGAAATTGGCAGAAGGGGTTACTCTAATCGGCGCAGGAACTGGCAAGCCCAACCATAAAGTAACCGCACACCTGGCGCGTGCCGCAGCTAAAGCTTTCCGCTTTGATGCTGCCCCGATTCGCACACGTCCTACCAATGGCAAAGCTCTGCTGGAAGTTAAAGATACCGACCGCATCGTAAAGTTGAGCATACCCTGGGAGGCTCCACGCGGCGTGGTCAAAAAGGTCAAACCGCAGAAGAAATCAACTCCCAAGAAAACCAACGACCGTAAACCTACCAGCAAAAAGACCTCTCCGGATCCAAAGGCGAAGAAAAAAACCACGCCCCCCAAGAAGAAAAGCGCAAAACCCAAAACGACGAAGAAATCAACCAAGAAGAAAAAAGGCAGCGGCACAAAACCAAAACAGAGTAAGATGGATCTTTAGTAGGGATGCTGTTTACCCAACCCCTTCCCGAATGCTACGCAATCACCCTTCCCCTTGTGTATACACCTTGAAAGGGGAGGGGCTGTGGATGCTTCCTCCTGCGCCCAATCCGACATGTAAGGGCGAGGCATGCCTTGCCCCTACCTAAAAGGAGGTTATACGCTTTTAGTTTGCATAGGTTGGGTATAATAAGACACGAATTTTGACGCGTAATTTGTAACAACTAATCTCTCTGTCTGTTGCTGAGAGCGCACCTTTTCTAGGAGCAAGATCATGGCTGTAAAGATCTATCAGGTGGACGCTTTTGCTGAACAGCTTTTCAAGGGCAACCCGGCAGCGGTCTGCATTCTGCCTGAAGAACGGCAGGAGGCCTGGATGCAGGCCGTAGCCCAGGAGATGAACTTATCTGAGACTGCATTCTTGCACAAACAGGGGGAGGAGTATAGCCTGCGCTGGTTCACTCCCGAAGTCGAAGTTGAATTGTGCGGGCATGCCACTCTAGCGAGCGCGCATATCCTTTGGGAAACCGGTCTGTTGAATCCCCAGGAGCAAGCGCGCTTCCAGACGCTAAGTGGTTTGCTGACTGCTGAGCGTAAGGGAGAGGAGATCGTATTGAACTTCCCGGCGACTCCTGAAGAACCGGTCGAGGCGCCACCTGGATTAGCTGAGGGTTTAGGCATAGTTCCGCTTTACGTTGGGGAAAATAAGTTTGATTATTTGGTGGAAGTAGAGTCGGAGGCGTTGGTAAGGAATCTGCGGCCTGACATTGGAAAGCTAAGAGAAATTTCTGTTCGCGGAGTTATGGTTACCAGCGCGGCTGATTCTGCCGAATATGACTTTGTATCGCGTTTCTTTGCGCCAGGATCAGGGATTGATGAAGACCCGGTCACCGGTTCTGCGCACTGCTGCCTGGGACCTTTTTGGAGTGCGCGGCTTGGTAAGGATGAGTTAATCGCTTATCAAGCCTCTGAGCGGGGTGGGTTTATCCGTGTGCATGTCGCGGGTGAGCGCGTGTTATTAGGAGGCCGGGCGGTAACAGTTATGCGTGGAGAATTGAGTGATTCTTGAAATCTGTTGCTCATTAACTCAATAGGGATAAAATCTCAAGCAGCAATAATCACGATTATAATACCCCAACTGGATGGATCGTATTTGACAATAAAGGAGGACCAATTTTATGGAGAAAAAAGAACGCCGTTCTGGAAAAGAACGAAGAACGGATGAAGACCGCAGGAATCACAAAGGCCAGAAACATGAAGGATCTGAACGCAGAAGCAATCAAGAAAGGAGAAGCGATACGGAGAGAAGAAAATCCGATAAGTAGGCGTGATAATTTTCTAATATGAAAATCCAGCCAAACAGCCTGCTGCTTTTCATTGGTGATTCGATCACGGATTGCGGACGCAAACGTCCGGTGGGCGAAGGCGCATTTGGCCAGGCACTGGGCAACGGTTACGTTAGTTTGGTTAACGCCGCTCTGAGTGCCGCTTACCCCGACTATGCCACGCGGGTGGTCAATATGGGCATCTCTGGGGAAACATCACGCGACCTCGAATCCCGTTGGAAGTCGGATGTGCTGGACCTGCAGCCTGATTGGCTCAGCGTCAAGATCGGGGCAAATGACGTTTGGCAGCAAATAAGTTGGCCCCAAGGCAGGGAAAACAACTTATCAGTGGAGGCTTATGCGGACACTCTCGATGACCTCATCCAGCAGGTGCTGCCCTCCTTGCAGGGTTTGATCCTGATGACCCCGTATTTCCTGGAACCCGACCTGCAAGACCCCATGCGTGCGCTGATGGACCAGTACGGGGCGGTGGTGGGCGAACTGGCTGTAAAACATAAGGCCGTGTTCGTCGACACCCAAGCAGCTTTTGATACCGCGCTCCAGTGGATTGAACCCTTACGGTTGGCGGAGGACCGCGTGCATGTGAATCTCAGCGGACATATGATAATTGCGCGCGCTTTCTTGCAAGCCATTGGATATGATTGGGAACGGTCTCAATCTTAGCCAGTTGATATGAGCGCCTAAAAACCATCCAATAATATTAATCATTTCGACTTCTGAAAGGAATTAAATTATGGAAAATATTTCAGCATACACCTCCCCATGGTTGATACTGCTGGCTTTCGCCATCTACAGTGTTTTGCATTCGCTGCTGGCCTCCCAGACAGCTAAAGATTTGGCTACCACATTCTTCGGCCGCAATGCAGACCGCCTCTACCGCATATTCTTTAACGTGTTTGGTACAGTCACTCTGCTGCCCATACTTGGACTGCCTGTTTTGTTTCCTGACCAGGCTCTTTACACAATTCCGCCTCCTTGGGCTTATCTTTTAGCAGTCATTCAGGGGTTAGCTGCTGTGATGATGCTGGTGGTACTTTTGCAAACCGACATTTTAGACTTCTTAGGCATCCGGCAATTATTCGCTGCCCCGAATGAAGGGCCCCAAAAATTGGTTATGTTGGGATTTTATAAATGGGTGCGCCACCCCCTGTACACCGCTGGACTGCTTTTCATTTGGTTCTCAGCCAGGATGACATTGAACCTACTGGCTCTGAATGCATCTATCACTCTTTATATCCTCATCGGTGTGATATTCGAGGAACGTAAGCTGGTCAAGGAATTTGGGGAAGAATATGAGGTTTACCAGGCACAAATCCCTATATTGATACCCTGGCTAAAACTAAAATAATTTCCTAGGATTGGGGGAATTAACTCTTGTCCAGTGTCCGCTCAATTAAAGCCAACAACCTGGAGTCTTCGCTCTGTATACCCTCCTCTAAACGTGCCGCCGCGATAGGTAATTTCCAAGCATCTAGCTCTTAGTGTTGGGATGGCAAACCCACTTTGGTGCGCGGCTCGGGTTTTATACGCTTCCTTCTCAGCGTCATTACGCGGCCAACCCTCACGATACAGCTTGACAACCTGGTCTTGTCCCCAGGCGTAGATCTCGGCGGTACGCCCCTCGGCGAGAAGAGGTCCAATTGACATAGAGTGTATTATACAGGTTCCCTAGCTGCCAGCCAATCACCCATCCTACGCCTCGGGTGAACAAGCGCTATGGAATGTTGACCACAAAAGTTCCACCTGGGCAGGTGGCCAGATCACCGCTAGAACAATTGGCATTCGCAAGAGTATCGGTGGCAAGAATGTAGTATTGGTACAAACCAGCGGTTTTGAATGGACCGATGTCGACCTGGTATACACCGCCGCCGATGGGACTCATCAAGGTAGTAAAAATACTCCCGCCGCTAAGCCTGTAGTACAGGGTGACGCTGCCTACACCTGCAGGGTCTGTTACTGTGGCTGAGATAGCGATTGTATCTGGTTTGGTACCCTCAAGGTTGATCTGGTCTGGTGAATGGCTAACTCCAGAAACGTTGGGCCCAATTGTGTCTGGTAACGGGGTTGCGGTTATGATCGGTATGGGTGTGTTGGTTTCTGTGGGTGGGAGTGTAGGGTTAATGCCGATTGTCTGAAGTGGCGCTGGGATTGGCGAAACCAGCAAACACTGGCCCTCAAATCTTGTGTCGAAAACGAAGGCAGCAGAGTATGGACCGACGCCATCATTGTTGACGGCGCGGGCGCGCCAATAATATCGCGTACAGTCGTTTAATTGAGATTGGGGACTATCAGTATAAACATAATACTGCGGTTCAACTAAGGGCTCCAGCTGAGTAAAGTTGGGATCGGTTGACAATTGGAACTCGTAGTCTTCTGGTAGACACTCTTGATCCTGCGGGTACCAAGCCATAAGCCTCACCTGTATATCAGTCACCTGGCTGGTATCTGCGGGAAAGATCAATTCTGGGGCTACCAGGGTTGATGTATCACAAATTAGCCCGGTCCAAAACATCATACGGTCCGAACCTCCTTCGATACCATTCAGCAAGGCTCTGACTTCCCAAACGTAAAGGGTTGCAGGCTCAAGTAACGCGCCTGTGGTTAAGGAAGTAGGAGGCCCCCCGGTTTGCGGATCAATGGTATCCACGATGTCATAAAATATATCCGGATTTTGAATGGCAATGAAATAGTCTTCTTCAGGCTGCATACTGGCGACGCTGATCTCGTAGCCGGTGGGATGACAATCGTACAAGGAAGGATAGGTCCAGATATAGGTAGGATCAAGTTCTGTGATAAGTTCAAGATAGGGGTAGCATTCGAAACCCGGGCAAGGATCTTGTTGGATATCATTGCAGGTAGGCAATGTGGGGGATGGCAAGAGGAAACCCTCATTTTCTTGCACTTGGAAGGGTGATTCGGTTTCTTCACCAGCTAGAGATAAATTGCAAGCGGTTAGCGCGAGCAGGAGAAGCATAAGCGCATGAAAAAACAAATTTTTTTGTTCATGATGGATACTCCTTCCTTATACCGCTGCCGGGAAAAGGGAGCGTAAAATAATTTACTCAAATCCCTGTAATGCAAAAATGACTAAGGGATGTTGACCACAAAGGTTCCACCTGGGCAGGCAGACAGATCACCACTCGAACAATTTGCATTCGCAAGAGTATCCATGGCAAGGATGTAATACTGGTACAAACCAGCGGTTTTGAATGGGCCAATGCTGGTTTGGTAAACGCCGCTGCCAATGTGGTTCATCAAGATGGTTAAAATACTCCCGCTGCTGAGCCTATAGTAGAGGGTGACGCTGCTT
This sequence comes from Chloroflexota bacterium, assembly GCA_019456165.1. Lineage (GTDB taxonomy): Bacteria > Chloroflexota > Anaerolineae > Anaerolineales > UBA11579 > VRUJ01. The sequence continues at coordinate 200,912 of VRUJ01000001.1, forward strand.
ACACCTGAAGGGTCTGTTACAGTGGCAGATATAGTTATTGTATCTGGTTTGGTACCCTCGAGATTGACGGGGTCGGGCGCATCGCTAACTCCAGAAACGTTGGGCCCAATTGTGTCTGGTAACGGGGTTGCGGTTATGATGGGTATGGGTGTGTTGGTTTCTGTGGGTGGGAGTGTAGGGTTAATGCCGATTGTCTGAAGTGGCGCTGGGATTGGCGAAACCAGCAAACACTGGCCCTCAAATCTTGTGTCGAAAACGAAGGCAGCAGAGTATGGACCGACGCCATCATTGTTGACGGCGCGGGCGCGCCAATAATATCGCGTACAGTCGTTTAATTGAGATTGGGGACTATCAGTATAAACATAATACTGCGGTTCAACTAAGGGCTCCAGCTGAGTAAAGTTGGGATCGGTTGACAATTGGAACTCGTAGTCTTCTGGTAGACACTCTTGATCCTGCGGGTACCAAGCCATAAGCCTCACCTGTATATCAGTCACCTGGCTGGTATCTGCGGGAAAGATCAATTCTGGGGCTACCAGGGTTGATGTATCACAAATTAGCCCGGTCCAAAACATCATACGGTCCGAACCTCCTTCGATACCATTCAGCAAGGCTCTGACTTCCCAAACGTAAAGGGTTGCAGGCTCAAGTAACGCGCCTGTGGTTAAGGAAGTAGGAGGCCCCCCGGTTTGCGGATCAATGGTATCCACGATGTCATAAAATATATCCGGATTTTGAATGGCAATGAAATAGTCTTCTTCAGGCTGCATACTGGCGACGCTGATCTCGTAGCCGGTGGGATGACAATCGTACAAGGAAGGATAGGTCCAGATATAGGTAGGATCAAGTTCTGTGATAAGTTCAAGATAGGGGTAGCATTCGAAACCCGGGCAAGGATCTTGTTGAATATCATTGCAGGTAGGTAATGTAGGGGATGGTAAAAGGAGAACCTCATTTTCTTGCACTTGGAAGAGGGATTCGGTTTCTTCACCAGCTGGAGGTAAATTGCATGCGGTGAGCGCGAGCAAGAGAAGTATAAGCGCATGAAAAAACAAATTTTTTTGTTCATGATGGATACTCCTTCCTTATACCGCTGCCGGGAAAAGGGATCACAATAAATTTTACGCAAATCCCTGTGATGCACAAGCGACTAAGGTATGTTGACCAAGAAGGTGCCGCCGGGGCAGGCAGACAGATCACCGCTAGAACAATTGGCATTTGCAAGGGTATCCACGGCAAGGATGTAGTATTGGTATAAACCAGCGGTTTTGAAAGGACCGACGGTGAACTGGTAAATTCCGCCTCCGATGTGGGTCATCAGGATAGTGTTAAGACTGCCGCCGCTAAGCCTATAGTAAAGGGTGACGCTGCCTACACCTGAAGGGTCTGTTACAGTGGCTGAGACAGCGATTGTATCTGGTTTAGTGCCCTCGAGATTTACGGGGTCGGGTGAATCGCTCACTGCGGAAACGCTAGGTCCAGTGCTGTCTGGCACCGAGGTTTCGGTTGGGATAGGCAAAGGTGTGTAGGTGGCTGTGAAAGTAGGGTTGATGCCAATTGTCGGAGGCGGTGTGGGAGTGAAAGTGGGGTTGATAGCATTAGTAGGGGAAGGAGTCTGTGTAGGGGTTTGAGATGAGGCGATTGCCGGACTTATCTCCGTGACTGCGGTTGCTAAAACTGGCGTATCAGAAGGGATGGGAGTGTCCGTGAAAGGCTCCAGCTCTTCAATTAAGGGAATACTCTCTCGGTCAGGTTCCAGCGGTTCGGCTGGTTTTTCACCAAATACTACATTACCCAGCACGAGGATCAACACGCCCACGAAAGCGCCGCCCAGAAACCCCCCCACCGCGCCAGTCGGTTTTCTGCGGCGTCGGTAAACCCAACCCCCAGCAACAACCCCGGGTATCAGGATGATAATTGTGGGAACGAAAAGTTTTGTTGCCAGGCATGCAATACCGGTTGGAGGCGTGTTGGGAGCAAACTCAGAAGTATTGCCGCTGAGATCGGTGGCAGTCGCGGTGAACTCTTGGCAGCCGCTAACTGTACCTGGTAGGATGGGAATGCTGAAAATACCGCCCCCTGTCACACCGCTGGCTATGAAAGCCAGTCCCTCCCCGTGGCCGCTTGGGTCGCCGTCCGGCAAAAAGATTTCTACCGTACACCCATTGCATGCTGTGCCCTCTACAAGGGAAATGCTGACCGAGGTAAACTCGGGATAGTTTAGCAGCGTGTTGGCTCCGCTGTCTACGTCGCCGGAGTCGTTGAGAGTGACCCCAAAATCAAAACTACAGGTAGGGCAAATTAACACCTGTAAATCTATTCCAATAAAACTGTTGTCATAAATGGAATTCTGGCTGATCGTGTTTCCGCTACCGGTGAAAATGACCACGCCGGTATAGTTCTGGTAAATCTCGTTAAGACTGATAATGTTGTCGTTTCCGTTCATCCTGATCCCATAAATGCCGTTATGGGCGATGGTATTCTCCGAGACATCAGTATTGCTTCCCGAGATAAAAATGCCATCGTAATTATTGGCAACCGGATTACCGGAACTATCTTCTCCGATAATGTTGCCTAGGATTAAGTTATCTGTGCCATCGGGGTTCACAACCCCATGGTAAGTATTACCAGAGATGATATGGTAGTGTCAAGAATCTTGTCGGGGATTGGAAAAGCTCCCCAAGTTAGAAAAGAAAAAATCCGTTATCTCTGGGGCAAAATTTGCTCCCAAGACCACCACAAATACAATTAATTGGATACCAATAACTCCAAGCAATGCCCAGGTGGGTGCCAGTTATATTCAAGCCGAGGGTGTTGCCCAACACCTGGTTGTTGCTGGTTCCATTGAGCATAAAGATGCCTGTATCGGTATTGCCGGAGATCAGGTTGCCCTCCCCAAAACCAGATCCTCCGACCACCACCCCAGACGCAGTCCCCAGTCTGATGCCATCCCGGTTGGGCACTGCAATGTTGCCTGTCGCGTCGGTGCCGATGAAATTTCCATGAATGAGCACGCCCGGTGAGTCAAAAATTTGAATCCCTTCATTGGTGTTACCTGAGATCACATTGCCCTGTCCGGCCCCGCTGCCCCCGATCAAGTTGTTACTTGATAATGAGCCGCTTAAAGATATGCCGCGCTGGTTGGGGATAGCTATTGACCCGCTGGCATCTAACCCAATGAGATTGTTCTGCAAAACATTATCCGCGGTGTTATGACCAATATCTACTCCAGCGATGGTATTGCCTGAGATCACATTATTTATAAGTTGGGTACCGCTGGTCATTTCAAATAGCCAAACACCAACCGCCTGTGCGCCCAGGGCGGCAGTTCCACTCGTATTCGTGCCAATCATGTTATCCAGAATCATTAACCCGGAGACAGGTAAGAAGCCAAAAGAGGCAACCGCGATCCCTTGTGCGCCGTTATCGGAGATAGTGTTATTGAGGATTTGGCTGTTATCCCCTCCTCCGACCTTGATGCCCATTCCCCCGTTACCTAACGGGGCTGAACCGGAAGCATCCGTGCCGATTTTATTGCCTTCGATGATTACAGTACTGGGGATAGGAAAAGTGGATGCGGACCAATACCCGACAGATATTCCCTGGTTTCCATTGCCGGAAATCACATTGTTCAGGATGGTGGTATCAGGTGAGTGCATAACCGCGACACCGGTGTTGGTGTTGCCCACTGCCGAGGTCCCGCTGGAATCTGTGCCGATCATGTTATCCTGAATGAGCACGCCGCTCGGGAATCCAGAACCCCCGAGGCAAATGAGGGGACAGGTGCTGGCAACTAGCACGCCGGTGTCATTACCTGAAATCACGTTATCCCGGATTTCCACAGTGGAGACCCCACTGAAGATGCCAATACCAGCCAACCCCGCATTACCATTCGCCGAGACCCCATCGGGTTCTACGCCGATAAAATTATGCTCAATCAGCACGTTGCTGACGCCTGATCCCTCCACCAGGATGCCGCCAGAAGTCCAGGTGAGAATGGAAAAGCCTCGAATAATCGTATCCCCCCGGCTTGCACCCAAAATCCAGGCGCTAAGCCAAGCCCCAGCGGGGTTACAGCCAGAGGGTTCGCTCCCGACCAGGCGACCATAATCTGCGGTGAGCCAGAATAACCTGATTGGGTAGTCGCATCAATTGTGGTGCCCGGGTCGGTCAAGATCAAAGGCGCATTCAGAAGGATAAGGTGGGCTCCACTCCCCGGAATGTTGAAGGTAATGGTGTCTGGCCCGGGGTTGGCGTTAGCAGCCTCAACTGCCTCCCGCAGGGTGCAGTTTGCGGCGTCACACGGGCCAGATGAATCGCCAATATCATTGACCTCAAAGGATAAAGCGCCCACGGGGGCAGGGAATGCAAACATAACTCCAATAATTAACAATATCAGCTGAACATTAAATTTCCTCATCATGGAAGTTCTCCTCTTGATTTAAGCAGAAAGCCCAGACGATGATGATTTCCCCAGTTATCTTTGTTGAGGGCTTAAGCGAGCATGCACACTGCTATATTCTGCTCATTTTGACCGACAATATATTCTATTTTACACTAAAATACACTATTAGAGTGTAATCCCTTTGTTGTTCCACTGTATAAACTTGACACCCACACTCTACCTCGTTATACTTTGTAGGTATTAATATAAGCACGGGGAGCTCGGAGTAGCTGGGCTGAGATGCAGGCCGTTTGCCTGCGACCCGCGAACCTGATCCGGATAATGCCGGCGGAGGAATCACACTACTCACAAAGAATCCCTCCGCTGGTGGAGGGATTTTCTGTTGCGTGCAGTTATCTTTGCCAATGGGGAGCTGAACGACCTCGAGGCCGCAAAGGCTGACATACAGGCAAGCGACCTGTTTATCGCCTCTGACGGCGGCGCGCGCTACTGCCTGGCTCTGGGATTGACCCCAGATGCTGTCATCGGTGATTTTGACTCGATTTCCAAAATTGATTTACAAACTCTTGAAACAGCAGGCAGCCATATCATCCGTCACCCAACCCGCAAAGACGAAACCGATTTAGAGCTGGCGCTGCTCCATGCCCAAACCTTGGGAGCAGAAGAAGTTCTCGTCCTGGGGGGATTGGGGGGCCGCTGGGATCAATCCTTAGCCAACATCTTGCTCCCCACCCATCCTAAGCTCAGCGGTTTGAAAATCACCTTCTTGGAAGGTTCCCAGCGCATCTTTCTGGTGACTGATGAGATCACTTTCTCTGGTTTACCTGGGGATACCGTTTCTCTGATCCCAGTTGGCGGAGATGTGATTGGGATTACGACAACAGGTCTAGAATACCCGCTGGTAGATGAAGCGCTCTACTTTGGTGAAACCCGGGGGGTGAGCAATGTTTTGGATGGAAGGGAAGCGAGCGTAAAAGTGCAAGCTGGACAATTAATTTGTGTAGTGATAAGTCAATAAGAAAAGGTAATCTGGTAATTAGGATATTAGGTATGTGGCATATCGCCCCAATGACTGATTATTGATCTTGAGGAGTTTTAAATGAAAAAAAACAGAATATTTTTGCTACTAACATTTTCCCTGGTTTTTGCTGCCTGCGCGTCGGTTCCAACCACGCCCGCGGCACAGACCTTGACTGTGATGACGCATGACTCATTTGCCGTATCGGATGAAGTTGTGGATGCTTTCGAGGCTGAGAATGATGCAATCGTGCAATTCATCCTTGTGGGCGATGCAGGTACCGCGCTCACTCAGGCTGTTTTGGCGGCCGGCAATCCCCTCGCAGATGTATTTTATGGCGTTGATAACACTTTCCTAAGCCGCGCTCTGGATGCAGGAATTTTTGAAGCCTATGATTCGCCGTTATTGGCCAATATTCCGGAGCAATTCAAGCTTGACAGCCAAAACCGTGCTCTACCGGTAGACTACGGGGATGTGTGTCTGAACTATGAGGTTGCCTATTTCGACGACCGCTACATCAGTCCTCCAGGTAGCCTTGAAGATCTATTATTACCAGAGTTCGAGGGTATGTTAGTAGTACAAAACCCGGTTACATCTTCTCCTGGCCTGGCATTCCTACTGGCCACCATAGGGCACTTTGGGGAAGATGGCTACCTGGATTATTGGCAGGGCTTAGTTGATAATGATGTCTTGGTGGTCAACGATTGGGAAACTGCATACTATACAGAATTCAGTCGTTGGGGGGGGACTCGGCCTATCGTAGTCTCCTACGGTTCCAGCCCGCCATTTGAGATCATATTTGCAGAACAACCAATGCAAGAACCACCCACCGAGGTAGTCGTCGCGGACGGCTCCTGCTTCCGGCAGATAGAATTTGTCGGTATCTTGGAAGGCACCCAGAACCGTGAACTGGCCGAAAAATGGGTGGATTTCATGCTCTCGCCTACTTTCCAAGAAGACATCCCGTTACAGATGTTCGTCTTCCCGATCAACCCAGATGCCAGACTCGATGAGACTTTTGTCGAATTCATGGCTGTTCCTGACCAACCAGCTTTCGTCAGCCCGGAGGATATCGCCTCCAAGCGTGAAACCTGGATCGAAGACTGGCGCGAGATAGTATTGCGTTGAAAAAAACCCTCTCTCGCCCCAAGATACGGACATTATTTCTGTGGGCTTTACCGCTGTCTTTTATGGGGTTGTTTTATTTCTACCCTCTAGGCAGCATTCTGGGGATAAGCTTTGCCCGCGGAGAAACGAACCTGACTTCCGGGATTATTGACGCGCTGGCCTCTCCCTCAGTGCGCGGCGTGCTGTGGTTCACCATCTGGCAAGCGACGCTCTCAACCCTGTTGACTTTGTTGATCGGGCTGCCGGGGGCGTACCTGTTTGCACGCTACGACTTTCGCGGCAAGGCGTTTTTGCGCACGCTAACCGGGATCCCTTTCGTTATGCCAACCCTGGTAGTAGCTACAGCCTTCAATGCTTTGCTGGGATCTAGCGGGTGGCTCAATATAGGTTTGATGTCCGCATTCAACCTTGCAGAACCACCTATCCAATTTGCATATACCCTGGGCGCAATCCTGCTGGCGCACGTGTTTTACAACACTACCATCGTCCTGCGAATCGTCGGAGATTTTTGGGCGCATCTTAACCCACGCTTGGAGCAAGCGGGACGCGTTTTGGGAGCAAATCGTTGGCAGACAGCCCGACAAGTGACCTTGCCCCTTCTCGCTCCCGCGATTGCTGCGGCTGCGCTGTTGGTCTTTATTTTCGATTTCACATCATTTGGCGTCATCCTGATTCTGGGTGGGCCGCGCTTTGCCACCTTGGAGGTTGAGATATTCACTGTAAGCCAGTTTAATCTGCCATTAGCAGCCTCTCTCTCGGCCCTGCAATTGGCTTGCACTCTAGGCCTCACAGTAGCTTACACACGTTTGAGCGCCCGACTGGCGCGCCCATTATCTCTGCGCCCACACAGCCATGCTTTGCGAAAATTAAACACCTGGCGGCGGCGAGTGTTTTCTGGTGGCATGATATTATTTTTATTGGTGATGTTTGTATCACCCCTGGCTGCATTGGGAGCGCGCTCTTTCACTCGCCTGGAGCCAGAACGCCGCCAACGGACGGAAGTCGAGGGTGGTTTTACCTTGGATTTCTACAAGGAATTGGCTAATAACGAACGCGCCTCGATGTTTTACGCTCCGCCCAGCAAAGCCATCTCGATCTCCCTTGGCTATGCTGTTATCACGGTGTTTTTTGCGCTTGCATTAGGACTGCCGGCTGCCTGGGCTTTGGCGCGCCAGACAAATTCGCTTTTTAACTCGCTGGTTGATCCTATATTAATGCTGCCATTAGGGACTTCGGCGGTTACTTTGGGGTTGGGCCTCATCGTTGCCTTAGATCATCCCCCGATAGACCTGCGTGCTTCGCCTATCCTTCTGCCTTTGGCGCATACCTTGGTAGCTTTCCCCTTTGTCGTACGCAGCCTGGCCCCTGCCTTGCGCAGCATACAGCCGCGTTTACGTCAGGCCGCCGCGGTGTTGGGCGCGACTCCCGGCCAGGTGCTGCGCTACGTGGACCTACCTTTGGTGGGCCGCGCTGTTTTGGTAGCTGCCACCTTCGCATTCACGATTTCGCTAGGCGAATTCGGAGCTAGCGCGCTGATCGCTCGTCCGGAGTTTCCCACCATTCCGGTGATGATCTACCGCTTTCTTTCCCAACCCGGCGGCTTGAATTTTGGGCAGGCTCTCGCGCTCAGCTCTATCCTGATGGTCGTCACAGCGGCAAGTATGCTGGCGATTGACCGGCTGCGGATTGCAGATATTGGAGAATTCTGAGGTTCTTTTAAGATGGCCACAAAGACACGAAGACACAAAGGGACTAAATCTTGGTGACTTAGTGCCTTCGTGGTAATAAAAATACCATGACTCTAAAACTTCAAAACCTCCACAAAAAATTCGGAAAGACCCGCGCGTTGCGTGGGGTCTCATTTGAGGTTACCCAGGGTGAGATCGCGGCTGTGCTCGGACCCAGCGGCTGTGGTAAATCCACATTACTCTCCGTGATCGCAGGCTTGGAATTGCCCGACCAAGGAGAAATCTATTGGGAGGGCGATAATCTCGCAAATATCCCATCCCACCGGCGTGGATTTGGGCTCATGTTTCAGGATTTTATGCTTTTCCCACATAAAAACGTCTACCACAATGTGGCTTTTGGGCTGCAAATGGCCAAACTTGAAAAGCCAGGGATCGAAGCACGCGTTGCTGAAACGCTGGAACTGGTTGGTCTTCCCGGATTTGGAGATCGGGATGTCAACCAGCTCTCTGGCGGGGAGCAGCAGCGCGTGGCACTGGCGCGCTCTTTGGCTCCAAAACCGCGCTTGCTAATGCTGGATGAGCCGCTTGGCTCGCTTGACCGTGCTCTACGCGAACGTTTGTTGTCCGATCTGCACACGATCTTGAAGGAATCGGTCCAAACCACGTTATATATCACCCACGATCAGGAAGAAGCCTACGTAATCGCCGACCGCATCGTGGTGATGGATGCTGGAAAGGTAGCCCAAATCGGCTCACCCCATACAATCTACACTCAACCCGCTTCGCTTTTCGTGGCCCGTTTCCTGGGGTTGAGCAATTTGTTTCCCGGGGAGGTTCATGAGGTGGGTGGAAAAAAGGTTTTAGAAACCCCCATAGGAATGCTGCCCGCTCCAGACGGTTTTGCTGGTAGGGTGACAGTATTGCTGCGACCGGATGCTGTACATTTGGATGGAAATGGGGAATTCAAGCTCCAAGGCAAGCTGCTTGAGCGCACTTTCCGAGGGGTCACATCTCATTTGGAAGTTGAGGTGAATGGTGAACGTCTGACCTTTGAGATTTTATCCAGCGTCGTTTTGCCCAAGGTGGGAGAGATGATTAGTCTCAGTTTCGACCCAAAGGAAGCAGTGCAGTTAATTGATTGACCTAGTAAATAATCTCAATAATTATTTTTTTAGTTTTTCCCGGTCTAATGTAACCTCTCACTAAAATAGTCGGTTTTGTAATTAAAATTGGGGTTTTTTACTGTATAATCAAGGTAAGTTTATTGTTATTGGGAACGATTCCACCCATAATGGCCAGATAAAATAAAGTAGTGCGACATTTTGTAATTAAAAGTTAGAGGCACCCTAGTACTCAGTCAGGGTGAATAAGATGGAATAAAACTTGCATCCATGAGAACTAAAAAGCAGGAGGTTCTGAAGAT
>VRUJ01000020.1 GCA_019456165.1 Chloroflexota bacterium
CACCCTATCAGCGAAGGTGCCAGTATTTTGATTAGGTAGGGTCTTATTTTTGTGTCTACTTATTTGGGTGCAGTTCATGGAAACATGTCAGGTTTATTTTACAGAAACAATGTTTTTTTCTATTCCAGGATCGGCCTCACCCCAACACACCCAAAATAACGACCGGAATCACCAACAAGCCATTGGCCAATCCGTGCGCCAGAATGGACACGGTGGTGTTTTGCTGCCGCTGCACAACATAGGACAGCGCCAGAGCGCCCGGTAATAATGTCAGCACATTCCAAGGGGCGTATATGTGGAAAAGGGTCCAAAGTATCCCATGCAGTACCCAAGTATTTACCCCAAAGGCCAGTTCCTGCCTGGGCAAGATGTAGCCCCGCCACCAAAATTCTTCCCCCAGCGTGGCAATCACCAACGAGGCCAGCATAACCAGCGGAATCCACCAATTCCCGGCCAGAGACATTCCATATATCTCCGTCGGGAGCTCGCCAGTGGTCGGCGGCTCTGGGGGTCCCCTCATCTCCTCTGGCAATCTTTCTGAAGGGGCGAGCAATGGTGTTTCAGCCAACTGCTGGGCAACGGGTTGCAGCATCCCAGCCGTGGCGATCATGAACAGCGTCAAACCAACCACCCATAGCCAGGCTTTTCCGGTCAGCCTTCCCAGCCTGTAGCGCGCCTTGAAAGCATCCCACGTGGGTGCGTTGCCTTCTTTCCGGTAAGCGAACCATGAGACCGCCAACAGAATTATCATCGGCATGGTCAGGCCGAAGAACAGGTAGTTGTAAAATGGGTGCATGCCCTGGTCGTCAAAATAGGGCACGATGACATAAAAGACTAATATTGCAAACGCTGCGGGAATTCCGAAATACAACAGGCTGGCGCCCAATTTCATGGGTTTAACGTTCTCGTTCATCTGGCTGCCTCCTCATGTCTAGTTGGCCAATATGTTATTGTAACCTATGGAGGGTGGTTGGGGATGAGGGGGAGATGGCAGGAGCGTGAGCACTTATAGGGAGGTGGTAGGAATTTGAGGAGCGGATGAACCCCCACCATTCCGCTACAGGGTTTTAACTCGGTCTTGTCTTTATAAGAAATTCACATTGTTAATTTTTTCCCTATTGTGAATTCAATTCATCTCGTACAGCTCGACGTGTACGATCGTATTCTGATTCACTTAATGCTGCTGCTATACCAATGGCGGCAATCACGCCTGCAACAGCAAGAGCATTTGTTAATTTTTCTTTGCTTTTCTCTTTTCTCCAAGTTTTGTAAAACTCGAGAAAACCTGGTTTTGATTCCTCAATATCATTAGCAATATATAGGCCTATTTTTTTATGCCATCTCCCTCGTTTAATTCCACAAATTACCCAAATAATTGGCCCGATTAATGTTGCGTAAAACCACATTAAATATAATGGTCCGCCAATTAAGCCAATGCAAAACAATTGTGCATATCCAAAACCACCTTCCATTCTACCAATGAAAGAAGCAAAAATTGGTCCTGTAACCAGACCTATGATTGCCGATATCCTTGCACCTTTCTTGAATATTGCTTTTGTGTCGATCGCTTTACGGGCTTCAATCTCTAATCCTTCGGCAGTATCCAAGTAATCTTGATAAACAATTTGTACTTGGTTCTTATTCGCACATTCATAACAAAGTGTATCTAACGAATGCTCACGGCAATAATATCTTCCACAATTCGCATCATACCCCGTACATTGACCGATGACAGAATTTGTACAACCAGGTGCAGAGCATGCAATATTGACATTCATTTGATTCTCCTCACAATTTGCACGGTGGGTAATTTCATGTGAAATTACCCTTTTCTTAATATTATCACAATTTAAGTATTATTTTGGAGAAATGAAATATAAGATTATCTAAACCAACAATACCAGAATATTGAATGAATAAATCGTAATAAAAAACTGATAGTTTGGGCGACGAAATGCAAAACTCCTAATCAAATCATCCTGATCGAGATTCACAATTCTTAATTCACAATCCATGTTCCTAGTCATCAACCGCTTAGCGCGCCAAATTTCAACTGATGGAGGAATTTAATTTTCGAGAATTAAGCTAAGCTCCCTCTTCTTTTTCCTCCCCCTCCCCCTCCTCTTCTCCACCCTCCTCCTTATCCTCCAAAAAACGTTTCTGCCACTCGTAGAGCTTGTTGAGCGCTTCGATGGGGCTGAGCGCGTTCATGTCTATCTCGGAAAGTTCATCCAGCAGCGGGTTGGTCTCCGGGAAGAGCGCAATCTGCTTGGAGGCGCTGCCGTCCAGGCGCACCGCGCTGCCTGAGGAGGCTTCCAACTCCATCAGGATTTCCTCGGCGCGCCCCACCACCGGCCTGGGCAGCCCGGCCAACTGCCCCACGTGAATGCCGTAGGACTGGTCCGCCCCGCCGGGGATGATCTTATGCAGGAAAACCACCTGCTTATCCGCCTCGCTGACCGCCACGTTATAGTTGCGCACCCCCGGCAGCAGGTCTGAGAGCTGGGTGAGTTCGTGGTAATGCGTGGCGAAAAATGTCTTGGCGCGCAGCTCCGGGTGGTTGTGGATGTACTCCACCACCGCCCAGGCGATAGAAAGCCCGTCATAGGTGCTGGTGCCGCGCCCGATCTCATCCAGGATCAGCAGGCTGCGCACCGTGGCGTGGTGCAGAATGTTGGCCGTCTCCACCATCTCCACCATAAAGGTGGACTGCCCGGCGTGGATCTCGTCCTGCGCGCCGATGCGGGTGAAGATGCGGTCCACCAGGCCGATGCGCGCCGAGGCCGCGGGCACAAAACTGCCCATCTGCGCCATCAAGACGATCAGCGCCACCTGCCGTAAATAGGTGGACTTACCGCTCATGTTGGGGCCCGTGATGATGCGCACGATCTCGCCTTCTTCCAGGGAGGTATCGTTGGGCACAAAGCGTTCTCCGCTGGGCAAGGTGTGCTCCACAACCGGGTGGCGGCCTGCGTGGATATCCAGCACATATTCATCCAGCATCTCAGGTCGCTGGTAGCCCTGCATTGCGGCCACTTCAGCCAATCCGGCTAATACATCTAACTGGGCTATAGCCCGCGCCGTGCTTAACAGCCTGGCGGCAGAACTGCCCAGCCGCTTGCACAACTCCCGGAAGAGGCGCGCTTCGATCTCGCGGATGCGTTCCTCGGCGGAAAGCACCTGCGACTCGTAATCCTTCATCTCCGGGGTGATATAGCGTTCGGCGTTGACCAGGGTTTGTTTGCGGATGTAATTTTCGGGCACGTCATCTATCTTGCCCTTGCTGACCTCAATGTAATAGCCGAAGACCTTGTTGTAGCCCACCTTGAGGGTTTTGATGCCCGTGCGTTCGCGTTCGCCACCTTCAAGATTAGCGATCCAATCGCGCGCCTGTTTGGAGGCATCCAAGACCCCATCTAGCTCTTCCGAGAAGCCGGGGCGGAACACGCCCACATTTTGCAGGGTGGCGGGCGGCTCTTCAGTCAAAGCTCTAAGCAGCAAGCTAAGCTCCTCGCTGCACGGGTCGCAGGCTGAGAGAAGTTCGGCCAGAGGGCCGTTCCCGTCGGGTAGTAAACCTAATAAGTTGGGCAATAATTCTAATGTGGCGCGCATGGCGACCAGATCACGCGGGTTTGCCATGCCTCCCACGATGCGGTTGGTCAGGCGTTCCAGGTCACCGAGCGGTTTTAGAGCTTCACGCATCTCAGTGCGCAGAAGACCGTCATCGAAAAAGAATCCCACCCCGTCTTGGCGCTTGGCGATGGCTGGCACATCCAGGAGGGGTTTACTCACCCACTGGTGCAGTAAACGCCTGCCCATCGGCGAGACGGTATTATCCAACACGCCCAGCAGCGAGCCTTTGACTGCCCCGCTGCGGATGGTCTCGGTGAGTTCCAGGTTGCGGCGCGTGCTGGCGTCCAAGGTCATGAATTCGGTCAGGTTGTACATACTCAACCCGGTTAACAATTTAAGAGCGCCGGGCTGCGCTTCTTTGAGATATTGCAAGATTGCGCCCGCGGCACGCACCGCCATTGGCGCTGAACGCATACCAAACCCATCCAAAGAACTGACCTCAAAATGAGATTTTATGGTTTCTTCACAGCGGCCAGGTTCAAAATGCCAGGCAGGCCATGCGGTCTGGTGACCGGGCAGACCGTCGTTGGTCAGATGGACCGATTCGGGCAGCAATGTTTCCGCGGGGTGCAGGCGGTTCAGCTCTGCGCGCACAGCTCCAAGCGCATCATCTGATTGCATTGCAGTCGCCGCGAATTCACCCGTGGTTATATCCACGTAAGCTACCCCCGCATGTTTATCCTCAATCACGACCGATGCCAGGTAATTATTGCCATCTCCGGGCAGCAGGCCGGGTTCAACTATCGTACCCGGTGTGACTATGCGCACAACGTCCCTGGGCATCAAACCATTGACCGGTTCATCCCCAATTTGCTCGCAGATCGCTACGTGGTAGCCGCGCTCGATCAATCGGGAAAGGTAGTTTTCTGCGGCGTGGTGTGGAATTCCCGCCATCGGTACGCGCGTACCTTTGCCCACATTGCGTGAGGTGAGTACGATATCTAAGACTCGGGAAACATTTTGGGCGTCTTCGTCGAATGTCTCGTAGAAATCACCCAGACGAAAGAAAACGATCACATCCGGGTATTTACTTTTAATATCCAGATACTGCCGCCTTACGGGGCTGACTTTTTCTTTCGCTTTACCCTTTTTCGCCATAACCCCATTCTAAATTGAGGGGACAGATTCAGCAAGGTGAATTGACCTCTATTTGACAAGGGGTTTAAACCCCTTGTTACACATTTTTACCAGTAGTATTAATCCCCTTGTATTATGGTCTACTGATAATATAATAGATACAAACTAAATTGGGGCTGAAATTCGCCCTCACTTCAGGTAAACCATGCATTTCGACTACATTACACCATTACTAAAAGACGCGAAGAGCAAGATTGTGCTGCTAATCCTGGATGGGCTGGGAGGCCTGCCCATAGAACCTGATGGTCCAACCGAACTGGAGGCAGCCACTACTCCCAATATGGACCGGCTGGCTGCGGAAGGCACCCTCGGCCAGATCATACCCATCCGCCCAGGCATTACGCCGGGTTCTGGACCAGCACATCTGGCCCTCTTCGGCTACGACCCACTCGAATATATTGTCGGACGAGGCGCGCTTGAGGCGAGCGGGGTGGGCATGCAAATCAACCCAGGAGATGTGGCTGTGCGCGGGAATTTCTGCACATTGGGCGCAGACGGAAATATCAGCGACCGCCGTGCCGGGCGTATTCCTAGCGATGAGGCCGCACCGCTGGTAGAAAAATTGAAGTCGATCAAAATTGAGGGTATTGAAATTGAGATCAAACACCTCAGAGAACACCGCTTTGCGGTTGTAATGCGCGCTCCGGGTTTAGACCCAGCAATTCAAGATACGGACCCCCAACAAACTGGCCTAACCCCCTTTCCCGCAAGAGCGACTCATAAAAATGCTGAGCCAACCGCAGACATTTTCAACCACTGGATCGCTGAAGCAGGTGTATTGTTAGCCGACCAACCAAAAGCAAACGGAGTGACTCTGCGCGGCTTTGGCAGCGATCCAGACCTTCCTAAATTCAAATCAATCTACGGACTCGAGGCTGCATGTGCGGCTGTCTATCCCATGTATCGCGGCGTTTCCAGATTGGCTGGTATGCAAGTGTTAGAATTTGACGGAGAATCTCCTGCTGAAGAATTTGCCGCGGCTTCAAATGCCTGGAATGATCACGATTTTTTCTTTATCCACATCAAGAAAACGGATAGCAAAGGCGAAGACGGAGACTTCCCCGGAAAAGTTGAAATCATTGAAAGTGTGGATGCCGCGCTCACTGACTTGCTTAAACTCAACCCGGATGTGCTCATCATCACCGGAGACCATTCAACTCCTGCGCGTATGCGCCAGCATTCTTGGCACCCAGTTCCTCTGCTATTGTGGGCCCCCAAACTCGGTCTGGCCGATAGGCAATCCTCATTCGGAGAGCGCAACTGTGCCATGGGAGGCCTGGGAATTTTCCCAGCAACAGAGATAATGCCATTAGCCCTGGCACATGCAGGCCGTTTGAATAAGTTTGGTGCATGAATACCAAAGAGGTAGATTATGAATGATTCCGAAATCCACGAATTCCTGTTGAGACATATCCAGTCTATCCGAGAAAACGACCTCGAGGCTTACCACGCCACAACAAGTGAGGAATTGACCTTATACGAGTGGTGGGTGACCCCCCACCGCATTGATGGCCTCCCCTTCCACGATTTTATGATGACCGAGAATGAACGCCGTGGCTCTGTTTTTGGTACCGAGACAACAGGAGATGATAAAACTAAAACCAATACGCGTTTTGACCTGGCGAACCTGCATATCCAACGTTATGGTAATACTGCTATCGCCAGCTACACTCTTTTAACCAGCAGCGGTCTTGCAGACGGAGTTAAGGTGGCTTCTCACAACGAAAGCCGTGTAATAGTGAATATCGACGGTGATTGGAAAGTTGTGCATGTACATAAATCCCCCTCATGGCTTTCTGCACATATGCCGACGACCGAAGTGTAAATCAACATCGATTCGGAGTACGTAACTGATCCCGAGAATAATGGCTAAAAATAATTGTGATATTTGCTGGACTTAATTTAACCTAAATTAAATTTATAATCATCACGATAAGAAGGAGATAAAAATGGACGCAAAAGAGATCGTTAGGTTGTTAATCCGTGTAATTCATATTCTTGCAGGAGTAGTGTGGGCCGGAGGATTGATCACCATGGCAAGATTTATTTCCCCAGTTGTGGAGGCAATTGGTGAAGCAGGTAAAGAATTTATGGCGGAAATGAACCGCCGTCGCATATTCCAAATTACTATGTCCTCAGCGGCGGGTTTAACCATTCTATCTGGGCTTGTTATGTACATTTCAAAATATGAGAGATTGGCACCCCTAACTACTTTACAGGGCTTGGCAATAACTGCAGGAAGTCTGTTTGGTATATTAGCTTTCGCAACCGCATCTATGATGCAAAGTCGCAGTCTCACTCGTTTACGGTCAATCAGCCAGGAAATCGGAGCGAGCGGCGGTCCCCCATCACAAGAGCAAGCTGCTGAGATAGAATCACTCCAAGAGACCATAGCAAAAGGCGGCGCACTTGCAACAATCTTTATGGTCCTTTCAGTGATTGGAATGGCTCTCAGTTAATTCTTCTAGCGATTTTGGACCGGGGCACTAGAAGGAGAGCAGCCATGCCGGAACAATTATTTTCCCCACGCCTCAGTGGATATCTTGATTCGCTAATACCCTCGCGCCCCGCAGAAATGCAGGCGATGGAAGCGTATGCCAAAGAAGTCGGTTTCCCGATTATCGGACCAGCTGCCGGACATTTGTGTTATCAGATTACAAAAATGATAAACGCAAAACAAGTGTTTGAATTAGGTTCAGGTTATGGGTATTCTACTGCTTGGTTTGCAAAAGCGGTGCAAGAGAATGGTGGAGGCAAGGTTTTCCATGTAGTTTGGGATGAGCAGCTTTCAAAGAAAGCGCAGACGCATTTAACCAATTTGGGATATCAGGACATTATTGAATATCGCGTGAGCGAGGCGGTAAAAGCCCTGGAAGAGACAGATGAGACTTTCGACCTGATCTTCAATGATATAGATAAAGAGTCTTACCCATCCGCCTTTGACGTTATTGATACAAAATTGCGCAGCGGTGGCGTCTTGATAGTAGACAACATGCTTTGGAGTGGGAGGATCTTTGATTCAAATGACTATTCCGCAGCCACTCAAGGGGTTAAGGAATTTACCGATCACATCACAAGCGATCAGGGATGGATTTCCAATCTAATACCAATACGTGATGGTTTAATGGTTGCCTATAAAAAGTAACATACTTGTTACGCTACTGATACGTCATATTTACCAATCTATGGCACACTTAGCATGTGCCGTAGTTTAATTTAAATTGGGAGACGGCTGTTGAGAGTAACGTAATGAATCCAGAACCAAAAAATGATGCCCCATTGCCGCCAACCGCGTTCTTGATCGTTAATAGTCAAGTTTTTCCTCTCACTCGTGATTTGATCAACTTAGGACGCAAGTTAGATAACCACATTGTTATTCATGATCCGCGCGTCTCCAGGAACCACGCACAGTTGCGGTATATTGAAGGCCATTTCGTAATTTTAGATCTTAACTCAACAGGAGGAACTTTTGTAAATGGCCAGCGGGTTACTAAAAGTATGCTTTATGCAGGTGATTCTATTTCACTTGCTGGAATTCCAATAAAATTTGTACAAGACGCTCCCAAGATGATAACGCAGGCAATGGATCGTACTGGACCGCTCCCCGATCTGAGATACGAAGAACCTCCAACCCAAAGAATAGATTCTCCAAAAACGTAATTTCTTTTAATATTTACTTGGAATTATTGCTGCTGTAATAGTTATTTTTAGGGGCAAGTATCAGACTCCCCACTATTTTATATTACCGCTATAAATAATTTCCCGGTTAATTTGTCAAGAGATCTGCAATGTGATCTGCAGTCATAAGTTTTCCGAATAGGTAACCCTGGGCTTCGTCACAGTTATTCTTTTTCAAAAACTCGAGTTGCTCATTTGTTTCCACACCTTCTGCTAATACCTGCAGGTTCATGCTTTGGGCTAACGAAATAATCGCTGACACGATAGCCTCAGAATCTTTATCCTGTGAGATTCCTTCGATCAGCGATCTGTCAATTCTTAGTTTATCAACCGGTAAACGTTTTAAGTGACTCAGAGAAGAATATACTGCTCCAAAATCATCCAAGGATAAGATCACACCCAACTCTTTAAGATTGAGAATGGTTGAAACCGCATTTTCAACATCATCTAATAGGACAGTTTCTAGCAATTCCAATTCGAGTTTATCAGGAGGAAACCCCATAACCTCTAAAACTTTCTCAACCTTTGCACTCAGGTTCCTGCTCCCGACCTGGTGAGCGGAAAGGTTTACTGCTAATCGGCCGGGAGATAAGCCAGCCCTTTCCCACTCTCTCATCTGCGCGATTCCTGCACTTAAGACCCAATCGTCGATTGCCCCCATCATGCCAAACTCTTCCGCATACTTAAGAAATTCCTCCGGTCTTAATACTCCACGTTCAGGATGCAGCCAGCGAACAAAAGCTTCCACTCCTGCAATGGATTGATTTTTCACCTGCATAATGGGAACATAAACCAAATCAAATTCTTCTCTCTCCAACGCATTTCGCAATTCCATTTCTAATTGCAAAATATCGACAGCTCTGGCATGAACTTTTGGATCGAATAGCACATAGCGTGCTTTTCCATGTTGCTTTGCCTGATACATTGCTGTGTCCGAATCATGCAGGAGATTTTCCGGATTGTTATATCCTATCGTACTCAACGTAATTCCAATACTTGTGCTGATATACAACTCTTGCTTTTTGATAATAAAAGGAGCTTCAAAAGCATCCAATATTTTCTCGGCCACCTCCCTGGGATATTCTTCATTCTCCATATCATCTAGTAAGATTGTGAACTCATCCCCGGCGATACGAGCGACAAGGTCATTTGGCTGCAAATAAGTTTTAAGCCTGCTTCCAATTTCTATCAATAATTGATCTCCAGCATTATGCCCCAGGCTGTCATTCACTTTCTTGAAACGATCAATATCTAAGAATAAAACTGCGAATAGAAAGTTATGGTCTTTGGTTGCCCTGGTCACAGATGCATCCAATCGATCCATGAACTGGAGGCGATTCGGCAAACCAGTTAGGTTATCGAATAAGGCATCACGCACTAATTGTTCTTCTGCTTTTTTGCGTAGAGTTATATCAGACTGGGAACCAGCCATCCTGGTAGGATTACCTTCGGAATCCCTAACAGCCAAACCACGGCTGTGTATCCATAGATAATCCCCATCTTTGTGCTGCAGGCGATATTCAGCTTCAAAATGAGGTATCTCATTCTGCATGTGTCTTTCCATAGCTCTTTGTAATCTTTCAATATCTTTAGGATGAACGCGTTTAAACCACTCATCCATAGAATTTGAAATCTCGCTGTCCTCATAACCTAGCATCTCTGCCCAACGGGTAGAAAAATAAACTTCCCCCGACAAAATATTGAAATCCCAAAGCCCATCGTTTACCCCGCGAGTTGCCAGGGCATAACGTTCTTCGCTTTCCTGCAGCGCAAGCTCAGCCAATTTCCGGCCGGTGATGTCTGTGAGACTGCCGCGGATGAGGGCCCGCCCAGTAGCGGGTAATTGCACCAGGCGCACTTCACAAGCTATCTCTTCACCTCCCGAACTCAAACAAATCCACTCAAATTCAACCACTTCTCCATCTAATGCAGCTTGTATCTTTTCTTGAAGAAATTCTATTGTTTGGCTACCATCTGATTGAAATTTCGGGCTTAGCTCCACAAACCCAACTTTTAGTATTGCTTCCTGTTCTAAACCAAATAACCAGACTGCCTTTTCGTTTGCATCCACAAACCGTCCAGTGTTCGCATCATAAACTACGATCGCTTCTGGAGCATTCTCCACTAATGTACGGAAGCGTTCTTCAACTTCACCCAACGCTTCTTCAACCCGGTTTTCGACGGTCAGATCGCGGAAGACACACATCAAGCCAGCAGAAATTTTTCCGTAGACGATCTGGCGGGTATATAACTCAATTTTTATCTCAATCCCTTCTCTGGTGAGAATTGGCAGCCTTATGGAAAATTCTGCACCCCCGTCAGCTACCTCGGCAATCAAATCATCAGCTTCAGCACGTTGATCTGGAGGAAATAGTTCACCGATATGCTTGCCTCTGATCTCATTATTTTCATAGTGTAACAAATCAGAAAGGGAGCGATTATTGTAGACAATTTGGCCGTCCACCAATACAGCTACACCGTCAGGTAACTTATCAAGTAAGGTTTGAAACCAGCCGACCGCCTCAGGGTGATCGTCTTGATTCCCCAAAAAATGTTCAGTTTCTATTTTTACATCCCTCACAGGTCCCTAAATTAAGTGAAATATACTACATTAACCATACAATTTTATACCTTTTATCATTTTAATTGTATACGGCTTTAGTACCAGAGACGATTCAGGGTGAAATTAAATAATTAAAATTATTATTATTGGTTCGCATTTCACCGCTCAATATATTATAATAGGTATAGTTCTTCAGGATATTCGAAATATTAAATTCAACACGATGCCCAATAATATTGAAAAGAACCCCTCAAAACCACAACCAACTGCGTTCTTGGTTGTCCAGAACCAAGTGTTTCCTATTACTAACTCAGTAACCGCGATTGGACGCAGGCTTACAAATCATCTCGTTATTGACGATCCGCGAGTCTCACGTATCCACGCTCAAATACGTGTAATTAAAGATCAGTTTTTCATAGTTGATCTTAATTCTACTGGTGGAACCTTTGTAAACGGTCAGAAAGTCAGCCAGACGTTACTTTACACAGGAGACAATATATCATTATCTGGCTTCGAAATTGTGTTTATGCAAGATAGCGCCCGACTGGAAAAAGAAGCCGAAGATTACACTTCCCCGAACATTACATCTGCCGCTCAAGACAAAAAAACATCTCCTAAAGCCAATAAGGTCTAGTACCAGTCATTCTTCATCTTGAGATACTTTTCGACTTAAGAAGTACCATAGACATATCCCAACAATTAAGCTGAATCCTCCCAAAAAAATAAAAGTATCCAGCCAAAACCGCTCGGGGAATAAACGCAATAGCGTATCAGAGAACCTAAAACGCCAAGAATCACCCTCAAAGAAGATGCGGTGAAATCCTGTAAAAATAAAATCGAAACTTACTATTGTGAGTAAGATCAAAGCTCCAATCAAAGTAGCTGTCAGTTTTCCCCCAACCGCCAGCATGTTTCGAAATTCCAACCACCAGGACGCGCGCCTAGCCCATAAAACGAAAAAAAGAAAAAGCGCCAGGTTTGCATACCAAATCCATAAAACCAGGTTGACTAATTCTTTAACATCTACCATGTGCTCCAACTGCCGTTGATCGTAAAGCGGGTTACCATCATCGAACTTTAAATCGCCAAGAAATGATATGTCATCATCAATGAGCAGGTATTCCAAAGCGATTGGAGCCCACTTGAGGCGTTCTTCAAGAGAGAGCCAATCTTCAGAATCACCATAGGTATCATCCGGAAAATTTGGCATACTGTATTCGAGACGGATAAAAGCGGGAGACAATAACAATCGTATACCTGTCAGCAATATGACTAGAGGTATGAGAACGGGAATAATGCGGGAAAAAATATTCAGGATTTTTATAGAAGGCGTCTTCATTGCAGATCCTCATATTCCCCGGCCAATATGAAGCGCAAAACCATATTATTAACTATCCATTCTACAGGGGCGTGGTCATCGGTAAATACAAGGGTGCCCTCAGGAACAGGCTGTTGGTACAAAATCACCCTTTCGATGGCTTGTAAGAGCAAAGGATGCGAATCTGGGTTGTTGATCAAGGCGTTATTGTTTACCTGCAAATTCTCAAAACTTGTCGGTTGCATGCTGGCATATACCATTGTATTGAACGTCCAAGGGATATCCATAACATGGACGCTCGGAAATACAGTTTGTAATGTGGTTACCAGAGCATCTATCAAGCTGCGGTCACGAGGCGCGCGGCCTACATTGATAGCTACCACACCGTGTTCTGTTAAATGTTCGCGTGTAATTTCGAAGAACTCCTTCGTGGTAAGATGCCAGGGGATGTATGGGGGGCGATAGGCGTCTATGGCGATTAAAGAATAGCGCCGCTGGCTATGGGCCAATCCCCAGCGGCCGTCTTGCGCGATAGCATTCAGGTTGGACATCGTCATTCCAAAGTATTCGCGCCCTACTTCAATTATCACAGGGTCGATCTCGAACCCATCAATCGGAATAGGGCCAAAAACCTCGGTTGCCTGCCTTGCAGTTGTACCCGCTGCCAGGCCCACAATGGCGATACTTTCCACCTGTTCAATTGAAAAAACGGGGGCATTAAAAAACGGGCCTGCCAAGAACTGCATCCAAGGACCGTCAAAAGCCAACCGCTCAGGATGGTATCTTGAATGCACCCCTTGGCCATCGTTTAGGCGCAGATTGATCGTGCCATCTTCAGCTTCTAAAACTTCTATGTAATTATAGCCAGATTCTGTCTCATATATCTGGCCAGGCGTTGATTTGAACGCGGTTCCCGACCACATGTACGCCAAGAGCAAGAGTAATAATGGCATCCAAATCCAAACCAGTGCCTGACGCCAACCAACACTACGCGCTAGCCCAACCAGAGCTACGATTGTGAGGTAAGTGCTGAAAATTATAAATGTGTTGGTGGTACCTACCATTGGAATCAAAATCAAGACAGGTAGAAAAGTGCCGATAAAAGAACCCAGCGTAGAAATGGCATACACCCGCCCCGAAATAACCCCAGCCTGATCAGTCTGAGTGATTGCCAAGCGGATGGCAAATGGAGAAATTGCCCCTAATAAGGTGATTGGCACGACAAAAAGAATCACGACGGCGAGGAATGAACCAAATAAGATGCCCATCTCTAAATCATCGAAGGCCGCGGCAGCAAAACGCAGTACCGGTCGCGAGACCAAAGGCACCAGCCCAGAAGTAAATGCCCCCCACAACATAATCGTATAGAATGTGCGCTCGTTTGGAGAGCGGTCTGCCCAACGGCCGCCGATGAAATAACCCACTGTTAAATAGATGAGGATTAAGCCGATGATGCTGGCCCAAACCAGGTTGCTGGTGCCAAATACATTACCAAGCAAACGCGATGCGGTTAACTCCACAGCCAATGTAGTCATACCGGATGAAAAGACAGCAAAAAATAGGTAACGACGTGACATATAAACTCCACAACTAAACAAATAGAATGGCAGGATTATATCTTAGTTTGTAGGCAAAAAAAACTTACTGTATTATTTCGCTTTTCCCCAATTTTCGTGTATGATAATATTATCATTAAATGCGCGAATACCTGACCGAGAGTAAACTTGACAGCTCAAAATATAAATTTCGAAGAGTTAGTCGATTTGCACGCTGAAGAAATATTCAGTTATCTCTGGCGTTTGCTTGGGGAAAACAAAGCTGCTGAAGATCGTTTGCAATCCACATTTCAAAAAGCAATCCAGGAATTCCAAAATCTGGATGACAAAGCTGATGTGCGTATTTGGCTATACGCACATGCCACCAAAGAAGGCCGCGCCTATTGGAAAGAACGTAAAAAACTGGAATCCTCAGGTATCGCAAGAAAAAAGAAATCCTCATCCTTCCGCGCAGCGGTCCAGAAGTTGCCATATAACCAATTCGCCACATTGCTGATGCGCAAATACCAAAATTTGAACTACAAAGAAATTGGGGCAGCTATGCACTTCACTGAGAGCGCGGCGCGCAGCAGCGTATACCGCGCCCTAAAAAGATTGCCCAAGCTGTTGAAAGAGCAGGATTAGAAAAACGGTTATGGCAAAGAAGATTTCTGAAAATCAGCTTGCTTCCTGGCTTGGCGACGTAGAGGAAGATATCCAGGTCGAACAAATCGTAGCCGCGCTTGATAAGCTATTTATCTCCGGACCAACTGAGAAAGCTATATCCCGAGCTAAAGGGAAATTAATAAAAATCATTGAAAAGAGCCTGCCACGGGAGATATTTTATTCCCAAATCGAAGACACTCCCTTCGGTGATATCTGGGTTGCATCTAGCGAGATAGGCCTGGTAGCGGTTGAATATGATCTAGATGAAGCTTTTTTTTTAGAAAGAGTTCACAAACTTACCGGTGGACGGTTGGTAGCTACTACCAATGAAAATTCCGAAGCGGTCTCCCAAATTCGGGCTTATTTGGAGGCAGAAACCACCCGGTTGGATTTAAAGGTTGATCTAAGTGTGGTCAGCGATTTTAGGCGCAAGGTTCTCGAGGCTACCGCGCAAATTGAACACGGCCAGGTTGTCACTTATGCTGATATTGCCAAGCAGATCGGAAAACCCAAAGCATTTCGCGCAGTCGGGCAAGCATTGCGTTATAACCCGATCCCGATTGTGATTCCCTGTCACCGAGTGATCGCCTCGGACGGTACTTTGGGGGGTTATGATGGCGCCATGGGAGATGCGCGCAAGATCAGGCTGCTCAAACTTGAGGGTGTAATGCTGGCTTGATTTAATTGCTAAACTTTGTTGTTTCTACAATTTGCCCCCCACCCTACCATTGCCCCATCCCCAGGGATTGCTTATAATTCAAAGCGCCATAAACTTAATCTTGAGGAGAGTTAATGCCCCCTCCAACCACGGCGGCTGAGATACGCCAGTCTTTCATCGATTTCTTTGTAAAGAAAAAACATACATTCGTACCATCCTCCTCACTGGTACCTGGTGGTGATTCCACATTGCTGTTCACTAATGCAGGTATGGTGCAGTTTAAAGATATTTTCTTGGGCACAGAAAAACGGGGTTACAACCGCGCTGTCAACTCACAAAAATGCATGCGTGTGGCCGGAAAACACAACGACCTTGAGGACGTGGGCTTCAACGACACCCACCACACATTTTTCGAGATGCTCGGTAATTGGTCATTCGGGGATTATTATAAAAAAGAAGCCATCGCCTGGGCCTGGGAACTGCTAACCGAGCAATGGGAATTACCCAAAGATCGTATGTACGTAACAGTTTTCAAGGATGAATTAGGCGAAATTCCCACCGATGATGAAGCTGTAAAATATTGGAAACAACAGTCGGGGCTCAACCACGAACATATCCTCTACTTTGGACGCAAGGATAACTTTTGGGAAATGGCCAATACAGGTCCTTGTGGTCCAAATAGTGAGATCCATTTTGATCTTGGGCCTGACCATGGTGAGCTTGAATATACAAAAAGTGGGCGAGTCGACCTGGACGGTTCGAGATTTGTTGAACTTTGGAACCTGGTTTTCATCCAATTCAACCGCACCGATCCAAAGACCTTAGATCCCCTACCTTCCATGCATGTCGATACCGGTCTAGGCCTAGACCGCATAGTCTCGGTTTTACAAAATAAAGACTCAAATTACCGCACCGATATGTTCTCTCCGATAATTGATGAGATTCAAACGCTCTCCAAACACACAGACAAACAGCGCGATGAAAACTTTTCTCCTTACCGGGTTATCGCCGACCACGCTCGGGCGGCTGCGTTCCTGATCGCCGACGGCGTAGTCCCGGGTAATATCGGGCGCAATTATGTCACCCGTATGATCATTCGCCGGGCTGCCCGTTTTGGCAGCAAGATCGGCCTGGAAGAACCCTTCCTGGCAAAAGTAGCTGAAAAGGTCATCGATAATTATGGAATGGCTTATCCAGAACTAGTCGAGAACCAGGAAGCTATTGTTGAAAATCTGATCCGCGAGGAAGAACGCTTTCAACGCACTGTGGAAGGCGGCATCTCCCAACTAGAATCTTTGTTAGAAGAAGTGCAAGCCCAAGGGGAACAATCGCTGGATGGCGCCAAGGCTTTCGATCTGTATGCCACTCATGGTTTACCTTACGAAATCACACGCGATATTGCCCAGGAATACGGCCTGGATGTTGAAGAAGATGGTTTCCGTCAAGCCATGGACGCCCACAGACTCGCTTCTGGGGCAGGGCAGGCGATGGGCTCATTAGGTGGAGAAGATGTTGAGAAATATCAAGAACTAATCAAGGATCTGCAATCTCATAATAAGCTGCCACCTGAGGGCGTTACTTATGATCCATACGACCGCGTCGAAGTCGAAGGGGAAATCTTAGTGATATTACATGAAGGAGAGCCTGTCAAAAGCGCAAAGTCCGGCGATACTATTGAGCTTATGCTCCCTGAAACTTGCTTCTACGTAGAAGCTGGCGGGCAGGTTTCGGATACGGGGAAATTAATTTCGGCTGGTAAGCCCCAATGGGAGATTCGAATTGATAGTACGCGCCAACCCGCCGCAGGTGTTATAACTCACATTGGCGAGGTGATTAAAGGAAAGCCCAAAGTTGGCGATATCGTTTTGGCTTCGGTTGACTCGCAACTCCGCAGAGACATCATGCGCAACCACACTGCCACCCACCTGCTGCATGCGGAGCTGCACGCAATCATTGGAAAACACG
The DNA here is from genome assembly GCA_019456165.1 of Chloroflexota bacterium. Lineage (GTDB taxonomy): Bacteria > Chloroflexota > Anaerolineae > Anaerolineales > UBA11579 > VRUJ01. The sequence continues at coordinate 17,154 of VRUJ01000020.1, forward strand.
CCCGTCAGGCAGGCTCATTGGTCGCTCCTGACCGCCTCCGTTTTGATTTTACGCACTCCGGTGCTCTATCATCTGATGAACTTTCCAAGCTGGAAGAAGGTGTCAACGGTAGAATTCTGGAAAATCATAAGCTAAATATCGAGCAAAAATCACTCGAGCAAGCCAGGCAGGATGGTGCCATGGCTTTGTTTGGTGAAAAATATGGTGAGACGGTCCGGACCGTCAGCATTGGCGGTTCAGAACCATTCTCATACGAGCTTTGCGGCGGCACACACGTTGAACAAACTGGAGACATAGGCGCCTTCCTGATTGTAAGCGAAGGCAGCGCGGCTGCTGGTATCCGTCGCCTCGAAGCAGTTACCGGCCGCAAAGCATATGAAATGATCCAACAGCGCTTCCAGACATCCTCAAAGGCAGCCGAGTTAGCTAACACCTCACCTATTGAATTACCAGTGTGGGTTGAATCCCATTTAAACGAGTTCAGCAAACTGCAAAAAGAAAATGCTAAACTGAGGCGCAACACAGCCGAAGACGCATTCAACGAAGAGCTCGAAAACATCCCCCTGGTATCCGATGTGCCAGTTCTCACCCTAACTCTTCCTGGAGCGGATATGGACACATTACGGCAGATGGCCGACCGCTTTAGGCAAAAACACGCCAGCGGTGTAGCGGTTTTGGCAGGTCTACTCGATGATAAACCGCAGCTTATCTCAGTGGTCACGGATGATCTAGTAAAGCGCGGTCTACACGCTGGCGAGTTGGTCAAATTTGTGGCCGAGCCCTTAGGAGGCAGCGGTGGTGGGCGGCCAACTATGGCTCAAGCAGGTGGAAAAGATGCTGCAAATTTAGACTCCGCGCTGAAAAGCGTCTCCAAGTGGGTGGAGAAAAACTTAAAATCCGGGAAATGATTTCAACAGCCGCAAATGGCTTCCCCGTTCATTACTGATGAAAACCCAAATTATTCAACTTGAAGAATACGATGACTTTGCCTCGGCCAGGGATAAGATAGGTTGGGGCCAAGGCGACCGCATCCTCTTGGTCTGGCCCCGAAAAGGCATACACCTGGATCGGAAACTTGACCTGGTGTTGTTACAACGCTATTGCAACACTCTGGGGTCGCAATTTGCCCTGGTTTCCCGCAACCGCATTGTAAAGGCTCGGGCCCTCCAATTAGACATTCCGGTGTTCCGCTCAATGCGCCTGGCACAGAGAACCCCATGGGAAACAGGGATACCTGAAGATAAGGAAGAAAAACGAAAGCCTTCGAAATCGCGCTTAAATGAATTGCGCGAAAAGCTTATCCAGCCGCCACCGAAACAACGTTTAGAAAGCCCCAGAGCCAGATGGACAATATTTGGTATCGGAGTCACCGCCTTCTTGGCACTCTCCTCAGTTGTGCTGCCGCGCGCCGAGATTCATTTGCAGCCCCAAAGCGATATTCAAGAAATCAATCTTGAGGTAGAAGCCAACCCATTGATTCCCTCGTATAACCTATCCGGAGCGCTCCCAGCTCTCGCTGTCAAAGTCGTGGTAGAAGGACGCGATAGCTTGCAAACACAAGACACAATCCAGATTCCTTACCAAACTGCGACTGGCAGAATTACTTTCACCAATCTCACCGATCAACCTGTAAGTGTTCCAGAGGGAACCGTTATACGCAGTGTACAAGATGAAACACCAAACTTCATTACTACAGTTTCCGGAGAGCTATCCGGGGAGGTTCAAGAAACCCTCAATTTACCCGTGGAAGCAATGAACCCGGGAGTGGCAGGCAACTTGCCGCGAGATAGTCTTTTGGTCATTGACGGATATTTGGGTTTGAGTGTATCGGTAAGCAATCAAGAAGCGATAAGCGGAGGCAGCGATAGAACCGCACCTGCTCCGTCATCCCAAGATTATATCGATCTAAAAAGCCAACTAATTGAATCTCTCAGCCTGAACGCCATCGAAGAAATTTTATCCAGCTCTCAACCGAATGATTTCGTCATCCCCAGCATTTTCTCCGCCGGAAATGTTCTAATAGAGGAATTCACCCCCGCGGAACCACTACCGGCTAACGAACTCAACCTAATTATGCAGGTTGAATTCGAGATTTTAATTGTGGATTGGGATGACCTCCAAGGTATGGCTGCGGTTATCTTAGACGGAAACCTGGAGTCTGGCCAAATTCCGCAAGCGGAAACTTTGGAAATTGAGCATCTTACCACTCCAGTAATCAACGCTAACGGCATCGCTACCTGGGAGATTGTGATTCGCCGCAATATTACATCGGAAATATCTACGCCCCAGGTCCTTAGTCTGGCGATGGGCTCATCCTTAGACAGCACTTCTCGTGATCTTGAACAAGCTTTTGATCTAGAATCAGCCCCCGAAATTATTATATTTCCTGGCTGGTGGCCGCGCCTGCCTGTACTTCCATTTCGCATATTGGTGATCAACGAGAATTAATCCATGCGCGTGCTTGCTGTAGACCCCGGCGAAAAGAGACTCGGCATTGCACTCAGCGATGAGACGTGTACAATTGCTAACCCTCTAAGAGTATTGACACACATCTCACGTGCAGATAACGCAGAAAAAATTGTTGGCCTTGCCAATGAACACGATGCTAGTTTGATCATTGTCGGCCAGGCAATTGGTTTGGATGGGCAGCCAACCCACCAAGGCAGAGGCGCGGCGCGCTTGGCTGCTGCCATTCGCACGCAAACCGAGCTGCCCGTGGAACTGTGGGACGAAAGCGGCAGCACTAAGGCCGCCCAATCTGCACGAATCCAACTCGGCTCAACACGCAAGAAGCGCCGCGGTCACCTGGATGAACTTGCTGCCACGGTTATCCTGCAATCGTATCTGGATGCAAGAAAAGAAAAATAATATATCCTCATCATGCTAAAACCATTTTCCAGGGTTGGACCGCTCTTATTCCTGCTGTCTTTGGGTGTTCTGTGCATACTTGGATTTTTCGCCGTAAACTTCATCTCGGGGATACCTGGCGAGGTCGAACAGACTTTCGGGCCAGCCTCCTCCACCCTATCCAATAATCAAAAATTGAATCTAAGTATCCGTCTTTGGCTGCAAAAGGATGCGCTTTTCACTCCCGTAAATCCCATAGGCGGAGAGCAATCGTTCTCAATCGGTTTGGACGAATCGGTAACCTCCATTCTCAGCAATTTAGCATCACAAGGGTTAATTAACGATACTACAGCCTTACGCAATTACCTGATCTACGCAGGACTGGATACCCAATTGCAAGCTGGTGAATACACACTCAGCCCAAACATGCCCCCTATTTTGATCGCGCATGCGCTTTTGGATGCCACTCCAGAGTTAATAATTCTCACTGTGTTTCCCGGCTGGAGGCTGGAGGAAATTGCCGACTCGCTGCCAACATCTGGGTTGACAATTACACCGCAGGAATTTATCGCCGCAACGTTCATTCGACCTCCGGGATATTCGTTTACCACTGATCTTCCATTTGGCGCATCCGTTGAAGGATTCTTGTACCCCGGAGTTTACGAGGTGCAGCGCGATATTACCGCTGACCAATTAGTTATCCTGCTGTTGAACAGCTTTGAAGAGAATGTTGGATTCGAGATCCACGAAGGATTTTCTAGGCAAGGTTTATCGCTGTACGAAGGAGTGATTCTGGCATCCATCGTCCAACGCGAAGCGGTGCTGGTTGAAGAACAACCCCAGATCGCCTCGGTGTTCCTTAACCGATTAAACATCTCCATGAAACTGGAAACGGATCCCACCGTTCAATATGCACTCGCCTATAATCAGGACCAATTAACCTGGTGGACCAATCCGCTCTCTTTGACCGATCTAGAATTCGTTTCCCCATTCAACACTTATATTTATCCGGGTTTACCGCCAGGACCAATAGCCAACCCAGGCTTAGATGCGCTGCAAGCCGTCGCCTTTCCCGCCGTGACCCCTTACTTCTACTTTCGCGCCGCCTGTGATGGCAGCGGCCGCCACATCTTTGCCGAAACGTTTGAACAACACCAGGCTAATGCCTGCGGGTGAAGGGAGGTAATGAAAGAAGATGTGTGGACTCGTCTATTCTACATAATTTGATGCACAGAATTAATTAACCCGCCCGCAAATTTCTTGACACAACAAACCTAGCCGATATAATGGAAAAGCAATCGGAGAAAAAGCTTCGTTAAGTAAAATATATCTACATTGGATCCTTTTTTTAATGAAACTGGAGGAATATATTATGCGGAAGGTAATTTTCTCAATGATAATCCTTTCCCTCATGACTTTAGTTGGTTGTAATAATTTGAGTGGTCCAGAGAGTGTTGCATATCCAGCTTTTGAACAGTGGGCTCAACAAAATGGGATTCCTTTCAGGGATGTAAACATAGAAGTTATTGAAAACGACGGCACATATGCTACGCTCCACATAATTGCTTGGTTTCGAGAAAGCCAGCAATCTCAATGGTTAGAAAACGAAGCTGAGATCGTGTGCAGAAATGTAGGTGGAATGTGGCAATGCGATACAACTCGGATAAATTTCATTTTACGAGAAGAAGAAACTGAAGGAATGACGGCAGAGGATTTGTTGATGGCAACAAGGTTGGAGAGATTGGAGGTTGGTGAGAGAGAACTTAATGGTATAGAAGAGGGGATAGGACATGAGGAAAGCATGACTAAAGCACAATTGGAAAGGCTAGTAGAGGCAGGAGATGAAAATTGGGTAGCTTGGGTAATTGAGTATGAGGGGGCAGATTGGTATAGAGTGTTGATGGATAAAAGCGGTGGCAATTTTGACGAGTGGATTAAGGGGCTAGCGTTTTACTTGGGTGGTCAGGGAGATAATGTAGAAGGAGCGAGGAGTTATTTACAAGGATTGTTGGTTAGATATGATGCTGGAGAGAGAGATGTTTTTGCTAATATTTTAAGGCCTAGATATGGTGATCAAGTGGCTGATTTGTGGTTGATAGAGCCGTCTGAGGCAGAGACAGAAGGTTTGACAGACTATGAAGAATGGTGGATGGAGTATATTTATAGCGCTGAGGTAGGAAATGAACCAACGCCTAGCCCAGCGGAAATTGAACTTTCAGCGATGTATGAGAGTTATAGGAGACCGAGACAGTTTGGTGGACCGGGAAATTTTGAGATGGGGGTTAATGAGGATGAGTTGTTTTTGAACCTAGAAAATATTGATAATTCATTTACATTAGAGTTTGCTGCTAGTCAGGGGGCTAGTTGGATTTTTGCTGTTTATGCTGATGGGTTTGAGTATAAAGTAAATATGCCGGTTTTTAACTTTTGGGCTGATAAATGGAATTTGACAGAGCAGGAGATAAGAGATTTAGAGGTAAACTGGTTGGATTATGGTCAGCAGAGAGATCAGGCTTTGGGTTATTTAGAGTGGTTAAATACTAAAAGTAGGTTGGGGCCACAAGGAGAGAAGATAATAGCTTTTTATCAAGAGGCGAATAAATTATTTGAAGTCTATAGTGAAAATGGACAAAGACGAGAGGCTTTAGAGGGTTGGTTGGAGCAGCAATCTGTAATAGAAATTACTGGTTTTGTTTTTGAGGCAGTGGTGAATCCGGGATTAGTTAACTAGGCATTATTATCATGAGTAATAGTTTTGTGAGGAAGTTAAGTGTAGAAGTGTATTCCTTGGAAGGTCAAACAAAACACCAACGCCAGAGTACCTCAACGCTGCACCCACACCGAGTAATGATTAGTTTGGTTTGTTACAAGCTTCAGCTGGATTCATCATCGTCATCCGCATCGCTGCACTCTGGGTCACCCAGGTTCGCACCCGTTGCACTTGGTGCGACGTAGTCGGCGTCAACAACGCTGACCACCCAATGCGGGAGGGAGGCTGTTAGTGCCATTGAAGAATAGAGTATAAGCGCCATCTCCTTACAGTTCCCACACTAATTTTTTACGCTTACATAAATTGAATCCAAATCAAGGTTTTGACTCAAGTCTGGATTTATGGTACTTTTAACCCAGAGCTTAAACCTGACTTTAATCCCGTAATCGGAGAAAAAACATATGTCCTCCACAGGTCTTCCTTTTTCTGAATCCCTGCGTGTTTATAATGACATCACCGAAACAATTGGCAAGACTCCCTTGGTGCGTTTAAATCACATCGGACGCGGCTTACCCTGTCCCTTATATGCCAAAATAGAATTCTTCAACCCTGGTGGGTCGGTAAAAGACCGCATCGCCATAAACATGATCAAAGAGGCTGAAGACAGCGGCCGCCTGAAGCCGGGGGGCACAGTCGTTGAATCAACCTCCGGCAATACCGGCATTGGGCTGGCGATCATCTGCGCTCTGCGGGGCTATAAATCGATATTCGTGATGCCGGATAAGATGAGCCAGGAAAAGATCCTGCTCCTGCGTGCTTATGGCGGCAAAGTTATCATCACTCCCACCGCCGTCGCTCCCGACGATCCGCGCTCTTATTACAGCGTGGCAGATAAGATCGTTGAGGAGACCCCTAACTCATTCCTGGCAAATCAATACCATAACCCCGAAAACCCACGCTCACACTACGAGACCACCGGTCCAGAGATCTGGGAACAGACCGGAGGTAAGGTCACCGATGTTGTGATTGGCTTGGGTACAGGTGGAACGATCACGGGTGCAGGCCGTTACTTAAAGGAAAAAAATCCCGATATAAATATGGTTGGGGTTGACCCCACAGGATCGATCATCTTGGAAATCTGGCAAAATAAGGGAAAAATCCCAGAAGGTGTAGAGGCCATCACCTACAAGGTGGAGGGCATCGGAGAGGATTTCCTACCATCAGCTACTGATCTTTCAGTCATTGATGACATCGTGCGCGTGACCGACAAAGAATCCTTCTTAATGGCCCGCCGCTTGGTGCGGGAAGAAGGCATCTTTGGGGGCGGCTCCTGCGGTTCGGCAGTGGCGGCAGCCCTCCGATACTCAAAGGATTTACCCCCAGAGCGTCTGGTTGTCGTGCTGCTGCCGGATTCCGGTTCTCGCTACCTTTCAAAGGTGTTTGACGACAAATGGATGCGTGAGAACGGCTTCTTGGAATCTGAGTGGGGGGAGGTATCTCTGCGAGAACTCTTAAGCGAGAAGAGGATTCAGGAACTGATCACCGCTTCCGTCGATGATACCATCATGGATGTCATCGGTATGATGAAAAAACACGACATATCTCAGATTCCCGCGGTCAATCCCGATGGATCCATAGCTGGGTTGGTCCGCGAAGTCGATCTATTAAAATATATGTTAGAATCGGATCAGCAGCATTCCGCAAAGGCAACTATCAAATCTATTCTCCAACCAACCCCGCAATCATTTCCAGCGCACACCCGCTTGGAAAATGTGATGCCAGCCGTAGTGGAAGGCAACGTAGTATTGGTCAAAGATGGAGATAACCTGGTGGGGATCATCTCCAAAATAGACATATTAGATTTCATCTCGCATTAAAGTTGAATTAATGGCCAAAGAAATTCCTAAATTACGCATCCTCCCAGTTGAAAGTTTGGTATTACACGAAAGGTACGATGATCAACGCGCGCCTCGTCTGATCGAACGCCTGAAACAAAGCGGTGTGCTCATCAATCCACCCATTGTCTCTCCTATGCCGGATGGCACAGAGCGCTACATGGTTTTGGACGGCGCCAACCGCACAACTGCGTTTGCATCTATGGGTTTGCCGCACGTTGTTGCACAAGTTGTGCAGCCGGACGATAAACGCTTGGAGTTAAAAGCCTGGAATCATGTCTTAAGGAGATTAGATCCCAATGAATTCTTAGACCGTTTACATTCAATTCCTGATCTAGAATTTAAACCAACCGATGCTGACCATGACCCAGATATGTTTTGGGACGAGACGACTCTCGCTTGGATCCAGACCAAGGATGGATCATCATTTACCGTCTCCTGCACAGATTGTGAACTCCTCACCAGAGTTGCAAATTTAAACGCTATTGTTGATTGTTACACCGATTATGCAAAAATAGACCGCGCAAAAATCCAAGAACTTGAAAAACTCAATCATCTTTATGAAGATATGAGTGTGATCGTGGCATTCCCACCATTCGGAATCATTGAGGTTTTTGGTTTATGCAGCGGAGGGCACCGTCTCCCGGCTGGGATAACTCGCTTTGCAATATCACCGCGCGCCTTGCGGGTTAACTATCCATTGGATGAGCTAGCGAGGGATATTACTATTGATCAAAAGAATGACAGCCTAAGCAATTGGATTAAGGAGCGTTTAACGCGTAAAGGCATCCGCCATTATTCCGAAGCCACCGTCCTTTTTGATGAGTGAAAAGATAACAAATTAGGTAGAAGACTTGACTGTTTTCGAAACCCGTCAGGTCTTTGTGGTCTTGGGGTGAGGGCCGCGCTCAGATAGCGCTTGCCCTGGCCTCTCGATTTTGCTATACTGGGTTAGATAAATTCATTATGACCCTACAGGAGGGCTATTATGAAGAAAATGTTACTGCCAAGCTTAATCACAATCTTCGCCTTAACGCTTGCTTCTTGCTCCCCACCGCAAGGGGCTGGCCATACACCTACCACCACATCTACTCCCTCACCTTCTCCCAGCTCCACACCCCCAACTCCTCCGAACATCACAACCCCTGGTTATGTGCTTACTAACACAGAAAAATCCACAGGAGTGTATGGTTTTCTAAATAATGTAGCTTACTACTTTCGTTTACGAGTTGGAAATGTGATTGGATCGCACCTCCCAGTTGAATTACTTGATTCAGGTGATGATAATGATCCTTCACTTGGGAATCCAAATGATGCCTTTGAGTTCGCTTTCTCAAATTACGCTGATTTGATTGCTTTTTGGACCAGCGGTCAGCCGGGTGAATTATGGCTTTCCGACCTGGCAAATAATGATCCTCGCTTGGTATTCATCGATTCGGAAATGGTGTGTCCTTATGATGTTAATTATTCCCCTGGGGAAATGATTGATATGCGCTGGACTTTCAATGATATGCATCTTTTCATTAATGTAGTAGATGACCCAACTCTGAACATGATCTATCACTTACAAAATGACACAATCGAAGCCTGGCCATATAACTGCGACCGGGTTGCCATGTCTTCTCGCAGTGGGAGATTAGCGACTTGGTGTGTTTCCAATTCAAGTGAGGAAAGTTTCGCGATTCTAGAGTGGGGGGGAGAAATTTGGTTCAGCGAGGCTTCTCCACTACAGGAAATAGTCAGGCTGCGTCCAGACCAATATCAAATTTGGGCTTGGTCTTCAGATGGAGAACAGCTTGCCTATTTCGATCCGGCTGATCCCGAAGGCTATTTATACATCGCCAATGTGGACGGCGAGATCCGATTGCAAATCATCCCGGGAGCAGCATATTGGACCACAAATATCTTAGATAATCGAAGGCGGTTGGTAGAGCCGCCATCGCCGCCAATACAATGGTCACAAGATAACAGCAGATTGGTAATATTTGCCCACCCTGATCAGTCTCACCAATGCCCAACTCTCTACCTTCCATATGGAGAAATTCACGAACGAGTCCCTTGCTGGCAGGTGATCGACACCTCAACTGGGGAAGTGATATGGACAATTTCCGATTCGATTAATGGTCTTCTTTCGTCAGAAATGTCGATAACCGAAGTCGGCCCGTATAATTTCGAATTTCCAACGATATCTCCAGATGGCCAGCTATTGGTAATTCAAGGATGGATTAACCGCAGACAATTAAATACAATAGATCTTCAGACGAATGAAGTTACAAACTGGTTCGATATAATGTATACATATATGCGTTGGGGTCCGGAACCTTAAGCTTTTTATATTTACCAAATAACTCCAACGATACCCTGCAGAAACCTACATCAACTCCGGCGCCGGAAAAATGGTCGAATCCCCTCTAGTTCACTAAACCTTCTTCAAAGCAAGTTCCAAGTCTTCAATAATATCATCTACGTGCTCAATGCCCACCGAAAGACGCACCAGGCTGTTGGTTAGGCCGCGCTTTAGGCGTTCTTCTTCGGGCACTTCTGCATGCGTCATAGAAGCCGGATGGGTGATCATCGATTCAACTGCGCCCAGGCTCTCTGCCAAAGCGCACAACCGCACGTTGTTCATCAGATTGATACCCGCATGGATATCTCCCTTAAGTTCAAAGGAAATCATCCCGCTAAAGTCTTTCATCTGGCGTTTGGCGATTTCATGCTGGGGATGGCTGGTGAGACCGGGATAAGTGATATGTTTAACTTTCGGGTGATCCTCCAGAAACTTGGCCACAGCCATCGCATTGGATGAGTGCTTCTCCATCCTCAAAGGTAATGTCTTTACGCCCAATAAAGTTAGCCAGCAATCAAAGGGTCCCGAAACCGCACCGATGCTCTTTTGAAAGAATTTCAACTTCTCATATAGGTCTTCATTATTTGTTACCACCACCCCCCCGATCAATTGGTTGTGCCCGCTCAAATACTTGGTCGTACTGTGTAAAACCAGGTCAACGCCAAACTCTAAGGGACGCAGAAGATATGGCGTCGCAAAGGTAGAATCCACACCCAGCAGCAATTTATGCTCTTTGGCGATCTGGGAGACTACTTCCAGGTCAGTGATCTTCAAAAGCGGGTTCGTAGGTGTTTCCACCCAGATGAGTTTAGTTTCCGGTCTGATAGCTTCTGCAATTTTTTCAGGTTGAGAAGTATCCACATAAGTGAAAGAGAGGTTGAAGCGGCTCAATATTTGCTCGAAAAGCCGGAAAACTCCCCCGTAAACATCATCGCTTGAGATCACATGATCGCCGGAGGATAATAAACGCAAGATCGCATCCACCGCCGACATACCAGAGGCGAAGGAAATCCCATATTTTCCACTGTCTAGCGCTGCCAGGTTGGCTTCTAATATCGCGCGTGTGGGATTTGAAGAGCGCGTGTAATCATAGCCCTTATCTTTCCCCACCTCGTCTAGCACATACGTTGCGGTTTGGTACAGTGGGGGGACGATTGAACCGGTGGATGGGTCATGGTAAGAGCCGGAATGGACAGCTTTAGTTGCAAATTTCATCAGACATCTCCATTAATTAAACGTATAACCAAAGTTGCCACCTTGCTGTGGTTTCACAAAATTTGAACAGATTGTCCGGTTTTCAAATAATCTATTCAGGGATTCTTCGGTCGAAACCCCCCGGTTTTCTCTCTCAGAATGACAAAATTTGTGTCATTCTGAGCGCGCCAGTTTGATCGGCGCAGCGAAGAATCCCTAACATGTTCATTTGTAGTGCCTCTTTTCTGAAAATTTCTTAGGTGGCAACTTAGGTTAAGTGTAACAGAATTTTATCGCATAAATGGTCTGGTTGGAAACAAATATTAGGCAATATGACAGTTTTTTCAATTGAACTTTGATAATGGTCTTGGATTTATTATTCAGGGGGTACTCTGGGAGTGGTAATTATGCTGGGATATAAACCCTTCGGGTTTGATCTTCGGTTAACAACTTATCACCAACACCAATACTAGTCCCAACACTTGATTTTTCCAGATATTGCCTACAAGAGGTATAATGCTTTTTCTTGATAGTTTGATAAAATCAGCCTTTGAACAAAATAATTATGGATATATTTTTCAGCGACCCCGAAGACCTGCCTGTGCCACAAGCAGATGTGCGTATACGCGAGATAAGTGCCGAGCCTTGGCCAGACGGCCGCAGGGTGAAGGTAGATATCCAGCTTACTCCTTTTCAGAAAAGACCGAATATAGAAATCACAATTATTAATTCCCAGGCAGACCAGGTAGCAATATTGAGCGTGGTCGAAGCATTGCAGCCCCGCATGGATTTTACAATCCACCTGCGAGAGGCTCAGACCGGAGGCAAATATCGAGTGAATGCTCGCGTTTCCTACGCAGATTTGGATAGCTACGATCCAGACCATGAACCGGATATCTCCGCTGGGAAAATATTAGATAAGGTCGGAGAAACCATTGATTCGGCTGAAACCACTTTTGAAATTACTATAGAAGAATGAAATCATGAAATCGCTTTGGGAATTACGCAGGCTTGTACGCCCGTATAAGCTGCAGATCAGTATCGCTTTGATAACCATTTTTGGGGTTACTGCCGCGCGGTTGGTGGTTCCATCCATCATCCGGCAGGTGATCGATGTGGGGTTAGGAGAGGGAGAGTCTCAATTTATGCTTGTGGCTGCATTTGCAATCCTTGGAATTGGGGTGTTTCAGGCAGTATTAGGTTTCACTTACCGTTATTCGAGCGAATATGTTTCCATGCGCGTGGCCTACGATTTACGCAACCGCTTGTACGACCACATCCAGCATATGTCGTTTAGTTTCCACGACCATGCTCAAACCGGCCAATTGATGAGCCGCTGCACCGAAGACGTGCGTTCCATTCAAGCCTTTATCGGATTTGGAATCGTCGAGTTGATCCAAATTTTTTTTCTAATGATCGGTACGATCAGCCTGATGTTTGTTGAAAACACCAGGTTAGCCCTAATTGGCCTCGTGCCAATAATCCCATTATTGTTAATCACCAGTAGATTTGGGGCGCGTGTAAGCGATCTTTTTTATGCCGTTGATAAAGCCAAAGGCGATCTTTCAGCACAGCTTCAGGAAAATATTAGCGGTGTGCAAGTCGTGCGGGCATTCTCGCGCGAACCGTATGAAATTAACCGCTTCAACCATAAAAACCGGATTCTTTACGATGCCTGGATATCGATTGTATCCCAATGGTCTAGGATTATGCCAACAACGATTTTTCTGGTCTCCGCCAGCACGATCCTGGTACTCTGGTTTGGCGGGCAAATGGTGATCGACGGAGAAATGACCTTAGGACAAATCGTGGCATTCAACAGTTATCTTTTACTGCTAGCTATGCCTTCCCAACAACTCACCTGGTTCGTAAACTCAGCCGGGGAAGCTGCCGCGGGATTGCAGAGGGTATTTGAAATCCTTGATCCGCAGCCCAGCATCCAATCACCCGCGGATGCGGTAGAGATGCCACCCATTACCGGTCAAGTTGAGTTCAAAAATGTTTCATTCACGTATGAGGATGAAAAAGAGGCAGTCTTAGAAAATATTAATTTGAAAGTTCCGCCCAACCAGGTGGTAGCTTTAACTGGTGCGACCGGTTCGGGTAAAACCACTCTGGTCAACTTGATACCCCGTTTTTATGAAGCGACTCAAGGAGCAGTATTGATCGATGGCCATGACGTGCGCTCCTTAAATCTTGTGTTATTACGCCGTCAAATCGGAATCGTGCTGCAAACATCTTTACTTTTTTCAGCCAGTATCCGGGAAAATATTGCTTTTGGCCGCCCAGAAACCAGTGAGGCTGAAATTCTTAAAGCCGCAAAATCTGCGCACGCGCATGAGTTCATCACCTCGTTTCCTGAGGGATACGAGACCGTTGTCGGGGAACGCGGCATTACTTTATCGGGTGGGCAGCGCCAACGCGTCGCTATCGCCCGTGCCCTGCTAATCAACCCTCGCATATTGATCTTAGATGATTCTACTTCTAGCGTAGATACTGAAACTGAACACATGATTCAAAAAGCTCTAGATACTTTGATGGAAGGGCGTACGACATTTGTCATCGCCCAACGCGTTTCCACTGTTCGCAAAGCAGATCTGATATTGGTGCTTGATAAAGGCCGCATAGCTGAGAGCGGTTCACATAAAGATTTACTGGCCAAGGATGGGCTATATCGAGAAATTTACGATCTTCAACTCCGTCAACAAGACACTCCCATAAGCCCGACTGAATTCCAAGGTGCATCCGGCGATGACTAAATCCAAACCATCGAAACGATTCTCGAAAACGCTCACCAAATCCGCTTCATTAAATCCGAAATATCTCACAACCAGCCAAACAGCCCTTGAGAAAGTAATTACAACATCATCAAGAAGTTGCTTCTGAATTTGATTGAAGATTGCACGTTTCTTCACGACACCTCCGGATTGCTTTTCTTCGACTGAAACAAACGATATTTGTGATAGAGTTTCGTAATCAGAGTGGGCAATCCCGCTCAGTATCCGGTACAATCTCTCGGCGCCAAGAAACTTTTCCATCAGGTCTATCATATTTGGTTTTGGAACAGCAATGCCAATTCGCTTACCTTTATCATTTTGCATAAGTGGATACCCTAGATCAACAGCAACTTTCTCAATCTTGCTCATTTGCATATGAATTCTTGAAAGTGTGCCTTTATCTTCAGTGGCATTGGCAAATTTCTCTTGTGAGCGGAGGGCAACGAATCTAAGCGCCAGACTTCTTCCAACCCACTTCTTTACATCTACCTCGCTATCCAATAACCAATGAATCTTTGCACATGCTTCAAAGGCTGCCCGGGCAATCACCCAAGGCGCGATGCTAAATTTACTCATTGTTATCAATGCGTCTAGAGCCTCAAGATTATCAGCAGCAGCTTCGAGGATTATACCAATCTGAGAGTATTTACTTCGAAGTGACGTCTCACGCGGGAATGCTCAGAGCTCAACGTCAGCTGGTGAACCAGCAATAGGTTCCGGACCAACAGCTTCTCGGATATGAATAATATCTAACAATAATCCTCGGACAGGAGATACTTCGTTATGACTCATCATTCGTTATAATCCCAATTCACTTTGTGTTTCATCAATCACCAGCGGAGATGCATCCCGACATTTTTCACCCAAAATCAAGATCCTGTTCAAGTATTTAGCTAAATATATAGTCTTATCAACCTGGGTGACTCAAACTCAACATTCACTATGTCAAACATGTCGAAATTCGATTGAAACCAGTCCCGTAATTCGGAGCGACCGAAAACACGTGCAGTCCCATTAAGATTAGCTCTATGGTCAACCCGAGCATCAATCTCTCGCCCATCAATAATAATAATAATTGGGCCATCTTCTCGTTGAACATACTTGTCAAAATCTACGGGGACATTGAAAAAACCATTGTTGTAATAAGTCTTATATAACTTGAGTTTATAGATTTGCATGTGTCTTATCCTTGGGAAAAATAACTATTTGGACTCCACGGTTTTCATTGATAACACCAATTTATTATCCTACAAATATCGGTTGGAAATATATTCAATATAATCATTGTGGGTGTAACGATAATTGTCCGCCATTCTTAATATTAGCTCTTGGTAACTTATTTCATGCATCATAATATTGTCAGATTTAGCCACTTCTAGAAATTCTATAATTTCATCATTATGTTTTCCCCCTTCACCTCCTAAAGTGTCGTACCACAAATACAGTAATCGAAAATTCGTTATTCCATATTCCCGTTTTAATCCTAAAATATGTTTTATCAATTGTGCCGCATGTAGGTGTTGAAATCGATCATCGTTAGGGCTAATTGAAATTGCCATTTTATGCAAGTGCGGTATTTCTTCCCAAATATCCACTTCTAGATATTTCTCTTTTATTCCCGTATGACCACGGCCCCCATACGCTTCAGTAAACTTACATTCAACTGCAAATACTTTATATTTCGAAGCAGGGTCATTCATAATAACAGCATCTATATTCGGGGAAAATCGAAATTGATCTGCTATTGGGTACTTCACTTCAAAAGTAATGCTCTTTGAGATCTTGGTTGTTTTATTGCATAATTTACATGCGTATGCAATTTTATCTACTTCTTTGATATTATCCCAATATTGAAAAATATTCACACCAAGAGCAGATGAAGAGTGAACAGCTTGCATTTTGGATGGATTTCCGGTGAGTTCACCGCCATCCCCCTTCTTAAATGCATGAAAAGTTTCATCAGTTAAAGGCTGGAACAAATTATTGTTCAAACTTTCAGTATAAGCTGGTCGACCTCGTTTACCTTTGCTGCCAATTAATTTAATTCCATTATTTCGCGCCCATTGAATTTGCTTTGATAGAATATATTCGTTTGCTTTCATTTCTCCTCCAAAACTGACTACCGGGTTTAAAATCAAAACCCTTAATGCTTTTCTCCACTCACTCTTATTATACATCTAAATATCCACCTGGCTTTTATATAAGAATGATATCCACAGCTGTTAGCCGCGGGTATTCTAGCTTTATCCACTTTATCCAGAGTTTCAATTCTTAGCACCTCTCCCCTTCATTATATTTCAAAACTGTAACAGCTTGTTTAGCTACGGATACCTCGTGGTCATAGACGCGTAACGCGCGTTTGATATTCTATTCCTATGCAAGGAACAAAAAGATAACGCCGGACGTCTAATCTGTGAATTAGTACACAAGGAAAGGAACATACGATGAAAAATTTCAAGAAACGAATTTTAGGATTAACCATTTTAGCTCTAATAGTTAACAACGCCTGCAACTTACCCAGCGCTAGCGGCACGCCCGTAGCAGATTTGGGAGCTCAATTGACGGCAGCAAATATGACGGTAGCTGCAAACTTAACTGAGAGTGCTGGAGCATTACCCACACCTACAGCCACCCAACAGGTAATTCCCCCAACGCGAACTCAGGTAGTGGTATTGCCCACGCGCACACCAGTCCCAACCAATACCAACGTACCAACGCGTACGTCAATCCCAATACCTTGCGACTCGGCGCAATTCATTGAAGATGTAACCATCCCCGATGGGACAAAGGTGCCTCCAGGTGCAAGATTCTCAAAGGTTTGGAGGATCAAGAACATCGGCTCCTGCACCTGGACAACAGACTACGATCTAGTATTTGTAGATGGAGATGGCTTGAATGCAGCCGCTTCTACATCATTACCGGAAAAAGTTTATCCAGGAGAGACAGTCGATTTATCCTCATCCATGATCGCACCAAATGAAAGTGGCGATTACCGTGGATATTGGAGGCTGCGCAGCTCAAACGGCACTACCTTTGGAGTCGGCAGCGAGGCCAGGTTAGCATACTGGGTGGATATTTCTGTGATCGAAGAATTGGACGATTATGCTTTCGATTTCGCTACCAATCTCTGCACGGCAACCTGGCGCACTGGAGCTGGTGCCCTGACATGCCCAAGTACGACCACCAACACCAATGACGGTTATGTGCGTTATTCCATCGACCCTGATCTTGAGAACCGCCATGAAAACGAACCCACAATTATCGCCCACCCGGATAACGAAATATTGGGTTGGATTATGGGTAAGTATCCCGCTTTCGATGTAGAGGATGGGGACCACTTTGAGGCCTGGATAGGCTGCCTGGATGACAGTCATAACTGTGATGTACTCTTCAAGCTGGAATATCAGATTGACGGCGGCAGCATCATCACCCTGGCCGAGTGGAGTGAAACCTATGATGGTGAAATCACCATCGTAGACTTGGATCTTTCCAGCCTTGCTGGTGAATCCGTGCAATTCATTCTCAGCGTGGTAACGGTAGATGGTAATCCCAGGAATGCAAATGCCTTCTGGTTCGTGCCGCGCATAAGCCGGTGAGGGAATGGTACTAATCAAGTTGAAACATTGTTATCCTGGAAACAAACCCGAAGGGTTTTGAAAACCCTTCGGGTTTAAACACCAACGAATTAATATATTTCCCCCAAAAACGTAACCCCCCACACATTTTCGTAATCCCTCATTTTATGGTTTAATGCCTGCATGAGTTCATTACCCGAATCAAATACGAATTATTCCACGGGCGAGTCAGGCAAGAAGCGTTCCCAAGTTGGCAGATTCACTCAAATAGTGTTAATAATCTTATTAGCGGCCAATCTTGGATTCCTAACTTACTTAGGCTGGCCGACAATCCTTTATCAATTGGGCTTTACAACCCTAGAACCTGAAACATCATCTTCAGAGCAGATTGCAGCGACACCAACGCCAACGCTATCCAACCAAACCCAAGATGCTGCGTCTACCAACCCAACCCCGCAAACTTTTGTGATAACTGCTACACCCCTTCCGATGCAAGCTGAGCACATTCCAGGATTGATTGTGTTGGCAATCAATGAAAATGGCTACACGCATTTGTTTGCCTACCAACCTGAAACGCTACCTCTGACCAGGTTGACCAGCGGCGATTGGGATGATATTCACCCCGCACTCAGTCCGGATGGAATAAGAGTGGTTTTTTCTTCAAACCGCTCTGGCCAATGGGATCTCTACATTTTGGATTTGACCGACGGGATAACCTCACAGATCACTAATGACCTAGCCTACGACGGAGCCCCTTCTTGGTCGCCGGATGGTTTGTGGTTGACATATGAGAAATACGTCGATGATGAGCAAATCGGTTCCAACCTGGAAATATATGTTCTGGCAATTGACGGCACATTTGATCCGATTCGCATCACGCTAAATGGTGGTGCAGATTTCGCTCCGGCATGGTCTACAGGAGATGGAGGCCGGAAAATCGCCTTCACTTCTAACCGCACTGGTGAAAATGACATCTGGCTGGCAGACCTCGACCTGATCGGTGAAGAACGTCTCACCAACTACACCAATAACCCCACAATCAACCAGGCATACTCGGCCTGGTCGCAAAATGGAAACCAACTTGCCTGGGCAGCTTCGACCAACACCTTGCCTGGAATTTACGTTCAATCTATAGACCAAGACAGTATGGAAGCCATTTACCTCGGAAGTGGGAATTATCCAGAGTGGGATCCAAGCGGAAGTTTGATTCTTTCATCCCAAGAATTCCCCTATAAAAATTATCTGTCTGCTGCAAGAGTTGCAGACCGCAGTCTCTCACTTCCGCCAGTTGAGCTGCCTGGTCGGTTGGATGGTATTACATGGGGAGTCTATGCTTTGCCAGCGACCCTCCCAGAGAACCTCCAAATAATAGCAGCAGAGACATCCATCGCTTCTTGGGCAGATGAATTAACCCCGGATGCAGGTTCTATCTTTGGCCGGCAGCTAACTATCGAACTGGCAGATGTAGAAGCCCCTTACCCACAGTTGAATGCGCTCGCTTTTGAACCCTTCTTCGCGCTGCGCAATCGAGTGGCGAATGAGACCGGTTGGGATGTGCTATCTTCCCTTGAAAACGCCTTCGTACCTCTAACCATAAGACTAGATCCCGGACTTGAGACGGATTGGCTTTACACAGGTAGAGCGTTCACTCTCAATCCTGTATTATTAGATGTAAGCTGGATGATCGTCGTTCGCGAGGATTATGCAGGGGTTACATATTGGCGAATTTATCTAAAAACACGTTTCCAGGATGGCAGCCAGGGCCGTCCATTATACACGCTGCCCTGGAATTTCAGTGCGCGTTTCTCCGGCAATCCAGAGTATTACGAACAAGGTGGAGCGCCGGCATCGGGTATTCCCACAGGTTATTGGGTAGACTTCACTGCAATGGCCTCGGATCATGGATGGGAACGACAACCAGCTCTTTCCAACTGGCGCAGTTTTTACAACGGTGCACGTTTCAATGAATTCGCGATCACTTCTGGTTTAGATTGGAAAGCCGCCATGCTGCAGCTTTATCCGCCTGAAATTCTGGAAACCCCCTACCCAATTTCTCCCTGACAAAATGAACAGATTGCTAAGAATTCAAATATCGCCAAGATACCTTCTTTTGGGGATGCTGCTCTGTTTACTAAGTCTGTCTGGCTGCCAGAACCAGGCAACCAATTCACCCACCTCCAGCCCTTCTAATCCAACTACGGAATCAACAGAAACTAATCTCCCACAGGCATCACCAACTACCAATCTCATAGCGGAATATGAAACGGATGTAGCTTTGCCAACCGCGGTACCTGAGACTCCCAACTCTACTCCTGTTGCAGACCCGTTACGTTTTACATTACCCACTCCGGGTCCTTTGCCGGTTTCCGCGTGGAGGCCGCCATTGTATCCAGTGCCCTGGTCGCTGAATAGGAACGATCATTTCTACCTTACTCGCCCGATTGCGGCTGACGATGTTAACTGGCCGCTGCCAGAATATCGCTATGCAGCCACCAACTTCGGACCCGATCTACCTCATACAGGTGTCGATATCGTAACTCCAATAGGAACGAATGTCATGGCTACAGGTCCAGGTGATGTGATTTGGACCGGCTTTGGCCTCTTTACAGGTGGGACCGATCCCGATGATCCATACGGATTAGCCATAGCGATCAGGCACGATTTTGGCTACAGAGGAAAATCTTTATTCACCATATACGCTCATCTCTCTAGGGTGGATGTCGTTCGCGGCCAGCATGTAGAAACAGGAGATTTAATCGCCCTCTCTGGAGATACCGGGTTGGTAACTGCTCCGCACCTTCACTTTGAAGTTCGTCTGGGTGAAAACATATTCTACGACAGCGTAAACCCTGAATTATGGATGGCTCCGCCCCAAGGATGGGGAGTGCTGGTGGGCAGTCTGACTACTACTTGGGGGGAGCATGTGGAACTCCAGCGGGTAAGAATTAGGTCGTTAGAGAACGATATGACCTGGTATGTTTATTCTTACGGTTCTATGGGAACCATCAATAGTGATCCTTACTACGGCGAAAATATTGTGATGAGCGATCTTCCTGCAGGAACATATGAAGTTCAGATTCCATATTTGGGTCGAGCCTACCGTTTCGGCGTCATTGTCTACCCTGGGGCGATTACGTATTTTAACTTCCAAGGCTTCAATGGTTTCAACACTATATTGCCCTTCGAAGAACCTCCCAGCGCTTTGCCGGCTGTGGTCCCTTGACTCCCTAAAGACAACAATTAACGCAAATAATGTCTATTCAGAATTTGACCAAAACAACCTTGCGAAGGTTATTCAATGTGTAATGTTATTTAAGATATCAAATCGGTTTCCTTATAAGGTTTGGGTATAACAAACCTTCGCAAGGTTTTAGATACGAAGGTTATTCGATACCCAAGCTTAATTTCTAGAGCAAAACATTTTTCTTTTGAGTATTTAGCATTATCACCCTTCCTAAAGCTTTACATAATATAGAGATTTTGGTAAGTAAATTGGGGACATAAAACACTTGACACACAGAACACCTGTGCTAAACTTATCTTGTGAACATATATTCTAATAATTTATATCACAGCGAATATTCACCTTACACACCAATATTTGGAGGTAACAATTATGGCGAAGAAAAAGAAAACTGCTCCTCCGGAGAACGGAACTAACGGCTCGCGTGGAGCTGCTCTGGATAAAGCAATGGGAGAAATTACCAAACGCTACGGGGAAGGCTCAATTATGAGATTGGGCGCTGCGGAGAGTTTATTGGTGGACGTAATCCCTACCGGTTCACTCTCACTCGATATAGCTCTAGGAGTTGGAGGTATCCCCCGCGGCCGCGTCACAGAGATTTACGGTCCAGAATCATCTGGTAAAACTACTGTTTGCCAACACATTGTTGCTGAAGCCCAGAAGTTGGGCGGCACTTGTGCCTTCATCGACATGGAACACGCATTAGACCCAGCCTATGCTGAACTTACCGGCGTGAACATCGATGACTTACTTATTTCTCAACCGGATACCGGCGAACAAGCTCTTGAGATCGTAGAGACTTTGGTACGCTCCGGAGCCATCGACGTCATAGTGATAGATTCGGTGGCTGCTTTGGTGCCTCGCTCAGAGATTGAAGGCGATATGGGCGCTCCTACTATGGGCATGCAGGCACGCTTAATGTCACAAGCGCTGCGTAAATTATCTGGCGTTATAAAGCTGACCAATACTGCTGTGATTTTCACAAACCAACTGCGCCAAAAGATCGGTGTGATGTTTGGCAATCCGGAGACCACAACTGGCGGCATGGCGCTTAAGTTCTATTCTTCTGTCCGCCTTGATATCCGCCGCATCCAATCGATCAAGGTCGGCTCAGATATTATCGGCAATCGTACTCGGGTGCGAGTGGTAAAAAATAAAGTCGCGCCGCCTTTCCGAACCATCGAATTCGATATCATGTATAATGAGGGTATATCAAAAGCTGGCGACCTGCTGGATTTGGCAACTGAACTGGATATAATCTCCAAACGTGGTTCTTATTACTCTTTTGGAGAAACTCGTCTAGGTCAAGGCCGTGAAAACGCAAAAAGTTTTCTACGCGAAAATCCTGGGATGGCCAAGGAAATCGAGATGACCATCCGCCACGAGATGCTGGACGAACAAATTCCACCTCCGCAAATTAGCATGCTTGAGGATTCTGAAGATGATGTTGAAGAAGCCGAACAAATTGAGGAGTTGGAACTCGAAGTCTAACCGCATTAATAATCCTTACCCCCGATTTGGTTTTTTCATATTTATAACTGCGCTCTTGCTCACCGCTTGTGGTGGGCAAGTTGCGCGTAATCCAGCGAATCCCTTTATCGTACCCTCTTTGGTTCCTCAATCCTCACCGGTAATTGTAGAAACACCCACAGGAACTGTTATCGAGAACACCGCTGTTCCAGATTGTACAGACGATCTGGTCTTTATCGATGATGTAACCATACCTGATGGGACTACATTCGGTCCCGGAGCACAGATTGATAAGAGTTGGTTGGTAAGCAATGCAGGCACTTGCAACTGGGGCAATGGCTATACCTTGCGCTTATCCGCAGGACCAAACATGGGCGCAAGCGCAGAGCACGCGCTTGTACCAGCGCGCAGCGGCAGTGAGACAGAGATTGGGATCACCTTTACCGCGCCAACAGCCCCCGGGGATTACCTAAGCAAGTGGCAGGCTTTCAACCCGGCTGGAGAACCTTTTGGGGAAGAATTCTTCATTGATATCACGGTGGATCTCAGCCTAGCGCCTCCACCCAGCCCGACCACTGGTGAATCTTAGATATCCCTCCCAAATAATTTATAGGGAGGAATTATTAAAAGAAAAATCATTGAGCTTTACAACTTGCATTGCACATAAAATAATTTAGTAAAATAAGTGAGGAGTTTCTAATGAATATAGTAAATGATCTGCTCAGTGTGGATGCTGGCGATGATTTTGAAGTCGATGATCGGGATATTTCCACCGGCAGGCAGTTCACGGTTGGCAACCCTAATACATTGATCATCAAATCCACTGTGACCCCAGATGCCTTATTTACGAAAAATCTATATTTACAAAAAAACCATCCCCCAGCACATCTGATTCTCAGCCGCGATGGAGACGAAGTCATCCAAATGGTTAAATTCAACCGTCAGGCTTCTGGAGGGTTCCAAGACCGAACCGCAATTAGCATCAGCCTGGTAAATGCTAGCTATCTGCTCACACTGGATAAGAATAAGAATCATTTCAGGCATGTTGATAAATATTCTAAGAGTGAGAGAATCACTGCCTTTGGTGCCCACGATAATAAATTCCGCTTTTGGCTGGTTTTCCCGCCTGAGCAGCTAGACTTATTATTGAAGATTTCCAAACTGCTTATGACAAAGTACAATCTCAAATCTGTCAGATTGTATGAAGAAATCGCCGGGGGATTACGCCCAGGGCCCGCTTTCCCAGCTGTGGTCTTCCGTGAGCTTTTGAAAGCTGCAAACCCTGGAATGGAATACAAAGCACAAATGCTTGAAGAGACTTCCGAAGAGGTAATTCTGCGCAGCGGTCCGGGATCGGAGCATGAAAAACTCATTCAGAAGAAAGTGCCCAAGGACAAGCCTGTTTCCATCTTAGATGACACAGAGGGCTGGTCGCTTATCGAAGTACTAGAGATGGTCAACGGTCAAAACTGGCTCAAGGGCTGGGTGCAATCGAAATCCCTCAAAATAAAGAAATTTACGCCTGTTGTGCGTGATCATTATCTTGAATCTGATGAAGGCAGGCGAGTCCGGGTGCTGAATACACCTGGCAGTAATTTCAATGCCAAAAAAGAAATAAAACCCAAGTATGTGATCATGCATTACACCACAGGTTCCAATGTACGCCAGACGATCAATACTTTTACTAACGCCGCCAAAAGAGTCTCGGCGCACCTGCTCATCGGGCGGGATGGGCGTGTCTACCAATTTGTACCCTTCAATAGGCCTGCATACCACACAGGTTTTAGTTTTTGGGAAGGCCTTCCCTTTATAAATAATCATTCGATTGGTATTGAGATAGATAACTCTGGCTATCTCAAGGACGGTGAGAAGGAAAATGGCCATTGGGTCCGCAATAGAGTGGTAATCCCTGGCAGCAAGGTCAAGTCAGACACCCATTTTAAACACAATGAGCAGAGAAACTGGGAGGCATATACTCCAGAACAAATCGAGATAGCCCGTTCCATAACCAAAGCTCTCATCAAGCACTACACACCAGACTTAGAACCTGGTGAAGAATTTGACATCCTGGGGCACGACGACATCACTAAGTACAAATTAGACCCCGGCCCATTGTTTACCAAAACCATGCAAGATTGGCGCGAAGATATATTTAACCGCAGGGAGGCGAAAATCACCAAATACCACACCATAAGTGAAAAAACCGCCCTGTATAAAGTGTTTGAAGGCGATTTTGAAGATGCGGTACCCAGGCTGGGTCACCCCGAGGTTGCGAATATAAAGCTAAGAGATGGCAATCAGATTTTTCTAATTGACAAACAGAGGATATGGTCGGTGGTGAGATGGGTGAGCGGCAGCCGGCCTAGAGGTTGGGTCAGAACGAAGAATATTAGAGAGCTGACCACAATAGTAAAGATTACCGGAGACAAAGTAAAGTTTTACCAATTGCTTTCCGGAAAAACTGCCGGCCCCCCGCCCACCGAGCATTGGCTAAGCCCAGTACCTCAGGGCACCCGCTTCCGCATCCTAAAAGTGGATAAGAAAGAAAAATTGGTAATGGTGGCTGCGCTCGATTTAATCAGGGAGCGAAAAAACGTAAAGGGCTGGGTTAGAGAGGAGGATATCGAAAAGATACCGGATTGATGTCAACATTCCAGGCAATTGGGACCCTTTCAATAATATGGAATTAAATTTCAAGCGAATTGACACTTTTAGTAAATCAACTCAATCCAGTGGTCCAAAACCACGAAATGTCATTTCGAGAAGGACAAATCGTGTTTTGTCCGCCGAGAAATCCCTGAAACGCTCATATTACAGATTGGTAGGTCTTGAAAACCTGAGGATTTAGAGATTCCTTACTCCCTGCGGGAGGTTCGGAATGACAAAAACTAGAGTATTTTTATTATTTTGCCAATATATTTAATCGATTTTATTAATACTTTCAGGTGGCGAGTTAAACTTGCCTAAAATAAAAGCTTCCCGCAATTTCGATCGGGAAGCTTCTTATTTATCCATATAGGACTTACCTAAAAAAATATAGTAATTTTGTGCATTTAGGTTTCTTTTATATATAACAAGGGGTTTAAACCCCTTGTCTATGACAGAAAACTACCCAATTGTGTACGTCCTTCCGTAATTAGTAATGTTATTTGCAGTCAGTCTAGGTTCCCTCCTCCCAAGAATTGAGGTATTTCACCTGCTCCTTGGTGAGGGTATCGATTTGCACGCCCATGGCGTCCAGCTTGATGCGCGCGATCTCCCTGTCGATCTCTTCGGGGATGCTGTGCACATTCTTACTAAGATCAGCTGCGTTTTGGACCAGGTACTCGGCAGCCAAAGCCTGGTTGGCGAAGGACATATCCATCACACTGGCAGGGTGTCCCTCTGCAGATGCCAAATTAATTAAACGACCCTCGCCCAATATGTGGATATTGCGTCCATCCGGCATTTCATACTGATCCACATATGGACGTACAAGGCGCTTTTCTTTGGCCATCTCTTCTAGCGCTGGAATGTTTATCTCCACATTGAAATGTCCAGAGTTAGCCACAATGGCGCCGTCTTTCATACCTTCAAAATGGTGCTTATCGATCACATTAATATCCCCAGTCAGGGTGACGAATATATCACCAACTTTAACTGCGTCTGCCATTGGCATAACACTGAAGCCATCCATTACCGCTTCAAGGGCAACTAAAGGCTCAACCTCGGTGACAATCACAATGGCGCCCATGCCGCGCACGCGGTTAGCAAAACCGCGGCCGCACCAGCCGTAACCCGCTACCACAACTGATTTACCAGCCAGCAAGATGTTAGTGGCCCGAATGATGCCATCAACGGTGGATTGGCCTGTTCCGTAGCGGTTATCGAATAAATGTTTGGTCATCGCATCGTTAACCGCCATGACGGGGAATTCAAGGGCTTTATCGGCAGCCATAGCTCGCAGCCGGATGATCCCGGTTGTGGTTTCTTCGGTACCACCGACCACCTCATCGAGCAATTCGCGGCGGTCTTTGTGAATTGTGCTGACCAAGTCTGCGCCGTCATCCATGGTTATGTGCGGTTTATGGTCTAAGGCAATGCCGATGTGTTTATAGTATGTGGCATTGTCCTCACCTTTGATAGCATAGACAGGAATCTCATAATAGCTCACCAATGCTGCAGCGACATCATCTTGTGTGGAAAGCGGATTTGAGGCAGTAAGCACCACATCCGCGCCGCCCTCTTGTAAGGTGTGCATCAAGTTTGCCGTCTCTGTCGTAACATGCAGACAAGCTGAGACGCGCAACCCTTTCAAAGGACGCTCTTTTTTGAAGCGTTCTAAAATTGTGCGCAGTACTGGCATTTCCCTTTCTGCCCAATCTATCTTGCGATGGCCACCTTCGGCCAAATTTATGTCTTTAATATCAGAATTTTCCATCATTTACTCCAAATTGGATTATTTATAATAATCGTTCACTTTTCAATCAATGCATCCAGCACGCTGTTATCGTCGAAATGCTCACGATAGCGGGAAACAAACTCCTGCCTGGTAAATGTGTGGCCCTGCGGGCCGTCCTGCTCCAGGCAGTATGTAGCAGTGAGCGCGCCAGTACGCCCACAAGTTTCCCAATCCCAGCCCCGGCTGTACCCAGTCAGGAATCCACCTCGGAATGCATCGCCACTTCCCGTAGGGTCTTTGATCTGAGTGGTTTTTACAGCAGGGACACGTATTTCTTCATCTTCGACGGAAATTGTTGCACCATTCTCACCCGCTGTAATAACCAGAAAACCAACGTTACTTAGGATGTCTGTTTTATTCATTCCAGTTTTCTTTTGGATCATACCAAACTCATACTCATTGACAAATAGCGCTTTGGCGCCTTCGATACCGTCACGCAAAACATCTCCTTCCACCCGTACGATCTGCTGGCTGGGATCATAGAGATATGGAATTCGCATCTCTTTGCACTCGGCGATATATTTGTCCATAGCGCCTGGGTCATTCGGTGAAACGACAACTAAATCCGGCTTCTGCCTTTCAAATTCGTGTAAACTTTGTTCTGCGGCGTGTTCCATCGCGCCCGGGTAAAAGCTAGCCATCTGAGCGTTAGTTTCATCGGTAGTGGCAAAAAAGGAGGCCGTAAATTTATCCTCAATCACCTTCAAGCTGGATGTATCCACTCCTATGTCTTCTAACCAGGTACGGTCAGTGTCGAAATCTTTTCCTACAGTTGCCATTATGCGAGAGCGAACCCCAAGCAACGCTAGGTTGAAAGCAATATTAGCCGCGACCCCACCCCGCCGGCGAACTAGCGAATCTACGAGAAAAGATAAGCTGATAGAATCGAGTTGATCTGCTAAGATGTGATCCTTAAATTGGCCCGGAAAGGTCATCAGGTAATCATATGCAACCGAGCCTGTAATGAGGATATTCATAGATGATTTCACTTTTTTATTTACCTCCCACTGCCTTGGGCAAATTTATATCAAAAGGAGCTTGAACAATACCATTCTCCGTTACGATAGCGCTAACTAAGCGGTTGGGGGTGACGTCGAAAGCAGGGTTGCGCGCGCCAGCTCCGTGGGGGGAGATTGGTTGACCTGCGCGTTGGAGGTCCAGCACTTCTTCTGCTCCGCGCTCTTCAATGGGAATTAGATCACCGCTTGCAATAGAAAGATCGATAGTTGAGGTGGGCACAACGGCATAGAACGGTACTCCATTATCTTTAGCTGCCAAAGCCAGCATATATGTGCCGATCTTGTTGGCAACATCCCCATTTGCTGCTGTCCGGTCGGAACCGACAAACACCTTCTGGGCTTGCCCCCGGCTCAGGAAATACCCTGCTGAGTTATCTGTGATAATTTCGTAAGGCACACCATATTGTTCCAACTCCCAGGCGGAAAGGCGCGCACCTTGTAAACGAGGCCGCGTTTCGTCCAATAGGACGTGGATCCGTTTTCCTTGCTCGTGGGCCATACGTATTACCCCCAGAGCTGTACCCCAATCTACAGTAGCCAGCGCGCCAGTATTGCAATGATGGATGATCGTATCGCCATCTTCGATCAATTCAGCTCCATGTGCGGCCATGCGTTTATTTATTTCTACATCTTCATCCGCGATTGATTGAGCTTCCGCTAAAATTAATTCTTGCAATTGTACTAACCCACCATCAAACGTAGAGGTCGCGCTAATCATACGGTCTAGCGCCCAACCTAAATTCACCGCGGTTGGTCTGGCAGATCGCAGGGTGTCGGCTGCAATTTGCAATTCAGTTCGCAATGACTGTACATCATTAGCTTTGGACCGCATGGCGGTGAGCGCCAACCCAAAAGCAGCCGAAGCTCCAATTGCAGGCGCGCCGCGCACCACCATATTTGTTATCGCATCAGCCACTTGTTGGAAATCGCTTAAGGTTGCTACTTTAAATTCCCCCGGCAAGAGTCGTTGGTCAATCATCCTAACTTCGTTTAGCTTATAATCCCATTCTACGGTTCGCATGCTAGACACCAAAAGACGCCCTCATTCGAGAGCGCCCTATTAGAATTTTCAAGAGCGTTGTGAGTTTAACACGCAATTCTTATGTTGTCAAAGAATTAATCGCGTGTAAACAATATCAGATTTCCTGCGGGTCAAAGGCAGTTGCAGACCAAAAGAATTTCTTCTATCCTAACCCTAAAGAATTCACAGAATCCTTGGAGTCGTTTTTCCCCGATGCTTAAACTCAACCATGCTATAATCCCCATATATTGGAGCCGTAAATAATGTTTGATCCGACCAGACTAAACAACTTCTTCTTTATCATCTCCGCCTGGGGTGGTGCTTTTCTAGTAGCCTTGTGGTTAAGTTTAATGTTTTGGACTTATCGCGACATGCAGGCGCGCGGCCGCGATCCTCTCACACGCTTTCTGGCCGTTTTAGTAGTGGCCGCACTATTTTTACCAGGAATTGTCATCTACCTCATCCTAAGGCCTAAGCAAACTTTAGAAGAAGCTTACCAACAGACCCTCGAGGAAGAAGCGCTGCTGCACGCAATAGACGAAGCGCACTACTGCCCGGGATGCAGTTTACGCACCAAGGCTGATTGGAAAACCTGTCCTAACTGCCACACCAAACTTAAGAAAACATGCCACCACTGCGGACGTCTGATGGAACTTCCTTGGAATCTATGCCCCCATTGCGGTACTCCGGCTCCAGGCATGCACAAGGAGAATCTCACCATGGACGAGGCTTTACGCCCAATTCCGGCAGATTCCAATCAGGCTGAAGAAGGAAATCAGCAGGAAAATGCGTAACTTTACGTAGATTTATCAGTTTTACCACCACATATGGGGGTTATGAAGAAAACTCATCCTATATATTTCATAACTATTTTAAAAAAATGGTGTTTAATCAATTAATCATCTTGATAAACAATATCCTGCTTATATTTATTACAATCCGAGTTCCTTTAAAGTAATTATCCTAAACAGTACAAAAAAACTTCGATCAAAGGAGGCTCTATCGAGAATTTATATAATCTTACCCGATTACACACTCTAATTTTATCAACTATTCTTTCCAATACCGAGGAGGTATAAAGTGGATGACCTTGCTGGACTTTTAGTAATAGGTGCTGTTGTCGAAGCAACTGTCCAAATCTTAAGACTTATTTGGGACGCTGGTACACGCAACTTTTCAATTACCTGGATTGTTGTAACCGCACTTGGCATTGTGATTGCATTAATGGGTAGCCAAGACATGGTGAGCGAAATATGGGACCTGGGTGAAGTTGTAGGCCAGGTGCTTACCGGTTTGGTTTACGCACGCTTCGCCATGTTTGTGCACGACGTGTACAAGAAAGCTGCATAATCTGAGTCAAACATAAAGACATTTAAAGGCGCTCCGTGAAAATTTGAGCGCCTTTATTTATTTATATATGCTTACAAGATAAATATACTTTTCAGCGTTTCAAAGCCTCCCAACCAGCATACTCAGCAGCACCACCCAATTCCTCCTCTATTCGCAGCAACTGATTGTACTTCGCGACCCTATCAGAACGCGCTGGCGCGCCGGTTTTAATTTGTCCCATATTTAAAGCCACCGAGAGGTCTGCTATAGTCGTGTCCTCTGTTTCACCTGAGCGGTGTGATGTCACCGTACGCCAGCCAGCATTTTTGCATAGTTCAACCGCCTCTATAGTTTCGGTCAGCGATCCAATCTGATTGACTTTAACAAGCAAGGCATTGCAAGCTTTCTCTTTAATTCCACGGCGGATACGCTCAGGATTAGTAACCAGAAGGTCATCACCAACCAACTGCACTCGCTCTCCAATCTTTTGGGTGAGCAATTGCCACCCGGTCCAATCATCTTCAGCCAGGCCGTCTTCAAGAGAAACGATGGGATACTGATCGACCCAAGATTCCCAAAACTCGACCATCTGCTCACTAGTCAACAAACGCCCCTCCGTACGCAAGTGATATTTGCCACTTTCAGACTCGTAGAACTCGCTAGCAGCCGGGTCGAGCGAGATGGAAACTTGTTCACCTGGTTTAAAACCCGCCTGTTGGATAGCTTCTAGTATGACCTCTACCGCTTCAGCGTTTGCTTTTAACGCCGGAGCAAATCCACCCTCATCGCCAACTAAGGTAGTATAACCGTTCGATTTCAAAATCCCTTTGAGTGCATGGTAAATTTCCGTCCCCCAGCGCAATCCCTCAGAAAATGAATCTGCGCCCAATGGCATAACCATAAATTCTTGTGCATCTGTAGATTGCCAGCCGGTGTGCGCACCGCCATTTAATATATTCATCATCGGAACTGGCATCACGTGAGCATCCTCACCCCCGATATGACGGTAGAGCGGTAGATTCAAGGCCGCCGCAGCCGCCTTTGAAGCAGCCAGGCTGACGCCCAATATAGCATTCGCGCCTAAACTGGACTTATTATTAGTCCCGTCCAACTTAATCAACGCATGATCCAAATCCTCTTGCTGCACTACATCAAAACCTTTTAACTTCTCAGCGATAACTCCATTCACGTTAGCAATCGCTTTGGATACAGATTTTCCTCCATAATTGTTTTTATCTCCATCGCGTAATTCCAAAACCTCATGCACGCCTGTAGAAGCTCCAGAGGGCACAGCTGCGCGGCCGCGGCTTCCATCCTCCAAATTAACATCCACTTCAACCGTAGGGTTGCCGCGGGAGTCCAGTATCTGGCGGCCGAAAATTGATTTAATCCTTGTGTCCATTCTTGCCTCGATTCATTTTTAAATATTATCTCAAGCTGATGATTCAAAGTCAGCAGTCAACTTCCTCACAGAATCTCAGCTCGCTTACCAACTGCGCGTAAAAAAGCAACAAATAGCGGATGGGGACGTGTGGGACGCGAAAGAAATTCGGGATGAAATTGAGTACCGACCATGAAAGGGTGATCTTTCAACTCCGCGATTTCAACCAGCAATCCATCTGGAGAAATACCTGAAAACGCCATCCCTTCTTTTTCAAGCTTCTCACGATATGCGTTATTAAATTCAAATCGGTGACGGTGTCTTTCGAAAACAATTTTCTTAGCATATGCCTTTGCAACCTTACTATTAGGTTGTATCTCGCAGGGGTAAAGGCCTAAACGCATAGTCGCGCCTTTGTCAGTAATATCGCGCTGGTCTGGCATTAGATCGATAACAGGGTGATCGGTTGAAGGGTCAAATTCTGTTGAATTGACCTCATCATTCTCAAATATTTCCCGGCAAAAATCTACCACCATTAGCTGCATTCCCAGACATAAGCCCAGGTAAGGAACCAGGTTTTTTCGGGCATGTTTTGCAGCCAGAATTTTCCCTTCAATCCCCCGAACGCCAAACCCACCCGGCACCAAGATGCCATCGGCTTCCTCAACCTCCTGCCAACTTTTCTTTTTTTCAAGTGTCGCAGAATGCACCCAAGAGATTTCTACTTCCAAGCCAAGTTCAAGGCCAGCATGCCTGATTGCCTCCCGGACACTCATATAAGCATCCCGTAATTCAATATATTTGCCCACTAAGGCAACCTTTACGGTAGGTTTATCTTTCTTGGATTTTTTAACCAAACCCTTCCAGTTTCGCCAATTTGGTTTCTGCCGCGTTTGAAGTCCAAAATGATCTAATATGATATCTGCGACATCAACTTCTTCAAGCAGTAAAGGCACTTCATACATAATAGGTGTAGTAACCAAAGGTACAACTGCCCGCAAATCCACATCGCAAAAAAGTGCTATCTTCTCCCGCATCTCCTCACTGATTTCATAATCGGAACGTGCTATGATCATATTTGGAGAAATACCGATAGAACGCAGCTCCCGCACCGAGTGTTGCGTGGGTTTGGTTTTCAATTCTCCGGTTGCCCCTATGTGCGGAAGCCAGGTGACGTGGATATAGAAGCTATTATTTAAACCAGCGTCGCTGCGCATTTGACGTAAGGCTTCCAAGAAAGGCAGCGATTCGATATCTCCAACCGTACCTCCAACTTCCACCAGCACTATATCAACATCTTTGCGTTTCGCAAGCAATCCAATGTGGCGTTTGATTTCATTTGTGATGTGTGGAATTACCTGGATCGTCCCGCCTAGGAAATCTCCACGACGTTCCTTTTCTATCACTTGAGAATAAACTTGACCCGTGGTGACGTTGCATAATCGGTTTAAGCTGATATCTATAAAGCGTTCGTAGTGACCCAGATCTAGATCTGTTTCAGTGCCGTCATCCAACACGTAAACCTCTCCATGTTGGTAAGGGCTCATCGTGCCCGGATCTACGTTAAGGTATGGATCTAATTTTTGAACAGCAATTTTGAAACCGCGTTCCTTCAATAATAGTCCAATTGCCGCGGCTGTAACCCCTTTTCCCACCGAACTGACAACCCCCCCAGTAATAAAAATGTATTTCGTTTCTAATTTAGGATCCATCTGAAAATATTACAAATCTGTTTAAATAAAAAAGGGAAGAGCCGTTGATAGGCACCTTCCCGAAGAAGGCTATAAACAAGATCCACCTAATAATAGTCTAACCCACCAGAGTTTCAAGATCTTCAGCAGCCCGGCGCATTTCTAAAAAGATCATACCTAATTTTGCTTCTTCGCGGGCTAGAGCGGTTAGAACCGCTAAGTCCCCGACTGCGGTCACCAACACAAAACCTTGTTCCCCCCTGATGTAAACCTCATCTAAGGCGCCTCGTCCCAGTTCAGCGGCAATCCGCTCACCAAGGCTGTGCATCGCGGCAGACATAGCCGATACCCTATCTTCCTCAACATCTCCTGGTAAAGCAGACGCCATGGTTAACCCATCTACCGATACGACCGCAGACGCGATAATATCAGGTGCAGACGATTGCATTTCTTGTAAGCGGTTTACTAATTTTTCCGCACGCGAATCTGCCATGGTTATTTCCTATATGTGGATTCTTCTTACAAGTTCAACTTACTGTTTGAGTTTACCATAACTAGCGGACAAATGCAAAAGAGATTGACCTAATGATTTTGTTAACCAGACCTCAGGCAATTCTTTAAAGCATTTCTACTCATAAATGTATTTTCGTTGACCAAGATTTATCTTCATGTTAAACTAAAATGAGTTGCCGTGCGCAGATACTTTTATTGGCTGTTTTTTTTGTATTTAATCCTGATTATCAACTCATCTGCTCTCGCCTTGAAGCAGTTCGATTTTCAAATCAGGATTGATTCGCCGCGCCCCGGAGATGCGGTGCAAGGTATTGTGCCGATTATTGGTAATACAGAAGTAAGGGGATTTATTTCTTTTGAGATAATGTTCGCGCTGAGTGGAGATGCAACCCAAAACTGGTTTGAAATAACCACAAGTTTACAGGCTATTGAAGACGACATTCTCGGTGAATGGGATACGAACACGCTCACGGACGGCACCTACACTCTGCGATTGACCGTTGAAATTGAAGATGAAGAATCTGTCATCATTTTGCTTGATGGTCTGCGCCTGCGCAACTATACAGCTATAGAAACCAATACGCCTGCCCCAACGTTTACTCCAGATCCAGGGCAAACCCCTACCCCAACAATAACTCCATTGCCACCCACACCTACACCATTACCACCCAATCCTGCGGAATTATCACCCCAGAAAATCAGAGTCTGGTTCGTGGGTGGTGCTATAGGAGCTTTAGGGATTCTTGTAATGCTTTGGTTTTACACATCGGCGCGTAAAAAGAGGATGCCATAGACTCTGTGACTCAAGTCAAGGAAATAATTTGCGGAATAAACTAAAGAAAGTTTTTAAGAAAAACGAAATTAAAAGCAACGGAAGCAGAATCTTGATTGCTGGATTGGGAAACCCCGGAGCCGAATACCGCAATAACCGTCACAACGCCGGGTTCATGGTGCTTGATGAGATTGCTTCGCGTTTGGATGAGAAATTTAAACGCCTTCAATCCAATGCATTAGTGATCAAATCCAATTATAAGAGCCATAGGCTAATCCTGGCCAAACCGCGCACATATATGAATCTTTCTGGTAATGCTGTTGCCGCTCTGGTACGTTTTTATAAACTCCCATTTGAGAATGTGCTAATAATCTACGACGATGTTGACCTACCCTGGGAAACAATCCGTCTGCGTGCTTCCGGCGGCGCAGCAGGGCAAAAGGGTATGCGTTCGATCATTGAAAAACTCGGTACCCAGGCATTCCCCCGCATGCGGATTGGTATTAGCCGGCCAAAAGGGCGCATGAGCACCCCGAGTCACGTATTACAAGATTTCTCCAAAGAAGAACTAGAGATACTGCCTTTTGTGATTGTGCGTGCCGCGGATGCAGCATTCTCCTTTGTGGAATTCGGGGTGGAACGTGCCATGAATGATTTCAACCAATCAGTCTGATGAGAGACATTCTCCCAAATATCCAATCTTTACCTGGGTTTCACGAACTATTATTGCGTTTAGAAAATGATGAACCCCTCCCGAATTTAGGGTTGGCCCGTGCGGCGCGTTTACCTGTATTGGCCTCCTTGTCTATCGAACTCCAACGACCAATCTTATTGTTGACCCATCGCACCGATTGGGCTTTGACCTTGTTCGACGAATTAACCCTTTGGTTGGGTGAAAAAAATCTGCTTTATTTCCCTGAACCATCTTCACTATTCTACGAAAACGTTGCCTGGGGAGAAAATAATCGCCGCAACCGTTTATTGACCCTCAATCATTTGAGTGCGGTTCAGGACCCAACTGTTTCAAATATAAAATCCCCTCACATAATTATTGCTCCTGCACGTGCAGTTATGGCGCGAACAATACCGCCTGGTGAATTCAAGAATACATCAATTCTGCTTGAATCGGGGGAAACCATTGAACCTGGGGCTTTAGCGCGAATCTTGGTGGAAAAAGGCTATGAATCGACCTCGACTGTTACGATGCCAGGGCAATTCACGCGGCGCGGGGGCATCATGGATATCTGGCCCCCCGCATACGATCTACCTACCCGCCTTGACTACTTCGGGGATGAAATAGACAGCTTGAGATATTTCGACCCTGCTTCTCAACGAACAACACGAACCCATCAAGGATTGCAGGTCACTCCGGCGCGTGAATTCTTAATCAGGGATGCAGATGCCCATAATCTTTCGGGTACCGAGTTGACAGAATTTCACATCCCGCTACTGCATCCAGAACCTGCTGGTTTGTTATCGTACCTTCCTGAGGACGCTCTTGTGCTCCTGGATGATTGGGAAACAATTCGGGATACGATTGATGAACTCGAAGCCCAAGCAGTCACTTTGCGAAAAGATAATATTAAAGAGGGCTACATTAATAATGAATTCCCGATCCCCTACTTGACTCTCGGAGAGATTGAGGACAGGTTGAGCAGGCTAAGAACTTTAGAACTCGGATCTGTAGGTGACCCTCAGGCATCGCAGTTGGCCGGAGGTTTCTCCCCGGGTCAGCGTTTTGGGGGTCAGTTAAAACCGCTAATCGACCATCTCAATAAGGTAGATGAAAGCGGTGATGACCTCATCGTGGTTTCACGGCAAGCGGCACGCCTGCAAGAGCTGTGGGATGAATCCCAGTTCGAAGACACGGGAGATAAACCACCCCGCTTCATTCAAGGCAGCCTGGGAGAAGGTTGGATTTTAACTCCCCCCCAAGGGATAAGGTTGCATTTGATAACAGACGGTGAGATTTTCGGTTGGAAACGCCCGCAACCCCGTCAAAGACCACGGATTACTGTCGAAGCCCCAGAAGCAGAATACATAGATTTTCAACTCAACGAACTCGTCGTACATATCGATTACGGCATCGGACGATTCAAAGGGTTGGTTAAGAGAGCTGTTGAGGGAATCGAGCATGAATACTTGTGCGTGGAATACGCAGAAGGCGATCAACTTTACGTTCCAGTTCATCAGGCAGAACGTTTAACGCGATACGTGGGTACAAAAGGCTACAATCCATCCTTAAGCCGGCTAGGTGGAGTTGAATGGCGCAATGTGAAGTCACGCGTAAAAGCTGCCGTTGAGGAAGTGGCAGAAGATTTACTCGAATTGTATGCAAAAAGACGCGTCGCGCATGGTTTAGCATTCAGCCCAGATACACATTGGCAGAAAGAGCTTGAAGCCAGCTTCCCATACATTGAGACAGAAGACCAATTGAGAGTAATTGCAGAAGTCAAGCAGGATATGGAGTTGCCGCGCCCTATGGACCGGCTGGTATGTGGTGATGTCGGGTATGGCAAAACAGAAGTGGCTTTACGAGCTGCATTTAAAGCTGTAATGGACGGCAAGCAGGTTGGCATACTAGTACCTACTACCATCCTCGCCCAGCAACATTTCTACACTTTTCGCGAAAGGTTGGCAGCTTTTCCGGTGGAAGTTGAAATGCTTTCCCGTTTCCGAACACCTCGCCAGCAGCATGAAATCATTTTTGGGTTAGGCCAAGGCTCAATCGACATTATTATCGGTACCCACAGGTTGGTTCAGCCGGACGTGCAATTTAAAGACCTAGGGCTAGTTATCATAGATGAAGAGCAGCGCTTTGGAGTGACGCATAAGGAACATTTAAAGAAATTACGCGCCGAGGTGGATGTGCTAACCATGACCGCTACTCCAATCCCACGCACACTTTATATGGCTCTAACCGGAGTACGCGATATTTCAACAATCAATACTCCCCCTGAAGAACGTTTGCCAATAGTCACACACGTAGGTGAGTATTCACCGCGCCTGGTTCGGCAGGCTGTTTTGCGTGAACTGGAACGGGGGGGACAAGTTTTCTTCGTTCACAACCGAGTGCAAACCATTATGGCTATGCGAAACCAATTGGCACGCTTAGTCCCCGAAGCTCACATTGGAGTAGCCCACGGCCAGATGGCAGAAAAAGACCTATCCAAACGCATGCAGGAATTTACCGGCAACGAGATTGATGTTTTGATGTGCACCTCGATCATCGAATCCGGTTTGGACATCCCCAATGCAAACACATTGATCGTTGATCGAGCAGACACTTTCGGGTTAGCTCAGTTGTATCAACTGCGCGGTAGAGTAGGACGAGGCGCAATGCGCGCTTATGCATATTTCTTCCGCCACCGCCGTAAAACACCCACTGAGGATGCTCGTTTGCGCCTTGAGACTATCGCTGAAAATTCCCAACTTGGGGCTGGGTATTCTATCGCCATGCGCGACTTGGAAATCCGCGGTTCAGGTGATATCCTTGGCACCCGCCAACACGGGCAGATTGCCGCAGTGGGCTTCCATCTATACACGCGTTTGCTGAACCAAGCTGTTTTCCAATTAAAGAAAACCGGTGGATTACCTCCCGATTCGGCGCTAGCCACTGTTGCCACCTACCATCCGCTAGTAAATGTTGATTTGCCGTTAGTGGTTAATATTCCAACCCATTACGTGCCGGATAAATCCATGCGTTTACGATTATACCGCCGCCTGGCAGAAAT
Organism: Chloroflexota bacterium; assembly: GCA_019456165.1. Classification (GTDB taxonomy): domain Bacteria; phylum Chloroflexota; class Anaerolineae; order Anaerolineales; family UBA11579; genus VRUJ01. Next base: position 55,114 of record VRUJ01000020.1, read on the forward strand.
GCATTCCACAGAGGAAATTGATGCTCTGGCCGATGAATTCAGCGATAGGTTCGGACCCCCTCCAGAATCTGTGAAAAACCTGATCTACCAATTAAAGATCAAGGTATTGGCAGGGCGAGTTGGACTAGAAGTCATCGCGGTCGAAAATGGGCGCTTATCTCTTAGGTTCCCTCAGCTTCCGGAGAATGCACCACCACGTCGATTGCCCAATCTTGGGCGTGATGTACCCACCAGTAAGAACACCATTTGGCTGCCAATGGATGGAAATTCAGCCTGGATGGAGAAGTTGCTCGAGGTCTTGGATATCCTTGAAGAAAAAAGTAAAGCCAACGAACTGGAGCTTTCTTGAATTCAAGGAATGATTATTCCCCGTCTCGTCCACCACAGCCAGGCAAATAATTTGCGTGCCATAACCTGAGAATATTTCACACTAGAATTCCTAATTTAGGCACAAGAGCTTGAAGTAATATGGTGGAGTATCACCATTCAAAGTACTGGAATATAATATTTACCGATAATTAGGCTTTATTATTCGAGCCTCGAAAATTTATGTTACAATGATTTTTGTTATAAAAACATCTATAATTATTTTGTAAATAGCAATCATGTTGGGCCAATCTCGATTGAATAAGAGAACACATAGCGTTATCAAAAAATCAATACAAATCTAGGCAAATTACGCTGGATAATCTGTACGCATTATTTACAAATAAATCATAGAGGAGAAAACCATCGATGAAATCAATTATATTTCGTAATAAGTCAAATCAAGAAAGGCGCATAATATTTACCTTACTTGCCGTAATCATGAGTGTAACTGTCTCTCTTGGTTGCCAAACCTTAGCGAATTTTAATTCAGAACCTACAGCAACGATATCACCGACAGATACACCATTACCAACCTTTACCAATACGATTACGCCTACATCAGCGCCTACTGCCACCCTAACACCGACACAAACGACAGCACCCACGAACACGTCGGCGCCTACAAATACACTTGTCCCCAACACGCCCACACCGGCTCCTTTTGTTATCAATGATGAAACATTTGATGCAATAAACGAGATTGATTGCAGCACAGAAGTTGAAATTATCGGAATACAGGGTGCAGATTATTCTCTAATGGTTGAAGGTTTTTCCTTAACTGTAAACAGAGAAGGATGGGAAAATGCCGTGTTATGTCTGAACTCAAAGCACACCTGGATAGGTACACTCACATACGAAGGGTTTACTTTCGCCAGTGACGAGGATGATCCTCTTCAGTTCGTACTGATAAGCGATCAAGAATACCTTTACATTCAAGGTGAAGGGACAGTCACATTTCCGGATGGAAGCTCCTATACCTTGGGAGATGGCCAAGATCCAGATATTAGTTCTCCCCAAGGTGAATTTAATGATTGGCCCATTTTTTTGTTGGATGAATTTGACTCAGATGCAAACGGATGGCTCACAGGAGATGAAAATTATTCCGGCCAGATTGGGAATTTCCAAATATCAAATGGGGTTTACCAGTGGTCAATAACTTCCCTGGATAGTTTCGCAGGATATTACCAACTTCCGATTGAATTCCCAAATATTGAGAACCTCACTGATTTTTATGTATCTGTGGAAGCCGATTACGTAAGCGGGGTTGACATTTATGCGTACGGGATTAATTTCCGAATTGACAGTAATTGGAATTACTACAGCTTTGGTATTTGTCCAACCTGTACAGAATTTATAGTCCAAAGAAGATTCAATGGAGAAACGACTGTATTAATTGATTGGACTTCTAATTCTGCAATAAGAACTAATGGTGTAAATCAACTTGCAGTCCTGGCAGAGGGATCAAACCTCCAATTCTTCATTAATGGTGAACTCGTTGGAGAGGTTGAAGATGATGTTATCGGATCCGGCATGGTAGGAATTAATGGAGCGGTCTACGAAACTGATGACCAGGTATCGTTGGAATTTGACAATTTCGAGGTGCGAGTTCCTCAAGAATAAAACCGATCAGTGCATTTCGTGGGTCAAATAATTCTTATCCTGGAGAAATTTTCTTGGATTGGATAGTCCCCTTCAGCACACTAGTTGTTCAAGTTGGCTTGGGATTGTTTTTTCTCACCGCTGCATCTATTTTCATTTCACAGTTTTGGGGAGCCCCCTGGGTTGTCACTCCTCTTGAGAATGTGAGAGCCATGTTGAGCTTGGCTGAGGTTCAACCCGGCGAAAAAGTTATAGATTTGGGAGCTGGGGATGGTAGAATTGTTATCGCCGCTGTGCGGGATTTCCAAGCCGAAGCTGTAGGTGTGGAGATTGACCCAATCCGTTATCTCCTTGCAAACCTATTTATCAAACGTTTTGGGGTATTTCCGCAAGCAAGAATCCATTATGGAGATCTAAGATCATTTGACATCTCAGATGCAGATGTGGTAACTGTGTACTTAACTAGGAAATCTAACCAAAAACTTGAGCCGCTCTTACAAGAACGGTTGAAACCTGGAGCCAGGGTGGTATCTCATGCGTTTCCGTTCTCCGGGTGGACTCCAAGCATAATAGATGAACATCACTTGATTTTCCTGTATGAAATTGATAACATGGGTTCAGAGGTTGAGACCAAATTTGTTTGAAATTGGCCAAATTTGACTTTACTTAATTCCTGTTAATTAGTTTAATAATTACCGGAGAAAAATCACTTTTCCCATTCATTCTATTTTTGAGAGATATTTACTCATAAAAAAAACATTTCTCAATACCGTCGTCAGGGATAGAAATGTCTTCACCAATAATTCATAATCACGAAACCATCCAGCGAGCCGTCATATCCGCCTTGCGCGCTTGGAAAAAGTTGGATGGTACATCAGAGAATTTCCTTGAAGATTTCTTACTGGTAAGAAAGAAGAGATACGAAATGGCTCAGCACCAGCCGGAAGTAGAATTCAGGACTGTTACCAATCAAATTCTTAGTAGTTGTATAGATTTACTAGCTACACAGGATGAAATAAATGCCGATATCCTGAGTAAACGTTTCCAAGATGGGGAAACGATCCTGAGTGTCGCTCATCAATTGAATTTAAGCCCAGATCAAGTGAATCGCCGCCAGAGGCAGGCGATTAGCGAGCTATCAAAAATATTATATAGACAGGAAACAAAATCGAAACAATTGCACGCTCAAAGGCTAGAATCTAAGTTACAACCTCAGTCTTATTCAAAGTTGTTTGGTTTCAACCAATCACAAACCATAATACTTGAACGCATGCTTGACCCAGACGAAACCTGGGTTATTGCTTTAGCAGGGCTCGGCGGAATCGGGAAATCGGCCCTGGCAGATGCTGTTACCAGGAGCGCAATTCAGCAAATCCATTTTGAGGAAATTATTTGGCTGCGGGTGAATAATTACATTTCGAAGGAAGAACCTGCCTCAGGCAGTTGGTTCTTTGAATTTGTGATTCAACAACTTGCCTCAAGATTATTACCACCCGATACTCCCCCCACCGAATATTTGGAGCAAATTCAAATCTTGCTCAAAAAAGCACCGCATTTGATCATTCTTGATAACCTGGAAATTGAGCACAGTACAAACGAATTGCTTTTGAATCTTAACAACTTGGCTAATCCTAGTAAATTCTTAATCACTACACGCAGCCGTCCCTCAAGTGAATCAGAAATATTCATTTTCACATTAAACGAAATCTCTTACGAAGAGGTAAATAAACTACTCATCCATCAAGCTGAGATCATTGGGATTAGCAATATGTCTGAAGACTTGAGCCAGGAAATAAAAACAATCTACCGGGTTACTGGAGGTAATCCTTTAGCCCTAAAACTGGTTGTCGGTTTAATCGCGGTGCTCCCACTCTCCCAGGTTCTCGAAGACCTGATAAATAGCCAAACTGAAGATGTCGAAAAAATGTACACAAATATATATTGGAAGGCTTGGCAAGCCCTAAGCCTCAACTCGAAAAAATTACTGCAAGCCTTGCCGCTGATATCAGAATCAGGCGGTCAGTTGGATCAATTACAAGCAGTAAGCGGATTATCCACGAAACAGGTCGGGTTGAGCGTACAAGAACTCGTTACTCGCTCACTTCTTGAAATGAGGGGCACACTAAATCAACGCCGTTACGGAATTCACCGCCTCACTGAGACTTTTCTTCGCACCGAGATCATTAAGTGGAAGGACGGTCCAATTTGAAGCCAGAGAAATTATTCGAACAAAGCATACAGTTGAATATTGCTTACTGGCTAGATGTTTTTTCTAAGAGGCCTGATAAAGATTACGGGGAATTAATATCTGAACTGCAAAACCTCCTCCGAGCAATCCACTTTGGTATTTCAACAAATTCTAGCTATCCAAAAAGCACAAAACTATTAGCCAGATTACAAAGTTTCATCGAGTTTAGTGGTACTTGGCACGCGTGGATTCCATTAGTGCAGAAAGCGATTGCTAATAACCACCAAAAAGATAAAGAGATTGAGTGTCGGCTTTTAAATCAATTGGGAGCTTTATTTTGGTTAGACTGTCAAATTAAATCCGCATTAGATGCACATAAAAGGGCTGCCATCACAGCTAAATCTATCCAAAATAGATTCCAGCTCGCGGCTGCGCATTTTGGTTTGTGCCAAGATTATTGGTTACTCCAAGATTATGAGAAGGCATCCCGGTATGCTAACAATGCAAACACAGAATTCACAAAATTAGGCAATGAGAGTAAACCCCTTGGAGTAATTTACAATGCTCTTGGGATAGTAGCGCATGCTTGTCTGGAATACGAGGCAGCGGAGGATCATTTCAAAACCGCAATTGACATCCACCGAAAAGATGGCAGCTTTATCGAATTAGCCCGTTCTATAAATAACCTGGCCATTACCCTTCAAGAATTAGGGAAATACAAGCCGGCGTTACAATTTTTCAGTGAAGCTGCAAACCTGCTGAGCAAAACCCACAATGAAATGGAAAAATCAAAATTAGAGTATTCACGCGCCTCTCTTCACATGAAACTGGGGAACCTTAAAAGGGCGAAATCGGCGTTCAATATGGTTAAAACTCAAGATTTCAATCCATATGCCAATTCGAAATTGCGCTCGCAAATAAATCTAAATTTAGGTAAAATCGATAAACTGCTCGCAAATGAGATTATTGGATAAACAATAAGAGATTATTAACTCTAAGGGGATAATAGTATAAAAGCACACGCGTTCCATCATTTTGTACCCTCAGATATGAATGTCAAACCCTTGACTAACTATTGACAAATCAGAACACTTGTTCTATTATTAGAATTAGCTGTGTGTCAAAATAATAAGTTTAGGTATTAAAAAACGGAGGTACGTGATGACTGCTCGAACAAACATAAACACCAACAATCTGATTCATAAAGCCTCAAACCATCGTGGCTTGATTTTTGGTGTGCTGATAATCGGTGCTTTGTTTGCATTTGAAATCTTCAATTTCAGCACCACAGATTTCGCGATGACGGATCTGCTCGGTGATCTGAAATTTGCGGGAATCCGTTGGGCAACGATACTTGCGTTTGCCTTTTGTGGGATTGACTTCGCCGGAATTGCCCGACTCTTCACCCCCGAACAGGGCGCGAATGAACCTGCCGAAGTTTGGTATTTATTCGGTGCCTGGCTTCTAGCTGCAACCATGAACGCAATCTTAACCTGGTGGGGTGTTTCAATTGCGATCTTGAATCATCAGAGCTTGGGAATCGGCGTAATTGACAGCCAGACCTTATTAAAAGTTGTACCTGTATTCGTAGCGATAATGGTGTGGTTAATCCGCGTTTTAATAATTGGAACCTTCTCTGTAGCTGGAGATAGATTGTTTAGGGAAGCTGACAGTTCAAAACACAAATCTCAACCAATAAGACCGAATTCCCGCCAGACAAATTATAATAGAGCTAGTTCTCGATCCACACGCCAACCAAATTATTCAACTTCATTCAGACCAGCCCCAAAATCTAATACCGAGCCAAGTTACCAACAACCTTCTTATTCCGCAAAGTCAAATAGAGAACAAGAAAGACGCACCTAGCTGTAAATCAGGATAATAGGTGGAGGACCACGCAACTTGATTAATAAATATCCCGCAGAAAAATTGCGGGATATTTGTATTTCAATTTACAGTATTTATTCTGTGCGGACTTTATTCTCTAGAGTCCGGCTGAGGATTTCTTCCCTCTCTTTATTCAGTTTTCCTGTTCCGGCTTCAGGCTCGGTTTCGCTAACGGCTTTAGCCTCTTTATCATCTCCCTCCATAGCTTTTCGCAAGGCTAATTCCATGGCGGTAGGAACTTCTTCCTCTTCTTCCTCATCATCTTCTTCTTCGAAAACGAATTTCGCAGGATCATCTTTCAATGCTTTCAGACTCAACTTGATTTGTTTTTTACGTCGGTCAAAATCCAAAACTTTGGCTTCGACCTCATCCCCAACTTTTACGGCATCCTCAACAGATTTAATGTAATCATGAGTGAGTTCGCTGATATGCACCAAACCAGGTCGCTCGGCACCCACTTCGATGAAGGCTCCAAATTTTTCTAACCTGGTAACACTGCCCTTCAGGTTCATCCCCTTTTTTATATCCCCCCACTCCAACCCCACAGGTTCGATCATGGTTAGTTCGACATAACCCCTTTTTTTATTCACGCTGCGAACCCAAACATCCAGTTCGTCACCAATCTTTAGCATATCTTCAACCCGCTTGACCGGGTCTTTTTGCAGTTGAGAAATGTGTACTACACCAGGTTTAGTCAAACCAATATCTACAATCGCACCAGCAAGTGTTATTTTTAGGACTCGACCTTTAAAAAGTGTTTTCCTTTTAATATCTTTCAAGCCCTGGGTAGTTTTCGCACTTTCACCCATAATTAACTCTCCAAATCTTTTATTTGTAACCATTTTCACGCAAGAGTATATTTTATCAGAATGTATCCAGGTTGTAAAGCCATCTGTTAGCCCTGTTAGCCCTGTTAGCCCTGTTAGCCCTGTTAGCCCAAAGTAAATTTTATTATGAACCCTGCTGCTGGTTTCTATCTTCACCCTAAGGAAAATGTCCGATCCCACTCTACTCTCCAATCCCTGATAAAAAGTTGTTTATTCAATTATTACAAATACCTCATCGGTTCATTATTGGGAAAGCCCCTTCATTGCGAGGGTAGCCGCGCCATACAACCCCAGATTAGGATTGGTGATCACATACACGGGAATTTTTGAGAGCATATCACTATAACGCCCTTTGTTTGTAAAAGACTGTAAAAAAATATTTTCTGAAAACTTTGACAGGATACGCGGAGGAATCCCCCCACCAATATAAACTCCTCCAGTAGCCAACACTTTTAAAGCCAGATTTCCCGCCTCAGCTCCCAATATAGACACGAATAAATCCAATGTTGCTCGGCAAAGCTCACAGTCTACATCTTCATCGAGCGCGGCATCAATAATTACCGGGGTCGCATCATCGCTGTCTAATAAACGTTCCGCCAACCAGGTTGGTTCCTGAAGTTTCTTTTGGTTTTTGAGAAAGTTAAAAATATTCATGATCCCTAAACCTGAACAGACGCTCTCATAGCTGACATGATCGAAACGCTCAAGAAGATACGCTAATAATTCTATTTCAAGCGCATTTGTTGGAGCAAAACTAACATCACTACCTTCGGACGGAATTGCTAAATATTCATCCTCCTGCCATACCAAAAAGGCTTCACCTAACCCGGTACCTGGTGCAATGACGGCAATCGCACCCTGCTTTATTGGCTGCCCTTTATTCAGTGTGAATATATCTTCAGGTTCTAACTCAGGTATGAACGTAGCTGTCGCGGCTAAATCGTTAAGCAAATCTACTGGTATGCCCCCCAAGTGATCGACGAGAGATTCTTGATTTATTCTCCAACCCAGGTTCATAAGTAGAACCTGCCCATCCAGCACAGGTCCAGCCACCCCAAATGAGGCTCGTTCTAAGCGCACATCTTTTCCATCTAAAAACACCTCGATCATTGACTCTAGCGAATCGGAAGCTGCGCTTGAGAGAGTCATGGTCTCTTTGGGGAATCGCGGTCCGTTGTCCGGGTCGAATAGAGCCAGGATTGTTTTCGTTGCACCTATATCACCTGCCAAAATCAATTCTCACTCCAATTGCTAAATAATCAGTTCAACCAACAAGAGATTGTACTCCCGCATCTACGTCCTTGATGAATCTGATTAAACCTTGGAAATAGATTTGCTGGTCGTCGTACATCGCTAAATGGCTGCCCTTTGGGCAATGCAAATATCGGCTATTTTGCAACTCCCCAGCCATCCATTGCATATGTTCAGGGTCCATCGTATCGAATTGCGCACCAATTACCAGACTTGGTACTTCGATTTTCGAAAGGTCGCCCGTACGGTCCCAATCTACGAGTTTGCCGCTAGCGCCAAGCTCGGATGGTCCTTGCATAGGCACATAGATATCTGCATTGAGGTTATCGAAACCCCGGTTAACTGGATCGGGCCAGACTTCAGCCGGCATTCGCAGTACGTGGTTCACGTAGTGATGCTCTATGAGTAGTTCCATATAGCGCGGGTTTTCGTAATCCTCAGCCGCTTCATAATCCTGGATCTCCGCTAAGGCAAGTGGATCAATGCCGGGCATCAGCACATTGTGGGCGTATTCGTTGTATTTTGGGATGCTGGCCATCATGTTGGAGATAATCAGACCCTTGAGGTGTTGTTGATACTTCAAGGCATACTCGATAGCTAAGATACCACCCCAAGAATGACCGTACAGATAGAAGTTTTCCTGATCCATCTTTAACGCCTTGCGTACTTGCTCCACCTCTTCAACAAAGCGAGGCAACACCCATAACTCTGGTTCGTTCGGCTGGTCACTGTAATGGGAGCCGAGTTGATCATAGTAGTAATACTCGATGCCAGCGGCAGGAAAGTGGCTGTCGAATGCCTCTAGATACTCGTGGGTTGCACCTGGTCCGCCGTGTAGTAGCAGCACCTTCATTGGAGGGTGATTGCCTATCCGCTTGGTCCATATACGGAAAATTCCCTTCGGCGTCTTAATAGGGATCATGCGTACACCCCCACTCAGCTGGTCGTTGCGGCCCTTGTAATCTAAGTAATCGGCTGGAATACCATGTCTTTTCTGCATGTAACCTCCATAATAAATTGAGATTTATGAAACTTGCCAATAGGGTAAGATGCCGCCTAAAGGTTTTATAACCTGAATTCCACGTCAACATAAAATTATCTACATTCTTTTCAACTGGCGAAGAATTTTGAGGAAACTTCCAATAGTATAGCATTTTCGGCACCACATTGCCATGAATTTTATGAATAATTCTTGTGAAGCAGAATATTGGGTAAGGTAAACAGACCTCATAAAACACACTGAAGCCAACACCGGAATATTCGACACTGTTTTCTTAGGACAAGCAATTTTCATACACATCTTTATACGGATATTTTGCTGAAAGTTTCATAACCACATATCTTGCCGTTCTGATAATCTTCCCAGCAAGAAAAACATACTTCAAACGGAATGTCTTGATTTGCTGTCTGTATTCTGAAATGCATAGAGAATCAGGGAGCTGATTGGGAAGATTTGGACATTGTGGTAAATGCAGGGGAAATAGTACAAATGCCGCCCCCAGATGATGATCTGGAGGTAATCTGGCGTCATGAGGTTTCCCGATTGCTATATGACCCTTATGCTATTGAAGAAAACCGGTGGATATTGGTGTGGCATGAATATTTAACATTTTTCAATGAACAAAGCGGTCAAGCAGAACGTATGCTCGAACACAGCTGGATATCTTTGAAATCCGCCCGCTCCCCTGAAGGCCCTTGGTCTGCAACACGCCGGTTATTCACTGGCTCAATCTACAGTGACGAAAACGACGAGAAACCTCCTGGACGTCCAGAATATCCACTTCATCAGGTATTCCCCAATTCCAATGAATTGGGGAATTGTATGGTTTATACCGAACCAGGCTTGCTGGCCAGGGAAGAAGGCATATACGTGAGTATGAAATGCTTTGATGGCCCGAACAGCGGTAAGGTAGTCCTCTTAAAGTGCCAACATGATTTTGGAAGTTGTCAATATCTTGGAGACTTGATCAACGATTCTGAGGCCCATGAATATGGAGAAATCTACAGCGGTTTTTCTGCGACAGAACTATTTGCAAAAAATGAGTTTATATACCTGATCACCACCCCAACAACCAGTCTGATTTTCCCTTACCGGGGTTGTTTGATTTTTCGCTTCGATAATCTTGCAAGCGCCAGCCTCGAAAGTTCAGCTGGTGTCCCAATTGTATTCTTCTCGGTATTCGGAGAAGAGCAAAGCTTCAATGGAGCGTGTGGGTATTCTCCGGGCAGCACACACAGTGGTGTGATTTACAGCCAACTCAGCATCGACCCAAGGATTGAGTTCCGCTTGTTTGCCAGTGGTCTGAACCCATAACATATTGGATCCATATAATAATATTCTAAATAGAAAATTTGTGCATTTTCCCACTTAAATCAACTTCCCTTTAGTTAAAGAAAACTTGCGAAGGTCGCAGTTTTTATAGCATACACCTTCGCAAGTCTCAGGTTAAACGCTTACATTTGTAATGTAAGCTAAACTAATTATTCTGGATAATTTGATCGTAAAATTATGCTCCAGGAGGGGCAATGCCTAATTGAGCAAATAAACCGACTAATCCACCACTCTTAGATGCATTGACCTTCAAGGAAGTGATCTTTCCATCCTTTATCGTAAGCTCGCCATCTTCTTGAGGATTCGAGAAAGATTTACCAGTGGCTGGGATAACTCCCATACCCATCGCAGTAAGGTCCCAATCACCTGTGTGCGTACCGGTGAGTTGGGTGCTGGTCTTGCCAACTCCATTATTTAGTTCCGTTACCTTGAAATTGTAATTTAGGTCCGGAAAAGCTGCTGCCATGCCTTTGGTCATGCCGATATATTCATGGACGTTGACTGGCTCTGGGGTTGCCCCGCTGAACATAAAACCGTCAGCACAGCACGCTGCTGCGGTTTCAAAATCCCCCGTTTCAAATGCTTTAACAAACGTATTGACTAATTCTTGGTTATCCATCCTGAAACTCCTTTCATATTAATATCCGGATATAGTAGGTATTCTATACCATCTTTGTCGGATTATTCGATTAATATCGATTAGAGTTTGATTAATTTCCACCATCTAACAATAAATTGCGTTAATGTAATTGACCAAAAATAATTACTAACCCATATGATCACTCAGATAATTGAAGCTTATTCAGAATTAAAAATTCTTTTTCGGTTTTTGAGAGGAAAGCGATTTCCAGGGCGTTGCGTTGAATTACCTGGATATCTTCTGGTGAAAGCCCCACTGCTGGTGCAGCTAGATTGAATTCATGGGTAATGTCAATATTGCTTATTCCCGGATCATCAGTGTTGATAGTTACCATGAGACCAGATTCATAAAAATGCTTTATCGGGTGGCTGACATAATCAGAAACAGTGCTGGTTTGCACGTTGCTGGTCAGGTTTATTTCAACCCCAATTCGATTCTCAAGCATGTATGCTATCAATTCGGGATCTTCCCCGGCACGTGTTGCATGCCCTATTCTCACTGCACCCAAACCATTAATCGCCTGCCAAATACTTTCAGGGCCAGATGCTTCCCCGGCGTGCGCGGTTATCTTCCAACCTGACTCACGCGCTATCCTAAAATGATCGACAAATAGGGTTCCTGGAAAATTAGCCTCGTCTCCTGCCAGGTCAAGGGCGACTATGTGATCCTTTTGAGATAATAAGGCATTTAATTCATGCATGGCGATCTCAGGGCCAAATGTACGGCTGAGAATCCCAATAAGGTTAGCAAATATACCAAAATCACTCGAAGCTTGTTGAACTCCCTCAACAACCGCCGCGACCACACTTCCCGGGTCAAGGTCGTGCGCTTGAGCCATAAACCAAGGGCTGAAACGTAACTCGATATAATCAATGCCCTCTTTGTTGGCATCCTTAACGCTCTCAAAAGCGACACGGCGGCAGGCAGAGTAATCCACCAAGATACCCACCATCCATTCGAATTTTTCAATAAATGCCATTATCCCGGGCTGCGGCTCGGTCACCTGAACGTGAGGACGTAAAACCTCAAGCTCAAAACTGGGCAGCGGTAAATCATGCTGGCGGCCTAAATCCAGAATAGTTTGCAATCGAACACTGCCATCCAGATGGCGGTGCAAATCAAGTAGCGGGAAATTTGGGTCAATCATAATTATTTTATTCTTATTTCTTTCATAATTGTCTGCAATTTTTGCTATCTTTTGCTATTTTAACCTACCAAATTCCTTAATTTCCTCAATTTTACATAGCTTTTTTTCAAAATTGGTCTATAATATGATATTCACTCTGATCCTAATCGGAGAATTTATACATCGAGACATCTTTTTTCATACTTTAAAATAACGGCCTATGCTTAACAATGAAGACATAAGGGCTTCTGCCCCACACCACCCATTAACCCCTAATAAAGCTCCTCATAATATTTCGATACGTCTATTAGTGCTGCTAATAATAGCGATTTTCATTGTCGGCGGCATCAGCTTCTCAAATTATGGGTCAGCAAATGCAGCCGGGGTCATGTCTGTCAGTATTGGGGCGGCTTACAATCTTGTGGTTGATTCGAATGTGCTCTCCCCCTCAACCTATGCCCCATCCGTAGCGACAGTCATGGGAGAATTCTGCAACACTGGTGATACAGACCTAACCGGAGTACAAGGTTTCATTGGGGATTTCAGCGCCGGGACTCCGGGTGTCTATCCTTCACGAGACAGCACCCAAGCTGCTTTTCAGACTGAGCATCCGCGTTTAGCGCCTCCATACAGCGCAGGCGTTGGCGATTATTATTTTACTCACGTTGGCGGAGCAATCGGCACTGCAGATGCAACCCGTTATTTGGGAACTCTGACTCCTGGCGAGTGTAAAGTTGCTTATTGGATGTTCACTTATCCGCGCCGCAGCAACCTGGCAACAGACAACGATAATTTGGGGCCGGAACCAGTTTGGGGTGAGACGAACGACCCTAATGATGATCTCTGGCTGGAATTTGATATTTGGAGCACATCAGTAGAAGGTTCAAACAACGACGCTACTCAAACGATGACCATGCGGAACGAGATCTCCGCGATGGCCAACAAGATTGAACCCCAAGGCGGTACCTGGTTCAACACATCTGCTGATATTGTTCTTCCAGGACAAACCATAACTTCTAACGGTATCAATTATGATCTGGGCAACGTAAACAAAGGCTTTGATAACGATGGCGATTTTGTCTACGATTACAACGCCTGGCTGCAGCCGATCGGTGATCCAAGTTTCGATCCAAGTTGTTTCCGCCTAGTACAAACGTATGGCGAGCTAACCGTTAGCCGCAGCGGCGGTTTGCCAGATCTGATCATTCCATTCACTGACCAACTGTATTTCTTTAACCTGCCAACCAACAATACTGGTGTTGTTGGTGAAGTCCATTACGTCTTCCTGGCTTTAAACGGCCCTTGTTCAACAGCACTATCTCCTTACCAGGAAGTAGCCTCCGGCGCTGATAACGAAAAATTCAATGGGGACTACGGCACTGGATTACCACCAGTGGGCAGTTCTGAACCAGAAGTCGTCTTAACTAAGAACGCTTCCGTTTCCACCGTAGCCCTCTCCAGCACGATCACCTACACTGCTGATTTTGTTAATAACGGCTCTGAGGATGCCGGCTTGCCGCTGCTGAATATGCCGGTAGTAATCACGGACAGCATACCATCTGGCACCGAATACCAAACAGGCACTGCCTCCTCAACAGTAGGCACGACGATATTGTATTCGACAGACAACCAGGCTACCTGGAGCACTACAGAACCAGTCCCCGCCAATACCGTTACAGACATCCAGTGGTGGTTAGACGCTACTCTTACTGCTAGCGGTGGCAGCGGCCAGGTCTCTTTTGATGTATTAGTACCCGGAACCTACAATGTTGCGATAGATGGACAGGTCATCGAAAACTGTGCGGATTCTGGATTTGGCAATGCCGCGGCCTTTGCCACATCCTGCGCCACAACGCTGGTGGAAGGCACTAACTCGATTGGCGATTTTGTCTGGCAGGATGACGACAACGACGGCTTGTGGGACACCGGAGAGCCAGGCATCGCGGGCGTAACTGTGTGGCTGTACCTGGATGACGGCGACCAGGTTTTCGACAGTGGAGACCAGTTGATCCTCACTGACGTTACTGATGGCAGCGGAATATACGGGTTCAGCAACCTACCCGATGGCGATTATTTTGTGGATGTAGATGGGGATGATTCCGATATCCCGGATGGATACAGCAACACAAATCAAGACCCACACCCAGTCTTAGGCTTGGGCACGACCATTACCAGCCCATACACCGAGGCCGATTTTGGCTTCGGCCCGGTTTTAAGTTTGGTTAAAACTCTAACTTCCAGCAACCCGGCCTATGAAGGTGAAACGGTCACATTCGACATTGAACTTACTAACAACCGGCCTGGGGACAGCACAGGAGTGGCTTCCGCCTGTACATATATTGGGTGGTCAGGCGCTGAAGACGCCACAAACACCGGCTCGGGACCGAAAGTATGGACCAATCCATCCAACGCATTCGGAACCGGTGAACTGGATGGTTTGTATGCTTCAACGGACTTTAGCGCTGGTTCTGGAAACATCCTGGCAGGAACAAGCTTTAGCCTAGGTCCTCAATTAGGGACGATAAGCTCAGTTGAAGCTATTTTTCAGATCTATTTTGATAATGCCCTTGTTAATGATGAAGCCACTGCAGAACTTTTCTTTCCAGCTTCAACGAGCACATCACTAGGGACGAATACTTTCACAACAGCCCAATTAAATGCTTTTGTAGGCAGTGGAAGTGTTGGAATTATCAGCTGGGATGTCACCGCACTTAAAACTTGGGCGTGGACGGATTTTACTGGGGATATCTCAATTTCGTTCGAAGATGATAAAAATACAAGCGCGGATACAGCAATTCTCTACTTAGATAGTATAGGCTTCCGCATCACTACAAGCGAGAATTGCGGCGGCTCCCAAGATACCATTTCTTTTCTGCCGCTCACCGATGATTTCGACGCAGACTTGCTTCAATTTGTTTCCGCCGTTCCACCAGCAGACAGCGTTACCACCGGTGGGACGGAGCCCTACGATGGTACGATCACCTGGAACGACCTGGGCCCATTATACGCCGGCCAAACTCAGACTGTCACCGTTACATATCTCGCTCTCGAACCACCCGATAGTGGTGTCGATGGTGAAAATGACCCTGCGACTACAACTAATTTTGCTGACAGCACAGGAGCTACCTTTACCAATGGAGACCCGGTAAATGACGCCAGTGACAGCGCGGATGTGACCATTAACCCCACCGGTTCTATCGGCGACACAATTTGGAACGACAGTGGTCTCGGTGGTGGAACCCAAGGAAATGGAGTGCAGGATGGGGGTGAATTGGGTATCCCAGGGGTTACAGTTTGGTTATACAGCGACCCCAACGGTGACGGTGACCAGGCAGACGGTGTTTTGCTGGATACTCAGGTAACCGATGCCA
Organism: Chloroflexota bacterium; assembly: GCA_019456165.1. Taxonomy (GTDB): domain Bacteria; phylum Chloroflexota; class Anaerolineae; order Anaerolineales; family UBA11579; genus VRUJ01. Next base: position 70,704 of record VRUJ01000020.1, read on the forward strand.
GCGGCAATTATTTGTTCGAGGGCCTGCAGGACGCGAGCTATGTGGTGCTAGTTGATACATCTTCGCTGCCAGGCAGCTCTTTCACGCAAACCGGAGATCCAAACGAAGCTGGGACCTGCAGTACGTGCGACAACCGCGCCGGAACTACTCTGAACAACAATAACGGCGTTTCCAGCGACGACGATGACCTGACGCTTGATTTCGGCTACACCGTCCCTAATTCGATCTATGGTAACGTTTGGGAGGATAACGACGGAGACGCTACGCAGGATGCCGGAGAAAACGCTATTTCCGGGGTAACCGTAGAATTAGTCAGCGCAGGGTGTACTCAAAGCGTGGATTGCCCCACCACGACGACTGACGCCAATGGCGATTATTCATTCGTAGATTTAATTGACGCGAGCTACACTGTCGTAATCCAAACAGCCACCCTCCCCGCCGGAAATCCCTGGTCAGAGACAGTTGACCCGGATGAAGCCGGTGTGTGTGGCACTTGCGACAGCCAAACAACCTCCCCTATCGTTGCAGCCGGAGGAAATAATTACGGCTCGATTGATTTTGCTTATATGCAAACTGGTTCAAATTTTATTGGGGATACAGTCTATGCAGATTGGAACGGCGATGGCGATCAAGATTCTGGTGAAGAGGGAATATCCGGAATAACAGTCACGCTCTACGAAGACGCCAATGGGGATGGCTCAGTTGACACCAGCACAGATTCTGTAATTGCTACAGACATTACCGATGCCAGCGGGGATTATGGATTCAGCAGCCTCCCAGACGGGAATTATATTGTAGTCGTAGACGAAAGCGGCTTGCCAGCGGGTTACTCCCAAACCCAAGACCCAGACGAAGGAGGAATTTGCTCCACCTGTGATGGGCAGGGACAGGCGAGCGTTTCACCAGATGATGACACAGTTGATTTTGGTTACCAACCTACAGGCACAGGTTCCATTGGAGATACAGTTTTCCAAGATGACAATGCCAACAGCATTGAAGATAGCGGAGAATCTGGCATTCCTGATATTACGGTAACTTTGTATGAAGACAGCAACAACGACGGCAGCATTGATGGCGGAGATGCCATCGTCGATTTCACGTTTACTGATTCTAACGGAAATTACACGTTCAGCAACTTGCCAGCCGGAAATTACCTGGTTGACGTGGCCACCAATGATGCGGACCTGCCTACAGATACATACGGTAATTTATACGTACTCAGCACAAGTAACGACCCTCACGATGTAACCCTGAGCGCAGGAGAAGATTACACGGATGCAGATTTTGGTTTCGCTACAGGTGCAATTTTAGGTGATTACATCTGGGAAGATACCGACCGTGATGGCAGCCAAGATCTCACCGAATCTGGTATTCAAAATGTGACTGTGTGGTTATACAGCGATCCCAATGGTGACGGGGATGCTTCCGACGGGGTTCTATTAGATACACAAATCACAGATGTTGATGGTCTGTATGAATTCACCGGACTCGAAGCAGATGACTATGTAGTCATTGTAGATACAACCGACGGAGACCTGCCATCCTCAACCGTGACGAGTGATCCCGATGAAACTGGGTTGTGTAGCGTCTGTGATGGCGAGTCAGCCGCAACCCTAACCCCAGGCCAGACCGACCGCAGCAAAGATTTTGGTTTCCAGGCTCCAGGCTTGATCGGCGACCAAGTATGGATCGATACGGACGGTGATGGGGTAAAAGATGCCGGTGAACCTGGTATAGCCTACATCACAGTGTGGTTGTACGACAGCACTGGCAGCACCTTGCTGCAAACGACCTCCACAAATTCGAACGGTGAGTATTATTTTAGCAATGTTTCAGACGCCACCTACCAGGTGTGGGTGGACACCAGTGATACCGATTTCCCGTCTGGTGTTTCTCAAACTTTCGATCCGGATGAAGCTAATCCTTGCGGTACTTGTGATAGCAAAGGAACGGTGACGATAACCGGGGGAAGTACTGACCTAAGCATTGACTTTGGATACCGCTATACCGGACCTTACTCCATTAGTGGAACTGTTTTCCACGATGCAAATTCGAATACAGTATACGAACCAGGCTCAGGTGAAACGCCATTTGAAAGCGTCAGCGTATTCCTGTGGAACAGCGGCGGTACGCTGATCGGTTCTACAACCACAGATGTAAACGGTGACTATACATTCACAAACCTACCTAATGGAGATTACACCGTCTCGGTCGATTCAAGCACAACTCCTTTGAGAGGTCTCACCCAAACAACACCGACTCCGGACAGCTTTAATTCGGTAACGATAGCAGGCGCCAATGAAACTGGGGTAGATTTTGGTTTCGTCGGTTCAACGATTGGTGATCTCGTTTGGGACGACCTGGACGCTGACGGCATCCAAGATATCGGTGAACCTGGACTAGTAAATGTGACAGTTGAGTTATACGATCCAGGGATAGATGGAGCTATTGGTGGTGGTGATGATATCTTGGTTGACACCACAACAACTGACGCATCCGGTATTTACAGCTTCCCAGGAATAGCGCCTGATGATTATTTCCTCGATTTTACACTTCTTGCAAGCTACAGTTTCAGCCCGAAAGACCAGGGCGGGGATGATGCGCTGGACAGTGACGCCGACACTTCTACTGGACAAACCGTTATCACAACTTTGGCTGTCGGCGAAGACGACGATACCTGGGATGCTGGCATGTACACTACAGCCACTATCAGCGACTTCGCCTGGGATGACCTAAACGCAGATGGTATTCAGGATGTTGGCGAACTCGGCCTTGAAAATGTGGGCGTTGACCTATATGATGCGGGAGCAGATGGGCAACCTGGTGGTGGCGACGATACATTATTGAGTTCCACATCCACAGATGCCAGTGGAAATTATAGTTTCACAGGTTTAGATCCGGGAACATATTTCCTAGATTTTACCCCTCCTGGTAGCTACCTTTTTAGCCCTCAAGATCAGGGCGGCGATGATGCTTTAGATAGCGATGCTAATACTTCAACTGGACAGACCGCGTCCACCACTTTGATATCTGGTGAGACCGACAATACCTGGGATGCGGGAATGTATCTAACCGCCACTATTAGTGATTTCGTGTGGGATGATACGGATGAAGATGGAATCCAAGATCTTTTGGAACCAGGATTAGAAAATGTAACTGTAGATTTATACGACGCCGGAGCTGATGGTCAACCTGGTGGTGGCGACGATACATTAATTAGCTCCACAACCACCAATGCCAGTGGGATTTACAGCTTTACTGGAGTGACCCCAGGCATATATTTCCTAGATTTCACTCTCCTTGCTGGTTACACTTTCAGCCCTCAAGATCAAGGTGCTGATGATACTCTAGACAGCGATGCAAATGTTGGAACAGGTCAAACTGCATCGACCGATTTGATCTCTGGTGAAACCGATACTACCTGGGACACAGGTTTTATTGTCGCTGCTCCCGCTCTCACGCTGGTCAAATCCATCACAGCCAACGCCACATACACCACTGTCGGTCAGGTGATCGCATACGAGTTCCTGGTGACCAACACCAGCAATATCACCCTCTTCAACATCACCGTCTCCGACGACCAGGCCACAGACGAGAGCTGCCCGGATACTTCCGGCGGACTGGCTCCTGGCGCTTCCATAACTTGCACCGCTTCGTACACCGTCACGCAGGCTGACCTGGATAACGGTTCGGTTGTCAACATCGCCTCAGCTTCTGACGACGATGTCACCACCAGCCCAACAGACACCGAGACGGCCACGGCCACTCAATCTCCAGCGCTCACGTTGGTCAAGTCCATCACTGCCAACGCCACATACACCACTGTCGGTCAGGTGATCGCATACGAGTTCCTGGTGACCAACACAGGCAATGTCACCCTCTTCAACATCACCGTCTCCGACGACCAGGCCACAGACGAGAGCTGCCCGGATACTTCCGGCGGGCTGGCTCCAGGTGCTTTCATAACCTGCACCGCTTCGTACACCGTCACCCAGGCTGATTTGGATGCTGGCAGTGTGGTCAACATCGCCTCGGCTTCTGACGACGATGTCACTACAAGTCCCACAGACACAGAGACGGCCACAGCCACTCAATCTCCCGCACTCACCCTCGTCAAGTCCATCACAGCCAACGCCACATACACCAGTGTCGGTCAGGTGATCGCATACGAGTTCCTGGTGACCAACACAGGCAATGTCACCCTATTCAACATCACCGTCTCCGACGACCAGGCCACCGACGAGAGCTGCCCGGATACTTCCGGCGGGCTGGCTCCTGGCGC
>VRUJ01000061.1 GCA_019456165.1 Chloroflexota bacterium
GCCTCTATGTCGGAGGCACCGAAGTCGAACTGACCGCGACGGAAGACGCCGGCCACGAATTCGTCGCATGGGGCGGCTGCGATACAGAACCCGGCGGCAACTGCAAAGTCACGATGAGCAGCGCCAAATCGGTGACGGCTGAATTCGCCCCGATCCCGCCGACCGAACACGAACTCAGCGTGGCGGTCACCGGCGAAGGCAAAGTCGACGCCGACTCCGGCCCGATCTCCGGCTGCCGCGAAAGCTCCGGCACCTGCTCGGGCCTCTATGTCGGAGGCACCGAAGTCGAACTGACCGCGACGGAAGACGCCGGCCACGAATTCGTCGCATGGGGCGGCGCCTGCAGCGGCTCCGGCGCCTGTGAAGTCGAAATGAGCGAAGCGAAGGAAGTCACGGCGGAATTCGCCCCGATCCCGCCGATCGAACACGAACTCAACGTGGCGGTCACCGGCGAAGGTGAAGTCGACGCCGAAGAACCGCCGACGCCGACCTCCGGCGCGATCTCCGCCTGCCGCGAAGGCAGCGGGGAATGCCTGGCCACCTACCTCGAAGGCGACGAAGTCGCCCTCATCGCCACCCCCGACGCCGGCAACGTATTCGTCGCATGGGGCGGCGCCTGCAGCGGCTCCGGCGCCTGTGAAGTCGAAATGAGCGAAGCGAAGGAAGTCACCGCGACCTTCAACCTCGAACCGGAAGAATTCCTCCTCACCGTCACCATCTCGGGCGAAGGCAGCGTTGAAAGCTCCCCCGCCGGGATCGCATGCCCCGGTACCTGCTCGGCCGAATACGTAGAAGGCGAAGCGGTCGAACTGACCGCGACGCCCGAAGCCGGCTGGGAATTCAGCGGCTGGTCGACGGTTGGAGGCAGCCCCGGCAGCTGCGAAGGCGCCGCCTCGCCGTGCGAAGTGACGGAAGCAGTCGAACTAGAAGCCACCTTCGTCGAAGAAGAACCGACCCCCGAATTCACCCTCACCGTCACCCTGGCGGGCAGCGGCACCGGCAGCGTTGCAAGCTTCCCCGGCGGGTTCATCGAATGCCCGCCAGGCGTTCTGGGCACCTGCGAAGCCGGATTAGAAGAAGGCACCACGCTCACCCTGACCGCGACGCCCGCAGGCGGCTCCGAATTCACCGGCTGGACGGCGGTCGAAGGCCCCCCCGGCACCTGCACCGGCGCCACCTCGCCCTGCGAAGTGACGATGAGCGAAGCAGTCAAACTAAAAGCCACCTTCGAACTGATCCCCAAATTCGCCCTCACCGTCACCCCGGTCGGCGAAGGCAGCGTTGAAAGCTCCCCCGCCGGGATCGCATGCCCCGGTATCTGCTCGGCCGAATTCGAAGAAGGCACCACGATCATCCTGACCGCGACGGCCGCAGCCGGCTGGGAATTCACCGGCTGGTCGGGTGCCTGCACGGGCATGGGCACCTGCGAAGTCCCGATAGACGAAGTGAAGGAAGTCACCGCGACCTTCGCACCGATCCTCACCGTCATCAAGGAAGGCCCCGGCACGGGCATCGTGACTAGCGAACCGGCCGGGATCAACTGCGGCTCCGAATGCGAAGCCTCATTCGAAGAAGGCATCATGGTCACCCTGACCGCGACGCCGGCAGCGGGCTCTGAATTCGTCGGCTGGTCAGGCAGCGGCTGCACAGGCGCCGGCACCTGCGAAGTCACGGTGATGGCGCCAAAGACGGTCACCGCGACCTTCGACCTCGAACCGGAAGAATTCCTCCTCACCGTCACCAAGGAAGGCACCGGCGGCGGCGGCGT
>VRUJ01000021.1:0-69470 GCA_019456165.1 Chloroflexota bacterium
TCTTCAGAACCTCCTGCTTTTTAGTTCTCATGGATGCAAGTTTTATTCCATCTTATTCACCCTGACTGAGTACTAGACATATTTTTTCTCTCCTTCAAAAATTAACTTAAAACCTGAATTCCACGTCAGCATAAAATTGTCTACATTCTTTTCAAATGGCGAAGAATTTTGGAGAAACTTCCAATAGTATAGCATTTTCGGCACCACATTGCCCTGAATTTTATGAATAATTCTTGTGAAGCAGAATATTGGGTAAGGCAAACAGATTGGCAACAGTCAACAAGATAATAGCTCTAATGAAACTGTTTTAAACAGAAATGTGGCTAATTCCTCTCACGAAATTGCCCCCTAAACTTCTCCTAGGGAATACTCACCAAACTAAATTCTTAATATAAAAAATGCTGGTCTACTAACACAATTTCAGATGTGTTTTTTCTAAATTTTAATTTGTAATGATAAAAAGTAGCTCGCATATTGCTAGAGAAAAGTGAAATATCCATATTGAGGACTTGAAATCTTCCATTCATTTTTATACGAAAATTACCAAAATTTAGACCGAATCCTTTGTGAATACCATCAGTGTAATGTGATGAGTAAATGTTAGATTCAGGGTTGATGTCAGAGATATCTTGAAATCTTCTGTGATCACGGATAATTACAGCTTGCCCTTGGGAGTTTAAGAAATTGATTATGATTTTAACCTTTTCAGCTACCACTGTAGAGTTATTATCAACCCCAACCATTAATTCCCAAAAACCTTGATCACCCATCTTTATTGAGCGTTCATCAATATTTGGAATTAAATCAGGAGAGCGACTTCCGAAAAACATTCTTCTTAGGATTTCATAAGGAATGTCGCCAAATTCATCACCGACCCTTAAATAAAAATTTTTGTTATCTGAAGTTCTGATTGGGTCACTTTCGGCATCGGGAATGAGTGTAATAATAATACCTCTTTTATCGCCTGGATTTTGTTTTATAGTTTTAATTTCAAAATTCAAAATACTAGGTTCGGTTGACAACGGAATATATTTAGCAATCTGGTTAGAAAAACTTTTGCAATTTGCAATAGGTTCAATTTGACTCAAAATATCAATATTTCCATGACTATGTTTTATGGTACTTACTCCCCAAACAATTACTCCTCCACCACTATTGGAAAATCCCGATACAGCTTTGGATATGTATTTTTTTTGATCTCTTGTTAGCGTTGGGTGAGTAGGGGCTTTCGCTTCTAAGTGTTGGGATTCACTTTCACCTTCTTGAATTAAGTGTTCAATATCTGAAAAATTTCTGATGCTCTCATATAGTTCAACTGAATGGGTCGTCATTATTATTATCCCTAAAAATGTCTTGTTAATATTATTTGAACAATTGCTTATGAGAGAACAAATCAATTTTGAAGGAGTTAGCTATCTTGAAATTTTCATCCCTTCGAAATCATCACGTGTCCATGAATCGCCAATAGATCGACCTCGGGCGGTTCTTCTGAATTCTGTACCCCAGGACGGGCTCGAACCGCCAACCTACGCTTTAGGAGAGCGTCGCTCTATCCATTTGAGCTACTGGGGCATACTTGCTAAAACCTATGGTTTTAGCTTAGGAGTTTCGGCGAAGCCGAAACTCCATGCACTGTTAAAGTATACAACTTAGAAGTTTATCTGGCAAGGCGGCCTGTCAAACCTTACCTGCCAAGGGGTTTAAACCCCTTGCTTTCTACTCCAGACTGCCGCTAAAGACGGCACGTTTCACTTCTGCAATCGCCTGCGTCACGTGGATTTCGCGCGGGCAGGCCTCGGTGCAGTTAAACGCCGTGCGGCAGGCCCAAACCCCTTTGCGCTGGTTCAGGATCTCCAGGCGTTCAGATGCCGCCTTGTCGCGGCTGTCGAAGATAAAACGGTGCGCGTTGACTATCGCGGCCGGTCCCACGTACTCCCCATTAGACCAGAACGAGGGGCACGAAGTAGTGCAGGCCGCGCAAAGGATACATTTGGTGGTATCGTCAAAGCGCGCCCGTTCTTCGGGGCTTTGCAAGCGTTCTTTGCCGTCCTCGGGTATGTCATCATTGACCATGTAGGGCAATATGGAGCGGTAGCTTTCCATGAAAGGCTCCATATCCACGATCAAGTCTTTGATCACCCGCAAGCCTAATAATGGTTCTAGCGTTATGGGGCTGCTCACATCCTGTACCAGCACCTTGCAAGCCAATTTGTTGCTGCCGTTGATGCGCATCGCATCAGAACCGCATACGCCATGAGCGCACGAACGCCGGAATGAAAGCGTGCCGTCGTGATAAGCCTTGACTTCCTCCATCAGATCCAAGATGCGGTCGGTAGGCTCTACTTCTAAATTGTAGCTGTCGAAGGTCGGTTTGGTTCTGCCGATTTCGGGGTTATAACGAAAAATTCTCAGAGTAACCTGCATATTAGCCTCACTTAATAGACCCGTTCTTGGGGTTCGAACTTGGTAACGGAAACCGGTTTATAACCCAAATCAACCTTGCCATCCCGCATCCAAGCCAGAGTATGCTTCATCCAATTGTCGTCATCCCGCTTGGGGAAATCTTCACGCGCATGTGCGCCGCGGCTTTCCTTGCGGGCAACGGCTGAGACTGCCGTCACTTCAGCAACGTCCAGCAGGCAGCCCAGTTCCCAGGCATCCAACATTTCGGTATTGAATACCTTGCCTTTATCCTCAAGACCCACATCTTTGAAGCGTTCCTTCAACTCGGCAATCTTTTCCCTGGCCTGCGTCATGCCTTCCTCCGTGCGGAAAACCCCCACATGTTCCATCATAATGCTCTTCATTTCTTTTGCCAGGTCGGCTGTTTCTTCTTTTCCGCTGCCGTTCATAAACTGATCAATCTGTTGATGGGTATAACTTTCTGCGTCACCAGGCAGAGATACAAAATCCGACCCCTGAGCAAATTCCGCAGCCCGTAAACCAGCTTGTTTGCCGAAAACCACAAGGTCCAATAGCGAGTTGGTGCCCAGGCGGTTAGCGCCGTGCACCGAGACGCAGGCGACCTCCCCGGCAGCATACAAACCAGGCATTACGGTATTCTTATCGTCCACAAGCACTTCGCCGGCCATATTCGTGGGAATTCCTCCCATCGCGTAGTGGGCGGTGGGCTGCACAGGCATCATCTGCTCCAGCGGATCCACCCCCAGGTAAGTGCGGCAGAAATCGATGATATCCGGCAATTTTTCTAGGATGTCATCTCCTGTTACCCGGTAGGGCGTGCCGTCCGGTAAAACGCGGCCGTCGGATTCTGCATACTTGTTAACAGTCTCAGGCCGTACGTCCAGGTTCATGTAGTTCTTTCCATTGATTCCGCGGCCGTCGCGCACTTCTAGATACATTGAACGACTGACCACATCGCGTGAGGCCAGGTCTTTCACCGTTGGCGCATATCTTTCCATGAAGCGCTCACCATCGTTGTTGAGCAATACGCCGCCTTCCCCGCGCACACCTTCAGTGATCAAAATGCCCAGTTTGAAGATTCCGGTTGGGTGAAACTGGAAGAACTCCATATCCTCAGCCGGAATGCCCTTGCGCAGCGTTATTGCTACTCCATCGCCGGTGTAAGCATACGCGTTCGAGGTCACCTCCCAGACGCGCCCGTGGCCGCCAGTAGCGAAGATCACGGATTTAGCGTGGAAGGTGTGCAGCTCGCCAGTCGCCAGTTCAACGGCCACCACACCAGCTGAGCTGCCGTTGACTACTAACAGGTCTAGGACCTGAAATTCATCATAAAAGGTGACTTCATTCTTGATGCACTGCTGGTAAAGAGTTTGTAAGATCATGTGCCCGGTCCGGTCGGCTGCATAGCAGGAGCGCAAAACCGGCTGCTTGGTATCATTGTTTGTGTGTCCGCCAAAGCGTCTTTGAGCGATGCGCCCATCTGCTGCGCGTGAGAAAGGCAATCCCATGTGCTCAAGCTCATATACTACTGGAATGGCTTCCTGGCACATGAATTCAATCGCATCCTGGTCTCCCAGATAATCGCTGCCTTTCACAGTATCGAAAGTGTGCCAACCGGTATTATCTTCCTCCTGGTTGCCCAATGCTGCGCCAATGCCGCCTTGCGCGGCCCCTGTATGCGAACGAGTGGGATATAATTTACTCAGCACAGCGGTTTTTGCGCCGCGTGAGGCGTATAAGGCGGCCATCAAGCCAGCGCCGCCCCCGCCGACGATTACAACTTCATACTGATGCTGGTTAGACATACTTTTTTTCTCCGTAAGTTACCATTTTAGGCGAGTTCTGGTCGAGCGCCGGCAATCACTGCGACTGCCCCAATAGCGCTGACTATTAACCAGATGACCAACAACAGCCATGCCATACGGCGCTGGCCTTTTTCTGTGTGCACAAAGTCATTTACCACCTGACGTAATCCATTCATACCGTGTGCGAACGCAAAAGTCAAAAGCAGGATGTCAAATATTTGCCAGCCAACGTTAGCTAAACGCACTGCTACGTAATCAATATCGATCTCATGCACTCCGACAACTACATCTTGCAGCAGTACGTGGAACCAGGCCAGGGGGATAAGTAGAATGCCGCTGAGGCGCATAAATCGCCAGGCAGTAGCCTCAATGTTTTTGGATGTCTTTACTTTTTGTGTGTTCATCACTCTGCTCCTATCCGCCAAACATTCCGTAGTTGTGCTGCAGCATGTTGTACATCATCACACCCGCGGCTGGAAGCCACATAAGCGTACTCAGGATGAATGTCATGCGTACCCCGCCGCGTTGGGTTGCTATAGTCCATTTTTCAGGCAAGCGCAGATCCAATACCGATATACGCAATCCGTTCACCCCATGATAGATCACAGCAAACACCAGCCCAATCTCCCCCAACATAAAGGGGGTTGATTGGTATAAGGCGATGGCATGCTCGTACAATGATGGGAAAAAATATACCGTTGCAGTATCTAATATGTGTATTATCAAGAAAAGCAAGGTCCCCAGGCCGGTCAGCCGGTGCATCAGGAAGGAATAATGTCCTTCACGTCCCCGGTAGCGCAAGTAACCGGTAAGAGTTGTACGCAGTGATGTAAGTATTGGTGTCATTTGTTACTCCTTAACATCCTGTCTAATATCTGAAATAATAATAATTATCCCTGTTGGTTTTTTTCTGCTAACCTCGCGATAAAAACTCTCACCGCGGGTTAATCAATCACATATGCTCAATGATCGCATCGCCGAATTCGGAAGTTTTCAACTTGGTGGCACCTTCCATCAGGCGGTGAAAATCGTAGGTAACTGTCTTAGCTCCAATCGCGCCTTCCATCCCGTCAACGATCAAGTCAGCGGCCTCCTGCCAGCCCATATAGCGGAACATCATCTCGCCAGACAGGATAACAGAGCCAGGATTAACCATATCTTTATTTGTATATTTGGGAGCTGTGCCGTGGGTGGCTTCGAAAATGGCGGCCCCAGTGACGTAATTGATGTTGCCGCCAGGGGCAATGCCAATCCCGCCCACCTGTGCCGCCAGGGCATCCGAGAGGTAATCACCATTAAGATTCATGGTAGCCAGCACATCAAATGAGCTTGCACGCGTGATCGTCTGCTGGAAGACAATGTCGGCGATCACGTCCTTGATAATCAGCTTGCCCGCTTTGACAGCCGCGTCTTGATCTGCATTGGCAGCTTCTTCGCCTTTCTCAGCTTTGGTGCGCTCCCATTCAGCCCAGGTATAAACCTGATCGCCAAACTCCCGTTCAGCCAAAGCGTAGCCCCAACTACGGAAAGAACCTTCCGTATATTTCATGATATTGCCTTTGTGCACCAGGGCTACGTTATCGCGTTTGTGCTCCAGAGCCCACGTAATTGCAGCACGTACCAGCCTTTCTGTTCCTTCTACCGAAACCGGCTTGAGGCCTATGCCAGAGCTGTCAGGAAAGCGAATTTTGGCAAACTCATCTGGGAAATTCTGCTTAAGCAAAGATTTAAATTTCTCACTTTCTTCCGTACCGTTTTCGAATTCTATGCCAGCGTAAATGTCTTCCGTGTTCTCCCGGAAAACGACCATATCAACATCTTGTGGACGCTTCACTGGAGAAGGAACACCCTTATACCAACGCACCGGGCGTAAGCACACGTACAAGTCCAGAGCCTTACGCAGAGCTACGTTTAAAGAACGGATTCCGCCGCCAATCGGGGTGGTCAGTGGGCCTTTGATACCAACTAAAAATTCTTCGAAGGCTTCGATAGTCTCCCCAGGAAGCCATTCTTGATATTTATCAAATGCTTTTTGCCCAGCGAATACTTCCATCCAGTGCAGTTTGCGGCTGCCGTTATAGGCTTTCTCAACTGCTGCATCAAACACACGCACCGCGGCTCTCCATAAGTCTGGGCCAATGCCGTCACCTTCAATAAATGGAACGATGGGATTATCGGGTACCTGCAGTTTTCCGCCCTGGATGGTGATCTTCTGGCCCCCCTCAGGAACAATGATGTGCTTATATGCCATAAGAAACGCTCTCCTATTACACTATTTCCCCAAATTATACACCTTTATTAGTGAAAGTGATACTTTTCACTTATGCAAACCTATTGTAATTAATATTCTCACCCAGGTCACTTTGATATATAATGCGTGGGGTCAAATATGCTATTCAGCGGTACTAATAGAATACCAATATAATCTATGTAATCCCTGGTCTAGAAAAATATATAATCGACCTTTGAAAGATAAGACACTAAAAAGCTGAGTGCGCATAGCTCGGATAGACCAATCGATTCCTATGTAAATTTCAGCAATTAAAAACACTTTTGAGGTACCTACTTATTTAATGCAAAATCGGAGAATTAATGAATGACGAGCCAAGCAAGCATCATTAAACCACCCTCGTCGAAAACAGAATCTGACGAAGAATGGCATAGTTTAACCCCTGATAGTATTATCGATCTATTGGCAACTTCCCCAGCCACGGGATTATCCACAGAAGAAGTTACAAAACGCCAAGAAAAATACGGTCACAACCAGTTAGTTGAAGCCCCGCCAACATCTTTTTGGGAGTTGCTGTGGGAACAGTTCAACAACTTCGTGGTCATCCTATTGGTGGCTGCGGCGCTAATCTCTGCAGTCCTGGGGGAATGGGTAGAGGCAATCGCGATCCTGGCCATTGTGGTATTGAACGCAGCTTTAGGAATCGTTCAAGAGCGCCGTGCTGAAGAGGAATTAGCCGCTTTACGTAAATTGGCCGCTCCAGATGCTCAGGTTTTGCGCGATGGGCATCGCCGGTTAATCTCCTCCCGCGAAGTTGTTCCGGGAGATATCGTACTCTTGGAAGCGGGAAACTACATACCGGCTGACGTGCGCTTGCTAGAGTCCGTTAATTTGCGCGTCGAGGAAGCCGCTCTAACCGGCGAATCAGTTCCAGTGCAGAAAGACGCCAGCATACTCCTACAAGGTGATGTGCCCTTGGGAGACCGTAAAAACACAGCCTTTATGGGCACATTGGTAAGCTACGGGCGCGGCCGGGGTGTGGTAATCAGCACAGGTATGCACACCCAAATCGGTTTGATCGCCACTATGCTGCAAGCCGTCCAACAAGATCCTACTCCTTTACAGCGCCGCTTAGATCAATTGGGCAAAACCCTGGGTTGGGCTGCTCTAGCCATCAGCGCTTTGGTATTCTTATTAGGGTGGCTGCGGGGTTCTGACCCGCTAGACATGTTCTTGATCGCCATCAGCCTTGCTATAGCCGCCGTGCCAGAGGGTCTACCTGCAGTAGTAACTATCAGCCTGGCGCTGGGTATGCGCGAAATGATCAGCCGCAATGCTCTCATCAGGCGCTTATCTTCGGTGGAAACTCTCGGCTCTGCCACAGTGATTGGGTCAGATAAAACCGGTACCTTGACGCAGAACCAGATGACTGTTACGCGCATTTGGGTCGACGATCAAACGGTTGAGGTGGAGGGCACAGGCTATGCGCCCCGCGGCAATTTCACTATTGACGGTCAGGCCGTCAACCTGCATGAGCACCCAGCAGTGTTGACTGCACTTTGGGTTGGCGCGCTCAACAGTAACGCTGAACTTGAAGCCTCAGGGGCCAGTGACATGCAAAAAACATTTCGCATCGTTGGTGATCCCACTGAAGGGGCAATTGTTGTGGCCGCGGCCAAGGCAGATTCCTCCTACAGAACTTTAGAACAAGCCTACCCGAGGGTACAAGAAACCCCGTTCGACTCTGAACGCAAACGCATGACTACAGTACACCAAATCCACGAACCCAAAGATGAGGATATTTCTCCATTCTATGATGACGGACAATTTAAATGGCACGTAGTGACCGTAAAAGGCGCGCCGGATATTGTCCTCGATTTATGCAATCAATATCAACGCAGTGATGATACACAGGCCAGCCTTAGTGATGGAATGCGTAAAAGAATTTTAGAAGCTAACGAATTGATGGCCAAAGGCGCCTTAAGAGTGATCGCGGTGGCATACCGTGTAACCAAAGACCTGCCAGCAGTGGTCGGAATTGAAGAGCTCGAGGATGATTTGATCTTCGTCGGATTGCTCGGTATGATTGATCCCCCACGCCCAGAAGTTGTGGATGCATTGAGTCTTGCCCGGAATGCCGGCATACGAACTATCATGATCACAGGTGATTTTCCACAAACCGGGCGCGCTATTGCAGAAGCTATTGGCCTTTTTAAACCCGGCCACAAAGTACTGACCGGCAGCGAGCTCAACAATATGGACGATGAAACCTTGCAGCGCGAAGTTGAACACACTGATGTTTTCGCGCGCGTTTCGCCTGAGCATAAGGTTCGCATCGTGCAAGCTCTGCGTGATACAGGCCAGGTTGTAGCCATGACCGGAGACGGTGTAAACGATGCCCCAGCGTTGAAACAGGCCGATATCGGCGTGGCGATGGGGGTTACAGGTACAGACGTGGCCAAGGAAACAGCCGATATGGTTCTGACAGATGACAATTACAGCAGCATCGTTTCGGCAGTGGAACAAGGACGCATCATTTACAGTAATATTCGCAAATTTGTATACTATCTACTTTCCTGTAACCTGGCAGAGATCGGCGTCATCTTCCTGGCAACG
Source organism: Chloroflexota bacterium (assembly GCA_019456165.1). Classification (GTDB taxonomy): domain Bacteria; phylum Chloroflexota; class Anaerolineae; order Anaerolineales; family UBA11579; genus VRUJ01. Next base: position 9,076 of record VRUJ01000021.1, read on the forward strand.
GCAGGGGGTCTAGCCTCTCCGCTAAATGCAATCCAACTCTTGTGGCTCAACCTGGTGACCGACGGCGCCCCGGCTCTGGCCCTGGGCACGGAAGTTGGCGACCCGGATATCATGGAAATACCCCCACGTCCCCCTAAAGAGCCAATCATCAACAGCTTCATGCTCAAAGGTATCATCGTGCAAACCGTTGCCATCACCGCTGTCACACTGGCTGCCTATCTGGTAGGATTACGCCTGTACCCCTCCGCCACAGGCGAGTTCAACAGCTTGGCAGCGACCATGGCCTTTGTAACCCTTTCGCTTTCTGAACTGCTAAGAGCTTTCACCGCCCGTTCGGAGCGTTACCCAATAATAAAAATCGGCGTTTTTACTAACAAAAACATGAACTGGGCTGTCATATCTTCAACCTTTCTGTTGTTAGCTGTGGTTTATATCCCTTTCCTGCAGCCGATCTTTAAAACCACCCCGCTTGGTTTTGCACACTGGATTTACGTTCTTCCGCTGCTCACTATCCCCGCCATCGCCGCAGAGATCACTAAGTGGGTGCTTTCAAGAGAATAGTATCATCTTACAAGATTAATTATCTCGCAACTTCTACACATTTTGAGGGTTTCAACTTGAGGATAAATCTGGATGAGGTATTGTAATACAAATAGGACAAACGTTCGAAATTTAGATGCGGGAACATGTTGACAACTCCCTATACACTTTGTATAATAAAGATTAATGAATACGATGGAAAGTTAAATTTACAATCGTTTGGTAACAAATTTTCATATAGAAAGTGAGGCACTCCTTGTATACCAAGCGCAGAATTTTTATTCCAATACCTTCCCTCTCTGAGGGGGGATTATTTAAAAGGAAAGGGTTATCAGCAATGAGTGATGAAACACCAAAATCAGCAAGGACCAAAGTTCTGGATTCAATTGGAACGCTGTTTGCAATTTTCGTTGCGGTAGTAGCTGCAACTTTCGCGTTCGGTAAAGAATATTCCACCATGAAAACGGATATCAAGAGTAATAGTTCCTTTGCATTGACGCAGGCAACATTTACAAATGGCCAATTTATTGTTCTTGGGACTGAAGTTGGTATGATAAGGCAAGATTTAAATAATCTAGCATTCGATCAGATTGGGAAGGATACTGAACTCCAGGTTTTTCTTGACCCTGACGATGGCCCTTATAGTCTTAGTAGGCCAAACCCAGGATGGCATGGACCTCTTGTAAGCATAGCCCAGGAAATCAGTGAGTCGTTTCATTTTGCAAGTTTGAATTTCAAGTCATTGGAGAGCGACTCTCAATTCGATGATAACAGCTATATGATTGTCATTGGCAATATTAACAACGACGACATAAATGCTCTTAGAGATGAATATTATTGGGAAGGAATCCATCTATTGGATTACCGCGATTCTGACAACACTAATTTTATTAATTATTGGATTTTCGCGCCCCCTCATTTGGTGGAAAATGGGTATCTTAATGCAATTGCTTCAAAATTAGACGCCTTACCTGAAACTTTTTGGGTAGCTCTAGAAACGTCACTAAATCAATGAAATGTAAGTCACCAATCAATAAGTTACTACCGAAAAAATTTAATATCCCTTTTTAATTGTCGAGTACTCAACAAGCTGGAAGGTATTCGGTAGTGCGCATTAATAGGTAAGGTATCAATTTTTATTTGATACTTAAAACGCCTCCCAACCCCTAAAAGTCTCCTGTCCTCCCTCCCACACCCAAAAACCATTTGACCTTTCCCCCCAAACACATTACACTAATACTACCAACTAGCTCAACATTGCCCTTTCATTTCCTGCAGCTGGCCCTATTTTCGGGCATTTGAGCAATTTCCCAACCCTGCCTAGAGGAGGCTTTCATGCACGTCAAACGTTCCCCGGCTTTTCGAGTCTTCATTCTTGTCATTGTCTTAATCTTGATCATCCTAGCCTGCGGACCAAGCGCCACATCCACCCCCTCGCCCGTTACCGCAACCGCCCTAAGCACCTCTCCCGTTCAGACCAGTCTCCCCGAAGGCGGCGGCTCACCTTCGTCTACCGTCCCAGTGGAAACCCCCTTGCCCCCGGCGGACGAGGCAACTCCTACTCTCCAAGCCCATCTCACCCGTCCCGGAGAGCCCGGCTCTACCAACAGTTGGATCACGGACAGCTCATCCCAGGCATTTGCCGACGAGCGCCGTTCTATCGTCGACAACTTCTCCACCAATCAATTGGAACGCCCCTTCACTTCCGAAATCATGGACTATCAGGCTCACATCGATATCACCCGCTCTGAACTAAGCCTGAGCGATCCCTGGGTTTACATTACCATCTTTTTGGAGGGCGCTCCCCCGCCTGATTCCCAGGCAAATTACGGCGTGGAGATAGACCTCGACATTGACGGACGCGGAGATTGGCTGATCACCGGCCTCGTGCCTCCTTCATCAGATTGGACAACCGATGGAGTACGCGCTTACCGCGATGCCAATACTAGCGTGGGGGGTATAACCCCTATGCTCTCCGATTCGCCGGATCCCAACCGTGACGGTTATGAAGACCTGGTCTTTGATCGTGGCTACGGCCCTGACCCCGATGCCGCCTGGATTCGCCGCGACCCATCTAATCAAGACCGGGTACAGTTAGCGTTTAAACACTCCCTTATCGGCTCAGACAGCGAATTCCTTTGGGGAGCCTGGGTGGATGAAGGCGTGCATGAAGCTGCCTGGTTCGACTATAACGATCACTTCACTTCTGCTGAGGCTGGTTCACCTTTAATCAACAGCAACGAATATCCACTCATAGCTCTGGCTTTGGTAGACAATACCTGCCGTTGGGGGTTCGGATTTATCCCAACCGGTAACGAGCCAGGGGTGTGCAACATTCCTCCATCCACGCCAACCCCCACCGAACCCCCATGCGATTGGAACGGCACCTGGACGATCTGGATAGACGGTGGCCCGAACGGAGAAGCGATGACCACCACCCAGACCGGGAACACAATCTTCGCCACTTTCGACGATGGGGGGATGATCTATGCCGTAAATGGTACTGTGAGCGACGATGGCTGCACCGCTACCGGAACTGCCGGGGACCAGGGTTTTCCACCCATCTGGACCTTCACCTGGATGATGCAGGCGAACCTAAATCAGTTTTATGGCAACCATGATGTTACGGACTACTGGTGTGGTGCTCGCAACGGCGCTTCGCAGCCTTCACCCTGCTTAGGCCCATAAATACTGGAGCAAGTTGTTAGGGTTTTCGATACTAATTCCGATTTCCTACATACCTGGCATGTCTCCTCATTTCCCCTCCCCATCCCTCACTCCCTGGTTGTTTTCAAAAACCCGGTATGTTTCCAACAAGGTAAGCAGTATCTGATCTGCAAAAGCATTGGTTTTGCGGAACATATCGCTCCACACATAAGGCGAATGAATGGCTGCCGATTCGTAAACGTCCACCATTGATTCTAGCAACACATTGCGAAAGAACAGAAACGCTTTGACCGCCTCTTCGACAGGCAAACCATAGCGCCGGCTTAGAGATGCATGATCGTAGCCCAATGCGTGGGCTTCCGCTTCTGCAGAGGCTTCATCCGAGCTCATATAACGCATTAATCCCTGCATCAGTGAGCGCCCCCGATTCCGGTATGCTTTGCGGGCTTCGTCATCTAGCCTGGTGTACCATTCCTCAGCTTCCAGGCGGCCTTCACTAATTTGCACCCTTGTGTAACCCAAAGCCCTCTGCACAACTCTATTCGCTTCATCAGGCTTGGTAGCTCGCTGTGATTTATCCCACAGATCCAATTCATTGCGCAGGAAACGCCGGTGCCCGCCTTGTGTGCGGTGCACTGGTAAACGTCCCTGGTCGGCCCAATTACGCACTGTGCTCGGATGCACCCCTAATAACTCGGCCACTTCGCTAAGACTCAACCATTTTCCAGACATTGTACACTCCCTATTGAACTCAATATTGCATGTTATCTGTGATGAGGGATCTTACTTTCAATCCTCAAAGATTATATATGTTTGTAATGTTATGGAGTATCCGATTTCCAAAAATGTCTTGATATATTGCTACATCTTCTCGCGAGGGTACTACCGGGAAGTTAGCTTCGCGAAAGGAAACGGTCTAACGAGATGCTAAATCGGACTGCCAACCCGCCCAATACACCTGTGAGGCGCGTGATCAGAAATGGGGCAATTTCAACATCCTGCCCAAGACCACGGGTCAGGTATATATAAGGTACCCAGGCAAGCACACCCAGAAAAATCATTATAGCACTGGCAATGCGTCTTTCCTTCTTGGTACGGCTGTATCATTTCCAGTTTTTATGGCTACTTTGGAACGCAACCTGCCTCCGCTTAATAACCCGGTCAGATGTAATGCTAGAAACGGAAGAACAGAAACTTTCTGTCCAATGGCGAGCAGATAAATATAAGGCGCCCAGGCGAGCACACCAAGCCATATTAATATCCTTCCCCAAGTTTGTTGAGCTATCACTATTTAATCCTCTTCTATGTGGTGAACTCGGGTGACATCAGCGCCACGCCGGTGAATTTAAGAAGGCCAAATTGTCTGAGTTGACGCATCTTAACGATAAATGACAAGCGAATACCGAAATTTCCAAGATATCGCTATATCCAACATGCATTTTTACCAAGTTATGCACTATTCCACAATGTAGGTTTACATAGATTTTATATAGGTTTTTATAGAATTATAAGGGTCGTGCGCAACCAGGCACAATGGGATTTTCTTACGCGGCCACGCTTTCTAGAATGATCTCATCGAGCAAAGTGATGAATTCATCAGGACTCTGCGTGTTGAATAGGCGCTTACGTTGGATTCTCGAGAGGCGATGAGGGCTGACGTAGCCAACGACATGTTTGCGAAATAGAACTTGCCCATGTTCATAGCCGTAGAAATCCAACATGCTTTCCAGATGATCTAGCATGGTAGCTCGCACCAACTCTGCAGGAACCTGCAGTCTATCCAGACGTGAAAATATCCAGGGGTTGCCAATCGCGGCACGGCCTATCATCACTCCATCGCAGCCAGTATGCGCCTTGATGCGGGCAATATCCGCCACCCTGCGCACATCCCCATTGGCGATCACTGGAACGGAAACTGCTTGTTTTATCTCTGCAATTGCATCCCAATTCGCATTTCCTGTATAGTTTTGTCCTTTCGTGCGCCCATGTACCGCGATGAGTTGGCCGCCATTTTGCTCAATAATTTTAGCCACCTCTAGATAATTGAGATTCTTATCATCCCAACCCAGGCGGATCTTGCCAGTCACAGGAATATCCAGTTCTGCCGTAAGGCGCTTGAATATCTCTGCGATTTTATGCGGTGTGCGCAAGAGACCGGCTCCCGCACCGCGCCCGGCTACACTCCGGGAGGCACAACCCATGTTCACATCAATGATATCTGGTTCTCTTTCACGAAGCTTCAACGCTGCCGCAACAATCCTCTCGGGGTTATCGTCAAAGATCTGATAAACTACCGGTCTTTCTTCTTCGGAATATCTTAGACGTTGATCGAGATGTGGATGGCCGTTGAGCACATCCATCGCGTTGACAAACTCGGTGTAGCTCATCACCGAGCCTAAAGTTCGTACCAGGGAACGAAAAGGCAGATCTGAAAACCCATCCATAGGGGAAAGTATCAAGTCGCCGAAGACGGGGATATCGCGCACCCAGAAATTTGGGGAGGTGTTAGCAGAAGCAGGCATAGTTTATGAAACCAATATTAGGACAATTATCACACACTTCTTATAGTGAAGACAAGTAATTGCATGTTAATAGTGAAGAACCCCGCGGCTTGCTGCGGGGTTCTTCAAAGGAAAAATTGAGGCTTTGCCCCAAAATCCCCATTTGGCATTCACCCTTGCGGCAAGAAGCAGGGTATTCTGGCTTTTTCCACACAAATGTCCCGCAATATTCTGCTGGGCTTCAGGGTTTTTCTAAATCAGCCGCTCTCAAGAAATCTGCTGCGCCCGGATTTCTTGGAGGACCTCTTGATATTTCATTTGAACTTTTTCCTTATCCCAACCCATTGAAACCGACCATTCAAGAAGCAGGTTGTCGCTAAAATGATCCAAAGCTTTTTCTTCGCTGGGATTGAGTCTCGTCTGTGCCTGCCTTGCTAAAAGATCGCGCACTAAGCTTGCTACCGTGATCAAAGAAATCTCTAGCCTGACCTCGTTAATATGCCGTTTGCGCTCATTATGGTCATCACTTAAAGGTACCGGCGGTTCTTTGAGAGTTTTGATCGCCTTGCGCATCATGTATTTTGAGGCTATCGGACGGACTCGCTCACTATCTGTGTTTTCGACAGGAACCCAAAAAATGCTGTTCGTTGTCTCAGCCATATAATATGAAACCTTTTCGTCGCCCAACCTCTTCTTCTCAATTTTCCTGATCTGGCCAACACCATAATGGAGATGCACAATCCAATCTCCTTTGGAAAACTCCGGTGCTTTTTTAGCCATAAAAATCTCCTTTTCTACTTTCTCCACTCCTATTATAATCCAGGCTTGGAGATAGGGCAAAACAATTCGCATACTTTTAGATTTTAATAACAAAAATTTAACACTTAGTTCCCAATTTCATACAATATTCACCCATATTCCAGTAATTAATTTGCAAATCGCTTGCGAATAGACACGCAATGTACTATACTAATATGTGGGATTGGACACGCAACAAGAACTTCATCACATTTATCCCTAAATAAAAACCCCTTTAAGTGGGGGAAAAAATAATGGTGCCTACCAAGAATACAGATAAAGCGGAAATATATAAATATATCTATCTTTTATGGGATAGACAAATATTATTTATTTTCTTGATTATTTATGCTCTACTGTCATCCTGTACGTTAACGATTTCCCCAGATGCAACAGTAAGAAGTCTATTCCAGGCTCTCAATCAGGGGAATCCTAATAGAGCATTAGATTACTTGTGTGAGAGTTTCCTCCTACCAACATTACCAGAAAGATTTTTGATTGATACCGAATGTAAAACTCTAACAAAGGATAGCAATGAAACAGTAGGCCACATGACAAGAGCGATTTGGTTTCATGCCCCTCAGGGATATGTATAAAACGCAGTGATGCTGAATTTTACATATTGAACTTGATAACCAATGGTGTGTTAAAAGAGAAAGCTTTATGAATTTAATTATTTCCTTATTCGATATTAGCCTATAACAGAGGCTCGACCATAGATAATTCACGACACGGAAAATTACTTATTACGTAAATTTTCACGGGAGATTGGAAAATGCGCTATCTGAGGAGAAGTACATTCAATAAATTGACCTTTTATATTTTTGTTTTCGTAATAATCACTGCAATTATCTTAGGAGGGTGCGGTGATGAGACTAGTACACGCTGGTCACCCTCACCAACACCTCCAACACCATCAGTGACCCCAACACCAACCCAAAGAGTTTGTCCACCAACATCTATAATTAGTACACCCGATAGACTGACCTTTTCGCCAATACTAGTTGTCATTCTGTACGACTCTGAAGAAACTTCTTATTCCATGGAATATAGTGATGGGGGGTCAACATCCAATGTCTTGGACTTTATAAGAGTTGTTTTCAGTAACACCGTGCTGTCAGGAAACCGCTATGCAATTTTTCGTATGGGATATTTGAATTATGGAAATGCAAGAGTTTTAAATGATGATTCGCCTACATTAGATGCCCCACGAATTGCCCCAACACCATCTTCTCAATTTACCCTTACACCCATAAGTACACACAACACCGAAGGGGAAAGTGTTTTAGGATTACCCGGAACCGAGAGCGCGCATAAAACGGCTGTAGCAGTCCAAGACGTCACATCTACTGTCATGGCATTTGTGGATGATTGTGCACAAGAAGATTGGATAGGTAATTACGCCACACAAAATGCTGAGTGGGAAGCTACTAAGGCGGCAGCAGAATCACAATTCCTCACTCAAATTGCTGCTGATATTGAGGTATTTGAAGAGCAAGTTGATTCACTGCCAACTCCGACTGGCCCAAATATGGTTTATGAAGGCCTTGGTCAAGCCACAGTGGTTTTTCAAAATGAATGCATTGATTATTCCCGATGTATTCTGATTGTCTTTGACGATTTAACTGATTGGCGAGTAGATGAGGAGGGAAATCTTGTGAGGCCTTCTAATATTGAAATTAACCTCAGCGGGATTGAAATATTTTCAATACTATTGAGCTGTTTAGATGATTATCAACCCGAATGTGTGGAGGTGCAAGATAAATGGAGAAGTGAGTTTGAATATTTTGGGGCTGCCCCAGGACAAATCGAGTTTCACAATGGAGAAGCTCTTGAAGCTATTTTGAACGAATACTTGAGGAGATGACAAAATGAATTGGAGTGAATTCTTTTATAACCTATACAACTCTCAGTGGTTTTTTCCAGTATTAGTATTTTGGTTATTTATAGGTGTGATTTATGGTAGTAAAAGAAATAGTTTAATTCAAAGGTTACGAGAAATTTTTTCCAAACCAATAATTTTAGATGAAGATAATGATCCTGACAAAGATAAACTTCCCTTTTACCCAAGAACATTTCTAGAAAGAATCACGCAAGGGTTTAGAGATACTTTAACAAAGCCATTTGATAATGGTATCAAGGGGTTTAGAAATTTCATCCAAGGGCAACACAAATCGTTGTACGATGAAGAAAAACCATTAAGAACTTTTGGATATTTATTTTTCCTGGTATGCGTAGTTATTTTTGCCATTGCAGATACAATTGCTATCGCAAACAGATTGTCAATAATGGGGTTATTAATCTACCCTCTTACACCCTTTTTACTCAATTATGGTTTTGCGGTTGGTGCTGCTACATTGCTTTCTGTAATAATCGGATTTTTAATAATAAGTCAAGTTTTTTCAAAGAAATCTGATTTTACACATTTTGATGAAATATCTGGGCCTTTTCGAGGAATAGTCATAGCCTTTTCAACTATAATTATTTTTATAGGGTTAGCTGTTGCGTTTCTAATGGGATGGCAGAGCTTAATTACTTTAGGGACTATTGAAGGTAGTGAAACCGCTAATTTTCTAATTGGCTTAGGTGCTAATGTTCTGATATTAATTAATGGCATACTGTCAGCTGCCATAATATTTGGTGAAGCCCTAAGAGGATTGTTTTTAATAATAATAGCATTTGAATGGGTAATTTATCTCATATTCTATATAGCAAATTGTTTTGTCACAATTCTTGGTTCTTTAATACCTTTCCTCATTTTTGATGTGGCCTACAGGTTGCTCTATATAATTATTGATATCCTTCAATATATTGTTTTTACACCAGTTTTAGCTGTGCTTGCGGTATTCAAGTGGTTTTCTGAATGGATACAAACTGCTTCCAAGGATACTGCAAATGGGAATAGTGAGTAATTTAGGCCCGGACATTTCATGAAAAGGGGCCTAGTTTATAAAAGAAAGCATTGAAATAGTATGTTCTTTACTCGCCTACCAAAGCATGTTCCAAGGCTTGCCGTAATGTGCGCGCCTCTAATATTTGGATATCTTTAGGCCAGGATTCCCCTTTGCTTAGACGTTTCGGAACCACCGCGTTCTTGAAACCAAGTTTGGCAGCCTCATGCAAACGCGCCGGCATGTGGCCTACCATGCGCAGCTCGCCTGATAAACCTATTTCACCGATCAGCACAGTATCGGCTTTCACCGCTATATCGCGCATGGAGGAGGCAATTGCGGCTGCCACAGCCAAATCCGCGGCTGGTTCACCTACACGCAATCCCCCAACTACATTCACGAACACGTCTTGCTCTGAGAGACGCAGCCCCATTCGGCGGCTGAGTACGGCCACGAGCAGCAGCAAACGGTTGAAGTCTATCCCGTTGGCAGTGCGCCGCGGGTGTCCGAATGAAGTGGCGCTGGTAAGTCCTTGAACTTCAACCAATAAAGGCCGCGTACCCTCCATGGTGACAGCAATAGCAGAACCGGCTGCATTTATCATGCGCTCAGCCAGAAAAGCCTCTGAAGGGTTGGAAACTTCAATCATGCCGTTATCGCGCATTTCGAAAACGCCAACTTCTGAAGTGGCCCCAAAACGATTCTTCACCGAACGCAGCAGACGATAGGACTGAAAGCGGTCGCCTTCCAAATACAAGACTGTGTCCACGATATGTTCCAAGACTCTAGGGCCTGCAATTAAACCTTCCTTGGTGACGTGCCCAATGAGGAAAATTGCTAGGCCGCTGGACTTAGCCAGCTCACGCAAACGCGAAGCACACTCGCGCACCTGGGTAACAGTTCCAGCCGAAGAGGTCAGGCCCGCCAGATAAGTGGTTTGGATAGAATCGATCACCACCAAGCCAGGCGCCAGCGCTTGAATATGTTCGATGACGGTTTCCAAGTTGGTTTCGGTGACCAGATACAAATCTTCCGGAAGCTCAGCTTTTTTGCCGCTCCCATTCCCCCACAGGCGCATAGCGCGCATTTTGATCTGGTTCTCCGACTCCTCCCCGGAAACATACAGCACGGTGCCCGCGTTCGCAATCTGGATGGAAGTTTGTAAAAGTAAGGTTGACTTACCAATGCCAGGGTCACCGCCAACCAATACGATAGAACCAGGCACGATCCCCCCACCAAGCACTCTGTCAAACTCTTCGATAGAGAGAGGAATACGCTCTTCAACATCTGCACCGATTTCTGTTAACCGGCGCGGGGTTGAACGCCCGCTCAATCCGCGTAGCTCGCTTTTTTTCGTGGTAGCTTCCACAAGCTCTTCCAGCATGCTGTTGTAGTTCCCGCATTGTGGACAGCGGCCCATATTTTTAACCGAAACTCGGCCGCATTCTTGGCAGACGTACTGGGTACGAGTTTTAGCCATCATAGATCTTTAATTCCAGAGGAAAACATTCTTTCCGTTTATGTGGAAAAAGCCAGAATACCCTGCTGCTTAAAGCAGGGATGAACGGTAAAAAGGGGTTTGGGGGCAAAGCCCCCCTTGGCTTTTTCCTTTGAAGAACCCCATAGCTTACTGCGGGGTTCTTCACTTATGCTCAAAGAACGCAGATAGGTTGATCCGCGTTCTTTGATGATCTGCAAGTAAAACAAAACGATTACGTGGTCGGTATTGCCTCAGGAGATTCCTCTTCAACTTCCATTGGGCGAAGAACAATATCTGGTTCCTCTTCCCCTTCTTCCGCATCCACCAAAACCGTATCTCCATCTGCAAACTCACCGCTCAACAAGGCATCAGAAAGTTTGTCTTCAATCTTCTGTTGGATGACGCGTTTGAGCGGGCGGGCGCCGAATTCTCGGTCATAACCCAGTTCGGCTATTAGAGAGACAGCTTGCTCAGTGGCCACGATCTTGATGTCGTGTTCCTGAAGGCGCTCGGAAACTTTATCCAGCTCAAGGTCTACAATTATTTTAATGTCCTCGCGGCTCAATGAGCGGAAAACGATCACCGAATCGACCCGATTAATAAACTCTGGGCGAAAGACTCTACGCAAGGCATCCATTAATTTCTTGCGCATCTCCTTATAGGCTATCTTCTCCTCCACGTCTTCATCGCGCTTAAGATTAAACCCTAGCGATGTCTGGCGCATGATCATATCAGCGCCCACATTGGAGGTCATCACAATTAATGCATTGCGGAAATCAACTTTACGACCGCGCGCATCTGATAAGTGCCCTTCCTCCATGATCTGAAGGAGCATATTATGCGCTTCTGGATGAGCCTTCTCGATCTCGTCAAAAACCACAATCGAATATGGCCGGCGGCGCAGCGCTTCAGTAAGCTGGCCGGATTCTTCATAACCGACATATCCTGGCGGGGCGCCCACCAAACGGCTTACCGTATGACGCTCCATAAACTCAGACATATCTAGTTGGATGAGAGCATCCTCGCTGCCAAAAAGAAATCTAGCCAGAGACTTGTTAAGCTCGGTTTTCCCAACACCGGTTGGACCTAAGAAAACAAAGGAACCAATAGGACGCTTTGGATCTTTCAAGCCCGCACGGGCGCGGCGCACAGCTTTTGATATAGCTTCAATGGCCTCTTCTTGGCCGATGATCGACTTTCTTAGTTCCTCTTCCATGTGAAGCAAGCGTTCGGATTCTTCCTGTGCGATCTGCACAGGCACGCCTGTCCACATAGAAACCATTTCAGCAATATCGTTTTCATTGACGATAGGGCTTGTATCTCGGTCCCAATTAGTTTTCAAATTTTCAAGCTGGGCCTCAAATTCCGATTCGCGCGCTTGTATCTCTTCAATTTCTTCCTCGCGGCCTTCTTCGGAAGCTAATAAATGTTCTTTGCGGACTTCCTTCAAATTTAAGATCAGTTCCTTAGCAGCCTTAGCTGCAGGGCTTTTGTACATCCTCACGCGTGAGGCCGATTCGTCAATCAGATCAATGGCTTTATCAGGTAAAAACCGCTCGGTTACGTATCTGGCTCCTAAGTTAGCAGCCGCCTCAAGTGCCTCATCCGAAATTCGTAAACGATGGTGTTCTTCATAAGCTACGCGGATACCCTTCAGGATATCAATGGTTTCGTCGATAGTCGGTTCTTCCACCAAAATTGGCTGAAAACGGCGTTCCAGAGCGGAATCGCTTTCGATGTGCTTGCGATATTCGTCCAACGTAGTAGCGCCGATAACTTGCAGCTCGCCGCGTGAGAGCGCAGGTTTGAGGATATTTGCAGCATCAACGGATGACCCGGCTGCGCCTGCACCCACGAGCATGTGAACTTCATCAATGAACAAGATAGCGCCAGAAGATGTTAGTTCATCGATTACTTTTTTGAGGCGTTCTTCAAATTGGCCGCGATACATCGTGCCTGCCACCAGAGAACCAACGTCCAACTGCAACACGCGTTTGCCCAACAGAGGTGCGGGTACGTCACCTTCAATTATCCTTTGGGAAAGACCCTCCACAATGGCAGTTTTACCAACCCCGGGCTCCCCTATTAAAGCGGGGTTGTTCTTTGTGCGGCGTGCCAATATTTGGATCACGCGCTCTATTTCCATATGTCTGCCGATCACTGGGTCTAGCTTGGCTTCTTCCGCCATGCCGGTCAGGTCAGTCGCTAATTGGTCGACCATGGGAGTCTTAGCGCCGCGCTTTTCCCGCCTTTGTGTCCGGCGTTCAGACAGCCTGCGGCGCGGTGCGCTGCTCTCTTGCAGCACACGGCGTGTTTGGCGTCTAATCTGCTCTGGAGTGACGCCCAACTTTCGGAGGACATTCAGAGCAATACCTTCTCCATAACGAACCAAGCCCAAGAGCAGGTGCTCGGTGCTCACGTAATGATTGCCAAGTCTTTTTGCCTCGTCAAACGCGAATTCCAAGACTTGTTGTGTGCCAGGAGAAAGATCAATCTTGCCCCCTTCGTATTTACCTGTGCCAGTAAGTCGCTGCACAATTTCTTCTACGCGTGAAGCCTCTAGCCCCAATTCCCGAAGGACGCGCGCAGCTACACCCCCCTCTTCTCTAATTAAACCCAACAGAAGATGTTCTGTACCAATGTAGTTATGACGCATACGCTCAGCCTCTTGATGGGCTAAGCTAAGAACGCGTCTTGCTCGTTGGGTCAGTCTCTCCATTCCAGACAAATTGGGGCCTCCTTATGGCCGTGGCCAATAATATTCTTGCATTAACAAGGATGTCCTCATATTCTTAGATGCTGTTATGGATTAGATTCTACCAAATTTTTCCTTGCGTGCGGGACATCTAACAAATTTCTAAGATTCTATGATTCAATCGCAAAGGAGAATTTGGGCATTATATTCATAAAAATGCCCAAATAATAATATTTATTCTTCTTCTCCTGATTCCTCTTCGTTCTCCTCAGCGCTCGTTTCATCTTCTGGAGCCTCAGTCGGTTCCTCCGATTCGTCAGGCGTTGTTTCTGCTTCAGTCTCTTCTTCTCCGCCCTCATCATCCGCATCATCATTATCTCCGGCGGTCAAATCGTCGGAAACTTCTTCAATTAATTCTGGCTCGGGCTCACTATCATCTGCAGCTTCATCATATTCGTCAATCTCAGCCAGAGTCATTTCCCAATCCACATCTCTGAATGCACCTGAATCGACTTTGCGTAAGCTGAGGCCAATCCGGCGGCGTTTTTTGTCGATTTTGATGATTCGTAAAGTAGCCTGGTCACCTTCTTTGATCACTTCTTTAGGGTGTTCTACACGCTCATCACTGAGTTCTGAGACGTGTATCAATCCCTCCATGTCATCATCGATGCGAGCAAAAGCGCCAAATTTGGCCAGTCGAGTGATATTGCCCTCAACCAGCTGCCCAACCTGATATCTGGAAACTTTTTCTATCCAGGGGTCATCTTGGAGTTGCCGCAGGGAGAGACCGATTCGTTTACGCTCCCGATCAATGCTGATGACTTTTACCTCCACCTCTTGACCAACTTCAAGTACTTCACTGGGGTCACTGATTCTCTCCCAAGAGATTTCAGATAAGTGTACAAGACCATCTGCGCCATTGATGTTCACGAAGGCGCCAAATTCAGCTAAACTGGTTACGCGTCCGGTACGCATGTCGCCTTCATGCAATTCTTCCAACAAGCGCTCTTTTAATGAATCGCGTGATTCTGTGGATGCCGATCTCTCGGATAGGATCAGACGGCGGCGTTGGCGGTCAACTTCAATGACACGCGCAACTAGAGGTTCACCAACCATCTTGCCCCAGCGTTGCTCAGGCGTATCACCTTTGTATGCCATGCGCCGCGCATTACTTACTTGCGATCCGGGGACAAAAGCTCGCAAGCGGCCCATCTGAACTATTAATCCGCCTTTATTAAAACTTTCAATAATTCCTTCGAAAACCTCATTATTCTTCATTAACTCTTCAGCATTAGTCCAATCATCTTCTTCTAAAGCCCGGCCGTAAGAAAGCAAGACGCCTCCTTGTCTGCTATCTAGGCTGAGAATATAAACTGAGATTTCATCACCAACTTTGAATTTTGCACGCTCCTCCTCTGGGATATGTTCCAATTCCCTTGGAGGTATTACCCCCTCAGATTTTGCGCCGATACTAACCAATATCTCTTCTTCAGTAATACTTGCTATCACTCCCTTTCGTATGTCGCCCTTTCGAGGTAAATCAAGAGTAAGCTCACCTGTTTCTAAGAGCGCCTTCATAGAAAGGGAATCACTACTGGTTTCTTCCTCCTTATTTTTCTCAACTGGCGTTTCCTGCTCATCCAGCACATCGCTTTGATCCATATTAATTGAGACTCCATGAATAAGATTGCGCACCATTATAAAGTGTATGCTGCAAGTTGACAACCTTTGTGATAAGATATTGTGTCGAATTTTAAACTATCTAAGAGTAGAATATGCCAGCTATTTACCCATTTACAGCAATTGTAGGCCAAGAACGTATGATACGCGCTTTAATCTTGAACGCGGTGTCACCAAACATTGGCGGAGTACTGATTCGCGGGGAACGCGGTACAGCAAAATCAACTTCCGCTCGCGCTCTGGCGGCCTTGCTGCCAAAAGTTGAAGTAATCCAAGATTGCCGCTTTGGGTGTGATCCTTTCACCTCTGCAGCATGGTGCACTGAATGCAGGGAACGCTTCCCCGACGGTAAAGTACCCGAAACAGATTTCCTAGTCACCTCTTTCGTAAATCTTCCAATCTCGGCTACCGAAGATCGAGTTGTAGGTACTCTAGACATAGAGAAAGCCATCCAAAAGGGGGAACGTCACTTTGAGCCAGGTGTTCTGGCTTCCGCAAACCGCGGCCTCTTATACATCGATGAGGTCAATTTGCTAGACGACCATGTAGTTGATGTGCTCCTGGATTCCGCAGCTATGGGTGTCAACATTGTAGAACGCGAGGGCATCTCCTTTTCACACCCATCACGTTTTATACTGGTAGGAACCATGAATCCAGAAGAGGGAGACTTGCGCCCCCAGTTACTAGACCGTTTTGCACTCTCGGTTGATATCCGCGGAATCCGCGAAGCTCGAGAACGTGTCTCTATCATGGAACGCAACCTGGCTTTTGAGGCTGACAATCAAGCATTTCTTGATCAGTGGAAAGAGCACGAAAATGAGCTCTCGGAGCAGATCACAAAAGCCCGCACAATGGTCGGGAAGGTAACTTATACGGATCGAGATTTACTCTCAATCGCGTTATTAACCGCCTCACTTCAAGTTGACGGTCATCGCTCCGACTTAGTAATCCTAAAAACAGCTCGCGCCCATGCTGCCTTCGCGGGCCGCGAGACGATCAATGATTTGGACATTGCTATCGCCTCCGAATTAGCTTTACCGCACCGCATCCGCCGCGGCCCCTTCCACCAGATTGAAATCACCCTGGATGAACTACAAGAACGCATCTCCGACCTGCAAGGTGAGGTGGCCGAGGAAGGAGAGACACAACCAGATTCTTCTCAATCAGGTGAAGAGAAAGAAACAACTAAAAAAAAAGCCTAGATAAACGCATCACTGAAGGCACACCTGAAAAAGGGCCTGCGGAACCTGGACCCCAAGATGTTTTTGATTCAGGCAACGCATATTGGTGGGATGGCGGCCAACAGACTAAAACTGGTGAATCTTTTACCCCTCGCAGATTAGATAACCCCCTAGAAAGATTAACCCGCAAACAAAGCGGCAGACGTTCACGCACTCGAACCGAACAAAAGCGCGGCCGGTATATTCTGGCACGCCCTGCAAAAGGAAAAACATCCGATATCGCCTTCGATGCAACTTTTCGAGCGGCAGCCCCTTTCCAGAAAGACCGCCAGGAACAGCTCAAAGATGTAGCTTTCGCTATCACACCGGATGATTTGCAGCGCAAAGTACGCGTGCGTTTATCCGCCAATCTGGTTCTGTTCGTCGTAGATGCATCCTGGTCGATGGCCGTTGCGGAGCGAATGTCGGCCACCAAAGGAGCCATCCTCTCACTGCTCACAGATGCATACCAGCGCCGTGACCGAGTTGGGCTGATTGTGTTCCAAAAAGACCGCGCCAGATTGGTCCTGCCGCCGACAAACTCTATACAGTTAGCCAAAACAGCTCTCAACGACATCCCTGTTGGAGGTAAAACGCCGCTTTCAGCAGGGTTGCTGTCGGCCTACGAAGTTTTCAAACGCGAAAAACTAAGCCGCCCGGATGTCCTTCCGTTAATGATATTACTGACAGACGGAGCTGGAAACGTAGCCATGGGCGACAATCCCCCACAGGAGGAAGCTCATGGAATTGCAGACAAAATCGCAAAAGAAGACATCCGCAGCGTGGTGGTGAATATGGAGCACGCAGCTTTCGACCAAGGGCTGGCTCAGGCGCTAGCCGACCACCTGGAGGGACCTTGCTATACCCTGAACGAACTCAAGGCTGAGAGCCTCTACCGGGCCGTACGCGCAGAGATGGGGGCATGATGAACGCACAATTTTCTAGGCAAGCCAATATCCTCGCCCTCTTTAGTTACGCGCTTAATATACCGCCCACAATAATTTGGCTGATCGTCATCTTGAAGCTGAACCGGCACCCTCTGGGCAGCGATTTAGCAATCTGGCTGAGAAACAGCTTCTCCGAGATCAGCGTATTGATCCTATGGTTGGTATTTCCTTCCATGGCCTTGATACTCGGTCTTGGCGGATATTCTCTTGGCGGCAATAAATTTCTCACCATAGGCGTGGTGGCCTTGAGCAGTATATTGCTATTAATGATCATTGTTGGGGCCACCCTGCAGGTAAGTGGGTGACGCTTCATAGGCAAACCAATAGTTCTTCTAAACATATTCTATGAGGTGTAAGACTCGCCTGATTGGATTCGTCCAATTTAGTGCATCACGCAATCAACAAACACCAGAAACCCGATCAAATCATTTCCCTAAGGAGGGCATGGTTTTTTCCAGTACCTGAGATGTCGCTCTCATTCTTTTCCAGCCTGCGAAGCCGTTTTCTATTCGTCCTTCTTGGACTTACCGCGCTCCCAATCATTTTAATTGCAATCTCAGCTTCTTATGGGGCCAGGCAAACCATCCAATTGCGCGTTAAGGCCCGGCTAGAGTCAGTAGCTGACTTAAAAAAAGGGGAAATATCCAGATGGCTGGATGACCGCTTGAACGACATTCGTCTGTTAGGTGATAATACCCACAACGAAGAACTATTACAAGTCATCCTAGATCCCGAAGCAGACCCTGAACAGAAGAAGGTATTTACTTCATTCCTTGCCGATGTCATCATCAATATGCGACAGGCAAGGGATGGCTATAATGAGATCCTCATCGTAGACACCTCAGGAAAAGTAATTATTTCCACCAATTCTGAGCATATCGGATTAGATTATTCTAATTACCCCGCAGTGGCCGAAATCTTGGCTACCCCTGAAGATGCAGTAATCTACGATATTTACTTTGATAATGATAATGAGCTGGCAGAAATGATCTTTGGTCACACCTTCCATGCTTTAAATCCCTCGACAGGGGAGCGGCTCACATCAATAAATGGGGCAGTTCTGCTCAATGTTATGCTCGATGAAACTATTTATCCGCTTATCGAAGATTGGCCGGATAAAGGCGAAACTGGCGAAACCTTGCTAGTTCGCGCCGATGGGGAGAATACTATCTTTCTAAACCCGCTGCGTTTCAAAGCTAACTCTACTCTCGATTTCTACGTAGCCAACGGTTCGCCGGACGCGTTACCCGCCCAATATAGCGCCGCTGGACAAGAGGGATTGATCCAGACGACAGATTACCGGGGTATACCGGTGATTGCTGCTTACCGTTCCATACCGCACACAGGCTGGGGTTATGTAGTAAAACAAGACGTCGCAGAGGCCTACGCCCCACTAACCGGGTTTGCCCGCAACCTCATCATCATTAGCGTATTGATGCTCTTCATTATTTGGGGAGCCGCTGTGTGGCTTTCGCGTGCCCTCACAAACCCTTTAGCCCAATTGGTGAAGAGCACTAAAGAAGTTGCTGCCGGGAATTACGCGGTCGATCTCTCCCTTGACCGCGAAGATGAGATTGGCAAACTGGCAGATTCCTTCCAGGCGATGTTAAGCGCCGTACAAAAAAGCCACTCCGAGTTAGCTGCACACGGAGAAGAGGTCGAAGCTTTGTATACACTATCGGGAAAGTTACTTGGCACATTGAACATTGCAGACAATCTTGCAAATGCATTAGAACAGGCTATCCTCGGTACCTCAGCAGATGCTGGGGCGGTGCTGTTAGCCAATACCAACGACAATACGATTACTCTTCAAGCCGTACAGGGAATCCCCGAAACCCTTATCGGCCAGGTATTTCCCATTGATGCGCACACTGCCCCCGGACACGCGCTGACGCGCCAAGAAGCTGTCTTTACATCGGACACTAGCTCCCCAAACGAATTTCACATTCCGCCCCAAATTGAAAAACTCGGCGTCAAAAGCTTACTGGCGGTACCCATGCTTGTCGACGGGAAAGCCATCGGAGCTTTAGTGATAGATACATTTACCCCCCGCGATTTTAGTGAGGATGATATCCGGGTGGCCCAATCCATCGCCAACCAGACTGCTGTCGCCTTAGAAAGAGCTCGGCTGTTCGCTGATTTGAGTACCAGCTACGACCGAACATTAGATGCGCTATCGGCTGCACTGGATACGCGTGACAACGAGACTGAAGGGCATTCGCAGCGCGTTGTAGCCTACACCATGTCTTTGGTAGAACGACTTAACCTCCCTCCAAACCAGTTGGCTGCCATTCGCAGGGGAGCTTTGCTGCACGACATCGGCAAGATTGGCGTGCCCGACGCGATTCTCCGCAAACCCGGGGCGCTTTCCAGCGAGGAGTGGGAAATTATCCGTCGCCATCCCGAATGGGGAGCTCATATTTTATCCGGCATCAAATTTTTAAAGAGTGCGGCCGAGATCGTGCATTCACATCACGAACGCTGGGATGGAAAAGGCTACCCGCAAGGCTTGAAAGACACAGAAATTCCTCTAGGGGCGCGCATCTTTGCATTAGCCGATACCTTCGACGCAATTACATCCAACCGCCCCTACAGAGAAGGCCGTCCCTACTCCGTGGCGCGAGAAGAGATTGTCCGAGGTCGCAGAATCCAATTTGACCCGCAGGTGGTTGACGCTTTCTTGGAGATACCTGAAAAGGAATGGGTTCAATTACCCAACAAAGATGAAGCTAAAACGGATTCTATCAATCTAAACACACGCACACTAGCTATAGAGGAAGCAGAATCAGCTCAAACTATCAAGAATTTATCATTCACCGACCCTCTTACCGGAGTTTATACTCGAAAATATTTTAACGAATTTCTGGCAATGGAACTTCATCGCAGCAATCGTTATGATTACAAGGTTTCATTAATTTTGGTTGAAATTGATGATTTCAATACCTACACTGACACTTACGGCCAGGTTGCTGGAGATGAAAAATTACAAGTTACCGCAAAGTTGATCAATAACAATATTCGCAGAATGGACTTAGCTGCACGCTATTCCGCAGGAAAGTTTGCAATTGTTTTGCCAGAAACATTTGAAGAAGGCGCGCGGCGTGTGGCAGAGAAAATCCGGCAAGCGGCTTTAAAACATCCCTACGAGGACGGTCAAATCAGCCTTAGTCTGGGTGTGTCCGTGCACACGTCTCAAAACCCAACCTCTTTTGAAAAACTTATTGAAGCAGCAGACTACGAACTTATGCTTGACAAGCAACGCTTGAAAAAGATTGCGGACTAGCCAAATCTAAAGCATGGGGATTGATCTAACTCATCATAGTATTTGAAAATTTATATTTCAATTTGTCGCTTGGTCAATGTCGGAATGCGAAACCGCGCAACGAAAGCCTATAGTAGGTGAGGGAAATTCTGGCAGGGCAGTATATCGCATATTAGAGCATATAAATTGAACCTTGCTATGATCGAAATGGAACCTTTACGATCCTCACCCCATCTCATATTCCACTCCCCATTCTAATAATCACATTGATACGCAGGCAATTAATCTACCGCTTCAATTACCTCGACATCTGGAAAGAACTGCTTCACTGTGCCTCCCACCCAGCCCTTTAATGTTGTTGTCGAAAGAGAACAGCCATCACAAGCGCCGCCCAGACGAACCTGCAATTTGCGCCCATCAAACGAAACCAATTCCACCGAACCGCTGTGAAACTGTTCAATGTATGCGCTGACATTTCCAATCAGAGTACGCATGCGTTCAAGGTCAGATGCCACTTCATGGGTGTGGTTTTCCATCAATTTAGCTCCTTTTTCTTGTATTTCAGGCCAGTATTCAACCTTAATATAAATCTACTTCTCTATATGCGAATTATAAACTAATTCTCTCTCAAACTATGCTTTCATAACGAACGCAATTTATTCGGAGGAGACCTGAATAAACCTGGATATTCCAAAAAAAGAAAAGCTGCATATCTGATATGCAGCTTTTGCCATTGATTATATTATCAAGCGTTTATGCATCGCTTTCAACCGGAGTGGTTTTCTTCTTTTTTACCGGGGCTTTCTTCTTGAGTTTAAAGACTAGCTCACCAGCCTCTTTATCCACATCCGCTGTCACCGTATCCCCATCCGAAAACTCGCCTTGAAGCAAACGCACAGAGAGCGGGCTTTCAATAAGCTTCTGTAAAGCTCGTTTCAAAGGACGGGCGCCAAATTCAGGATCGTAACCCTGCTCTGCCAACCACGCACGCGATTTCTTTGTCAGTTCAACTCTCAAACCGCGTTCATCCAATCTCTCGCAAATCTCTTTCATCTGCAAGTCTACAATTTTAGACATATCTTCCAAAGATAATGCCGAAAAGGTTATGATCTCATCAATGCGATTTAGGAACTCGGGTCGGAAAGTTTTCTTGAGCGCTCTCTCTATCTTTTCATGCGACTGGCGGATTTCTTCATCATCGCTAGACTGCAGAAATCCTAGCGAGCCGGACTTACGCACGAATTCGGTTCCCAGGTTGCTGGTCATAATCAACACCGTATTGCGGAAATCGACAGTACGCCCCTGTCCGTCGGTTAGGCGGCCATCATCCAGGATTTGCAATAAAGCGTTCCAAACTTCCGGGTGAGCTTTTTCAATCTCATCAAATAAGATCACCCTGTATGGCCGGCGGCGGACGGCTTCGGTCAACTGGCCGCCTTCTTCATAACCCACGTATCCGGGAGGCGCGCCAAATAAACGCGAAGCTGTATGCTGCTCGCGGTATTCGCTCATGTCGATGCGCACCAACGCTTCCTCGTCTTCAAACATGAATTCAGCCAGCGCTTTGGCCAATTCCGTCTTGCCAACACCTGATGGACCGATAAAGATGAACGACCCTATTGGGCGTTTGGGATCTTTCAAACCAGAGCGCGCCCGGCGGATGGCGTCAGAAACTGCCTGGATGGCTTCACTTTGCCCAATGATGCGCTCCTGAATGCGTTCTTCCATCTTTAACAGCTTTTCGGCCTCTGATTCCATCATCTGGCTTACAGGAATTCCTGTCCATTGAGCAACTACCTCAGCAACATCATCCGCATCAACCACTTCATCTAATTCATGCTCACCCTCCCATTTTTCGCGCTTTTGGTTGAATTCCGTTTCTATACGTATCCGTTCGGATTTCTTCTCGGCAGCACGTTCGTAATCTCGCTCAAGGCCAGCTTGTTCTTCTTCAGCCTCCAAGCGGTTTATTTCATCTTTCATAGATTTCAAATCAGGTGGCAGCGAATATAAGGCTATCCGAAGCTTGGCGGCGGATTCATCCATCAAGTCAATTGCTTTGTCAGGTAAGTGCCGGTCGGACACATAGCGCGAAGAAAGCTTAACAGCCGCCACTATCGCTTCATCCGAAATACTGAGCCTGTGGTGGGCTTCATAACGATCACGCAAGCCGCGCAGCATTTCGATTGTGTCTTCAACGTTGGGTTCTTCAACGTATATGGGGGCAAAACGGCGTTCTAAGGCAGCGTCTTTCTCAATGTATTTGTGATATTCATCCAGCGTGGTGGCACCAACAGCCTGAAGCTCTCCGCGAGCCAGCGCCGGTTTGAGCATGTTGGATGCATCCATCGCCCCCTGGGCTGCCCCCGCCCCAACAACGGTGTGCAGCTCGTCGATCATGAGTATGACCTCCCCTTCAGCGCGCTGTACTTCTTCTATAGCCGCCTTCAAGCGCTCTTCAAATTCACCCCTGAAACGCGAACCGGCTATCATGGCTCCTAGGTCAAGGGAGATCACGCGTTTACCACTTAATATTTCCGGCACATCGTTAGTGGCGATCTTTTGGGCCAATCCTTCTACGATAGCCGTCTTGCCAACACCTGCCTCACCTATCAAAACAGGGTTGTTCTTAGTGCGGCGGGAAAGGATTTGGATCAATCGTAGAATTTCGGAATCGCGTCCGATCACCGGATCAAGCTTGCCCTCGCGCGCCAGTTGAGTCAGGTCGCGGGAGTATTTCTCAAGAGTGCGATAGCGGGTCTCAGCTTGAGGGTCAGTCACCCTCTGGCCACCGCGTAGCTGCTGCACAGCATCAGTGACGCGTTCTTTGGTCACTCCAGCTCCTTCTAATAAACGCGCGGAGGGTGTGCTGCGCTCGCTCAAGATGGCCATGAATATGTGCTCGGTGGAGATAAACTCATCCTTCAAGCGGTTGGCTTCTTCATTCGCCAGATCAATTATGCGCTTTACGCGCGGGGTAATAAAGATCTGGCCTGCTCCGCCTCCAAAGATATTGGCCTTAGCGCTGGTCTTTAGAATATAATCCAGGCGCTCTGTGAGCGCTTCGGGGTCTACTTTTAGGATTTCCAAAAGTTGGCCGATGACACCTTGAGGTTGTTCAATCAAAGCCAGCAGGATATGCTCGGAATCAATCTGGTTGTGCCCATAGCGGTGGATAATCTCAGCAGCTCTTTGGGCTGCTTCCTGGGCACGTTCAGTAAAACGGTCAAATCTCATCATAGTTAAATACCTTCCTCCAGCAGACATAAGCTGCCAAGGGAATTATAACATCGTCATCTAAACGAAGTGATAAAAAGATATTAATAAAGTGTTTGATTCCTAATATTAGGAATAATCAAGAAATTTGAGGTAATTATTATGTTAATTCAGACATTTAGTGCAACGAATGAGGAGATAAAATCATTCGTATGCGAAAAGAAAAATATCTACACCTAACAAATGCTGAACGGGAAGAAATCAATCGGTTCTTGGCAAAGAATAAGCCACTTGTAGAAATTGCAAAACACTTGGGGCGAAGTTCAAGCACAATCTCCCGTGAAATAAGACGAAATAGTGGAAAAACTGGATACAGAGCCTTTAGTGCGAGTAAACGTTCCCAAGCTGCCGCATCTTCAAGGAGGAAAGGTAAAAGCAAGATATCAAAAAGTGAAAGGCTGTGTGAATATGTTCTAAAATCACTAAATAAAGAATGGTCGCCAGAAGAAATCTCTGAACGCATAAAAATAGAGTATCCTTTGGATATGACAATGCGAATATCACATGAAGCCAGGCCAATACCGAGAATCGGGGACATTAGCGGCGCCACCAGCATAGCTCCAATTATTGTTGCAGCCGAGTCGATCAACAACCCAAACGTGGCTATCATGCAAGAGAGAAACACAAGCACGAAATAGTCAAAATCTGGCGCGGAGGCTTCACGCAACTGCACTTGCACATCCGCCCGCTGCTCTAGGCTGACAGGAGGCACCAGCCTCCTCCAAAAACGAATGACACGCACTCGTACCTTGGAGAAATATTTCGCGAAGATCTGGCTAAAGCCCTCAGGTGATTCCTGCAATTTTCTTTTGCCTTAATTAAAGATACGTATTCGTATTTTACTCATTAAAACAGAAAGGGCAAGCTTGGCTGTCCTCCAGCAGTTGCCTAAGGAGGGGTTTTTAAATACCAAATCCCTGGGATAAACTTTCTATAGATATCAATCAGTTTACCTTTATAGGTCTATCGCAAAATTTGTCAAAAATACATTGTATAATACGAATGCTCAAATTGCGGAGATTATTAAGAGGTTTGTAAATAATCAACCCTAACCAAAAGAGGAGACACTCGGATGAATTGCTACATTCACACAGACCGTGAAGCTGTAGGGACTTGCACCTCCTGTGGAAGGCCGATATGCTCATTCACCCACATCCTTCCTAACGGCCGCACAGCGCATACAGTTCGGGCGGCTGCACAGCAAGGCCAAGGGGTCTTCGGTGATAAGGGGTTTGACGATTTCCACCAATTCTCGGATTGATAACGCCTGTACGAGAGCTTTACCGACCCGAATTTTACGAGTGACTGGTTCAACATATGGGGACAAGGCATTAAAGCCATCCGAACAGGGTGGAAAACCAATGCATTCAAGCACACCTTCTTTGGTCAGTCCCCAGCGCACAAAAGTTTTGCGGCCTGCCATACGCTCACCCAAATGTATGCTGGTATTGGCCTTGTGATCAACTCCCAACAGCAAAACCCAGCCATCTTGATCCACTAACGCTCTCAATGAACCAAGCGGCGCATTGAGCTTTTGTTCTTTTAGAAATTCGGCAGCATTGATTCCGGTAAAAGAAAGGATTGGGTGTAAGGAACGTTGCGCCTTGTTGTGGCGACGCAGGGTTTCTGGCACAACCCCCATTAAACGGTCTGCGGGCAAACCAGGCCAGAAAATTTCGGCCAAGCGGTTAGCATCTTTCATCTTGCCGTATTCAGCGGCATTATCCGGGGGGCCTGCCTCCGGTGTGACCATAGTCTTATAGGTAAACACCGGCATGATCAAACTGTTAAAATGTTCAAGCAAAGCCCCCACCACCGCCTCCGCGCCGCCTTTGACATTGCCAAAAGCAGACAAAGAGGCATGTGCGACCACAGGTCGGCCGCCATCTAGATCAAGTTTGCGCAGAGCTCTAACTAAATCCCGGTACTTTTTCATCTAATGCCAGAAACCAGGGGAAGCTTTACTCCAATTCCAATTAATCTCAACACGTATCCTGTTTGGCAATCTAAAACATTGGCCGAATAAAGTTTACTTCCCTTTCCATTCGGGTGGGCGTTTCTCAATAAATGCCTGCATACCTTCCTTCTGGTCTTCGGTAGAGAACAAGAAGTAGAATGCACGCCGCTCATCCGCGACACCTTCCCTTAAGAACGTTTCATATGCCTGGTTGACAGCTTCCTTTGCTAAACGAATAGCTATAGGCGCGCGTGCCGCCACCTCTGCGGCAAGCTTAAGCGCTTCCTCCAGATACAATTCGATTGGCATAACTCGATTCACCAAACCATAATTTAGTGCTTCTTGAGCTGTCAGCGTGCGGTCGTTGAGGATCACTTCCATAGCAAGAGCTTTGCCGACAGCGCGTGTCAAACGCTGAGTACCCCCAGCACCCGGAATTATCCCCAGGTTGATCTCCGGTTGGCCAAAGCGAGCATTTTCTGAAGCCACGATCATGTCGCAGGACATAGCCAACTCACTTCCACCACCCAGGGCCCAGCCAGATACCGCGGCTATCACCGGTTTCTTAACCCCCCGAATTTTATCGAAGAGCGATAGGTGCTCTCTTTGCAGCATGTCCACTGGTGAAGCTCCAGTCATATCTTTTATGTCAGCGCCAGCAGCAAAGGCGCGCTCGCTGCCAGTGATTACAATTGCTCCTATATCTTCATCAGCATCGAAATCATTCAACGCCCCAGCCAGCTCTTGCATAAGGGTGGAGTTGAAGGCATTAAGCGCTTTCGGACGGTTTAGACGAATGAGACCCACGCGGGAATAATCCGCGGGTATCTCTGTAATAATGGTGCTGTATTCTGTCATTGAAAACTCCCGATAGGATAATAGATTTTTAGTAATACTGTGCTGATTATACGATATTTAGGGAATTTAAAACTGCACCAACTTCCCTACAACCGCCTCAGCCTCTACTAGGTTGCTCTCCACCCACCACTGCAACGTACGACACCCCCACCAAGGATGCCGTCCTGTTAGAGTCCAGGCCTCAATGGGCAAATCCTGCAAACGCGTATCCATTTCCGTATGCAGTTCCAGGTATGCGTTCAGTATGATTTCTAGAGAAACATCGCTTTTGTACCCCGTTTCCAACCAAACGTTTACGTCGAAGAGTGGTAAAGGCTTACCGATACTATCTAAGAGACTGAAGATGCCGGGTTTGAATAGCTGATTCTCTAGAGCGTGCAAACAAGCGATTAGCTGATTAGGGCTGGTATCCCTCCCTTTGAGAGAGTCCTGCCATGCGCTCTTGGGAATCGCAAGGGGAGCGCGGCTTACTTCTTCCCCCACTTGTGAATAACGCTCCATCAGACGGCTGCGATATGAATATAATTCATGCATAATTCCGCTAAATCCTATGCGGGGATAGTGATCAACTCACCGCTAAACTCTTGGTTGTCAGCGCTGCACAACTCCAAGATTTGACGCAGAGCAGAGTCAGTGTAATTTCCAGCCACCTGCACTGCACTCACACGGATATTGTATTCTGCCAGCTCGCTTGCCGCGCCGCGAGTTAGAGCCACAACGCCAGCTTTACTGCTCAAGTACGCGGCGCTCGCAGTCTTCTCTGGGGTTTTTGCAGGCTCAGGTCCAATATTAATGATCACACCGCCACCCAAATCGCGCATCACCCGCCCGACAGATTGAATCGCCAGGAAAACAGCATTTAGATTGACATCTACCGCGCGCCGCCAATCCCATTCGTCGATATCCAAAAGTGGGTCTTGCGGTTTCACATTCGCATGGTTGACCAGCACATCGATGCGGCCCCAATCTTCAAGCACTTCTGTCACCATAGTCTGCAAAGCTATTTTTTTTGCCGCGTCTGCCAGATAAACTTTGGCCTTACCCCCGGCTGCAATGATCTCAGCCACTACTTCATCCACGTTGATAGGTGTGAGGTCGTTTGCAGCCACAAGCGCACCTTGGGCCGCGAAAGCCTTGGCGAGAGCGCTCCCTAGACCGCGCCCAGCACCTATAATGAGCACAACCTGATCAGTAAAATCACTCATTGGCAGACTCCAAATCCCAGTCCTCTTGTGTGACTATGTCTGCACACACCGGAAATTCATCTGGGTTTTCTTTCTGGTTTACCGGCAGGTTGAAATATGGGGTCGGGTCGTAGGTGTTGCGAATATCTAACTCGTTTAAAAACCGCCCGTCCCCGTCATCCTTGACAATCGAAAAATGCAGATGCAGCCCTGTGGGATTGACTGGATTGCCTGAATAATTCCCCTGATAACCGAGCAAGGTCCCGGCTTCCACAAAAACTTCCTGCGTCCCCGGAGGAAAATCATGCAACACAAAACTGTTGGCGTCAACATCCGCCATGTGTGTGTAGTACGTCCATATCTGGCGCGCTGGTTCTAAAGGGTCCGATGGAATGCGGATGATCACGGTTGAGACCCAATCAGACGCGCGCGTTAGGTAGCCAGGATAAGCGGCATAGACCGGCGTAACCCCAGGCTCCGTCCCAGAGAAAATATCCAGGCCTTGATGCCTGTGCCCTAGGCGATAGGATTGGTCCCACAACCCAAAGATCGCTCCTGTGGTAGGGAATGCGAAAGGGGCATCCCCGCAGCGCTGGCCGGGATGCAAGGTTACGTCTGGCAGGGTTTCTGGATTCTGGCGGTATTCGCTAAACTTTTCCCATCGCTGCGAACCACGAGAATACACGTATTGGTATGTGAAAACAGCTCCTAATATCACCACAATCAGTATCACCGCGGTTACCAACAACCACCCTCTGCGCTTTAATCGCCTATTAGGTTTTAATGAAATGGGCGTAAATGACATATGGATAAAGAATTCTATGCTGCTCTAGGCCAGGTATGTAAATCAAGCACTTCAGCTTGGCTGAACTTTAGGATATCTTGAGGAGCCATGCGCACCAATGCATTACCCGAACCACCCCCGGCATATACTTCCGCATGCTCAAGGACTCCCTGATCGAGCAAGGTCTTTAAAGCCTGCAGATGTCCAAAGGGAGGCATCGCACCAACTTCATACCCGCCAATACTCAGGACGGTATCTGCATCTGCCAACTTGACTTTTTTGCGTCCCACAGCATAACGCCTCGCGATCACGCGGCGCTCAACGCGCTGGATGCCGCAGGTGATAGTCAATACCGGTTCTGCCTGCGCCATAAATAGGATCGATTTAACAATCTGCTCTGTTTGGCAGCCAACCGCCTGCGCGGCGCTCTCGACGGTGGGTGTGGGCACATCCAGACGTAAAATCTCGCCAGGTATGCCGTTCTCATGCATATATGCCTGCAAATCCTCGGCGCTAAGCTTCGCCATCTGCATTTTGGGCGTCTTCCTTTTCTTGGTTTTGGTGCTGCTGGATATTATTAAGTTCATCTTCTTGATGCTCGGCAAATAATAGCGTCACTTTCCCAGCAGTGATGATCTGCAACACCTTGCCAGCCTCTTGCCCTTCAGGCGAGGCTATTGCCGCGTTGGCCGCCTCCAGTGACTCGAAGTAAAGTTCATGCATCATGGATATGTGATACTTACCGTGCAATAGGCGGTCAACGTGGCTGGTGGATTCGCGTATCAAGCCAGGCATTTTCTCTGCGCGTCTGAGGAATTCCGGCCACACTTTCTCGAAGGCCAGGATATCGACTTGGGGCTCAATAAGGATCACTAGTTTATACATGCCATTTCCTCTGCGGCACATTATACCCGTAATCATACCCACTGAGTTATGGTAAGATTCCGCGCTCAAATGCAAGATAAGGAGTCTGAAACCATGAAGCTAATTCCTGAACACGGCTCGTGCTTTGTGTGCGGGTCTCAAAACTCCCGCGGTATGGGCATACGCTGGTATTCCAAAGAGAATGGCACGATTTACGGCAGGATCACTCTGGATGAGAGTCATCAAGGTCCCCCAGGGATGAGCCACGGGGGCTGCCACCGCGGCATTATTAGATGAAGCTATGGGAGCGGTTGTATGGTTCAACAGGCATCAGGCTGCCGCGGTTAACCTTAATGTTGATTTCAAGAAACCCGTACCGTTGGGAGTCGAGATAGAGGTCATTAGCCAGCTGGTAGAAGAAAATGAGAATGTGATGCATACAAAAGGGGAGATACGCTTGCCAGGCGAAGAAACTGCCGTAAGCGCAAAGGGTATTTTCGTTGAAGCCCCGCAATTATATGAAGAATTATTAACAAATTCCTAACATTGTGGTTAGCAAGCTATCCGGATTTTATGGTATGATTCTTGAGTTCTAATGTATTTTGAGTAGTAATTATTGAGAGAAACATGGACGACAAAATCACCATCATCGAAGGACCCACGCCTACTTTTGAGTTAGTGCAAGATGTTTGGGCAAACGGAATTGCCGAAAGCCCCACTCTGGGCAACATCGTCGTCACCCACCTGCGCACATTCAACGGGCCAGCTCTTTTGGAACGCTGCCACCGGGCCTGGCGCAATAAGGAGCCCATCCATTTGGAGTACCGCACCCCGGATGGACTAACCCAAGAAGTGCCCATTGTAGCTGTCAGGAACACTGAATCCGATGACGGACAATTACTCTTCCTGTGGCTGCGTCTGCCTGACGATGAAATCAACGTCGAGTTCCATTACGGCGAAGAAGATGATGACGAAGAAGGCTTTGACCTGCTAGATCCTGATTTGTAAACCCCAGAATTTAGCGCATTCCCCAACCCGCGGCTCAATAGAGCGGCGGGTTTTTCTATTAATTTGGTTGGTTCACCAGGCTTAGAGTCGAAAACCTGGCTGGCAAATATAGTCAAACACGGGGTTTAAGCAGTCATTATTAGCTGGCTACACAGCCGAAGGATATTATGCTACACTCTTTTTATCAAAATTATCCCACTAACTTCTACGGAGAAACAAGCATGTCTGAAGATATTCTGCTCACCGACTTGACAGATGGGGTTTTCAGCCTCACCCTCAACCGCCCTAAAGCCAACGCCTTCAACGACGAACTAATTGATGCCACTAAAGCAGCGTTCAAACAAGCCAAAAAAGATACGGATGTGCGCTGTGTGCTTTTAAAAGCCAAGGGCAAGCTGTTCAGCGCCGGGCAGGAGTTAGCCGCATTCAGCGAAGGGGATGTCACCTTCCGTAAACATTTACTGCGCACCTACAACCCCCTGATCTTGCAAATGCGCCGCCTGGAAAAGCCGGTTCTGGCATCCGTCAACGGCGCGGTAGCCGGCGCGGCTTTGGGTATCGTGCTGGCCTGCGACTTGCGCATAGCCTCAGATAAGGCGCGCTTCATCGTGGCGTTTGGCGGAATTGGATTGGCCCCCGATTCAGCCGTCTCCCTGATGCTTCCCAAACTGATCGGCCTGGGGCGTGCTGCCGAAGCAGCCTACCTCAACCAGCCCATCTCTGCCGAGCAAGCCCTGGCCTGGGGCTTGGTCAACCGCCTGGTATCCGCTGAAGAACTGGAAGCGGCCGCTCTCGAGTTTGCCAACCAACTGGCGCGCGGTCCGGTCAACGCGATGGGCTACACCAAACGCGACTTCAATAAGGCCATCATCCCAAACCTGGAAGAAATGCTGGACTACGAAGCCCACATCCAGGAAATCGTCGGGCGCGGTCCAGACCACCAGGAAGGCTTGGCTGCCTTCCTTGAGAAGCGTGAGCCGGATTACACGAAGGGGTGAGAGTAGCAGATTGTATTAAAGTAATTTCTAAGTTATTGCAATGGGGTTATTAGGGCTGCCTGCTCCGGCGGTGAGTGACAATGGGGCAATAACCACCAGTGACTCGTAGGCTTTATCAGCGGCTAATTCCTCTAAATTGAAGTTTTCCATGAGATAGATGCCTAGATCGCGAATGGCGTAGCGGTGAATTGGTAATGCCGTCGGGGGAATACTTTCAAGGACTTCTACCGCATGGTTGTCGGCTCCAATGGCGACAATATCGTTATCTTTTAGCCACGGTAAAGTTGATTCATCTATGCCCGGTTCTCCGCTGTCGAATAATGCCCGGTCTTGAGCAAAAACCCGCATCCAACCCGTGCGTAAAAGGATGATGTCCCCAGACTGCACTCTGATGTTTTGCGCCGCGGCGCATTGATCCAGGTCGTCGGCTGTGATTGGCTCGCCTAGCTCTAAATGCTCCACCCCCTTCCAACCTGCGATATCTAGCAAAACTCCGCGTCCAATAATAAAGGGTACATTGTCCATAGAATTTCTCGTCGCCCCATCACTGGTCACATGTTCAGCCCCATCAAATCCATTGTACATTTTACCGTGGTACCAGAAATGACTTAATGCATCAATATGAGTGCCGGAATGTGAGTGCATGATTACAACATCGCCAGACCCACCCCCGCCTTTCACATCATTGCGAAATTGGGTGACACGCCACAGTTTTTGCCGCATCGGCCATTGCGGCCCTTCATTCTCCAGCGGCACAGAAAGGCTGTAAGCCTTACCGCTCTTGACCAGGCCGGCTGCATGTCTAATTAATTCCGGTGTCATCAGGTTGAGGGTGCCTTGCACGTCATCTGCGCCCCAGCGTCCCCAATTTGAAAGCTTATCAGGTGAGTCATTCATCACATTCTCCTTACGCTATTTAACGCGTAATAATCTTAAACACTAATTCAAGCGATACGTTTCTAACAGATTTGATGTAAACTTATTCTATCTTGGGTTCACTAATGCGAGAAAAGAGGTGCTTGATTACAAAGCCACCAGAAGAGCCTGGCAGTCTTATTGGAGAAGTGTGAGGTGGATTACGCGAAGGGGTGAAAGTGGCAGCCTGTTGAACAAGAAAATATCACGTTTTTCGGATGCACTGGTGGTTTTTGGGGGCTAACAACAAAAAACTTCATTAATTGGATAAATTATGGCAAAAAGTGTATACTAGTTTAATTGATTTTAAATGCTTGGAGCATACTATAAAGGAGAGATAAAATGAACGCAAAAATGCCAAATATTAATAAAGGTATTGACGTTGGACCACTGCAGGACTTCAAAGAAGAAGTGCGTGAAGATTTCACTAACGCAGACCGCAACCCAACTGTCTTGGCAGAATGGATAGGTGGAGATCAATCAAAAATTAGTATGGATGGTATCGAAACTTATCTGGGGGGCGAGGGATACTTGAACCCCATGAAGATGCTGTTGGCTTGTTTTGCAGCTTGTGATGTGGATGTGATCGCCATGCACGCTTCTTTTCTTGGATTAAAGATCGAGAACCTTTCTATTGAGGCCTCCGGGCATTTCAATGTGCAATCCTACCTGGGGCTTGAAAATACTCCCGGGTCTGGCTATGACGATATTGCATATACAATTCGCCTTGATGCTCCAGATGCAACCCAGGAACAGATCGATTATCTCATTGAGAGATGTGAACTGTCTTCCCCGGTTGGAGATACTTTAGGCCGGGCAGTCCCGATGAAATTGGAATTTGTCGCCAATCCATAAGTTTTAATTGAGTCATAAAATACCTTATAGTAATTTCTAAGGATAGCTGGCAAAAACCTCGGTCTGGCCGGAGCTGTCAAAAGTAAGCACATCATACGGCTGTGCAGGGTAACCGGGGGCTTCCATTCCCGGGGAACCAACGGGCATACCCGGAACTGCTATGCCCAGCACATCTGGGCGTTCATCCAATAAGCGTTCGATCTCAGCAACTGATACGTGTCCTTCAATAACGTAGCCATCCACGATGGCAGTGTGGCAAGATTCGAGTTGAGCAGGCACTTGGTAACGATATTTGATCACGTCAAGCTCATATGTGTCTTCAACCTTGACGTTGAAATCGTTGTCCCGCAAATACTCAATCCAGGTGCCGCAGCAGCCTCAAGTAGGCGGCCGGTATACGGTTATCTCGGGGCCAGAGGCTGAATTTGTTCCGCAAGCAGTAAGTACGATGAGGGCAAGCAGCCCTAAAACCAAAATTCTTTTCATGAAACATTCTCCATGTTACTATATTTAATACACCATATTGTTACACTTATTTGTCAACAATAATCCATTTCTTCAACTAGAGTAAGGGACAAATGTAATTAGTTAGGCGGGGAAAATGACCCTGGCAGCCGTCCACCCTGCGCGGTTTTCTTTCGGCCGTTTTTCTACCAATTTTCCTGTTTATTATTCAACAATTTCTAGCAGGCCGCATCAATTTCTAGATATCCCCCCTATAACCCCCGCATCAGCAGCATCCCCGTAGCCAGTATCGAAAACAGAGTGAATACTCCCAAAATGGCGCTCACCGAAGCGCCCTGTTGGCGTGTGTTCTCCAGGTGAAACTTGGGCATCACACCCTCCACCCGGTAAACCGGTCCGCTGAACCAGGTTATTAACCCTCCACCGATCAAGCCGCCCATGTGTCCCCAGTTATCAATACCGACCGAGAGGCCGATGATAAGGTTGATCACGGCTAAATTCACAATGCTGCTCAAAGCCCTGCGAGCGATGCGTCCAAACACTTTTAAGTTCTGGAAAGCAAAAACTCCCTGGGCGGCTAACAAGCCAAAGACCGCGGTAGAAGCGCCTAATGAAGGCGCGGAGGTAAAGATAAAGGAGGCGACGACCCCTGTAAACCCGCTGACCACATACAAAGCTAAAAACTGCCAGTGCCCAAAATGGCGCTCCAATTCCGGGCCGAGAATGTATAGCGCATACATATTAAAACCGATATGCAGTAAATTGCCGTGCAGCAGCATAGGTGTGAACAAGCGCCAATACTGCCCCGCTACGATCAACTCATTGATCTTCATACCATAGCAAGCCGGTAGATCGGGGTAGAAGAATATATATGGACAGCCTCCCCACAATCCCTGCTGCAATAAGTACTGGCCGCTTATCTGAACCAAATACACCAGGATAGTGATAGCAATGATGCTGAATGTCACCCGCGGGGCGCGCGCCGGTAAGCTGACAAAAACCGGCTGTGACATTATGTCTTCAGGCGCCTCTGCCTGACCTGCATCTGGAACGGGCTGATCCCCTCCTCCCTCCTGTTGGGGTTCCAGGTCTTCAGGGATTATTTCGTCTCTCATAGAGTTACCTTGCGTGGCTCAACACGATGGTGTTCTGCATCGATTATCGCCAAGATAGTATCCACGGTTTCATCCAATTGGTGTTCCCGGTTAACTACCACATAGTCAAACTCCCCAATACGTTTGAGTTCCTGGCGGGCAGTGGCGATGCGCAACTTAAGGCCTTCTGGCGATTCAGTTTTGCGCGTCTTCAAGCGGCGAACTAATTCTGGTTCATCTTCGGTTATTAAGAAGATCAATATCGCCTCTGGAGAAAGTTTTCTAATCGTGGCTGCTCCCTGTACATCAACCCGCATAACCACATCCTTGCCGCTCTTCAGCGCCTGGCGCACCTGGTCTTTGGGGATACCTTTGTAATCCTTATAAACAATGGCGTATTCCAAGAGTTCCTCATTTTCGATCATATTTGCAAAATCTTCAAGCGACACAAAGATATAATCCACACCATCGGTTTCGCTGGTTCGCGGCGGGCGGGTTGTGGCCGTGACCACAAAATGAAACGGCAAGTTGCGCTCTTTCATACGCTGCAAGACCGTATCTTTACCTACCCCCGAAGGTCCAGAAATAACGATCAAGAGCGGTTCGATTTTACAACCAAAACCATCTGGTGTTTGGCTCATGTAATTCTCCATTTTGTAAAAATGTATGCAGGTTATTATAACTAAGGTACACCCGCTTGTCAGTGGGTATTCTAACCTATCTCTACCCCAAGATATACTTCTTGATTATAATAACCGCGGAGTAATAAATGCCAACTTACCCTTACATCTGCGAAGACTGCGGCAAGCCATTCAGCATCACCTTATCCTACCGCGAATACGAGAAACACAAAGTGCGCTGTGCCTACTGCCAAAGCGAGAAAGTCACACGCCGGATTTCGCGAGTGCGCTTCGCCCGTTCGGAAGAGAGCCGCTTAGACGCTCTGGCCGACCCAGCCATGCTAGCAGGCTTAGAGGACGACCCCCGCGCGATGGCGAAAATGATGCGCACGATGAGCAGCGAGATGGGTGATGAGATCGGCGAGGATATCGGACCAGAGTTCGATGAGGTGGTTGATAGGCTTGAAGCCGGCCAAAAGCCAGAAGATATCGAGAAAGAAATGCCCGACCTTGGAGATGCTCCCGGTATGGGCGGGGATATTGGAATCTGATTATTAGGTTTGGAAAAAACGGAATATAAGTGAAGCTCCCCACAAAAAGCTAGCCCACCCGGCCATTTTCCTTTAACCGAGCCAAGACAATTTCCCGCAGCGCGGTTTGTACTTCGTTAGATGGTTTATTGGCATCGATAATTTCCCATCTCTCCGGCTCGGCTTTCATCATTTCGTAATAGCCTGCCCGAACACGGCGATAATAATCCAGGTTCTTCACATCCAAACGATTTACATCTCCATGCTGGTTGCGCCGCTGCAAACCTGCCTCCACATCTACCTCCAAAAAAAGTGTCAGATCCGGTTTCAGCCCCCCGGTAGCAAAATCAACGATGGTGCGCACTTGAGCCAGGTCAACCTCAAGGCCATACCCCTGATATGCGATAGTGGAGTCCGCGTAACGGTCACACAAGACGATCTCCCCCTTCTTCAAGCGAGGGCGAATGACTTCTTCCACCAGTTGAGAACGCGATGCCTGGAAGAGCAGGATTTCGGTATGTTGATGCATGGCCGTATTTTCACGCGTCAGCAACACTTCTCGTATTTGGTCGCCAATTGGCGTGCCGCCTGGCTCGCGCGTACAAAACACAGAATATTCCGCCTCCCGTAAATAGCTGTCCAGAATAGGGATTTGGGAGGTTTTTCCGCTGCCCTCTAGTCCTTCAAAAGTAATAAACATTATTCGCGAAAGATGCGCACCCTTCGATTGGGTTCTTTGCCATAGGAGTGAGAAACCAAATTGGCCTGTTTAGCCATTTTGTGCTGCACACGGCGTAAATAGGATGAAGCCGGGGTTAGCTCAACCCAACGTTCCCCGTTCAATACAGTCTCGATAGCCCGTTGAGTATCACTCACAGCATCTTCAACTGTTTGGTCGTCCCCGCTGCTGGCCGCGGCCAGATTGAATAGATCCCCCAAGAAGCGTTCCATCTGGCTGACGGTATTTGCTCGCAGCACGTATACCGGCATGCCGCGGTGTTCGGCATCAATTACTGTGCGTTGGCGTTTACGATAGTATGTGCGCAGCGTGACCAGCACGTCCGCCTCGTTCACATCGCGCACCAACTCAGCAGGAACGCGCATGCGCTTGGATGCATTTGCCAGGCGGTTGCGTGCTACTCCGTAAGGGTAAATTCGAATCTTGTCTAGTTGTTTGCGCTGGGTTGTGCGTGTGGCTGAATTAATGTAATCGTTTGAAGAGCCAGCCCCTTTTGCCCTTTCAGCTTCAAATCCATCACGCCTGCGGCGGGGACCTTCAACACCGTGAGAAGTCCTCTGCCGGGATTTTGGCGCTGAGGGAGCTTTTTCAACATGTATCTTGGATTCTTCGTCGCGCCAGCGTCTTTCGGTCTGCTGTGGGTAGCCGCGCAGCAGAGAATCTACCGCTGCGGCCACATCGCTGTGAACCGCTAAGCTGTCGCGTGTCTGGATCTCAATTAGCACGTCGAAGGTGGGAGGCGCGCGCCGTTCTAATACGGTCTTCTGTGTTCCACGGCGGCGGGCTTCATCATCCGAAAGGGTCACAGATTCAATCCCGCCCACCAGGTCAGATAGCGTTGGGTTGAGCAGCAAATTCTCAAGCGTGATACCGTGTGCGGTACCAATCAGCTGCACGCCTCTTTCTGCGATGGTGCGCGCCGCAGCCGCTTCCAATTCGCGGCCAATCTCGTCTATCACGATCACTTCTGGGTTATGGTTCTCTACAGCTTCGATCATCACCTCGTGCTGCAGAGAAGGCGTGGCTACTTGCATCCGGCGGGCGCGGCCCACTGCCGGGTGCGGAACGTCGCCGTCTCCACCAATCTCATTGGATGTATCCACAATAACCACGCGTTTTCCATCAGCTAAAATGCGGGCAGCTTCCCTGAGCATGGTCGTCTTGCCGATCCCAGGGCGGCCCAGCAAGAGCAGGTTTTTGCCTTCGTCGATCAGATCCTGGATGATGTCGATAGTCCCGTAAACAGCGCGGCCTACCCGGCAGGTCAGCCCAACGATGTGTCCCCGCCGGTTGCGTATCGCCGAAATGCGGTGCAGGCTGCGTTCTAAACCGGCGCGGTTATCCGCGTCAATCTCTCCCAGGCGTTCAACAACATAATCAATATCTGCACGTGTTACCTCTCTCTCGAGCAGCACGATCTCATCCGCGATGAGGCGCGCTGTCGAGACGCGTCCCAAATCGAGGATAATTTCCAACAGATCATCACCGTTGTTGGCCTTTACCAAAGCCTGTTTTATATCTTCAGGCAGCACACCCAAGAGGGCGTCAAGATCATCTGTAATTTGGCGCTTTGTCATAATGAACCATTACTGTTTCGTTTCCCGATTCTACCAAGGGAGGCGAGATCGGCGTTGTGATTTCCGCGCGGCCTCCTTCTATCGCGGGTAGTTTGAAAACTTCTCTAGCTTTTTGGGTCAGAGCCAATCGTTTCACTAATACAGCTTGCGAAGGACTGACTTCAGCGCCCAAATCTTCCAGAATTGGATCTAACCACGCTTGATAAGAACGCACGCTCAGATACACAGGGCGCGCCCGGCGAGGAGACAATTCTCGCAGCAGATTACCCATTTGTAAGGCGACGTGCTCCATTTGGGGATGCACAAATGGCTGTGCCCAAACTCCGCGGGGACCATGCGCCAGCATTGTGTAGGCCATTGGTTGCCCATCAAAATATAATACCAGCCCTCGTAGTCGATCCATGGGCGCAGGCTCCACCTGGTGCACCAAAGCAGGCACCAGGCTGCCGAATAGTGTACGCACGGCAAATTCATCTTGGCTGACAATATTGCGCCAAGAATTTTGTGGGTTTTCCTTCGAGATAAATTCGGAGATACGCCAGATGCGCTGCCTGGCATACACACTGAATCCGGCGCGGCGCAGGGCTTCAAATGCAGGTGAGCTTTCTTCGACCTCAGCAATAATGTTTTGCGCTCCGCGTTCACCAACCCGTTTGGTCAGGTCTTCCAATATGATCTGCAAAGACGGAGATTCAGTGGCTGTACCTGGCGCGAGAAAAGCCAAGCGTGCCAGCGCTGAACCGGCAGTATGTGTTATCTGTCCAATCAGTGGCGCGGCGTGGTTGTCCTCATCAATGCACACTGAAGTAAATATGCCCGCGGCAGCCGCCACCGGGGAAAGCGCAGCCCTGGCAGACGCCAGCGACTGCCCCCAAGTCAGCATGGGGATGCTGTCCAAGAATAAGCTCTCGTTGCGGTAGCGTCGCAAAAGAAAAATATCGCGTAACCCAAAAGTTCGAATCATCTAGCCATCTACCATGTGAATAAAATAACGGTGAAATCTGTCGTCATCGGTTAGTTCTGGGTGAAAGGAGGTGGCCAAGAAATGCCCTTGCTGGGCTGCCACTATGCGCCCATCCTCCAACTCGGATAATGCCTCAACATCTTCGCCATCCAACGACTCGATCAATGGCGCTCGAATGAAAACCGCCCGAAAAGACTGCTTAGAACTATCCATGCGCTCTAGAGCTGGAACCTTCAGATCAACCTCAAAACTATCCACCTGTCTGCCAAAAGCGTTGCGCTCGACCGTAATATCCATGAGTTCTAAAAGGGGTTGAGCACGGCGCACATCCTTTGAAAGTAATATTGCGCCCGCGCAGGTGCCCCAAATTGGTTTCGCTTCCCCGAAACGGCGCAGCGGTTCTAACAGCCCAAAATCGTCTGCTAGTTTTCCGATGGTAGTAGACTCACCTCCGGGGATAATCAAACCGTCCAAATCATCCAGGTCTTGAGGCATTCTCACATCCCGGATTTCCACACCGATCTTGCGAAGGATATTCAAATGTTCTTCGAAATCTCCTTGCAGCGCCAAAACACCAATCAGCATTCTACGCGGTCACCAGCCTCGTTGGGCAAGCATTTCTTCTTCGGGAATATCGGACACCTGACGGCCGACCATCGGTTCACCCAGGTTGCGACTTACCTCAGCTAGAATCTCAGGGTCTTGGAAGTGGGTGGTGGCTCTCACTATCGCTTCCCCGCGCTTGGCTGGGTCTCCAGACTTGAATATACCAGAACCGACGAATACGCCGTCCACGCCGAGCTGCATCATCAATGCCGCGTCCGCAGGCGTGGCGAGACCACCAGCCGCGAAATTGACCACCGGCAAGCGGCCCAGTTCAGCCGTCTCGACCACCAAATCGTAGGGTGCGCCAATACTCTTGGCGTAAGCCATCATTTCTTCTGAGGGCATGTTTTGCAAGCGTTTGATCTCGCCCAACACCGAACGGGCATGGCGCACAGCTTCGATAACATCGCCCGTACCTGCTTCTCCTTTGGTGCGCATCATGGCCGCGCCTTCTCCAATGCGCCGCAGGGCTTCACCCAGGTTGCGGCAGCCGCACACAAAGGGGATGTTAAAATCATGTTTGTTGATGTGGTGGGCATCGTCGGCTGGTGTGAGCACTTCAGATTCGTCCACGTAATCTACGCCCAGCGCTTCCAGGATCTGAGCTTCGACAAAATGGCCGATGCGCACCTTGGCCATCACCGGGATGGAGACGGTTTCCATGATCTCTTCGATCAAGGCCGGGTCGCTCATGCGCGCCACGCCACCATCGGCGCGGATATCAGCAGGCACCCGCTCCAGCGCCATCACCGCCACCGCGCCAGCATCTTCCGCAATCTTGGCGTGCTCGGCAGTGACCACATCCATGATCACGCCGCCTTTGAGCATCTGGGCCAAGCCTTTCTTTACTTTAAAGGTAGAGACTGCTTTCGCACCTCCGTTCTCTTTAGCTTTTTCATTTTTCTTTGCCATAGAAATCTCCTAATTAAGCATAATTGTAATTACCCCATTCTACCACGCTGTATCACGTGGAGCAATTAATTGATTCTTTTTCAGGAGTAACAAAACGAGAATTTGAATTCATGGGAGAGCCACTCACAGGTATAGCTGATGATAGGGGTATATCTAATCTATTATGGGATACGCTGCAGCAAATAATCGACAGCCTGGATATCCCGCTCGGTGGAATGATCTTCGGGCTTGATTCTGAACTTGTATTTCAGTAAGCAGCGGGTATTTTAGTTGCAGAGAGCACTATTTTTCCTGTGTTGTGTTAAAACATTATCGGGACTAGCCGGATTAATAAAAAGAAAAGCCCCATTGTCTTCTACAACCCCTTCAACTATGAAACAATCGCCAGATTCAAGATCCGGAAAATACCCCCCAAGGACTAAAACTATAAATTCAGGATAAGTGGAAGTAGCGGAAAAATATATATACTGGGTCGAACCAGCGCGCCTGGCCAAGTCTACAAGACCATAAACGCAAACTACCTGACCAAGGTGACTCTTTCTTACCTGAGACCATTTTATACAACCCCAAGTGCTGGGGTTACTGGAAAAACCAGCATTCCAAAGGGTGGCAGTCGGCTCTGACCCAATTAATCCTGGCGTGGAAGTATCGCCTGAATTGATACCTGAAGTTTGAGTTTGGGTGGGGGGGAAATTACGTAATCCGAAAAACAATAAGACTAAGCCAAGGATGAAAACAATTAATTGCTATTGGAATTTTCGCCAAGCCCATATTACAAGTGCAGCGATAGCTGTTGAAAAGATGTAATTTATAAT
This sequence comes from Chloroflexota bacterium, assembly GCA_019456165.1. Taxonomy (GTDB): domain Bacteria; phylum Chloroflexota; class Anaerolineae; order Anaerolineales; family UBA11579; genus VRUJ01. The sequence goes on from VRUJ01000021.1 coordinate 50,778, forward strand.
TGATACGAAAGCAGGGCCGACCAATGACAGCAGTAGTACATCCGCTCCCAATTCAAATAAAGGCAGCCTGTATAATAATCCTACCCCTAAAGATAAACCAAGGATAACTTTTCCAAAGGGTTGGGCTGCCTCCCAAGGGGTTCTTAGATGATCTTTAATCTCAGTGTTGTACCCGGGTAAATCACGCCCACAGTATTTACAAACGATTGCCGCACCTCTGATTTCCTCTGCGCAGAACGGGCATAGCTTTAGTTCGGTTTCCATAATTGTCTCCTCGAAAATATTATACATTAAATATGGGGAGTTGAATAAAGCTACTTCAACTATCTAAATCTGTTATCCCTTCTTCAATTTTGTATAACAATCCCAAAACTGCCTCTTGACAAATTCCTCAGTTTTGTATACAATCATACAAAGATACAATCATACAATAAGACGGTCGTACAATACCAGTGTGTTATTGAGGAATTGGCCATGAACATAGAGATAAATTTTCAAACCCACGTGCCCATCTACATCCAGATCATGGATCAGATCAAACACAAGATCGCGGCCAATGAAATCGCCCCAGGCGACCAGCTGCCCACCGTGCGCCAAATGGCCGCTGATTTAAGGGTGAATTTCAACACCATCGCGCGTGCCTACCGCCTAATGGACGAGGACGGCATCATCTCCACCCAGCACGGGCGCGGTACATTCATCCTCGATCAGCCCACTGGAAAAGAAGCCGAAAAACTGCGCCGCCAAGATTTAGAGCGGCTTACCCATCACTATCTGATCGAAGCGCACAAGTTGGGGCATTCCCCGGAAGAGGTCAAAGATATCTTCCTGGAAACCCTAGACCTGTGGGAAAAGAACGGCGCCCCTTCGCTGCCGGATGATAAGAAATAATAAGTATTAATTGTTGACCCTACGGAGACTATAAAATGACCACAATAAATTCCCAGCGCCAGGATAAAACCGCTATGGACGACCATCCAAAAGACACAGGAACTGAAAAAGTCCACATCCAGGATCTGGCTAACCTGACAATGGACAACCTCATCAATGCGCAAAAACAGGGGTACGCTCTTGAAGAGGTAAAAGCGATATTTTTACAAAAACTAACCAAATGGAAAGATGATCAAACTCTTTCACTCACAGAAAATGATGAATTTAGGCCTTACGCGATTGAGTAGTTTTTTGTCAAAGACAAGGGGTTTAAACCCCTTGTTGTTTACAAGAGAAAACTAAATGCACAAATTTATTGTAGATTTATGTAAGTCCTTGAATTATAAAACAAGAAATTACTGGCAACATTTCGGAGGCATAAGATGACAACTAGGACATTTCAATTTTCAAGAAACCCACGCAGCACCATACGCGCGAGGGGTAGAAAAAACAACCCACGGATTAACGGTGTTGCTGGGGCTATAGCATTTATCATATTTACCCTGAACCTCTTTGGGAGCTTTTTTCTGGATGGACAGGGTGTCAGCAGCAATTGGATTGGCGTCTTCGTTACTCTAATGACGCTGCTGGGGTTATACATTCTCTTTGGGTTGAAGATTGCCCGGCAGTGGGAAAAAGCAGTATTGCTGCGTCTCGGCAAGTACCGCGGTCTTTCCGGGCCAGGCATCTTTTGGATCATCCCCATCGTGGATACCATCACAGAATGGATTGACCACCGCGTGATGGTCTCGCCCTTTAGCGCTGAAAAAACCCTGACCAAGGATACTGTACCGGTTGATGTGGACGCGGTATTGTTCTGGCTGGTGTGGGATGCTGAAAAAGCTGCCCTGGAAGTCGAGGATTACCAATCCGCCATCACCTGGGCAGCCCAGACGGCTCTGCGAGAGATCATCGGCGCTTTGGATCTGGCCGATATCCTTGTAGGCCGCGCCAAGATGGATGCAGACCTGCAAGAGATCATCGATGCGCGTACTACACCCTGGGGCGTCACTGTGCAATCAGTGGAGATCCGAGACATCGTCATTCCTCAAGATCTAGAAGACACCATGTCTCGCCAGGCTCAAGCCGAACGTGAACGCCAGGCGCGCGTAATCCTGGGTGAATCCGAGAAACAGATCGCCGACTCTTTTGCTGAGGCATCCAAGTCGTATATAGACAACCCTACCGCCCTGCACTTACGCGCTATGAACATGCTCTTTGAGGGCCTGAAAGAGAATGGGGCCATGGTTATCGTACCCAGCAGCGCGGTTGACACCATGAACCTGGGCGGGTTGAGCGGCATGGTCTCTCTAGCCAACCAATACAAAAACGATTTAGAAGAGAAATAACTTAATTAACCCCGTCCCGATTGGGATTCCATCAGGACGGGAGAAAACAAAAAAATTCGAGGACTATCATGACACCCGGTGGATTTCTGGTTATCCATGCTGCCAACGAAAAGAAAAATAAGTTACAAGAGGAAGAAGAAATGACTAATTACTCAAAAGAAGAACTTCAAGGGGATTGGGAATTTAAATTTGTGCGCTCGGTAAGCGGCGCCTTCAAAAAACCGGAGGAGCTCGCCTTCGTAGTAGAGGAAGAAGCCCTTTCCGGCTGGAAATTGATAGAAAAATTCGACGACAACCGCATACGTTTCAAAAGACCTGCCAGCGCCAAAAGGAATGATGCTACCCTTCCAGCATATATTGAACCTTATACCGCACCCAATACGGTATTTCCGAGGCTGGTTTGGCCGGGCGCATTTTATTTGTCGTCTTTGGCACAATCGCGCTGATACTGCTGATCGCCAATGCCACAGTCGGCTTATAGCCCAAGTTATTACCGTTAGCAATAAAATTGCATATTCAAAGGAATTTAGCATGGCAAAGCTAGATGATTTACTCGCTCAAGAATTCGTATGCCAACGCTGCAATAACACTGGCGCGCACGTTGAGCGTTTGGCCATGACTGGCACAGGTCTTTCTCGTTTTATTGACATCCAAAGACATCAATACGCATTCGCTTCTTGCGAAAACTGCGGCTTCACTGAGGTTTACAACCTAAAGATCCTGGAAGAGTTAGATGATCTAGGCACAGTTTTAGATATAATATTTTCGAAGTAGCGCTGCCGCATCCGAAATTCAACTAGTTGGAGATCAAATCATGACAGATGGAGCATTTATCGCCATTCACGCAGCTAAAAAAAGAAAACAGCGATTACGAAGAGAGGAAGAAGAAATGACCAGCTATAATTCCGACGACCTAGAAGGAAATTGGGAATTCAAGATCGTGCGCTCGGGGACGCCAGTCTTCCGCAAACCTGAGGTTTTCGAATCCCTGCTGGAAGAAGAATCCATGGCAGGCTGGGAACTGGTCGAAAAGCTAGACAACCAGCGAGTGCGCTTCAAACGGCCGCGCGATGCCCGCAGACGAGACGATATGCTGCCCCCGGGGATGGGTCCATACCGCACACAATACGGTTCAGCGGAGACTACTGCCGTGATTGGCGTTGCCATCGGCGTAGCTTTGCTGCTTGCTTTCGGGATAATAGCTGCCTTCCTTTTTGGGGCAGACACCCCCAGCGATGCGCCTGACTTTGTAGGCATTGCGACCATCGTTCCGGTAATAATAATTTTGTTCATTATCGGAATCCTAGCCTTCGTCCGGATTCGCAGATAAATTTATATAAAACTCCCCATCGGATAACACGTCAACCGGGATGTTTCACGTGAAACATCCTGTTGGTTTGCTTAGTCACTTTCTTTTAGGTAGCGGATATCCCTCCCAATTCTATAAATACATAATACAATTAATGCCTATTAGAGTATAGCAATCAATGTTTCACGTGAAACACCTGGAGAACCCATGAAAGGGCTTCGCTACTTCACAATAATAACCTTTATCTTCATAACAATTTGCATTGCCACTTACTTATTAGCTGCCCCAGAAGCAATTCCCCCATTTATAAGTGCAGTGCTCATGATCGTACTACCCCTCGGGCTGGGTATCTTCCTGGCGGTTAAATTGAAGGCTGATTGGTATATCTACGGCATTGGATTGGCCACATTTATCGGGTCTCAAGTCGCCCACATCCCTTTCAATCAGTGGACGCTAATGCCCTATCTCGAAGGTTTAGGGCTTAATTTGGCTCCCGGAAGCGCGGATTTGGCCTTTTTTGGGATCGTACTTGGGCTTTCAGCCGGAATTTTCGAGGAAACTGCACGATACATCGTTTACCGCCGCTGGCTGGAGAAAGCTCGCACTTGGAAGGATGCGATGATGTTTGGGGCCGGCCACGGGGGCATGGAAGCTATGTTCATCGGTGTATTAGCGCTTTTAAGCTTCCTAAACTTTTTCACTTTGCGCAATGCTAATTTAACCGCATTTGTGCCCCCAGAAGAGATTGAAGCCACACGCCTGGCGGTAGATGCTTTTTGGAACCTGCCCTGGTACATTCAGCTGATGCCATTACTCGAGCGTATATCCGCAATGCTCTTTCACCTCAGCGCAGCCCTTTTGGTCATGCAAGCCATCACCCGGCGCAATATTGCATGGTTCTTTGCCGCCATATTATGGCACACGCTATTTAATGCGATAGCAGTTTTCGCTAGCTTTACCTGGGGCATAGTCCCTGCGGAAACCCTGATTTTCATAGCAGGGTTACTGAGTTTGATGATCATTCTAGCATTGCGCGAAGACTCAGAGCCTGAAACCCTTGACCTTTCCATGGAACCCCCGGATGGCACTGGGATGAATAAGCCCCGGATTCCCGACAGACCTGATCCAATTACTTCCGAAAAACTGAAGGACACCCGTTATGACTAATACTAATAATAAAGCTATGATCCAGACAGACAACCTTTCTAAGCATTTTGGCGAGTTAGCAGCCGTAGATGGCTTAACTATTTCCATACCTGCTGGTGAGATATTCGGGCTTCTAGGTCCCAATGGAGCCGGAAAAACCACCACAATTCGTTTGCTCACTGCTCTTATTGCCCCTACAAACGGAACCGCCCATATCGCCGGCTTTGAAGTGGGTAAGCAAGATACCGACATTCGCAGGAATGTGGGCATCCTGACTGAATCTCCCGGCTTGTACGACCGGCTCAGCGCGGAGTGCAACCTGGGCTTCTTCGCTGAGTTATACGAAGTTGAGCATGTTGCCGAACAAGTAGAGCGTTATCTTCGCATGCTGGGCTTGTGGGATCGCCGCAATGAAGCTGTGGGCACATTTTCGAAAGGAATGCGCCAGAAACTGGCTATCGCCCGCGCTTTGCTGCACGAGCCTTCCGTGCTCTTCTTGGATGAACCCACCAGCGGCCTGGACCCCGAAGCGGCTCTTCTGGTGCGCGAGTTCATCAACGAATTGCGTCAGGATGGTCGCGCAATTCTCATCTGCACCCACAACCTGGATGAGGCCGACCGTTTGGCCGACCGCATCGCGATCTTCAATTCCCGCTTGTTGGCCCTGGATACCCCCACAGCTTTGCGGCGCCAACTGTATGGCCGTTCCGTCGTTTTTCATCTTTCAAAGGCCGAACCCCGCTTCGCACAGGCTGTTGAGTCGAAGGATTTCGTCCAAACTGCGAAGATCATGGACAACAAGCTGGTTGTCACCCTGGAGGATCCGGAAACTCACAACCCGGCGCTGGTGCGCAGCTTAGTTGAAATTGGTGCAGAGATCCAATTCGTGGGCGAGCTGCGCCGCTCGCTGGAAGATGTTTACTTACGCATGGTGCGCGATGAATAATCTGGTCGTAGGGGTGAGGCATGCCTCGTCCCTACATTTCACGCTATTTTGCTATTATAGAAACAACAAGGTGCAAAAATGAACAAAATAAAGGTAATGATCCGTAAAGAATGGTCCGAGGTCTTCAAAAACCGCTTCGTTTTCTTCGTGGTGGCGTTCATGCCGCTGTTCTTCACCGCCATGCCGCTCATCATCCTGTATACCTCCAGGGATTCTGGCGAAAGCACCATGGGCATGGGCGATGTGCCTCCCGAATTCAGCGCGATGTGTGATACCACCAGCGGTGCGGAATGTTTTCAATCCTTCATCGTTTCACAGTTCCTGTTGCTATTCCTGATGATACCCATCATCATTCCCGTAACGATTGCCTCTTACAGTATCGTGGGTGAGAAAACCACGCGCACCCTGGAACCTTTGCTGGCAACGCCTATCACCACCGGAGAACTCCTTGCGGGTAAAACCCTGGCAGCCACCATCCCTGCATTGGCGGCTACATGGGGCAGCTATCTTATCTTTGTGATCGGCACGAATGTAATACTTTCAAACCCAGTCGTTACGGGCAGCCTTATAGAGCCCCTGTGGCTGTTAGCCATTTTCGGCGTTGGTCCGCTGCTATCTATTGCAGGGGTAAGTATCGCTGTGATGATTTCGTCGCGCGTCAATGATCCGCGCGTGGCCGAGCAATTATCCGCACTGGTCATCATGCCCCTGCTCCTGCTATTTTTGGGCCAGACGCTCGGCTTGATCTTCGTCGACCAAACTGTGATCATCTGGATCGGCCTGGCAATGGCGATCATTGATGGAGTACTGCTCTATTTTGCTTCGCAGATCTTCCAGCGCGAAACTATCCTCACTCGCTGGAAATAACCCTCCTAGGGAGCCTATAATGAAAATAAAAGTGTTTCTTACCCTGATAATAATATTATTTATCCTTCCGGAAATCACAGTATCGGCCCAATCCGACGAAGAAGAACTCAAGCTAAGTCTAAGCAGAGATTTCGGTTTTGGCGGTTTTGGTGGGGATATCCAGGGCACTTTTAGTATGCGCGTCTCTGGCCCAGATGATTTGGTGTTTGTCGAGTTTTATATCGACGGCCAACTGGTGGGCAGCGATGACGAAGAGCCTTTCAGCTACCAATTCAACACCGACGCCTATGAACCCGGCGTTCATTCCATGCACGCGGTCGGTTTCACAGCCGCTGATGAAGAGATTGTTTCAAACCAGATCAGACGCGATTTCCTCAGCGGGGAAGATGCCTTTGGCAGCATAATTAAAATGCTGGTGCCCATACTTGGCATCATCATCCTTATAACCCTAATTGGTGTTATCGGTCCTATTGTTTTCAACCGCGGCGGTAAAGATTTCCAACACGGAAAATACAGCCGCGCCGCCGGAGGTGCGGTTTGCCCAAGATGCCAGCTGCCATACTCGCGCAGCATGCTGTCACCCAACCTGATCATAGGAAAGCTGCAGCGCTGCCCGCACTGTGGTAAGTTAGCTATCGTGCGAGCTGCCTCTGCCTCAGATCTAGAGGCTGCGGAAGCGCGCTTACTCCAAGATAGCCAGGAGGGCAGCCTGCAACCCGAGGAGAGTGAAGAAGAACGCCTGCAGCGCATGATTGACGCTTCACGCTTTGAGGATTGAGAGCGCAATTATTACTGTAGCCTTGTGCCCGGATTGTTTTAGGAATAAATTCTCCCACTAAGGGCTAAATCACGGTTTGTGATTTATAATTGAGCCTCACAAATCTGAGTGAGGTATGATCCATTGAAACGTGAAGTGCGCTACCAGGGAGCGATCATTGAGAAGCATCACATTCTCCTAATAAAACACACCGAGCACAGTGGTGGACGTTCGTACTGGGTTATCCCCGGAGGCGGCCTCGAGGACGGCGAATTTGAAGAAAAGTGTGTAATTCGCGAAATGAACGAGGAGACCAACCTGGTAGTCAGCGTTGAGCGTTTACTAATTGAAGAAACGGAGCTTGGCGGCATATACCAGAGACGAAGGACCTATTTGTGCAAGCCCATCAGCGGTAATGCCCAACCAGGTGTTGAACCTGAGACAGAGGCAAACCAGCACTATGCCATAACAGAGGTGCGTTGGTTCGATTTGCGCGATGAAAACGCTTGGGACGAGCAAATGAAGAACGATACGATAACCTACCCGCAAGTGCAGCAGATCCGCACGATCTTAGGATATGAGCACAATAAAGTATAAAACACGGTAAATGATTATGAAAACCCTGGAATTTCACCCCTTAAGCAAAGAACGCTGGCCGGATCTCGAAGAACTGTTTGGCAAACGCGGCGCTTATGGCGGCTGCTGGTGTATGTGGTGGCGAGAAACGCGCCGCGAGTTTGAGGAGCTTCAAGGTGAAGGCAATCGCAAAGCCATGCAGGCCATCGTTGATTCCGGGGAAGTCCCCGGTATTTTGGCATATTCTGAGGGACAAGCGGTGGGCTGGTGCTCGGTTGCCCCGCGTGAAAATTACGCCTCCCTCAACCGCTCGCATGTGCTCAAGCCCTTGGACGATACGCCTGTTTGGTCAATCGTGTGCTTCTTCATTGGCAAAGACCACCGCGGCCAGGGGATTGCCTCAGGACTAATCCAAGCGGCCATTGCGTACGTGCGCAACCAGGGAGGCAAGATGCTGGAGGCTTATCCAACACTGCCGCGCAGTGAGAATGTGCCTCCGGTCTCTAGTTTTATGGGCTTGCCATCTTTGTTTACAAAAGCTGGATTTGTCGAGGCGGCCAGACCTTCAAAAAGCAAAGTAGTTATGCGCTACACGATCAAATAAATTTGCGGGGGCAGAGACATAAAGGTGAAATATGGAATCAATTAAAGACCAACGAAAATTCCTGCACAATGATCTTTGGAAAGAATGGGAAAGTATCGACAGGGATCAAAAAAAGGGCATTAAGCCCCCAGCGGTGCAAAAACCTTACCCGCCAGAGGCTCCTATTATTGATCTGGTCGCGGTTCAAGATTTGACGGTGGGTGAAATGCCGCTGGTGGAAGCACTCAAACGTCGAAAAAGCCGCAGGGATTTCACACAAGAATCGCTTACGATAGAGGAACTATCTTTCTTGCTTTGGTCTACGCAAGGAGTGCTCGGGGAAAATAAAAAACGCGGCGCTTTATTTAGGCCGGTGCCCTCTGCCGGGGCGCGGCATCCCTTTGAAACTTACCTGCTCATCAACCGCGTCGCTGGACTTCAAGCTGGCTTGTATAGATACCTATCTCTGGAACACAAACTGTGCTTCTTAGCTACCGAATCCGAATTGTTTTCCCGGGCTCAAGATGAGTACTGGCTGCAGAAGAATGAAGCTGTGCTCTTTATCTGGACGATAACCCCTTACCGCACGGAATGGCGCTATGGGGTCCTGGCTCATAAGATGATCGCCATGGAGGCAGGCCATATTTGCCAGAACCTTTACCTGGCGTGTGAGGCCATCCATGCCGGGGCTTGCGCGATCGGAGCATTCTGGCAGAAAGAAATGGACGCCCTCCTGGACATTGATGGAGAGGACGAATTCGCCATTTACCTCGCCCGGGTTGGAAAAGTCTGAGGGAAAGACAAGATGCAGTAAAAAGCTTCCACACTTTGAGAAGCTCAAGGCATCGTGGAATACTTCAAGGTATTTCAAAACGTCTTTACAAAAAGACCTACCCCACTTCCCCACAAGTTTGACTCGATAATTCTTTAATGCTAAACTAGTTACCCTGAGGTAAAGATAAACAATGGGAGGCTGGCTATGCACAGCCAAAGACCGGAAGCAAATATTGTAGATCTTGTAGATATCGACGGTGAGGATTTCATAAGTAGTTCCACATACAAATTTATGAACTATGGTAAAGAGAGTGTTGTAGAACATTTGTTCTTGTTGGGATATAATATTATTTTATACGAGTTTTGATTAAGGAGAGACAAGATAATGAAAAAACTATATATAATTCTAGTTTTATTTTTAGCGGCTTGCGCTACCGGACCAAGCGAGGATGATGTCCAAACTGCCATTGCCAAAACCCAGGCAGCCGAGCCTACCCAAACTCCTTCGCCCACTTCTTCTCCCACACTCACAAGCACTAGCACCATCCAACCCACCAACACTCCTCGACCCACAAATACCACGCCACCGACACCAATCTCGGTTCGCGAAACAGCTTTCTCATCCACATTTTCAGAACTAAGAGATTACCTTCTATCCTTCAATTTCAATGATGGGATTTCTTCAAATTGCTTTCTGGATAACACGCCGATTTGGACTGAGTGTGAAAACTTCACCTACTTTTTCAGAGACGAAGCGTCGCAATCTATTCAAATTATGCATGATGACGAAAGTGTCGTAGGGATATTTGTAGTTTTTTTACCTGGAATTGCAGAAAAATATCCGGATGAAGTGACAACTGCTATTGGGATGCTTGAATTTCTCTTGGCCCAGGGACTGCCTGCCGCTACTATTCTCGGCGGGTCAGAAGTTCCCACTCGATTCGATGACTTTGTATATTTTGAAGGCTCCCTGAGTGAAGGCAAGATATACGTTTGGCTGGATATCGCCATTGCAGAGGAAATATATGACTGATTATTGTTTTGCTATTTCTGAAGAAATTGCTTAATTATTAACTAACTTTGTTTTCCAATAAGAATGGAGGATTAAATGAACGAGAAGTACTACCGACTATCCGTGGTTATATTATTAGCTCTGATTTTTGTTGCAGTGGTTATCGATACAGGTTTACGATTACAGAATGCTGCACAGGAGAAAGCTAGACAAGAAGAACGAGCAGAACAACTGGAAACTCAAATAGAAACGGAGATAAATTTGATGACCCTTAATGCAGGGAGTTCAGGTGACTTAGTGACCCTTTACATGGATCTGGCTTATGGCAACCCTAACGTTGATCGCATTTCTGAACAACAGCTATTAGCTACTGAGACGAACATGGATATCATGGCTAACATCTCAGAACAATTGGACTCGCTCGCTAAACTATTATTGCTGATGGATTAGAGAGATTGACAATACAGCACTTTTGAGAATATACTTTTAGTGTGTTGAATTAATAAAACATCCACTATCAAAGGATTTAATTATGGATGTCAACAAGCGAATTTCCCTAAGATTAAGAGGCCTTGAAAAAGATGCTGGAGATGTAAGGTTTAATGACTTCATCCAGCAACTAGCCCTACTTAATAAAGCCCTTTCCGAAACCCAAAAACTCTACTCTGATAAATCTATTGCTTATTTCAAGATTGTGGATTTGCAACATACTAGTCCAGCATTTGTTGAGTTAGAGGCAGTTCCCCAGAGGGTTGAGAATGAGCCCCAAACTCAATCTGTTGTTGATAAGTTTTTCAAGAGTATTAATGAGATTGATAGGGGTGAATTACCAGAGGGATTTAGTTATGATACGTTTCAAGCGTATAAGGGTATCACAAGTCTGCGCGACAAGAAAAGAATAACCGAGGTGACTATTTCCCGTAATGGGGAAAATCCTAATAAACTTGAAACCCTATCACTGAATATTGAAAAAATAATGGGGTCGGATGAATATGAGATTGGTTCATACACTGGTAAACTTGAATATCTGAATGTTCACAGCAACCAAAATGTTTTTTACATTTATCCCACTTCGCATCTACCAAAATTGAAGTGTACATTCCCGCAAAGTTTGAAACAGGAAGTTATCGCGGCGATTGATCAATATGTGCGTGTATATGGAGAGAAAAAATTCAAGCCGAACCTAAAAAAAGCAATACCATTCCATATGAGAGTTAGCCGGATTGAAATTTTCCCACCACAAGAGGACTTACCAACTCTAGAAGACTTGCGGGGAATAGCTTCGCAAACAACTGGGGAAGAAAATAGTGAGGATTTTGTCAAAGGGATTAGAGATGGCTGGTAGGGAGAAAGTATATTGGGATGCTTGCATTTTTATTGCACACTTGAATAACGAGCACCGGGCTGACCCCCTAGACATGCAAGGGGTTGGCGAGTTGGTTCGCCTTATTGATCAGGAACAACTTGAAATAGTAACCTCCACTATTACCATCGTTGAAGTGCTAGAGAGCAGAATTCAATTAAATGCCTACGAAATATTTCGTGAATATTTTGGTAGACGGAACGTTCATCTTTTGGATGTTACGCGAGAAATAGCCGAATTATCTCATGAGATTAGGGACTATTATCAAGATGACAGCAGCGGACTGACAACAGTATCCACGCCAGACGCCATTCATCTTGCAACTGCGATAACATTTGAATGTGATATCTTTCACACGTTTGATGAGATTAATAGACCAACCCGGCCGCGTGCACTTATCCCGCTACCTCAGCCTATCGCAGGAAGATATGCTATCCCAATACAAAAACCTACACCTGGACAACTGGCCTTAGGACTAATCGATAGAAAGGGGGAGGATGAAGAATCAGAATAAAACAAAAATCATTGCATCATCAATCGAACGTTTTCAAGAGTTAATGACTAATCTTCGGTCTGTGTGTTTGAAAAACTAGCTAAAGAAGAAAAAAGCGGCCCCTAGATTTCAATCGGGTTGTTTTTTTTTATCTGGCGCACGCAAACAAGTCCAATGATGCAATTTGTCCTACTGTAAAGCCTCAGAGCGTTTTCCAAAGTAGACAAGGGCTGTTTTTCAGGCTAAACTATATTCAGAGACATCATCTGAAACCCCCAAAAAGGTTATTTGAATGACCCCTACTTTGGAGCAGCTCGCCCGTTTAGTTGAAATCAGTCTGAAACTGAATTCTACATTAGACTCTAAACTCATACTCCAATCAATCACGGAGATCGCCACTGAAGTCCTGGAATGCGAGGCAGTATCCGTATTGCTTTTTGACAAGGCGCGCAATGAATTGCGCTTTGCAACCTCATCAGAAAGCGACCGTGAGGAATTGGCTCATATAAGCGTACCATTGAACAGCAGCATTGCTGGCAGCATATATTTAAATAACCAGCCTCAAATCATCAACAACCCAGAGGAAGATCCCCGTCACTTCCAGCGCGTAGGCGAGGAGGTAAATTTTCAATCCAGGTCACTTGTAGGAGTTCCTATGCGCGTGCGCGATAAAGTAACCGGTGTGCTGGAGGGATTGAACAAAAAAACCGGGGGCTTCACCCAAGTAGACGTTGACTTGCTTTCGGTGATCGCATCCCAGGCGGCTGTCGCGATTAATAATGCCCAATTGGTGGAATCCTTACGGCAGGCGTACGACGAACTCAGCAAATTAGACAAGATAAAAAGCGATTTCATCGCTATTGCCTCACATGAACTGCGTACACCCCTAGGTGTGATCCTGGGTTACGCTCAATTTCTACAGGAAGAATCCAAAGGAAAATCCTCCGAGCATGCATCCAGGGTAGTATCTTCCGCATTACAAATACGTGCTTTAGTTGAAGATATGACCAATCTAAGTATGCTTCAGATGGGTTCCCTTGATTTAACTTTGAAGCCTATTGAGATCCAAAGCCCGCTGACCAACGCCTGCGAAGAAGTAAGTTCCGAGATCAAAGGGAGACAACACAGCCTAGTTCTTAACTTTCCAGAAACCCCCATTCTGGTCAGAGGTGACTCCCAAAAGTTAGAGCGGGTTTTTGTTAATCTGCTGAGCAATGCGGCGCGCTTTACTCACGATGGAGGAGTAATCAAGGTTAATCTAAATCAAACCGGTGATGACGTACTGGTTGAAATTCAGGATAACGGTATCGGGATTCCCCCACGCGAATTGGAGAATGTCTTCAAAGATTTTTACCAGACTGAAGATCACATGACCCGCTCCCACGGCGGAATGGGTTTAGGTCTCACCATCGCACAAGGTTTGGTCAAACTGCATCAGGGGAAGATATGGGCTGAAAGCGAGGGAAAGGATAAAGGCACCAAGATGAGCGTAGTTTTACCCGTTGCATAAACCTCGAACCTACAGCCCCCGTTCTTCTTTCCAAGCATCAAATATATCTTCCACCGTATCCAGATAAGCGTCCAACCCAGCATATTTACCCTCAATATGTTTTCCCAACAAATTGAGTTGGTCAAATGCATCTGTCCACGCGGATATATGTTCCTTATCCTCAGGCAGCAAACTAACAGCTTGGGTCCAGGTGCGCAATAACGGCCACAAAGCAGCTTGCGGTCTTTCCCCTGCAAGGATAGCCTCAATCGCGCGTTGGTAATACGGCAAGCGGTGTAGATGCAATTCTGCGGAGTTGCTATCCAACTCTGCGGCTGCTGCGTAAGCTGCTTCCCAGGCAGGTACCCAGGCAGTCATCTTGGCACTATCCAAATCCGAAGCGCCTAGCAAACCTATTAACCCAGCGGACAGGCCCGCGTGCCCAAGCGCTTCTGCCCTGGCCGGAAAATCTAGTAGAAAACGCCGTTCTGTTAGAGGCGGGCCATTCAAGGATGCGACTGCATTAGCGATGCGCTCTAAAGCCTGTAAATACTGCGTGATTTGGACTGTCCCAGATTTTGGAACCTGGGAGTTAAACTTCAGCCACATTTGCCTAGCTTCCGTCAGCCAGGGTTCAGCGCGGCTCAACACAGTATCAGAGCGGTCAAATAGGCCGCGCACACTTGCCTGGGTGAAATCTAAGAAATGTTTCGGGTCGTAGAGGATCTTACAATAATATATAGTTGAGCCCAACCAGGGAACCGCGCGTAAGGAACGGGCGGCCTCATATTTGCTCTTTGGGTGATGGTTGATGTCTAAGTGCACCTCATCCGTCAGGCGCACGATCTCGCGTTTTTCTTCCCCGTTAGCATGTACAAACACCATATCGATATCCGCAGTACCGCCCAATAGAGGCATCTTTTCTAAAACTGCTCCGTGTAGATATGCCGAGATGATTTCGGGATCAGCCTCAGTGCGCTCTGCTACCGTATCATCCGCGATTTTTAGCAGCAACTCCTGTGTGATGCGCATATTATCTAATCTTCCCCTGAAACCTCGAGCGGCAGCTCAGACTGAAAAGGGACCAGCTTCAAAGCCTGCTTGACACGATTCTCTATCAAATTCAAATGTTCAGCATGGCCTACAAAGTCTAGCTCGCCGCATTCGATAGTCAGTGTATGCGTGCTATCATGCTGATCTGAATAAAATGCATTGTATGCCTCGTTCAACAATTCGATATATTCGACCTGCATATTGCGTTCATAAGGACGGTCGCGCTGGGTGATGCGCTGCATGAGCACACTTGCATCTGCCTGTAGATAAACCACCAGGTCAGGCAAGGTGATCTTCTCCCCCAAAGCATCGTGCACGCGGTGGTACATCTTTAACTCGTCCCCCTCTAAATTGACCTGGGCAAAGAGGGCGTCCTTCGCAAATGTGTAATCCATGATCAGATTGCGGCCGGCCTTTAGCGTTTGTTTCACCGCCTGTCGCTGTTGGTGATAGCGGCTAAGTAAAAAGAAAATTTGTGTCTGAAATGCGTAGCGCTCTCTATCTTCGTAAAAATTTGCCAGGAAGGGGTTCTCTTCAAAAACCTCCATCTGGATCTCGGCATCAAAGCTGGGTTGCAGCAAACGCGCCAATGTCGTCTTGCCGACGCCAATTACACCTTCGATCGCGATATACATTGTAGTCTAGTTAGTCTGGTAGTCCCATAGTCATTAGTCGGGTAAGCTCATAGTCCGAACATCTTTGGTCGCTATTCTTATTAGTTACATTAAGAGATGAATTCCTCCACCCAAAGGATACCAGCGAATTGTGTGGGGCGCAAGGTGAGCACAAAAATGAACCAAAGGCAGCATTATTTTGGTATAGTAAGATGATTATGAATACGCCTCCTTCACCCGAAATCACATTTGATGAATTTGCCAGCCAAATCCGGGAGCATTTCACTAAGCAGACCTATGTTGAGGGTCTGGAATTTTCGGACGGCTTCGTGGGCAAGTTCCCCAAGGAAGATCCTCTGCTGCAATACTGGCGCATGTGCCTGGCGGCGCGCCTTGAAAACCACACCCTGACTAACCAAATCCTGGAGGACGTCCTTGCCTCAGGCACCTGGTACGGCGAGGCGCTTTTACGGGAAAGCCCCTCTCTGGAAGCGCTGCAAAACGACGCCGAATTTGAGCGCCTGGCCGATATCTCCTTAAAGATGCAGCAGAATGATCCTACCGACGCACTGCCTATACTTGTCGTGCGGCCTGAAGGGAAATGCGGCCAAGAGGACGACCCCTGCCCTTTGATGTTTTTCCTGCACGGCAACACAGACAGCGCCCAGGCTAACCTCGAACATTGGACGGCTGCGGCCAACAACGGCTGGCTGACTGCGCTACCTCAATCCAGCGATGTGATGTGGGCGGGGGCTTATTTCTGGCCGGAACACGAATCCTCCGCCAAGGAGGTTGAAGCCCTTTATGCAAAGCTGCCCGACAATTACAACCTGGACTTGCAGCGCACTGTGCTGGCCGGATTTTCGATGGGCGCGGAAATAGCTTTGTGGCTGGCTCTCAGCGGACGTATCCCGGCTCAGGGCTTCATCTTGCTAGGACCAGGGGGGCCATTCATGGATGACATAGAAGAGTGGGATCCCTTTATCGAACAGGCCAAAGGGCGCGGGCTGCGCGGCGTGATCATCACCGGGCAGGCGGATACTACCATCCCCCACAAGAACATCCGCGAGCTGGTAGAGAAGTTTAATGCCAACGGCATCACCTGCGAGCTTGAAGAACACATTGACCTGGCCCACGAGTACCCCGCCAATTTTGAAGAACGCTTGCTGCACGCCCTGGACTTTATTTTCAAGGCTTAGCGTAACCCCTAATCAGTTCAAATCTGATATATACTTGCCTCATGCAGGTGACCAAAGATATCAGCATCACCCAGGCGATGATCGACTTCTTGGGATTGATCGCACTCTCGCGCAGCGACAATACGGCGCGCAGTTATAAGAACGCCTTAAGCTCATTTTCCCTTCTGCTGGAGGACAGGCAGCTGCCTCCCGACCAGACTCCTACCGCGGACCTGGGTACGCAGGAGATCAGCGGGTTTCTGAACGCACTAAAAGATTTCTCCCCCGCCACCGAGCAGCTCTATACCGTGGCCATCTCCCGCTTCTACCAATATCTGGTGGCCGAGGAGTTGAGCGATATCAATCTGGAACGCTTGCGCCTGTTGGTCAAGACGCGCACCCGCAAGCCGGGCAAACGTCTGCCCCAGTTCCCACGTGACGATATCGAGAAGCTGATCGATTACGCCGCTGAAATGCACAGCCTGCCTGTTTCGAGCGACACCTTCAGGCTGATCAATTACCGCGACCGGGCCTTCATCCTAACTCTGGCAGACACGGGTTTGCGCGTCAGCGAGGCCACCGGCTTACGCCGCGGCGACGTGGACTGGAAAGAATACCGCGCCATCATCATCGGCAAAGGCGACCAGCAAGCGGTGGTGCGTTTTTCATCGCGCGCTCTCCAGGCGGTCAACACATACATGCGCCTGCGCAGCGAATTGGGGGGGCAGTTCAATGGGCCGTTGAGTTCGATGCCCCTCTTCGCACGTCATGACCGCGGCGCGGGCAAGCTGGTCAAACCGATGACGGCCACCACTGGGCGCAACATCATCACACGCCGCGTCAGGCAGTGTTTGGGGGAGCAGGCGGTGGGCACGATCACGCCGCACTCCTTCCGGCATTATTTCGTCACCGCGGTGCTGCAAGGCTCGGGCGGCAACCTAAAGCTGGCCCAGGAATTGGCGCGGCACAAGAATATCCAGATCACCCAGCGCTACGCGCACCTGAGCGACGACGAACTGGACCGCGGCTACCACGAGATATTTGAGAATTAACCGTTAATCTCTTATTGTCGCTCCTACGACTGCGCTCAGGACAGGTCTGAGTGCGGCGAAGAGTCTCGCGTATATGCGTCAATATACGTAGAGGAAACTGGCGGAAAGTTACTACATTCTTCGAGATTCTTCACTCCTCGTAGGGATTCAGAATGACATCCACGCTTTCAACCTAATAAATTCGCAAGTTTCACTTTTTCCCCTTTACAAAGCCCCCAGATTCCCTATAAACTGAATACTACGCTCTCTTTATCCCAAGGATGAAAACATGGCTATTCCAATGCAGAAACGCGCTCCAACGAAAACGCTAAAACCCAAACGCCACGCTCTGGCCTTCTTTTTGATACTCGGCCTGTTGGCATTTGCCTGCGAAGAATCTCAACCTAACGATGGGGATGCGGGGGATTCGGCTGGTGGCGAGGAGAACGCGGTTCAGGTCCAGGAAATTCAGATCGAGGCCAAGCAGCTGACTTTCAGCGACTCTGGGGCCGAAGACCCCTCCATTTTCCAGGGTCAGGACGGCTATATCTACATCGCCTGGATGGATAGAGCCGGCCAGAATGAAGCCCATTTATGGTATGCAAAATCTCTGGACGGGCAATCCTGGAGCGATCCCGTGCAGATCACCCAGAACATGCCGGGCGACCATTTCTACGTGACCTTTTTGCAAGCCGCGGACGGCAGCTTCTACGCCGCCTGGTTCTCCACCCGCTCGGGCAACTTTGATATCTGGCTGTCGCACTCCAACGACGGACTAAACTGGTCTGCTATGCAGCAGATGACTACCTTTTCCGGCTGGGATTGGGCGCCCGCGTTGCTTCAGACCACAGATGGTACTTTATGGCTGGCATATTCCTCCGACAGTTCCGGTAACAGGGATATCTGGATGTTATATTCTGGAGATGGGACTAACTAGAGCGAACCCTACTCATTGGAGCTCAACAGCGCTAATAATGAGGATTTCCCCCATTTGGTTGAAGGACCGGATAGGGAGCTGAGGCTTAGTTGGACAGGCTATGACTTCGAGGAGGGCCAGGAATGGTCCGCGGTGTTTGGCGACCCGAACACAGAGATGTACACAGCCACCTCACCGGACGGCTTTGAGTGGAGCGTCCCAGATAGCTTGACCACAGATGGTACTTTATGGCTGGCATATTCCTCCGACAGTTCCGGTAACAGGGATATCTGGATGTTATATTCTG
>VRUJ01000021.1:69570-70325 GCA_019456165.1 Chloroflexota bacterium
GAGATGGGACTAACTGGAGCGAGCCCTACTCTCTGGCAATTAACAGCCCTGACAACGAGGATTTCCCCCATTTGGTTGAAGGACCGGATGGGGAGCTGAGGCTAAGCTGGACTGGCTATGACTTCGAGGAGGGCCAGGAATGGTCCGCGGTGTTTGGCGACCCGAACACAGAGATGTACTCAGCCACTTCGCCGGATGGCTTCGAGTGGAGTTCCCCAGATAGGTTGACCACAGACCGAGAAGTGGACATTGTACCGCACCAGGTTGAAGAGCCGGGGGGATCCCATCTGTTCTTCTGGACCAGCTCACGCACCGACCCGATGGGCAACATCCTAGCTGTGCGGCCATACTCCTCACAGCCGGGACTGTTTTACCAGATCACCCACGACCGGGCTTCGGATTATTCGCCGAAAGCTCTGCTGGCCGCCGATGGCACTTATTGGCTGACGTGGGTTTCGAGCCGTGACGGTACGTTGAATATCTGGTATGCTCTCTTTGATTTGCCGCCTGGTGAATGAATTGCTTTGTTGTGGTGTCGAGGCAGGCCAGAGAGCCGCTCCTTCGCAATGTGTGTCGCTCTGACCGCAGCGAAGAGTCTCGCGAATATGCGTCACTAAACAATGAGGAATCGGGAGCGGAAAGTTACCGCTTTCTTCGAGATTCTTCGCTCCTTCTAGTCGCTCCATTAGACTATGGTAAGTCGAACAAGAGTTGAATAAGTCTATGGCTCGCTAAAAGGATCATACCTTAGATTC